>CAYTJD010000113.1:0-21202 GCA_964438005.1 uncultured Solibacteraceae bacterium | reverse complement strand
ACGGTCTCGCGTCCCGGCAGATAGCTGGCCGAAAGCCCGATGCGGCAAACCGGAGTACGGAGTGCGCCGAGCGGCGCGCGGAGAAATTCCCCCGGCTCCATCTGACTTCAGTATATCGACCTTCGGGATCCGGGTACGGGCGCTAAAATTGTTCTCGGCGCATGACCACTTTCACCATCGCAGTCATCGCCGGCGACGGCGTCGGCACCGAAGTCATCCCGCAAGGCAAGCGGGTGCTCGAGCAGATCGGCCGCAAATACCGCGTCAATTTCGCGTTTCAAGATTTTGATTGGGGCGCCGACCACTACTTCCGCTGGGGACGCATGATGCCGGCGGGCGCCATCGATCTGCTACAGCCCTGCGACGCCATCTATCTCGGCGCGGTCGGACATCCGCAGATCCCCGATCACACAACGTTGAATGGCTTACTGCTGCCGATCCGCCGCGCCTTCGATCAATACGCCAACGTGCGGCCCGCCTACTTGTATGAAGGCGTGCCGTCGCCGCTGGCTGGCCGCAAGGGCGGCGAGATCGATTTCGTCGTCGTGCGCGAAAACACCGAAGGCGAGTACGCGCAGGTCGGCGGCTTCCTCTACCAGCACCAGCCGGAGGAAGTGGCCATCCAGACCGGAGTCTTCACGCGGCGCGGCATCGAGCGCGTGGTGCGGTTCGCCTTCGAGCTGGCGGTGAAGCGCAACAAGAAAAAACGCGTCACGTCGGTCACCAAGTCGAACGCGCAGGGATACAGCATGGTGCTCTGGGACCGCACCTTCCAGGAAGTGGCGTCCCAGTTTCCCGACGTCGAGACCGAATCGCTGCTGGTGGACGCCGCGGCCATGAACTTCGTGCGCCGCCCGCAGAGCTTTGACGTGGTCGTCGGGTCGAACCTGTTCTGCGACATCTTGAGCGATCTCGCGGCCGCGATCATCGGCAGTATGGGGCTGGCCGCCAGCGCCAATCTCGACCCGCAACGGCGCTTCCCCTCGATGTTCGAGCCGGTCCACGGCTCGGCGCCGGATATCGCCGGCAAGGGCGTGGTGAACCCGCTGGCCGCGATCCTCACCGCGAGCATGATGCTCGATCATCTCCAAATGACCGACGCCGCGCGCGAGGTGGAGCGCGCCGTGGCCGCGGTGCTGGCCGAAGGCCGAGCGCGCCCGCAGGACCTCGGCGGCCAAAGCGCGACCGAAGAAGTGACCAACGCGGTCCTGGAGAAGCTCGGCTAGTGGCCAAGCCCGGGCAGCACGAACGAACCGGCGGACATGCGTTCCTGGTGGCCTCCGGAATCCTGCTGACCCGGCTGATCGGTTTCGTCCGCACCTACATCTTCACGGGTTACTTCGGACTGTCCGATGCCGCCGATGCTTTCTGGGCGGCGTTCCGCATCCCTAATTTCTTGCAGACGCTGTTTGGCGAGGGCGTGCTGTCGGCGTCGTTTATCCCGGTGTACGCGCGCCTGCTCGCGGAAAAAGACGACGAACAAGCGGGAAGAGTGGCGGGCGCAGTGGCGGCGCTGCTGGCGGTCACCGTGTCGGTGATTGTGCTCGTGGGCGTGCTGACTACGCCGTACCTCATTGACTTGATTGTCGGCGGCTTGCGCGGAGACAAGCGCGAGCTCACCATCCGGCTGGTCCGCATTTTCTTCCCGGGCGCGGGCGTTCTGGTGATGTCGGCCTGGTGCCTGGGAATCCTGAATAGCCACCGGAAATTCTTCCTTTCCTATACCGCGCCGGTCGCCTGGAATGTGGTCATGATCGCCGCCCTGCTGGCGTTCGGGGGTCGGCTGGCGAACTTGTCCTCCCTGGCCGTGGTGGTCGCCTGGGCCTCGGTGGCCGGCAGCATCTTGCAATTCGGCGTGCAGGTTCCTTCCGTGCTCGAGCTGGTGCGCCGGCTGCGGGTGCGATGGGACGCCGACTCGGCGCACGTGCGCGAAGTGGTCCGCAATTTCTTCCCGGTGTTCATCAGCCGGGGCGTAGTCCAGATCAGCGCCTACGTGGACATCTGGCTGGCCGGGTACCTGCCGACCGCCGCGATCAGCGGGCTGAGCTTGACCCAGCAGGTCTACACGCTCCCCGTCAGTCTCTTCGGCATGGCGGTGTCCGCCGCGGAACTCCCGGCCATGTCGAGCGCGCTCGGAGAAGCCGCCGAAGTCGCCGAATACCTGCGTGACCGCCTGGACCGCGGCTTGCGGCAGATCGCGTTCTTCATTGTCCCTTCGGCGATGGGCTTTCTCGCGCTCGGCGACGTAATTTCGGGAGTCCTGTTCCAGCACCGTAAGTTTACGCACGACGATTCGCTCTACGTCTGGGGCATCCTGGCCGGCGCGGCCGTCGGATTACTGGCGTCGACGCTCGGCCGGCTGTATTCTTCCACCTATTACGCGTTGCGAGACACACGCACACCCCTGCGTTACGCGGTGTTGCGGGTTGTGCTGACCACCGGCCTGGGGTATGTTTGCTCGCGTTGGCTGCCGGGGTGGATCGGCATCGAGGCGCGCTGGGGTGTCGCGGGCTTAACGGCCTCGGCCGGCGTTTCCGGCTGGGTGGAGTTTGTCTTGTTGCGCCGCACGTTGAACGCCCGCATCGGCCGCACCGGATTGCCCGCAATACTGACAGCCAAACTCTGGATGGCGGCTGCCGTGGCCGCCGCGGTGGCATGGGGCGTGAAGCTGGCAATCAGCGTGCAAAAGCCATACCTTGCCGGGATTGCGATTCTGATTCCCTACGGCCTGGCCTATTTCGGCGCGGCCTACCTGCTGCGCATCGAGGAGTGTACACAAGCGCTGCGGCGGCTGCGGCGTTAGCGACGGTTCAGCCCTTCAAATCCTTGAACGCCTCTTCAATCTCCCGCTTTGCCTCCGGCGTCGGCACGCTCAGCGGCAGCCGCGGCGGCCCGCCGTAATAGCCGTTCACATCCATGACATGTTTCAACCCGGGAACACCGTACTTCGCGATCCGCGTCGCCGCCCGGCCGACGCGGTTCTGCCAGTCGCGCGCCGCTTCCTCTTCTCTTGTGCGGAACGCTTCCCAAATCGCGATCGCCGCGTAAGGCGCGGGATTGGCGAACGCCAGGATGCCGCCCACCGCCCCCATCAGCAGCGACGGCAGCAGCACCTGCGCCGAACCCACCAGCACTTGAAAATCCGGGCGCGCGTCGCGGACGATATCCATCACCCGCTGCACGTTCCCTGAGCTGTCTTTAATCCCGATGATGTTCGGATGTTCGGAGAGCCCGACCACCGCCTCCGCTGCCAAGTCGACGCCTGTCACCTGCGGAAAATTGTAAAGCAACACGGGAATTCGCGCCTGGTCGGCCACCGTTCGGAAAAACAGCATCTGTGTGGCGGGCTGCGTCATCTGCGTCTTGAAGTAATGCGGTGTCCGCACCAGAGCCGCTTTGTAACCCAATTCGGCCGCGCGGTTGGTCGCACAGATAGTCTCCTTCGCGCTTTCCATGCCAGTGCCGGCGATCAGCAGTTTCTCCGGCGCGGCGCATTTTGCTACCAATTCCCATAGCGTGAATTTCTCGTTCATGCTGAGGAAGACATCCTCACCGGTCGAGCCGCAGACGACGTACCCGGTGAGCGTCGTCTTATTCCACTTCTCGACGTTGTGCTGCACCTTGGTCACGTACAAGTTGCCGGCATGATCGAACGGCGTGGTGATCGGAGGGAAAATTCCTTGTAATTTCATGGCGAGCGCTGAAACTTCACGATAACACCCGCCGCTGGCCGCGTCAGGAGCGCATCCACCGTGCGAAGTCGGACTGGATGAACTGCTTGGTGCCCTCGCGGCCGGTCAGCCGTAGCCAGACCGATCCGCCCTCCCGCTCGATGCGGACCTCGATATCGAAGAACGGGCAGCACAGGCGTTCGCCGGCCACCCACTCCATCAGCTGTTGAACCGTGGCTCGGTCCGGCCGATATGCAAACTCGTAGCCGTTCGACAATTCGCGGAAATTCTGGCGCGCTTTGGCAAGCGCTGGCCCCAATACGTCGAAATGGCGCGCGCGGGCGGCCGGATCGAGAGTCAGCCGGTCGCAGGCAAACGGCGATTCGTGTTTCACTGTGCCTTTCTGCGCTTCGCTGAGCGGGGCGAAGGCGGCGCTCGCCAGGAGCAGCGCCGCGGGATAAATCCATGCTTTCATACGTCACCTCGAATTCGATCATAGAACTTGAAGTCAACTTTAATGCAAGCGGTTTTTTATGATTGTTTTGTTCGGCTTGCCCTATAATCGGACGCATGGCCGAATTCACAATCTCGGAAGTGGCGCAGCGCGCCAACGTGCGGCCGTCCGCGATTCGCTACTACGAGCGCATCCGCATCCTGCCGCCGGCGCGGCGCGTGAGCGGGCAGCGCCGTTATGAGACCGGCGCGGTGTACCGGCTCGCCGTGGTGCGCAAGGCCCAAGCGGCCGGCTTTACGCTCGACGAAATCCGCCGGCTCTTCTTCGGCTTCGGCCAGCGTGCCCCCGCTTCCGCACGCTGGCGCCAACTGGCGCAACACAAAATCACCGAGTTGGACTCGCGAATCGATGAGCTTCGGCGCATGAAAGACGTGATCGAGCGCCTCCGCGCCAACTGCCAGTGCCGCACGTTGGACGAATGCGGCAAGGCGATCGTGACGGCGGGCCGCCCGACGTCCAGTGAATGCTGATGTTTTCGCTCGAAATCGACTGCGCCCCCGACGACCGCGATCTGTTGATCGCCGAGCTTTGGGAGCAAGGCTCGGCCGGCATCGCGGAGATGAACGACGGCCGTTTGCGCGCCTTCTTTGAGGACAGCGCCGACCGCGCCGCGCTCTTGCGGCTCTATCCCGGCGCGGCGGTGCGCATCGAAGAGCAGCGCGATTGGGTGCAATCGGCGCGCGACCTGATGCAACCCATGTTGGTGGGCGCGCGCTTCTTCCTGGTTCCCGAATGGCGCGACGACCCGGCGCCGCCCGGGCGCTTGCGCATCACCATCAATCCCGGAATGGCGTTCGGGACGGGCGTCCATGAAACCACCCGGCTTTGTCTGGAGGCGCTCGAAGATTTTCTCAAACCCGGTGTAACTGTCCTCGACGTCGGCTGTGGTTCGGGCATTCTCGGACGCGCGGCCCGGCTGCTCGGTGCGGCGCGTGTTTACTCCTGCGATATCGATCCGGTGGCGGTCGAAATCGCGGGCGAAGGCTTTGTCGGTTCCGTGGACGCGGTGCGGCCCGCCATTGCCGATCTGACTGTCGCCAATATCACTGCCGAGGCCATTATCCACCTCGCGCCCGCCCTGCTGCGCTCCCTGCGGCCCGGCGGTCTCCTGCTCGCCACCGGATTTGAAGCGCACGAGGAGGATGCCGTACAAGCGGCGCTGCCGCCCGCGCGCGAGATCCGGCGTAAGGGGAATTGGGCACTTGTCATTGCCGGCAGTTCATCGTAAATTCAGATTCCGATCGCTACAATTGCAATGGTGCGCTTTTGCCGTCAGGTTGTGTGCCGCGTCTCGCTGGCGCTGGCCGTCGCTACGGCGTGGTGCCAGACCGCGCAACTGCGCGGCCTGGTGACCGATCCCACCGGCGCAATCATCCCTGCCGCCCGCGTCTCGCTGACCGCGGCGGACGGCCGATCGCGGACCGCCGCCGCCGCCAACGATGGAACCTATATGTTCACCGGGCTCGCGACCGGCGATTACCAACTGCAAGCCACAGCCCCCAATATGACCATGGCCGAGCCGCTTGCAGTCACGATCCGGCCCGGATTGCAGACCGTAAACCTGCAGCTGCAAGTCGCGCGCTCCTCCCAGCAAGTCTCGGTGGAGGAAAATGCCGGACCGGCCGTGGCTACCGATCCCGCCAGCAACGCCACCGCGCTGGTTTTGAGCGGCGATGATTTGCAGGCCCTGGCCGACAACCCCGAAGACCTCGCCACCGACCTGGCCGCGCTCGCCGGGCCGTCGGCGGGACCCGGCGGCGGCGCCATCTTCATCGACGGCTTCAGCGGCGGCGACCTGCCTTCCAAGGATTCGATCCGCGAGGTCCGCATCAACCAGAACCCGTTCGCGCCCGAGTACGACAAGCTGGGACTTGGGCGTATCGAAATCTTCACCAAGCCGGGATCGGATCAATTCAAAGGGCAGGCGTATTACAACCTCGGCGACAGCGTTTGGAACTCGCGCAATCCCTACGCCGCCGAGAAGGCGCCGTTCCTGCTCAAGGAATACGGCGTCAACTTCGGCGGGCCTCTGCGCCAGCGTGCTTCCTACACCATGAACATCGAGCGGCATGCCATCGACAATGGCGCCGTCATCAACGGCAGTTGGCTCGATCCGGCGATACTCGCCATCGTCGACCCGTATACGGCAGTGTTGCGCATCCCGCAGCGCCGCATCATCGTCAGCTCGCGCCTCGACTACCGGCTCAGCGACAACCATACGCTTGCCGCGCGCTATGTGTACATCCACGCCGGCATCGACGATTCCGGCGTCGGCAGTTTCAATCTGCCGGAGCGGGCCGTTCACGCGCAGAGCGTCAGCCATACTGGGCAGCTGACGGAAACCGCGGTTCTCGGTGCGGCGGTGAACGAAACACGGTTTCAGTTCTACCACCTCGATACCTCCAACCAGCCGGCGGCGCGGGACCCCGCCATCCAGGTGTTGGGCGCGTTTAACGGCGGCGGCTCGATCGTGGGCGATTCGTCCAACACCCAGAACAATTACGAGCTGCAGAACTATACGTCGTGGATGCGCGGCACGCACGCGGCAAAATTCGGCGCGCGCCTGCGCGAGCAGACCGTCGACGATGTCGCGCGCCAGAATTTCAACGGCACATTTACCTTCAGCGGCGGCCTCGCGCCCTCGCTAGACGCTTCGGGCCAGATGATCCAGATCACCTCCATCGAAAGCTACCGGCGCACGCTGCTGTTTGCAAACTTACCGCCGGACCAGATCCGCGCCTTGGGTGGCGGCGCGTCACAGTTCAGCATCACCGGCGGTATGCCGGCCGTCTCGGCCCGTCAGTTCGACGCCGGCGTATTCGCGGGCGACGACTGGCGCGCCCGCGCCAATCTCACTCTCAGCTTCGGTCTGCGCTACGAAGCGCAAACCAATATTCACGACTGGCGCGACTTCGCGCCGCGCGTCGCGGTGGCGTGGGCGCCCGGCGCGAAATCGGCTAAAACCGCCGCGAAAACCGTGATCCGCGCCGGCTTCGGCATGTTCTACGACCGCTTCGCGCTCGTCAACTCCATCACGGCCCTGCGCTACAACGGCCTCGTGCAGCAGCAATACGTCATCGACACGCCCAGTTTCTTCCCGGTGGTCCCGCCGCTTGCCACGCTGGCGAGCCAGCCGGTCACGACTCAGCGCGTCGCGACGGATCTGCGCGCGCCGTATCTGATGCAGTCTTCCATCGGCATCGAACGGCAGCTGTTCCGCAATACCACCGTGGCCGTCACCTACGCCAACACTCACGGCCTACACCAGCTGCGCTCTGCGGTTCTCCACGGGCCGGGGCCGGTCTATCTGATGGAATCGTCCGGGCTCTACAACCAAAATCAGATGATTGCGAACGTCAACACGCGCGTGAGCAAAAAGATCTCGCTGTTCGGCTCCTACACGTACAACCGTGCGTTGAGCAACACCGACGATCTATCGACCTTCCGCGCCAATCCGTACAGCGATGCCGGCGAGTACGGCCCGGCGGCGACCGACATCCGGCACCGCGTCTCGGCCGGCGGTTCGATCGAGACCTGGGGCCGCATCCGCCTCAGCCCGCTGCTGAACCTGAACTCGGGCCCGCCCTTCGATATCACCCTGGGCCGCGATTTCTATGGCGATACGCTGTTCAACGCGCGTCCGGGACTCGCGATGGGGCCCTGCGCGCGGCCCTTGGTCGCCACACACTGCCTGGATCCGAACCCGGCGCCCGGAGAGCCGATTGTGTCTCGCAATTTCGGCCGCGGCCCCGGCGCCATCCTGTTCAACCTGCGCGTCGCGCGCGCCTTCGCGTTCGGCCCGGTCCGTCCGCCCGCTGACGGCAAAGGCGCCGGCGATCATCGCTTCAATCTGAACTTGTCGCTGGCGATCCGCAATCTGATCAACCACAACAATCCGGGCCCAATCATCGGTAACATCACGTCGCCGTTGTTCGGGCAGGCGAACCAGCCCGCCGGCGCCGCCAACCTGGGCGGCACCGGATTCTCCGAATCCGCGAACAACCGGCGCTTGGAATTCCAAGCCCGGTTTTCGTTCTGATGAGCGAAATCCGCGTAGAACACGTCAGCGACACCGCCTTGATGGTCGCCGCGGCGCGTGCCGTCGAAACGCAGCGCCCGGACGGCGTCGTGCGCGATTCATTCGCCGCCCACCTGGCGGGTCCACGCGGCGCGGCCCTCGTCGAAAAACTCCTGGACCGCGATTGGTTGGGCATCGGCGTCGGCCTCCGCTGCCGCACCATCGACGAGATGCTGCTCGAGGCCATCGCCGCGCGCGGCATTCGCACTGTGGTGGTGTTGGGAGCGGGCCTCGACACGCGCGCCTGGCGTCTCGATCTGCCGCCGGACTTGCGCTGGATCGAAGTCGATTTCGCCCCAATCCTTGAGTACAAGGCACAGCTCCTGGCATCCCAGCCACCGAAATGCCGCTGGGCCCGGATTGCGGCCAATCTCACCGGGGACGCCGAACGCCAGGCGGTCTGGTCGGCTGCCGGGGACCAGCCCGGGCTCATCCTCACCGAAGGCCTGCTGCTCTACCTGCCCGCCCGGACCACTCAAGCACTCGCAACCGAGCCCCCACAGCGAAGCGGCATCCGCCACTGGCTGGTGGACATCGCTCCCTCCGCGCTCATGCGGCACGCGCATCACGGCAAGCTGGAAGAAATCGAAAACGTGCGCGCGCCGGACCGCGTGGAAGGCCAGCAGATCCTCGATCTGGTTGTCCGCCACGGCTGGAACCTGCTCGAACGCCGCAATTACACGCGCGAAGGATTCGCCGTAGCTGCTGCGCGCGGCTTGCAAGTCGCGCCGGAGATCATCGCCGAAGCCTCCGCCAACGACCCCAGCGGCGTCTATCTCTACCGGATGCCGTAGCCCTCAGTCTTCGTCGTGCTGCGCCGCCAACCGCGTCACCACCGACAAATCCTCCAGCGTTGTGACATCCCCGGTCACCGCGTTCGATGTCACGATCTCCCGCAGCAGCCGCCGCATGATCTTGCCGCTGCGCGTTTTCGGCAGCGCGTCGGTAAAACGGATCTGCTCCGGCTTGGCGAAGCTGCCGATCTCGTGCGCCACCCATTTCCGCAAATCTTCGGCCAACTCCGTGTGGTCCCAGTCGCCCTTCTTCAGTGTCACGAAACACGCCACGGCCTGGCCGGTGATCTCGTGCGGCTTGCCCACCACCGCCGCTTCCGCCACCGCCGGGTGGCGCACCAGCGCCGATTCCAGCTCCATCGTGCTGAGCCGGTGCCCGCTCACGTTCATGACATCATCCACCCGACCGAGGATCCAGTTATAGCCGTCTTCGTCGCGCCGCGCCGCGTCGCCCGTCATATAGACGCCCGGAATGCGCTCCCAGTATTGCTGCTTGTAGCGCTCGGCGTCGCGCCACAGCGTGCGCGCCATCCCCGGCCACGGCCGCCGGATAATCAAGAACCCTTCCCGGTTCGCCGCGACGGGCTTGCCTTCCAGATCCACCACATCGGCCAGCACGCCGGGCAGCGGCAGCGTGCCCGACCCCGGCTTCTGCGGCACAGCCCCCGGCATCGGCGCGATCATGATGCCGCCCGTCTCGGTCTGCCACCACGTGTCGACAATCGGGCAGCGCTCTTTGCCGATCGTCTTGTAATACCACTCCCAGGCCGCCGGGTTGATGGGCTCGCCCACCGAACCGAGCAGCCGCAGGCTCGACATATCGTGCGCGTTCGGCCACTGGTCGCCGTGCCTGATGAATGCGCGAATCGCCGTCGGCGAAGTGTACAGCGTATTGATCCTGTATTTCTCGATGATCCGCCACATGCGGTCGGGCTGTGGATGGTCGGGAGAACCTTCGTACAGCACGCTGGTCGCGCCGTTCGAGAGCGGCCCGTACACGATGTAGCTGTGCCCCGTCACCCAGCCGATGTCTGCCGAGCACCAGTACGTGTCTTCTTCGCGCAAATCGAAAATCCACTGCACGCTCATGTGCACGTGCAGCAGGTACCCGCCTGTCGTGTGGACAATGCCTTTTGGCTTGCCGGTGGTGCCCGATGTGTACAGCACAAACAGCGGATGCTCGCTGTCGAGCGGCTCGGCCGGGCAGTGCTCGCTCGCGCCTTCGTCCAATTCATGCCACCAGTGGTCGCGCCCCGCCTTCATCTGCACGGCTCCGCCCGTGCGCTTGAGCACGATCACGTCGCGCACGCTCGGGCACTCGTACAGTGCTTCGTCCACGGCGTCTTTCAAGCGAACTTCCTTGCCCCGGCGCCACGCGCCGTCGGCCGCGATGACGATCTGCGCCTCGAGATCCTGAATTCGCGTCTTCAGCGCTTCGGCCGAAAATCCGCCGAACACCACGCTGTGGATGATCCCCAGCCGTGCGCACGCCAGCATCGCCACCGGCAGCTCCGGAATCATCCCCATATAGATGATGGCCCGGTCGCCGGTCTTGAGCCCGCGCGCCTTCAGCACATTCGCAAAGCGGCAGACCAGCCGGTGCAGCTCCTGGTAAGAAATCAGGCGCTGGTCGCCCGGCTCTCCCTCCCACAACAGGGCGATCTTGTTCTTGCGATGCGTCGTCAGGTGACGGTCAATGCAGTTGTACGCGATGTTTGTTTTTCCGCCCGCGAACCACTTCACCAACGGCGGATGCCACTCGAATACGTGCGACCACTTCTGGAACCAGAACAATTCCTGTTCCGCCAGTTCCGCCCAGAACGTCTCCGGCTTTTCCATGGCGTTGCGATACAACTCGCGGTAGGCATCCATTCCGCGGACCCGCGCGCGCTGCACGAACTCCGGGCTCGGGGGATAGACGTTGGGTTGGGCCATAGCGAGAATCTTATCAGAACGCGATTACAGCCCGGCCTAGCAGTGCGCCGCGCCGCATCTGCTCCAGCAGCGCCGGTGTTTCCGCGAGTGCGTGCGTCTGAATGTGGGGCCGCAGCACTCCTTCTTGCAGAAGACGGAAGACGTCTTCGAGGTCTTGCCGTGTGCCGAGATAGCTGCCGCGAATACTGATGCCGCGCGTCACGGTCTCCACCAGCGGCAGTTCGTATTGCGCCGTCGCGAGGCCCACCAGCACCAGCGTGCCCCCCCGTTTCAGCGCGCGGAACGCCTGCGGGATCGCGCTGGGCGCGGCCGTAAAGACGATCGCCGCATCCACTCCGCCGCGCTCCTTCTGCAGCGCGCGGCCGGCGTTGTCGAACGGCAGCGCCACTTCCGCCCCGGCCGCCACCGCCAGTTGCTGTTTCTCTACGGCGGGATCGATGGCCGCCACCCGGAGGCCTCTATGCCGCGCGATGGCGAGCCCCAGGTGGCCCAGCCCGCCCAGCCCGAATAACGCAACCGTCTGTCCCGGTTGTAAACCGGCTTCCCGGATGGCGCCGAACGCCGTCCAGCCCGCGCAGCACAGCGGCGCCGCCTGCTCGGCAGCCAGATCCGCCGGCACCCGCGCCAACGCGGCGGCCGGCGCCGTCACGTATTCCGCCAGCGCGCCGTGCAGCGTGTATCCGAAGTTCGTCTGTTCGGGACAAAATCGCGCGCGCCCCGTGCGGCACCACTCGCAACTTCCACACGTCGTCCCCAAAAAAGTGATGCCCGCACGGTCTCCGGCGGCCCAGCCGCTCACGCCCGCACCTACCGCTTCAATCCGCCCGATGCCTTCGTGCCCCAGCACCAGGGGCGCCAGCGTCAACTTCTCCAGGCCCGCGATGAACAAGTCGGAATGGCAGATCCCGCACGCCTCCATGCGAATCAACACCTCACCGGCGTTCGGCGGTTTCACGTCCACTGGTGAGATGGTGACCGGCGCCCGGGCTTGCGGCAGGACGGCGGCGGCGCAGCGCTGCGGCGTCATCGCCTTACGCCAGCCCCTGCAGAAAATAGTTGTGCCGCTTCTCGCGGCCGATGGTGGTCGTATCGCCGTGGCCGGGGATCACCACCGTCTCTTCCGGAAGCGGCAGCAACTTGTCGTGAATCGACCGCAGAATCTGTTTCCCGTCGCCGCCCGGCAGGTCGGTGCGGCCAATGCTGTCGCGAAACAGCGTGTCGCCCGCCACCAGCTTGCCTTCCGTCGGAATCCACAGGCTGATGCTGCCCTGCGTGTGCCCGGGCGTGTGCAGCACGTGGAACTCAGTCGCGCCCACCACCACCCGGTCGCCATCTTTGGCCGGCGCGTCGATCGCGACCGCTTCGGGCGGCCGCATGCCCAGCCAGGTGGCTTGCACATCGAGCATCTTCTGCAATTCGGCGTCGTTGAGATTCATATAGACCGGTGCGCCGGTGGCCTGCTTCATTTTCTGCGCGCCGCCGATATGGTCGATGTGCGCGTGCGTGATGACTATCGCTTTCACCTTCAGCCCGTGCCGCTTCACGATTTCGAGAATCTCCTCGATTTCATCGCCCGGATCCACCACCAGCCCGTCCCGCGTGCTCTCATCCCCGAAGATCGAGCAGTTGCACTGCAGCGGCCCCACCGGGAGAATCTCGTGAATCATACGCCGATTGTATACTCAAGCGTATGGGTGATGTCCCGGCCGTCATCATGCGTTGGCTGCACCTCGCCTCGGTCTCGACTCTGGTCGGCGGGCTTTTTTTCGCCGCTCTGGCCCTGCGCGCCGCCGCCGCCGCCCTGCCCCCCGAAGAGGCTGCCACCTTATCTGAGAAAGCCGCCGCGCGCTTCCGCCCGTGGCTGTGGCTGGCGATGGCCGCCCTGCTGGTTTCCGGCCTCTACAATGTGCTCGCGATGCCCGGCCACAGCGCCCGCTACCGCACCCTGCTCATCATCAAGCTCCTGCTGGTAGCCCACGTCTTTGCATCGGGCCTGCTGGCCGTGCGCCCGCGCAACGCGAGGCGCGTCCGGCAGATGACCGGCGCCTTCATCTCCGGCTTCGTGATCATCTTGATTTCCGCCTATCTCCGCCGCATCTTCTAGCGCCTCATCTTCTACACTGAAATTGATGACCAATGGTTACGACGCCCTGCGTACCAACGCCGCCTGGCTCGATCTCTCCGCACGAGGCCGCTTCCTCGTGCGCGGCCGCGATCGCGCCCGCTACCTGCACAACGTCACCAGCAATGATGTGAAACAAATGAAGCCGGGCGACGTCTGCTACGCGTTCATCCTCACGCCGCAAGGGCGCATCCAGGCGGACTTGCATCTGTTCTGCTTCCCCGACCATTTCCTGATCGATACCGAACCCGATCTGCGCGCCAAACTTCCTGCTTTGATCCTGAAATTCAAGGTGGCCGACCAGGTTGAGCTCGAAGACCTCACGGAAAAGACCGCCGCCCTCGGCGTGGAAGGGCCCCGCGCTCCGGCGCTCCGCGAGAATTTTGCGAACAAGCCCGAGTTCACGGTTCTAGACACCACCGTCACCGGCCAGCCCGGATTTCGCGTTTTCGGCGCCTCCGAAGCTCTGCCGGAACTGATCCAAACCGCCGGCGCCGTCGCGGCCACACCCGAAGACGCGCGCGCGGTCCGCATCGAAAACGGCAAGCCGCGCTACGGCGAAGACATCCGCGAATCCTCGCTGCCGCAGGAAACCCGGCAAATGGACGCTGTCAGTTTCTCCAAGGGCTGCTATGTCGGCCAGGAGATTGTCGAGCGCATCCGGGCCCAAGGCCACGTCAACAAGCTGCTGGTCCGGCTGGAGGTCGATTCGTCTGAGCCGCCGCCCCCCGGAACCAAACTGTCCGCCGAGGGCGCCGAGGCCGGCGAAATCACTTCCGCCATTCATTCGCCGCAATCCGGCTGCGTCGCCGCCCTCGCCATCGTGCGCACGGCGTTCGCCCAATCCGGAGCGCGTCTCCAGGCCGGCCCGCTTACCGCGCGTGTTGTCTGAGCTGGTCGATCAGATCAGCCGGAATCCGCAAGTTTCCCGCGTATCCGGTTCCGAGCCGCACGCCCGGTTTCACTTCGCCGTGGAAATCCGAACCCCCGGTCACCATCAGGCCGTAGCGCTCCGCGAGCCCCAGATACTGTTCCGTGTCGCGCCGCGCATGATCGCTGTGATAGGCTTCGATCGCGTTGAGGCCGGCATCGCACAACTCCGGCACCAGGGCCGGGATGTTGCCTCTCACGCGAATCGGATGCGCCAGCGACGCGATGCCGCCCGCCTCGCGGATCCGTGCCACGCCCTCGGCGATTTGCGGCTCCTTTCGGTGCACGTACCCTTTGGCCGATTCGTCCAGATACTCATCGAATGCTTCGCGCAGATTCCGCACGTATCCCTTTTCCACCAGCAATTGCGCGAAATGCGGACGTCCGGTCATGCCGCGGCCGCGGGCTTCCGCCTCTTCCAGCGTCACGTCGAACCCTAGTTCCCGCAATCGCGCCGCCAGCCGCACATTCCGTTCGCGACGCGACTCTTGCATCTCCAGCACCCACGTGCGGAAACTTTCGAGTCCGTTGTCTCCTAGAAAATATCCCAGCAGGTGCACCGATTGCCCGTGAAGCTTGGTCGAAAGCTCGATTCCGCAGATGGCTTCGATGCCCGCCTCTTGCGCCAGCGGCGCCGCTTGGTCGAAACCGCGGAACGTATCGTGATCGGTAATCCCCAGAACGTCCACGCCCGCGCGCGCCGCTTCTTCAATCAGCTCGGCAGGCGAACAGGTTCCGTCCGATTCGTTCGTATGCGAATGGAGATCGATCAAAGGAAACGAGACCTAAGCCCTTCAGTGTAGCCTAGATCGGATCCAGCCTGTCCCCGATTTCACTTTTGTTATGGGTCTTTCGTAGCGGGTGTGAGCCGTTGCACCGAACCATCCGGCTTGAAGTGAATTCCGCATTCGCGCGGCCCGCCCTGCTCCCACCACCACCGGCCCGCGCGCTCGCTTTCGCCCGGCTCCACCGCGCGCGTGCACGGCGCGCAGCCGATGCTCGGAAACCCGCGAGCATAAAGCGGATGCACCGGGACATCGTGTGCGCGCGTGTACTCCTCCACCTCGACGCTAGTCCAATCCGCCAGCGGGTTGAGCTTGAGGCGGCCCGCTGTCTCTTCCACTCTCCGGATGCCGGCACGCGCTTGCGTCTGCTCGCGGCGCAGGCCGGTCGCCCAAGCCTGGAATTCGGCGAGCTTCCGCTCCAACGGCCGCACTTTCCGCACTTCGCAGCACAGTTTGCGCGCCTCCACGCTCTCGTAGAACAGATTGGGACCGCGCTCGGAAACCATGCGCTCCACTTCGGCCCAGTCCGGAAACGCCGGTTCCACGCGAATTCCGTAGCGTTCGCGCACCGCCTCCATCATCTGGTATGTCTCTTCATGCAGACGCCCCGTATCGAGCGTGAAGACGCGGAACGCGCCCCCGGCGCGCGCAGCGAGGTCCACCAGCACCATGTCCTCTTTTTGAAAACTGTTGCTGATGCCGAATCCGTTCCCGTAGGTCTCGACCGCCCACGAAACAAGCTCGGCCGCAGGATATGCTTCCAGTTTTTGATGGTCAATCAAGCTTCTTCGAGTGTAGCGCAGCGTCGGAACAGCCCCGGCGCACACCACACCTGCGGGGACGGCGCCCCCGGAACTACCTGCCGATTCGTCAGCGCAGGCGCGACGCCAGTTCGGCCCGTTCCTCGCGCAGCCGGACCAGATCCATCTCTTCCGCCAGGGACAGGTCGAGCACTTTCACCCTCTGCCCTTCGCGTAGCTCCTGTAAGCGGACCAGACGCCCGTTTCGGAAACGAACGGCGTCCCGGTAGCTGTTCGCCGCGGCCGAGATCTGCGTGAACGTCACCTCTTCGGCCGGCCCGACCGACAGGTCCTGCTGCATCCGCGAGGAAATGTCCTGCATTTGCAGGCGCGCGCCCGGCGGGATGCACACGGCCGGGACCGGCTCGGTGCGCGGCGGATCAAAGAATTCCGCCACGCGCCGCCAGAGCGTTTTGCGGCACGTCACTCGCGGTTCGGTTGCCTGCTTCAGGTCCGCCGGCGACGCCAGACCCAGGGATCCGGTCGGAAACCGGTGGGCCACCAATTCTTCCCCCTCCCGAGCGAGCCGGTTGGGAACCGCCATAAGAGAATAATCACACATGCTGTTACTCCCCTCCTTCTTCGAGTTTCCGCCCCGCTGCCGTACGTTGGCAAGGTCCGAAACATCCAGACCGTGCTTGCTTACGGGTGTTTGTTCACAAACTGAGGTACCCGTAAGGCTGCACCGGCCATCCCCGATTCCGGCCCGGTACCGTACTGTTAAGATGTGTCAGTGGACACCGACGAAAACGCCGCGCCCGCGGCGCCGGCCGCTGCCGAGTCCCACCCCGCCTGGCAGCGCGTTCAGTTGGCTCGTCATCCCAAACGGCCGCACTCCCTCGATTACATCGAGCGCCTATTAGAGGATTTTCAGGAGATCCACGGCGACCGCCTGTACGGCGACGATCCCGCCATCGTCGCGGGCCTGGCTCAATTCGGCGGGCTCCCCGTCGCCGTGGTGGCGGAACAAAAAGGCCGCGACACCAAGCAGAAGTTGATCCGCAATTTCGGCATGCCGAAGCCCGAAGGCTATCGCAAGGCCCTGCGTGCCATGCAGCTGGCCGCCAAGTTCAAGCGGCCCGTGATCACGCTCCTCGATACTCCGGGAGCCTACCCCGGCATTGACGCCGAAGAGCGCGGCCAAGCCGAGGCCATCGCGCGCAACTTGCGGGAGATGTCGCGGCTGCCCACGCCGATCATCAGTGTCTGCATCGGCGAGGGCGGCAGCGGCGGAGCTCTCGCGCTCGGCGTCGGCAATGTCGTGTTGATGCTCGAAAACGCCGTCTACAGCGTGATTTCCCCGGAGAGTTGCGCGGCCATCATTTACCGCGATTCGGGCAAGGCCGAGCAGGCCGCCGCCGCGCTGCGCTTGACCGCCGAAGATCTCCTGAGCTTCGGGTTGATCGACGGCATCGTCCGCGAACCCGGCGCCGGCGCCCATGAAGACCCCGATGCCGCCGCCGAAAGTCTCCGTCGCGAGCTGGCTCGTTACCTCAAGGAACTTTCCGGAATGACCGCGGCAGAGCTCGTCGAGCACCGCTACGCGAAATTCCGCAAAATGGGGAACTGCTTCGCATGAAAAAAACCGTCTGGCTGGCCATCGCGTTCGGCGTCCTGGTGCTCGGCGCCATCGTCTTCTCCACCTTCAACCAGGAGCGCGTGCGCTGCCAGGTCTGCGTCACCTTCAAAGGCCAGCGCGATTGCCGCACCGCCTCGGCCACCAACCGGCAGGAAGCCATCCGCACCGCCGTCTCCAACGCCTGCGCCCAACTCGCCTCCGGCGTCACCGAAACGACACAATGCGAAAACACGCAGCCTGATTCGGTCGACTTCCGCTAATCTTTTGGCTGTTCAAACGTCGCTCCACTGGATTCCCAAAACCGGCAATTTCAGGCCGTTGTAAACTAGAAATGAACTCCCGGCCCGTCTGCGTCGTCTAATACCGTTTGAAAGCCAACAGGGAGCATTCCGACTCGTGAAGCCAAAGTGGAAAATCACCATCGTCCTCGTGGCGCTAGTTCTGGCCGGCATCGGTATCTACGCCAGCACCGTGTACAGCAAACGAGGCCTTGTCACCGTCCAGACCGCGCGCACCGTCAAACAGGACCTGACCAGCCTGGTGACCGCCTCGGGCGAGATTAAACCTAAGAATTACATCAACATAGGCGCCAATGCGATGGGTCAGCTCACCCAGGTCGCGGTGAAGGAAGGCGACCGTGTTAAGAAGGGCCAACTGCTCGCGAGGATCGAAAATGTCCAGCCGGCCGCCGACGTCCAGGCCCAGACAGCATCCCTAAGTTCGGCCGAGGCCGATTCGGCCGCTGCCGAGGCGGGACTCAAAGCAGCCGACGAGAATCTTACGACCGCGCAAGCCGATATCGATCGGAACAAGGCCGATCTGGCCCGCATGAAAGCCGACTTAGACCGCGCCGACTCGCTCTACAAAGATAAATTGATGGCCGGCCAGGATTACGACCTCAAGAAGGCCACCTATCAGTCCCAGTTGGCGCTTGTCCGCCAGTCCGACGCCCGCCTTGCCCAGGCACGCGCACAGCGGGAACAGACCGCGGCCCAGTTAGCCTCCGTTCAGCGGAAGATCGCCCAAGTCCGGGCCGGCCTCGCGCGCGTCACCGATGTCCTTCAAAAATATGACGCTTTTTCCCCGCTCGATGGCGTGGTGACGAACCTTTCTGTGCGCGTCGGCGAGACCGTCGTGCCCGGCATCCAGAACTCCGCCGCCAGCACCATCATGACCATCGCCGACATGTCGCTCATCACCGCCGAGGTGAAGGTGGATGAAACCGATATCGTCAACATCCGGCTCAACCAGATTGCCGACATCGCCGTCGACGCCGTCCCGAACAAGACCTTCAAAGGCCACGTCATCGAAATCGGCAATACGGCCATCCTGCGCTCCACCGGCCTGGCCGCCTCGCAGAGTAACACGTCCAGCCAGGAAGCCAAAGATTTCAAAGTGGTTCTGGCCGTCGACAACGCCCCCGGGGAGATCCGCCCGGGACTTTCTTGCACCGCCAAGATAACCACCGCCACCCGCAATAACGTCTTAACCATTCCGATCCAGGCGCTCACCGTCCGGCAGAAGGGCGATCTGGTGAAGAAGCCGGACCGCGGGGCCGCCCAGGCGGCGTCCGATTCGGTCACCGATAAGGCCCTCAAGGAAGAAGTTCAAGGCGTCTTTGTGGTGAGCCAAGGCAAAGCGGTATTTCACAAGGTGGAGACTGGCATTACGGGCACAACCGATATCGAGGTGTTGAGCGGCCTGCAGCCCGGCGACGAGATCGTCACGGGAAGCTACCAGGTGATCCGCACCATCAAGAACGAAGCCCAGGTGAAAGTCGATAATCGGACTCAGACGCCGGCTAAGACTTAGGAAACGAGAACCGACCGAATGGCGGCAACAGCAGAACGGGAACTCATCGAGCGCGGCGAACAGCTCAAGAAACAGGGAATCGTCATCCGCACCTACAATCTCTGGAAGACCTACATCATGGGCGACCAGGAGATCAACGCGGTGTCGGGCGTCGATATCGAGATCAAGCGCGGCGAGTACGTCGCCATCATGGGCCCGTCGGGCTCCGGCAAATCCACGCTCATGAACCTGATCGGCTGCCTCGACACGCCGACCAGCGGCCAGTATTACATCAATGGCAACCTGGTGAGCGAGATGAGCGACGACGAGCTGGCCCGCATCCGCAATAAAGAAATTGGTTTCGTGTTCCAGACTTTCAACCTGCTGCCGCGCGCCACGAGTCTGCACAACGTGGAGCTGCCGCTCATTTATTCCGGCATGCCGGCCAACGAGCGCATCGAGCGCGCCAAGACCGCCATGCAGGCGGTGGACCTGGCGCAGCGCATGCACCACAAGCCCAACGAGCTTTCCGGCGGCCAGCGCCAGCGCGTCGCCATCGCGCGCGCGTTAGTGAACAACCCGTCGATCCTGCTGGCGGACGAGCCCACCGGCAACCTCGACAGCGCCACCGGCAACGAAATCATGGGCCTGTTCGAGCGTCTTTACCAGCAAGGCAACACGATCGTGCTGGTGACTCACGAACACGACATCGCCCTCCACGCCCACCGCATCATCCACATCCGCGACGGCAAAGTCGAGAAGGACGAGCAAGTGAAGTAACGCCGGCCGCCCGCACCCGCAGGCAGCCGAAATCCATCTTGTTAGAATTGTTCGAATCCTAAAGAGGAGGCACCGTGGAGTCCCACGGCTTTTCGGAGCGTTCCCGTCGGTTCGCGCGAGCCGCAGTGTGGCTGAGTCTGGCGGGTGCCGCGATCCGGCCAACACCAGCCTGGCCAACTCCTGGAACCAGGGCGTCGCCGCGTATCCCGATAAGTATTGGGACGCAATCTCCTTTCACCACTATCCTCAGCAGAGCACCGGCGCTTTTACACCTGTGCTGGCGAAACACTCGAAGTCGTTGAACCTGCTGGACTCGATTTCCGTCGGAGTGGACCGAATGCAACGGAACTTCGAGCCGATGCAGAAGCAAGTCGAACTCTGGCGGCAGTCGGAGTTGACCGACGTCACGGCAAAGATGATCATCTACCAGGCGTTTATCGAAAGCGAACTGGAGGTTCCGCGGCACCTCGGGCGTCGTGTGCACGATCTGTATTTCAATCCGCAGTACGACGAGTTCAAACCGCAGACCCTGGCCCGCGTCTCAAATGCGACTGGCGTTGCTGGTCCGTCCCAACGCTATTTTTTCAGTAGCTCTGGAACCTGTTTCTTGGCCTTCTCGACCTTGGGCATTGCTACTTCCTGGACATACCGATCCGTCGGGTGCCGATTACAGTAGTTTTGGTGGTGCTCTTCGGCAGGGTAGAAGGTGGGCAAGGAAACGACCTGCGTCACGATGGGCGCGTGGAAGACCTTCGCCTGATCCAATTGCTTGATGTACGCCTCGGCGATCCGCCTTTGCTCCACGTCCGCGTAAAAGACCACGGACCGGTACTGAGGTCCGACATCGGGTCCCTGGCGGTTCAATTGCGTTGGATCGTGAGCCACTTCGAAGAACACCTTCAGCAGCTGCCCGTACGAGAGTTTGCGCGGGTTATAGGTGATCTTGACCGACTCGACATGGCCTGTCTTGCCGGTGCTGACTAGGTCATAGTGAGCGGTGGCCGCATCTCCGCCTGTGTATCCAGAGACTACCTGATCCACACCTGCAATCTGCCGAAAGACGGCTTCCACGCACCAGAAACAGCCCCCCGCCAACACTGCCGTCTGATCCCCCTTCAAGAGATCCCCGACCAGACTCTTGTTGTCTATCGCCGGGTCGGGAAAGTTTGCTGCGTACAGAGTCGTGGCGGATAGACTCAACACGCCAACAACAATTCGCAAGCTCGAAGCGGATAAGAGCATGGAGATCCCTCCTCTGAGATTCTAGCCACCTATTCATACCTTGTATCGATCACTGGTGTCCGGGCGGCGCCAAATTGTTCATTCGTAGGTACTCCACCATCTGCCCGTAGTGATCCCAAGTATGTGAGAGGAAAATCGTCGCCGCATCAAGTCGCGTAGTCCGGCGCTTCTCGACGTAAGG
>CAYTJD010000112.1:0-33370 GCA_964438005.1 uncultured Solibacteraceae bacterium | reverse complement strand
TAAGACAATCCCAGAAACGGAGCCGGCATGAAAAAGAGTTTTAAAAGCCTAGCAGTTCTAACATTGTTGGTTGGCGCGTCGCAGTTCCATCAGGCCCATGCGGCAGGAGTATCGGGCGCCATTTTCACGACGGTGGCCAACGGAACCGTTGTCAATGCGAATCAGTACGCATCGAAGTGCGACGTTTACCTTAACGGTGGACCCGGCCCGAACGCTAAGGCGGGCGCCGCTGGGCTTCCCGATGGCGATTATTACTTTCAGGTGACTGATCCTAATGGCAAGACATTGCTCAGCACCGATCCCGTGATTAACCGGAGCTTTCATGTTACGGGTGGTGTAATCACCGCCTATACCGGAATCACTGGCCCAACTCACGCAACCAACACCGACCAAGCCCACGCTGGTGCAATCACGATAAGCGTCGCCAACAGCAGCTGTCCCACTGATTTTCAGGATTCGCCTAATAGTGGTGGTGTCTACAAGGTTTGGGCCACTCCGACCAACAGCTACATCGGGGATCCGACTCAAGTCGATAACCCGAATTGCGGAAACGGATGCTTTCATGGATTTGCTGCATCCGCGTCGAAGACCGACAATTTCAAGGTGTTGCCGGGCATTCCAAACTTCTGCTTGACAGTGTACAAACAAATTCCCGCCACTTATGACCTCACCGGGAACCCTACCAGCTGGCAGCCGTTCGATGGCTGGGACATTACCCTGGTGGACAACTCGACCGGAACATCTACAACGCTGCCCACCGGTCCTCCAATGACCCTGACCAACGGCACGGGCGTGGACGGAGCGGTTCAGTTCTGCGCTCTGCCCGCAGGCAGTTACACCGTTTCAGAAACGCCGACCGCTCTTGTTGGTTTCTTTGACGCAATCGTCACCGTCAACGGAGTCACCGCTATTGTTCAACCACCGCTTAGCCCCAGCATTACTTTTACCTGGAGCTCCATGGATTCGCCTCCCTCGGTAACATTTCAGAATCTTCCCCTGACGATTGGATAATCTTCGGGAGAAGCCGTGGCGTTTTCGCGCTTTACTATATTGTCATGGTTTGGCGGATTCGCTTACGCCTATCGACGCAGTCACGGGCTCCTTTAGATAGTTCGGCGCGACTCCTAGCGAGTCGCGCCTTCCGTGTCACTACTGATTTCCCCAATCCAAAACTGGGCGCCAGACTCCTCCTCCTTGAAAAAACCAAAATTGTCTTCCCGGTCGGGTATTCAAAGCCAGCCAGGCGCGGTCTCGGCGGCCCCTATTACACTTCTCGTAAGCCGCGCCAACCCGCGTTTACAGCAACTCATCGCCCGTCTCGAAACTCGAGACCCAGCCTGGCAGTCCGCCCGTGATCCACCTGCGGTTTGTGCATGACCTTCCGCAATGCTCTTCCTGATGTAGAATCGTCTGAAATCATGCCTCTCGAGGCAGGAAGTAGACTCGGCCCATACGAGATTCTCGCGCCCCTCGGTGCCGGCGGCATTGGGTGACGTGTATCGCGCCAAGGATACGCAGCTAAAGCGGGAGGTAGCTCTAGAAGTGCTCCCCGAAGCCTTTGCTTCCGACCCGGAACGCATGGCGCAATCTCAGCGCGAGGCTTCAGCTCAGCCGCTGACTCTAATCGAGTACTGGACCGCCGGCTTACGGAAATAGGCGCGCCACGTTTCATAGCGCGGTCGCGGCGCCCCGTGATACACTTCTCGCAAAGTCTCCCTCATCCGGGACAAACAACGAGGCACCATGCTCCTCCGAACCACGGCGTTCATCCTGACTCTCGTCGTTTTATTCACGCTGGCCTTCCCGGCGGGCGTCAGCGCGCATAACGTCTCCAAGCGCGACGCCAGCTTCGTGCAGGGCAACCGCGGCATTGCCGTCGCCGCTTTCATGTACCTCGGCGCCAAGCACATGGTCACCGGATACGACCATCTGGCTTTCCTCGTCGGCGTCATCTTCTTCCTCTACCGGCTGAAGGATATCGTTCTCTATGTGAGCCTCTTTACCGTCGGGCACAGCATCACGCTGCTCGCCGGCGTCCTGGGCGGCATTCACGCCAACCCCTATCTGATCGACGCCATCATCGGTCTCTCGGTCGTCTACAAGGCCTTCGATAACATGGACGGCTTCCAGCGTTTTCTCGGATTCCAGCCCAACACCAAGCTCGCGGTCCTCATCTTCGGCTTGTTCCACGGCTTTGGCCTCGCCACTAAGCTGCAGGATCTCACTTTGACCAAGAACGGGCTGGTCGCCAATATTCTCAGCTTCAACGTCGGCGTCGAAATCGGCCAGGTGCTGGCGTTGACTGCCGTGCTCATCGCGCTAAGCGTTTGGCGCACCCGCAGCGGCTTCCTCCGCCACGCCTTCGCCACCAATGCCCTGTTGATGTGCGCCGGCTTCCTCCTGGTCGGATACCAGGTGGCCGGCTACTTCGTCAACGCCTGATTTCGGAAGGGAACATTATGCAGGAAACAGTCGAAGCACCTTCGAAGCGCGCCATCGTGAAGGCCACTGTGATCGCGCTCGCCGCCGCGCTGGTGATTCTGTTTACGGCGGTGCTGCCCGCTGAATACGGAATCGATCCGCTGAAAACCGGCGCCGCGCTGCATTTGACGGATCTCTCCAAAGCCTCGGCCACTAAGTCCGCTCCCGTCGCCGTGGCCGCCGCCGCGCCCGCTCCGGTTGCCGCCGGCGTGTACACCGCGCAGCCGTCTCTCTATAAGGTCGATACCGAGGATCTCTCCTTGATGCCCGGTGAAGGCGTCGAAATCAAATATCACATGCAAAGAGGCGCCGGCATGGTCTATGCCTGGAAAGCGAACGGAAAAATCCGTTTCGAGTTCCACGGCGAGCCCGACCAGAAGCCGAACAAGGATTACTACGAGAGCTACGAACTCGACGACAAAACCGGCAAGGATCACTCCTACGGTTCATTCACCGCGCCCAGCACCGGCATCCACGGCTGGTTCTGGGAAAACAAGGGCGACAAGGAAGTACGCATCCATCTCACCACCGCCGGCTTCTATGAAAACGCCAAAATGTTCGCCGGCGATTCGCCCGAGGACCTTCCCGTCGAAGACGTCAAATAGCGCTGGCCGAAGTTTCACACCGCGGGCACTTCCACGAAGATTCGCTTTCGGGATGCCCGGGATTGTCAACTGGATCGTGGTCGTGGAACAAGTGGCATTCTGCCTCGAAAGCCGATTGAGCCGAGGAACAATACGCGTATTTGAAAAACCGGTAACCCCCCACGTGACGGTGCAAGGCCGCGTTCACATCGCCGTCCGCTCTGCCGACGAATGCCACCGTGAATGGACCTTGGCTGCTGCGGTCAAGAACGTAAGCCCCCGGCGATGTCTGGGTAACCGCCGTGTCGATGGTAGGGTGTGTCATCGAGTGTAGCTGTGAAAGACGTATCGATTTCATATCCTGTGCGCCTGTCTGCGGGTTCTGCTTCCGGAAAATACAGCTCGAAACGCGTGCCCGCCCCGGGCGCGCTGTGTACGTTGACGTGGCCGCCCGACTTGCGCACGGCCGCCGAAACAATCGCCAGCCCCAAGCCCGTGCGTTCACTGTCCGCCTTGGTGCTGAAAAAGGCGTGAAAAGCGCGCGACTTCGTGGCTTCGTCCATTCCCGCCCCCGTGTCGGCAACCGTCAGGACCACGTAGCGCCCTGTGCGTGAACCCGATCTGCCTTCCCGCCTGTCCGCCTGCACATGAGCGCGTGTCTCAATTACCAGGCTTCCGCCGGAAGGCATGGCCTCCCGCGCGTTCAATACGAGATTCATCAACACTTGCACGAGCTCGGTGGGATTGCTCAGGATCAAGCCCGTGTCTGCGGCTAGCGAAGTCCGCACCGTCACGCGGTCACCGGCCAGACGGCTGAGTAGTTCCACACTGCCCTGAATAATCCGGTTCGGCGAGACTGGCGACAATTGGAGCATTTCCCGGCGGCTGAGTGACATCAAGCTTTGCGTCAGTTCGGCGGCCAGTTGGCTGGCCTCCAGCACCTCCGACCACTGACGCCGCGCCTCCGGATCGCTGCTTTTCAGAAGCGAGAGTTCGCTGGCTCCGGAAATAACCGTCAGCAAGTTGTTCAAATCGTGCGCCAGGCCGGCGGCTGCGAGAGTGATCTCCGTCAAAGGCCGATCATCCTGTTTTTCAGTGGCTTGGACCGGCTCTCCAGGCCCGGACTGAGCGCCGGGTTGGCCGCGCCACAAGGCGCGCGCCGCTGTTACAAACGCAGAAATTCTCGAGTGAACTGTTCTCATGGATCGAAACAGGAAGGAGATCCATCTATAACAATAGGGTTTCGTAGGCTTCTTCCGCAGTTAGTGGGAGCTATGTAACGGTTACATCTGCGCCATTGAAAGCGAAGCGGCGCGAGTGATACTCTGTGCAAACCATGGAAACGTCTGTGAGCGCCGCGAGCGGGTTAACCCCCGATCCGGACTCGGTTTCCCCCGCTGAAGTTCGCGAGGAGCTTGCGCGATTACTGGCAAGCGATGCGCTCATCAACTCCCCCCGTCTCTCCACGTTCCTTCGCACGACGGTGGAGGCGACTCTAGCCGGACAAGGCGACACTCTGAAAGAATTCGCCATCGGACACGATGTGTTTGACCGCGGTTCCGACTACGATCCGCGAACCGATTCCATCGTCCGTGTGGAAGCGCTCCGCCTCCGCCGCAAACTGAACGAGTACTATGATGGCGCCGGCAGCGACAACCCGGTCTTGATCAGCTTTCACCCGGGTAGTTACGTACCGAAATTTGGGCGACGCCGCCACATGCAGCCACCCGCCGAATCCTCCGCCGCGGACATCGATCCCGATACGGTGGCGGTTCTTCCGTTTGTGAATCTGAGTGCCGATCCGGAACAGTCGCTGTTTTGCAGCGGCACTACCGAAGAGATCATCCTCGAGCTGGCCTCCGTGCCGGACCTCAAAGTTCTAGGCCTCACCACTTCTTTCGCTTTGCGCGACACCAAACAAGATCTGATGGCCATGTGCCGGCAACTCGGCGTGGGCACATTGGTGGAAGGCACGGTGCGCAAATCCGGCGATCAGTTGCGCATTGGCGCCAAGACCGTGGATGTCGCGACCGGGCACGCCGTTTGGTCGCGCAGTTTCGATCGCAACCTCGACGACATCTTTGCCATCCAGGACGAGATTGCCCAGGAAGTGGCCGCGGCGTTGCAAGCGCCGGCGCGCCCCGTCGCCGCTTTCCCCGCGGGTAGCGCGGGCGTGGAGGCATACACCTGGTATTTGAAAGGCAAGTATGCCTGGGACGAAGGCTCCGTGGGGCCGTGCCTCGCTGCCGCCGAGTGCTTCCGCCGTTCCGCGAGTCTGGCGCCGGGCTTTGCCCTCCCGCTCTCCGGCCTTGCCTACGTCTACCAATGGATGGCGCTCTGGGGCTGGACCCGGCCGCGCGAAGCGCAGATCGAAAGCCGCCGCGCGGCCCAGGAGGCTTTGCGTATCGACAACGGCAGCTCCGACAGCCACGTGGCCTGGGCCGCGCATCTCCTTCGCTTCGAGTGGGATTGGAAGGGAGCCGAAGCGGCGCTGGACCGGGCTGTACAATTGAATCCGAGCAATGGCTTAGCCTACAGCTTCAAGGCCAACTGCGCCATCGCCCAATCGCGCTTTGAGGAGGGTTTGCGATTTTACGAGCGCGCCGTTCACCTCGATCCCCTCTCCTACCGCACCAATGGCGCGATGGGAGTGCCCTACTGGCTGCTCGGGCAATACGAAGAGGCTGAACGATGGTTGGGTGTGGCTTACAACTTGAAAGAAGACGCGCTGCTGACGCGGTTTTTCCGTTCCCGCCTGTATCTTTCAATGGGCCGGTACGAAGAAGCGATCCAGTGCAGCTCCGGCTTGAGCGCGCAATCTCACCTCTTGCTGGGCGCGTTGGGCGCCGCTTACTCGGCCGCTGGTAATCAGGAAAAGGCGCGGGAGATTCTGCGATTTCTCCAACACCAGGCAGCCTCGCAGTACGTAGAACCTCTCGCCATGGCCGCCGTGCAGCTGCAGCTGAATCTCCGCAACGAGGCCCTCGATTCGCTGCAGCAAGCCGTCGAAGGCCGCTCTCCGATGGCCGCGTTTTTGAACATTGATCCCTTCTATCAGCCTCTCCGCGCCGAACCCCGCTTCCAACAGCTGCGCACCGCTCTCAAGCTCGCTTGAAAGTGCCCGGCAGCGCGCGCCGTGGCTGCGCCTGACACATCGCGGCAATCCCAGCCCCGCCGCGTCAGCCCGGGGTATGCCCACGGCTGGAGGCTTCCGGCGTATACTCAATCGAGCGAGGTTTACTCCCGTGACCGACAAATCCCGCCGTCGATTTCTGCAGACCACCGCCGCCGCTGCCTTGACTATGCCGTTAGCGTCCGCCGCCGATCCCGTGATGGGCATGATCTTCCCGCCTGCCGACTATCCGGTTCCGCCCGAGGCCGCGCAACTCTACCCGCAGGGCATCAAGTTCCTGGCGGAAGGCTTGGCCTTCCACGGCATGACCATCGATAGCTACAATGAAGCCGTTCCCCGCATCGTGCCCGCCGCCTTGAAGCTGAAGCAGCGGGGCGCGACCGCGATTTCCATCATGGGAACGTCGCTCACGTTCTACAAAGGCGCGGCGTTCAATCGGGAACTGATCGACCAGGTGCATCAGGCCACCGGCTTGCCCGCCACCTCGATGTCGAACGGCATCGTCGATGGCCTGAAGGTCGCCGGCGCCAAGCGTGTCGCGGTGGCCACCGCCTACACCGATGAGGTCAACGCCACGCTCGACCGCTTCTTGAAGGAGAGCGGCTTCGAAGTGGTGATCATCAGAGGCCTCAACCTGATCCGCGCCGTCGACGGTGTCACGCAACAGGGCTTGTTCGATTTCAGCGCAGGCGTCTTCGCCCAAGCGCATCAGGCCGACACGCTCCTGGTTTCCTGCGGCGGCCTGAAGACCCTCGATCTGCTGGTTCCCCTGGAAGCCAGATGCAAAGTTCCGGTCGTCTCGAGCACACCGCACGCGTTGATGAACGCCGTCCGGGTGGCCGGTCTGAGCCCACGCGCCACCGGCTACGGCAGTGTCCTCGCCAAGGCCTAAGCGCAACTCGTCTGTTCCACAGGAGGAAGTATGAGAACCTCGGTGCTTGTCCTCATCGGCACTGTGCTGGCCGTAGGAGTCTTCACGCGCGCGCAGAGCCCCGCCCCGGTTCACGCGACCATCGCCACCGAAGCCGATTTTCAGCGCGCGATGAAAGAGCTTTCGAATTGGGGACGCTGGGGAGCCGATGACGAGCTCGGCGCCGCCAACCTGATCACGCCCGCCAAACGGAAACAAGCCCTTGCCCTCGCCAAACAGGGTTTACCTGTTTCCCTGGCCCACGACATCTTTCAGGAAAAGGCTGTCGACACGCCGAACGTTCTGCAGCGGACGCTCGGTAATGTCAATCCTGCCGGCACCACCGATCAATACCAGTACACCGGCACGTATCATGGCGTCTCCCATAGCCATCTCGATGCCGTCGACTGTCACATGATGGTTGACGGCAAGGGTTACAACGGCGTGCCGATGCAAGACATCACCGCCGCCGGCGGCTGCCCGAAAGGCAGTATTGACGCGCTGAAGGACGGCGTCGTTACTCGCGCCGTCTTGTTCGATGCGACGCGCCTTCCCGGAAAAGGCGCAGCGCAAGGCTGGGTCGAGCCCGGAACCCCCATCCATCGGGAAGACCTCGAAGCCATGGAAAAACTGGAGCATGTCAAGGTATCCGCCGGCGACGTCATCCTTCTGTATACAGGCCGCTGGAAACGCCGCGCCGCCCTGGGCGCCTGGCCGCGTGAGACGGGCTTTGCCGGCTACCACGCCGACGTCGCCTACTTCCTGAAAGAGCGCGGTGTCTCTTTCATCGGCTGCGATGGCCCGAACGATGTCTCGCCTACCGGCCTTCCGCCTTCGGTCAACAATCCGTTGCACCGCCTGGCGCTGGTTGCCATGGGCGTGAGCATCTTCGACAACCTCGATTTCGAACGAGCCGCCGACGAAGCCCGGCGCCAGAATCGCTACGAGTTCCTGTTCGTCGCTGCGCCGCTGCGGATCGAAAAGGGCACCGGATCCCCGCTCAATCCGCTGGCGATCTTCTGATTACTCGTAATACTGAGGAGCCTTCTTGGCATTGTTGAAAGTCGCTAGGTCGTGCGAGATCCACATCATCGCCTTGGTCTTCGCGAGGAACTCGTCGATCCCGGCGCGGCTCTTCCCCGATTGCGGCACATTGAACTCGAACGTCGGGAAGCGGTTGAGCGTCTGTTCTTCCGGGAAGTGATACAAGTCGCCGGCTAAAAGGATATTGCCGTCCTTGGCGAATTTCAGAAACAAAACCTGATGGCCGGGAGTGTGCCCCGGCGCCGATTTGATGACCGCGCTTCCGTCGCCGAACACGTCGTAGTCCTCGCCCAAGAGAATCTTCGTCTGGCTGTTCTTCAGCGCGCTGAACGTCGCTTGCGCCATGATGCGCGTGGGCTGATCCGCAAACATCGCGTCGCGCTCCGCCTTCTGCACGATCCACGTGGCCGATGCGAAATCGTTCGCGTTCGCCGTGTGATCCGAATGGTAGTGAGACATTGCCAGGTACGTGATGTCCGCCGGCGCGTATCCGATTTCCGACAGCTGTGTCTTTAACGGCCTGACCCCGCTGTCGGGCTTAAGCGCGTTGTCGGGCGTCAAACCGGTATCCCACATCAGCGTCCCTTTGGGATGAACTACCAGGTAGCAGGTGACGATGAAGTCGCGCGTCGGAACCTCGCCCTCTTTGAAACCGAAGGTCGTTACCGGCATCGCCTTAATGTGCCCGCAATCGAACACATACAGCCGCATCGAACTCACCGGCTTAGCCTTCGTTTGTGCTCCCAGCGGCAGCAGCCCCGCAGCCAGGATCAACGGCAAAAGCATTTTTTGGAACATGGTCAACAGAATATCACCGCCGGTGTGGGATATAATCGCGCCACCGATGGCACCGCCTGCCCCGCTCTCCTATGCAGTCCCGTCCGCCGGACGCCGCTGGGGCATCGTCTCCCTGCTGTTCGCCGCCTCGCTCATCAATTACCTGGATCGCGCCAGCCTCTCCCTCGCCTTGCCTGTGATCGGCGTCGACCTCCACCTCGATCCCACGCAGAAGGGCCTGCTGCTTTCCGCATTCTTCTGGTCGTACGCCTTCATGCAGGTGCCGGTCGGCTTATTCGTCGATCGCTACCCGATCCGCTGGGTCTACGCCGCGCTGTTCGCGATCTGGTCGCTGGCTTGCGGGTTCACCGGCTTCGTCGGCAGCCTCGCCGTATTTCTCGTTTTGCGTATCCTGCTCGGCGTTGGCGAGTCGGTTTACTTTCCCGGCGGCACCAAGATGGTCTACCTGCTGTTCCCCCCCAAGCACCGCGGGCTCCCCAGCGGCCTGTTCAATTCCGGCACACGCTTGGGTTTCTCGGTAGGCGGCCTCTTCGTTCCCTGGCTGATTATCACTTTCGGCTGGCGCGCGATGTTTCTCGTCGTGGGCTTCGGTTCTCTGATCTGGCTGATTCCCTGGCTGCTGACGGTCCCGAACCAGGCGGGCGCAGTCGCCGCCGACGTTCCCCGAACCACGCTCCGTCTCCCCAGGTTCGACCGCAACCTGCTCGGCATCTGCCTGGGCTTTTTCTGCTTCGATTATTTTCTGTATCTGCTGCTGACCTGGCTTCCCGACTATCTGGTCCAGGTGCGCCATCTCACCATGATGCGCGCCGGCATCTATTCAGCCATGCCATTTCTGGCCTTCGGCCTCTCCGAGATCCTCGGTGGAGCCTTAGCCGACTCGCTAATCCGCCGCGGCTGGACGGAAACCCGCGCCCGCAAATCGGTAGTGACTGTCGGATTTCTGGCTGGCCTTCTGCTGATTCCCGCCATGTTCGTCGCCAGCGGAGAAGCGGCAATCGCATTCATCGTCGGCGCCTGCTTCGTGGGCCTATCCACCGGAAACTCGATCGCCATCGTACAAACCTGCGCGCCCGAACAGGAGATCGCCGCCTGGTCTGGAATGCAGAATTTCGCCGGCAACGTCGGCGGTATCGTCGCCCCGCTTTTGACCGGAATCCTTATCAGCCGGACCGGCTCCTACTTACCCGGCTTCATTCTCGCCTCTCTCCTGCTGGTGATCGGCATCATCCCGTATTGGTGGGTCCTCGGCGAGTTGCGCCCCCGCGTGCCGCACGCGCCCTAGACCGAACCCGATCCGCGGAATCGCGGAAACAGCCGCTCGGCGTTCTCGCGATCAATGGCCCGCCGCTCGGCGCTCGTCAGTTTTGTCGCCGGCAGCTCGTCGATCGTGCTCTCGATCTTCTCGATCGGATAATCCGTTCCGAACAAGATCTGCGACATCGGCGCCAGCTTCAGCAACGCCGCCATCGCCCAGGGAAAACTGGCGTGCGCGATCTCGTAGTAGAGCTTCTTGAGCTCATAATATGTTCCGTTGGGAATGCGGCTCTGTGCTTGCTTGGGCACGCGGTCGCGGATGCGCCCGGCTAGCATCGGAATGGTCGCGCCCGAGTGAGCAATGATGAACTTGATATCGGGGCAGCGCGAGAGCGTCCCGTTCACCAATAGGCTCGTCACCGCGCGCGTGATGGCGAAGTCGTACTCGCTCATCGAATCCGGAACACCCGGGTCGAGATCGTGGCAGCAAGCCGGCGTGTTGGCGTGAATGAACACCACGGCCTTGCGCCGGTTGAGTTCATCGAAGATCGGAGCAAACGCCCCATTGCCCAGCCATCGCCGGTCCGCCCCCGTATCGGGCCACAGACCGACGCCGTCCACCTTCAGGGTGTCGTACGCGTACTCGATCTCCTTCAGGCTGCCCTCGATATCCACGAACGGCAGAGCCGCATAGACGCCAAACCGCCCCGGGTAATCTCGAACCAGCTTGGCGCCGGACTCGTTGTTTTCGCGCACCGCGCCGCGGGCCTTCTCTGTGCCGGTCCACATCGATTCGCGCACGCCGTTCACCGGCGAGACAATCGCGGTCGCGACGCCATGCCGGTCCATATCCTCGATCGCTTTTTCGGGAGTCCAGGTGCGCGTCAGACCGGCATTCGGATCGGCCGGCGACTTCATATGCTGGTGCACATCGATGCGCCCGCGCGCACGCGCCGTCTTTTTCACCGCGTCTTGCGCCCACACGGCGCCCGGAAGTGCCGCGCCCGCCAGCGCTTGCAGGAGTTCCCGGCGCGACGCCGTTGTAGCACGGCATAACCGGGATGCGGCAGCGGCAGTCATCGGCGTCCCACGATTCTATCCCATAGATTGTCGCGATTGTGCGGGAACTCACCGCGCCGTTCTGTAAAACAGTATTCCTGTCACCTTGGCGAATGGATTGCTCTCTCTTTGCGTCGAGACTTCGGGAGGTGGGCAATACCCATGACCGCGTCAAAGGAGAACCTCAATGCTCATGACGATCTTCATCGTGCTGCTGGTCCTGTGGGTACTGGGATTGGTGACGTCGTATACCCTATACGGCTACATTCACTTGCTCCTGGTAATCGCCTTGGTGGTTCTGCTGATCCGTCTCATTCAGGGCCGGCGAGTCCTCTGACCGAAATCACAGATGCGAGGCCGGCAACGGGCACGCGAGACCTTCGAGAGAACGACTCGGAGGCCGGAGGGGGGAAATTTATGAACACGTCGCCAGAGATTACACTAGCCAGTGATTCCTTTCCGAAGGTGCTTCGGTACTGCAGCCGGTGCCGGCGCGAAACCCGGCATGAAATCCGCGCCGACGGCGAAATCCTGGTTTGTAACCCCTGTCTGCAACGCGCGCTCGATTATGAATTGGACCGCGATTGATCTGATCGCGCGTCACGGCATCACCCCTGTCACCGCGGCCCGGCTCCATGTATCATTTGGAGAGTGCACTTCAGCCATCGAACTTACCAGGAGCCGGCCGCATGATGCCACGCCTGCCGCTGGCAGCAACCGCGCTTCTCTTGACTCTAGCCTCGGCCGCCACCGCCCAGTGGGACCCCTACCCCTGGAAGCACGTCCCGCGCACGCCCGACGGTAAGGTTGATCTCAACGCTCCCCCGCAGCGTACCGCCTACGGCAAGCCCGATCTCTCCGGCTTCTGGATGCCCGCCGACGAGGTCAAGCATCTCCTCAATCTGGCTGCCGACTTGAAGCCCGAGGACGTTCCGCTCACACCTTCGGCGCGCGATCTCTACAATGCCCGCATCGCGAACAACGGCAAGGATCACCCCGGCGTCTCCTGCCTCCCTTCCGGCATTCCCGAAAAGGACAACATCCCCGACGGTCTCAAGCTCGTCCAGACCGAGGACCTGATCCTCCTCCTCCATGAATCCCGCACCATCTACCGCCAGATCTTCACCGACGGCCGCCCGCTCCCCAAAAATCCCCAGCCCACCTGGATGGGCTATTCCATCGGCCGCTGGGACAAGGACACGCTGGTCGTCGACACCATCGGCCAGAACGGTAGAACCTGGCTCGACATGCGCGGTCTCCCCGGCACCGAAGCCCTCCACGTCACCGAGCGCTTCAATCGTCCCAAGATCGGCCACATGGAGATCGCCGTCACCATCGACGATCCCCAAGCCTACACGCGGCCGTGGACCGTGACCCTCACTTGGCGGCTCGAGCCGGATACCGACCTGATCGAGAGCATCTGCGAAGAGAACAACCGCGACCCGGGCCACATGGTCGGGAAGTGAAAAACACAAGACTGATTGGAGACACACAATGACGCCGCGCCAACATACCGTCAGCTTTCTGGCCCCCGCAGCCTTGCTGTTTGCAGGCTGCGCGATGGCGGCAACGCCCTGTGACAGTCTTTCCAAGCTTTCGCTGCCGCAAACGGCGATCACTCTGGCGGCCTCCGTCGCGCCCGGCGCATTCACACCGCCGGCGTCATTCTCGCTGCGGCTTCAACCGGGCGACCCGGCGTATAAAGATCTGCCTGCATTTTGCCGCGTCGCCGCCACCATGCGGCCGACGAGCGATTCTGTAATCAAGATCGAAGTCTGGCTTCCGCCCGCGGAAGCCTGGAATGGAAAATTCATGGCGGTCGGCAACGGCGGCCAGGCCGGCGAGATTTACTACCACAAGATGGGCCTTCCTCTTACGCTCGGTTACGCCGTCGCTTCCACCGATACCGGCCACGAAGGTAAAGGCGACGACGGTAGCTATGCCCTCGGCCACCCCGAGAAAGTCATCGACTTCGGATACCGCGCCGTGCACGAAATGGTCTTGAAGTCGAAGGCCATCGTCGCCGAATACTATGCGCGGAGCGCGAAATACTCCTACTGGAACGGCTGCTCCACCGGCGGCCGCCAGGGAATCGAAGACCTGCAGCGGTATCCCGCCGATTTCGACGGCGTCATCGCCGGCGCGCCCGCCATCAATCCCCGCAGCGCCGCACAAGTCGTGTGGGTCGCGCAGGCCGTTCACAAGAGCGACGCCAGTTTCATTCCCGCCTCTAAATTTCCCGTCATCCAGAAAGCCGCCCTCGATGCCTGCGATGCCAAAGACGGGGTCAAGGACGGCGTGATCGAAGACCCCACCCGCTGCAAGTTCGATCCGGGCGTGCTCTTGTGCAAGGGCCCGGACGCTCCCGATTGCCTCACCGCGGCGCAAGTCGAGACCGCCCGCACCGCATACAGCCCCGCCATCAATCCCCGCACCAACCAGCAGATCTTTCCCGGCTTTGAACCCGGCAGCGAAAAAGGATGGGGATTCGCCGCCAGCGCGCAGCCGCCGCAGCTGACGTTGACCGGCTTGAAGAACCGCGTCTTCAAGGACCCCAACTGGGACTATAAGACTTTCAACTTCGACGGCGACGTCGCTTTGTTCGATCGTGAAAGCCAGGCGATCAACGCCATGGATCCGAACCTGCGGCCGTTTTTCAGCCACGGCGGAAAGCTGCTGCAATACCATGGCTGGAGCGACAACCTGATCGCCCCCGAGAACAGCGTGAACTACTACAAGAGCGTCGCCGATACGCTGGGCGGCGCGAGCAAAATCAGCGATTCTTACCGCCTGTTCATGGTTCCCGGGATGGCCCACTGCCGGGGTGGCGACGGCACCGATCGCTTCGACCCGATCCGCGCCATGGAACAGTGGGCGGAAAAAAGCAAAGCGCCTGACTCCATCGTCGCATCGCGCTACGCCGGCGACAGAGTCGACCGCACCCGCCCCCTCTGCCCCTACCCGCAGGTCGCCGTATATCAAGGTTCGGGCAGCACCGACGATGCGGCCAACTTCGCCTGTAAGGTACGATAGTCCGCGCATCTCCCGGCCGCGCGCCTGGCTCTACCGTTGCGCTGCTTCCTCGGGCTGTATAATGCGAACCATGCGTCTCAACCTGCCGATTCTTGCGCTCTCTTTTTCCGTACTGGCATCCGCCGCCTCGGTGGAAGGCGTTTCGATCCACTCGACCGTGCGCGGCAGCGGACCGAAAACCATCGTCTTCGTTCATGGCTGGACCTGTGACGAATCTTCGTGGCGCGAGCAGGTGCCCTTTTTCGAAAAGACATACCGGGTCATCACTTTGGACCTTCCCGGCCATGGTCGGAGCGGCTCACCCGCCAGTGGTCCGCTCACCATGGAACTGTTCGCCCGATCCATCGAAGCCGTTCGCTTGGAAGCCAAGGCCGGCAAGATCGTGCTCGTCGGTCACAGCATGGGAACTCCGGTCATTCGCGAATACGCGCGTCTCTACCCCGCCAACGTCGCCGCACTCGTCCCCGTGGATGGAGTTCTTCATCTCTCGGGAAGCCCCAACGCTCCCAACCCGGAGCGCATGCGCGGGCCGGACGGCTTAAAGAACCGCGAGGCCATGATCCGCGGGATGTTCGGGAAGTCTGCCACGCCCGCTATCCAGGAGCACATCCTGAAGATGATGCTCGCCGCCCCGGAAACCACGGCTTACCAAGCCATGGCCGCTACGTTCGCAGCCCCCAATTGGAAAGACGAAACCTTTGCCGTTCCGGCTCTCGGCATCTATGCGGATCACTCCGGCGCCGACGATCCCCAGTACTTCAAGAAAGTCTTCCCGAAAGGACACACCGTCGAAGTGCCGGGCACCGGCCACTTCGTCATGCTGGAGAAGCCGGCGGACTTCAACAAACTTCTCGCCGATTTCCTCCCCAACGCCGGCTTTTAACTAAGTCCGCCGACGATCTGCCGGTACTCCTGTTCCGTGAATGCCCGGCAGGTCTCCGAGGTCATGGTCCCTTTCGAGGTGACCGAAAGCAGGGCGCGCGCCAGCGCTCCTTCCTCCGGCGCCTCGCAGATCGCGATCATGTCATAGCGGCCCGTGACCATGTAAAAATCTTTCATCTTCACTCCGGCGGCTTCAAAGCTTTGGCGTGCGGCGTCCAGCCGCGATGGGCTCTCCTTCAGGGTTTGCAGACCTTGGGGCGTCCACTTGAGAAGGGCGATATACGTGGCCATCGGCTTCCTCCCGTGGTCCTCATTGTACTAGTCCGCCGCGGCGAAGAATCAGCTCGGGAATTTCCACACTCGCTCTATCGTCTGAAATAGCATCCAACGCCGGTCCTCCGCGTTGAGGAATTTCATCTCGTCGCGAACCACGCTCAGCGCCCGCGAGTACGTCGAGCGATCCTCGATGATCGGCCAGTCGGTCGCCCACATAAGCCGCCGCGGGCCGAACGCCTGATGCAGCCTCTTCACATACTCCTGCGCGTCCAGCCACGGATACTCCTGCTTCGATATCGACCACGTGTGCGAGATCTTCACGAACACGTTCGGATAGCGCTCGAGCGCGATCAGCTTCCCCAGTTCCGCCGGCCGGTCGATCGGACAGTCCGCCATGTGATCGATCACCACCGTCAGCTCCGGCATCTTCTCCAGCAACGCGACGACATCGGGCATTCGCGTGATCGGCGCCAGTACCGTCATCGGCACTTTCAACGCGCCGCAGCGTTTCCACAACGGCGGCATCAGAGGACCGCGGATCCAATCTCCCGAAGCATCCCCGGATGGGCTGATGCGCACACCTCGAAACCCTTGCTCCGTCAGCTCCGATAGATGATCGGGCGCGGCCGGATTTAAAGGATCGACGCGGCAAACGCCGAGGAACGTTCCCGGGTATTGCTTCAGCACGCTCGCCAGATACCCGTTGTCATACCGGTAGTGGATCACTTGAATGATGACCGTCTTCGATACGCCGTTGGCCTTCATCAAGCCGAGCAGAGTCTCCGGCGTAGCGTCCCGCTCCGGAACCCGCGCTCCCTGCGCAAACGGAAACTTCGGATCGTGCTTCCAGACGTGAACATGCGGGTCGATGATGCGTTCCTGCGCGAAAGCCAATGGCACGACGGCGCCCTGCAGCAGGAGCCGGCGCGAGATCTTAGGCATACACCCGCTCCAGCCGGTCCACCACGTAAGCGCCGCAGCGCTCATAGCTGGCGCGCGGTCCCTCTCGCGCGATGTCCAGGTCCACAATCAGCCAGCCTTTAAACGCCATCGACTTCAACACACGATGGCAGCCTGCAAAATCGACTTCTCCCTGGCCCAGGTCGACGATGCTCTCGCGGTCGAAGCTGTCCGGCTTTGTGCCTGCAAGGCGCTTGGCGTCTTTGTAGTCGGCCAGCATGATCCGGTGCTTGTGTTTTTCCAGTGTCTGGACCACGTCGCACCCGGCCAGATGCAGGTGCGCCGTGTCGGGCGAAAAGTAGAATAGCTTCGGATCGGTCCAGGCCATGCACCGGTCAATTTCGTCGGGATTCTGCACCATCTCCGCCATGTGATTGTGCAAGCCCGCGTAAAAACCCATCTCGCGGGCTGCCGCGCCGATTTCGTTGAAGCCGTCGCACATCGCCCGAAACGACGCCTCGCCCGTCAGGTATTTGCGGTTCGGCGGGAACACCACTAAATGGTTCGCTCCAAAGTCCTTCAGGAAACTCATGGCAGCCTTGGCGTTCTTGACTACCTCGCCGCGCTGCCCCGGCTCATGCGTCGGGCCGTTGAAGGAGATCGTCACAATCTGGCAGCCGCGCTTCGATGCTTCCCTTTGCATCTCAGCCGCGGTCGTCCCGTAGGTCTGCAAGATCTGTGGGAATTGAGTCAGGCGCAGCCCGATAAAGCCGGTGTCTTTCATCACGTCGAGAATTTCGGTGAACGGCACCCGCGGAAAGTAGTTCCACAAATTCGATCCCAGACCCCACTTCACATTGCGGTTCACCGGAAGACGGCTGGCTGCCGTGGCAAGTCCCGCGGCAAGCGCGGCGATGCTTTCGCGCCGGGTCATAAACACCTCTCCGGGCGCCATCTTATCATCAACTGTTTGTTGACCGGCGCTAAACGAAACGTTCGTGTAACTTGAATGGACCGCCGCGAACAATCTGCATAGGATCGACTGTCGAGTGAGGGGGCGCCATGAAGCACATCCTGCTTGCGGCCGTATTACTGGTCTTTCCCGGGACGAATTTCGCTCAGACTACCTTCGCCACGATTACTGGATTGATCACCGATCCCAACGGAGCTGTGATCCCCGGCGCGAGTATCGTCGTAACCAATCCGGACACAAACTATCGCTACTCCGCCCGATCGAACGACACCGGGTATTACAGCATCGCCCAGCTGCTCGAGGGTGTGTACGACCTGGGCGCCGAATCTCCGGGATTCGCGCGGTTCGAGCAGCGTGGGATCCGCATTGCCAACCAGGAGCTGCGTCGCATCGATATCCGCTTCGAGCTGACAGCGGTCCAAACAACGGTCGAGGTCAACGGCGGCGTCAGCCTGATCGAGACCGAGAAGGCGCGAATCAGCGACACCAAGGGCGCCGGCGTCATCAAGTCTCTGCCGCTGAACCAGCGTTCCCTATGGGATTTCGTGGGCCAGAATCCGAGCGTGATCCAGGCGGCAAACGGCTCCGCTACCCGGCGCTTCTCGGGCAGCCGAAATAATCAGTCCGACGCTTCGGTCGACGGCATCACCATCAGCAACGGGCGTGACGGCACGCAGATCACGCCGCTGGTGAATTACATCGAGAGCATGGCCGAGGTGCGCGTCGATATGGCCGGTAACACCGCCGAATTCGGCGCGCTAGGACAGGTGACGGTCGTATCGAAGTCGGGCACCAATCAACTGCATTTCGCGGCATTCGACTACTTCTCCACTCCGCTGTTCGCCTCGCGTAATCCATTCGCGACATCCGGAGGCGGATCCGTGCTGCATCTGCCCGGCGGCACCGTCGGCGGGCCCCTACGTTTCCCGCATCTCTACAACGGAAAGGACCGCACGTTCTTCTTCTTCTCCTACGAAACCGCCCGGGGAGGGCAATCGCACGATCTGGTAAATCCGACCGTGCCGTTGCAGGCCTGGCGCACCGGAGATTTCTCGAGTTTGCTGCCCGCTACGGCTCTCAAGGACCCGCTCGGCGGAACGTTTGCTGGCAATATCATCCCGCAAGCGCGCCTGAATTCGGTCTCCCGGAAGATTCAAGACCGCTTCTACCCTCTGCCGAACTTCGGAAATCCAAGCGTCTTTTCCAGCCAGAATTTCCGTCAGCTCTTGTCCCGGCCCTTCGATTCCTCCACTTACTGGACCTCCAGAATTGACCACCGCCTCTCCGATCGCGACTTTCTGTTTGGCCGCTTCACCTGGGCCCTGCAGTACTCTCGCGGCTGGGACGATAACCTCCCCACGATCGGCCGCATCGAGAATCAGCGCGAAAACCAGGCGGCTAACATTTCGTACAGCCATAGCTTCACACCCACTCTGTTGAATGAGCTGCGTTGGGGCGTGGCTTACAACGATCAGCCTCGCAATGGCGCACAGAGCGGCTTAGACGTGGTCCAGGAGCTGGGCCTGCAGGGCCTGGCGCCGAATCTCCCCGATATCGCCGGGATCTTCCAGGTGAGCTGGAGCGGTCTCGGCCTCCAGAATCTTACCCAGCAGGTCTGGCGCCATCCCGGCTTCAAGAATAAGGTCTTTCAATTTCAGGACGGCTTGAACTGGTATCACGGCCGCCACACCCTGAAGACCGGTTTCAATCTGTCGCGGGTCGACTACGCCGATGGCAGCGTGCCGACCGCGGGATCGCTGGTTTCCGGCGGATCGAACCTCTTCGGCAGCGCCACGTTCTCCAACCGCTTCACCGGCTTCCCCTACGCCGACTTCATCCTCGGCATCCCGACCACCACCGCACGCTCGTTCCCGAATTTCGTCGATCAAGAATTGCGCTGGGCCTATGACTTCTTCGTAACCGATGAATTCCGCATCGCCCGCCAGGTAACGCTCGATCTCGGATTACGCTATGAACTCCATCCTCCCTTCCGCAATGGCGATGGCTACAATTCTATTTTCGATATCGGCAGTGGAAAGATCGTAGTTCCCGACGGCAGCATTTCCAAGATCAGCCCCCTCCTTCCCCTGAACTACGTCGGAGTGGAGACCGCCGGCGCGGCCCATCTGCCGAACTCGCTCATCAATACAGACAAGAATAACTTCGCCCCCCGCATCGGAATCGCCTGGCGTCCCTTCGGCAACAATACCGTCTTCCGCGGCGGATTTGGCATCTTCTACGACATCGTGCCCGAAACACCCTCCAGCAATACCGTGCCCTTTGCCATCGACCAGCCGTCATTCACGAATCCCACAACTAACCCGACCGTGATCCTCCCTCTGGTGTACCCGAACAGCTCGGCCGGGCCCACCACCGTCTCGCTCCCCACTGCCGTCAATCCGAACATCACCATTCCCTACAGCATGCAGTACAACATCACCATCGAGCATCAGCAGGGGAATAACGCGTTCCGGCTTTCCTACATCGGGACCAACACCCGGCACGGCGATTACAACTACAACATCAACCAGCCGGCGCCGAACGCCGGTTTGTTCATCAACCAGCCGCGCCTGTTTCCGGCATACCCAGCGATCAACTACCTCACCAATGGCGCCGGCCATCAATACAATGGCTTCACCGCGGAGGTCAAACGCCGGGGCCCCGCCGGCTTGAACTACCAGTTGTCTTACACGCTCGCCAAAGACATTGGCGACCTCGAACGCGGGCAGATGCCTGAGAACGCTTACGATCGCCTGCGGGAGCGAGGTCCGTGGATCGACATCCCTAAGAACCTCGTCACCGGAAATCTCATTTGGGATGTCCCGGCCGGTAAAGGGAAGCGACTCCTTCCGAATGCGAGCCGGTTCGTAAACGCCTTGGCCGCCGGATGGTCCACCTCCTTGATTTACACCTTCCATTCGGGCCGCTATCTGACGCCGCTGTGGACCGGACCCGATCCGGCGGGCACGGCCTACACTACGTCTTCGGCGCCGGCCAACGTCACCATTCGTCCGGACTGCCTGTCCAACCCGAACCTGTCCGACCCGAGCATTTCTCATTGGTTTAATGGCGCCTCGTTCGCTGGCCCGGCGCCCGGCCGCTACGGAACCTGTGGCACCGGCGTCATCATCGGACCCGTAGTCAACATTTGGCACGCCGGTATCTTCAAGACCTTCACCGTGAAAGAGCGCTTGCGAGTCCGCGCTGAATTGACCGCGACCAATATCCTCAATCACCCCAACTATAACGACCCGGCGCTGAATATTAGCCAGGCCGGCAACGTGGGTGTGGTCAGCGGTGTCGGCAGTTCCTCGAATGTTTCCGGAGCCTCGACTCCTCTCGATCCATCCGGCGCGCGCGCCTTTCGAGCCGGATTGAGAATCGAATACTGACGGCGACTGGATTCGCCTCTTTGAGCTCGATTAATTTTGGTGAGCCAGCCGCGTCCGGTGGGATATCAGCTCTAATCCTCGGTCTATTCGGCGGCTAGCTGACTCCCGTTGGATCGCTTGCGTCCAGGATTGCACGCACTTTCCGGGCCAGCGTCTCTGGAGTAAATGGTTTTTGGATGTACGCGAGTTTGGGATCGTGACCGCCTTCCATAGTTTCCGAGTAACCGGACATGAAAAGAACTCGAACTTGCCGTACCCCTTTCAAGCGATCCGCCAGTTCCGGCCCGTTCATGCCGGGCATAATCACATCCGTTAACACTAGATCGAGTGGTCCATTGTGAGTCGTGGCAAGACCTAGCGCGTCCTCACCGTGGGAGGCTTCCAATGTCTTATACCCAAACTCTTTGAGAATCGCACAAGTCAGTTTCAGTACGTGAGGTTGATCTTCCACAACGAGCACCGTCTCGGTCCCGCGCAACTGCTCCGTCGATGGCCCGGACCGCTCGGCCTTTTCTGCCCCCCTACCCTCCGCTCGAGGCAAATACATCTGAAATGTGGTCCCTCCGCCCAAGGCGCTCTTGACGTGTATCCAGCCGCGACACCGCGAAACAATGCCATACACCGTGGCGAGGCCAAGTCCCGTTCCTTTTCCCGCCTGTTTGGTTGTAAAAAATGGCTCAAATAGATGCTCCTGAGTTTCAATATCCATGCCAACGCCTGTATCGGTCACTGTCAGAAGCACATACGGACCTGGGCGCGCGCCGGGACGGTGCCGCGCATAGTTGTCGTCTAGCTCGACATTTCTTGTCTCAAACGTGAGAGTTCCTCCTTTGGGCATCGCGTCTCGGGCATTGGCTGCCAGGTTCAAAAGGATCTGGGTGAGTTCCGTCCGATCCGCATTCACTTGTCCGGTGTCCGGATCGAAAGCCGTCACCATCTCGATGTCTTCCCCGAGCATGGGCCGCAGCATCTTCGCGACATCTGCAATCATGCTGGGCAGACTTAAGAGCTCGGTCGTACGGGCTTGACTGCGGCTGAACGCCAACATCTGACTGGTCAGCTCCTGGGCTCTCTGTCCGGCACTTCGAATTTCGCCAAGGCCCGCGTGAATTTGATCGTTCGTGCTTAACTTCCTCAGCAGCAGATCCGCATGGCCGTTGATCACTGTCAGCAGATTATTAAAGTCATGGGCAATTCCTCCTGCCAGTCGACCCACGGCCTCCATCTTTTGTGCCTGACGGAGCTGTTCTTCCAACTCAAGGTGGGCAGTGACATCCTCTGCGATTCCCGCCACCCGGTACGGTCTGCCACCCGCGTCCCGTATCGGAAAAGAGCGACCCTGAATCCATCGCACCGAACCGTCCTGGCGGACGATTCGATAAGACGCTTCAACTGGTTCCGCTTTTGATTTGGGGAATAACGCGATGAGACCGTTGCGGTCCTCGGCGTGCACACTTTGGAGCAGCCAGCCTGGGCTCTGATACAGAGTTGTGCGGCTGTAACCCCATACCGTTTCAAACGCCGGGCTGACGTAAAGCAGCCTTTGTGTGTCGAGGTCGAACATCCAGAAGACCTGGTCGATGTTTTCCGCCAGTTGCCGGAAACGTTCCTCGCTTTGCAGTTCCGTGATATCGATAGCAGAGCCTATGTAACCCGCGAATGCGCCTCCAGGCGCGAGGCGCGGGACGCCACTGCACAGAATCAACCGGTACTTCCCATCGGCGCGCCGCAGGCGGCACTCCAACTGGAAGGTCCGGCGGGCGTCGAAGGACCCGCTGAATACTTCATAGCAGCGCTGGATGTCATCGGGATGCACGATGGCGGCCCAGCCGTTTCCCAGTTCCTGCTCCATCGGGCGACCAGTAAAACCCAGCCATGTCTTGTTAACAAACGTGAACAGCTTGTCCGGACCTGTCACCCAGATCATGACCGGAGCTGTGTCCGCCATAGTGCGGAAGCGCTCTTCGCTTTCCCGCAGCGCGGCCTCGGCCCGCTTCCGCTCCGTGATGTCATGAACCGATCCAACCAGATGCGTACAAGTCCCGATGTTGTCAAACACCGGTACAATGCTGACTTCGCCGGTCAACCGCCCGGTGGGGTAATCCGATGTTTCTTCCCAGACCACGGCAGTCTTGCTTTCGATCGCCTGCTCGTACTTTCCTCGAACCATAGTGCGGGACGGCTCAGGGATGACCTTGTCCACAGGTTCTCCGACCACCGTTTCGCGGCTCAGTCCGGTGACCCTCAGAAAAGCCTCGTTGACAGAAACGAAGCGGAATTGACGCCCGGGTTCGACGGCCAGGTGGAAAATGACGTCCCGAACGGTGTTGTAGATCGAGACTACTTGCTGTTCGCTTTCGCGCAACGCTTCGGCGGTCTCGCTCAGTTTCATGTTCACCTTCGACACCCGGTCGATGCTCGCACGCAGATCGAAGACGTTGCGCTGGGCGTCGCGGGCGATTCGGCTCCCGATGACGGCAAACACCAGCAGGTTCAGGTCGACAAAGAGTATCGACTCGTAGGTTGTCAGACTGCGCACTCCTCGCACCGCTCTGGTGAGGCCTTGCCTTTCGGCCATCCCGATCACCGTCACTGCAAGGAGGACGGTGCCCGCAGTGATCATATAGGACGCCCGATCCAGCAGCATCACGGAAAGCAACAGCATCGCTGGGAACATGAGCATCGCAAGACTGCGGAAGCCGTCACGCGCTTCAAAAACCAGCAGGGTTGCGGTCAACAGTACGGCCGAGAAGGCCCCCCTCGCCGCCCAATCCCACATCCCCGCACGATTCATGATCATCGCAACCACCAAACCCGCCACGGCGAAAACCAGCAGCGGCGTTTCTGCAGTCTCGCGGGAAATAACGTTCAAAATCACTACCGTGCTGATCGCGGACGCCAATAGGAAGCAAGCGACCTGGACCGTGCGGGAGTTGCGGTCGCGGCCTGGGTCGCCGGTTTGCTTGGGGTAAAACCAGACTGCCAATTTCCTATTCGACATGAGGGGCGTCACTTTCGTTTTTGCAATTGACGGCGGCGCTCTGTTCGCCACTTGCCGAGTCTACCCCGATTTCGGCGGATTCGTGATCGCCATGGATTGGGTCCGCCACGCCTCGCGACGATCGGAAAACATGATTCCCGCAACCCTGACTCCACTCCCCAGCCATGCTTTCTATCGCATCTGATTAAAATGAATCCCCGCGTCTCATCCGGCATCTTTTCGATGAATAGAGAAATGACGAATGGTTCGATTTGATACGGAAACCGCCGGGGCGCGGTCTCAACAGCGCCAGTGCTGGCTGGGGATGCAGGCGGCATATCGCCAGTATAGGCAGGCCTCCGCATTAGTCCATAGCTTGGCCGACGATCTGTCGAACGACGCCCCTTCTTTAGAAAACGCTCTCAAATTTCAAGCGGCCACGCACGACGAGCGAACTGCCTTTGAAGGCTACATCGAAGCCCGGCTCCAATTTCTGGAGTCTTCTTGCGATCAAAATAAGCTCACGGCCGGGCCCGCCAGGCCGAAGAGCAGTCGATTTGTCTGCGCGGCCGCAGCGATCATCGTGGGCCTTAGCGCCTTAAACCTTCTGTCCCTTTCTTGGGCACGTCGCCAGGTTGCTGATTTGAATACGATTAGACGTGAGATGAACACCGGCGCCAATGAGTCGAATCAAGGTCCCCCGCCTGTCTCCAATCTGGTCGCGCCGAATCCTGGCGCCTCCAGAGCCTCCAGCACTGGCGCGAACCTTACCCAGCGGGCCTCCAAACGGAGCCGGCCTGCGTCCGGAGTCCAATCCCGCCCAATCGCGCATCTGGTACGGGATACCCGCTATGCTTACAGCGAGTTTTCAGTCGCGATTTCCCCCCGGTTTACTCACATCGGCACGATGCGTCTTTCCGTCCGGTCGGTTGACCGGCGCGCGCGTCGCGTCGATTTATGTGTCGCTTCGGGTACCGCTACTTTCTGTAAGAACGGCGTTAACCCAAATGAATGGTTGCCCGTCTATCTCGGCCCTCCACGTCGCAGTGTCGAACTGCTCGTCACCCGAGTTGGCTCCAGTCGAGTGCAAGGATACTTTCGAACCCCGGGCATCTGGCCGCCACTGAAGGTGAACTCGCTGCAGACTCATTAACCGGCCAAAACAAGCCTTTGGGGCAGACAATTATTCCGCGCGCAACGCGATCAGCGGGTCGATCTTCGTGGCTCGCATGGCTGGAACACTACTGGATACAAGCGCCACCAGACAAAGCGCGGCGGTCACCGCCGCGAAGGTGAGCGGATCGAACGGACGCACGCCATAGAGCAGCCCCTTCATCGCGCGGGATAAAGCGAGCGAGCCGGCAAGCCCGGCGACGGAGCCGCCCAGCGCCAGCAATAGGGCTTGCCCCGCGACCATGCGCACGACGCTTCCGCGATCGGCTCCGAGAGACATCCGAATTCCGATTTCGTGCCGGCGGAGGGAAACCGAATAGTTCATTACGCCGTAAATCCCTACCGCCGCGAGCAACAGCGCGATGCCGGCGAAGATGCCGAGCACCAGCATCTCGAACCGTGGCTGAGCGTTTTGCCGGGCGATCACCTCGTCCATCGTCACCACATCGGAGATGGGCAGGTTGCGGTCGAAGGAACGAACCGCATTCTGCACCGCGGCGGCCATCGCCGCCGGATCGCCCGCCGTACGCACCACCAGCGTGATGTATGACGAGCCGGGAAACTTCTGTTCACCCAGGAAGCTGCGGTTCTGGAGCGCCGCCAGGTAGACTTCCGGATCAATATCCGCAACCCAAATGCCTTGCTTGGCGCCTTTCACGATGCCGATGATGGTGAACCAATCCGCACCGAAGGCGATGCGTTTGCCAATCGGATCCTCCCCCGGCCAGTATCGTTGCGCCGCCTGCTCGTTGATCACGACCACCCCAGGCGCATGCATATCGTCGGAAGGTTCCATGTCACGGCCGCGCAGCAGGGGAAGGCGCATGGCTTCGAAATACCCGGGCATGGCGACGCGATACACGGCGGCCGGCATGGCGCCGGGGAGCGGCTTCGGGTGGCCTTCGATCGTAAACGGCAATCCCCAGAGATCGCCCCCAAGCGGGAGGTGATTGATCCCGCTCGCCGCCCGCACGCCCGGCAGCGTCCGAATTCGCTCGATGACTTGGCGGTAGAAGATTTCACGGCGCCCGGGCTCGGCCTCTCCCGTGCTCGCCACCGATACCACCATCGACAACAGATTATGAGCATCGAAGCCAGGGTCAATGGACTGCAACGCCCCGAAGCTCCGGATCAGGAGCACCGCTCCAATCAGCAACATCAGGGCGAGGGCGAATTCGGACGCCACCAAAGCGCCGCGCACGCGGTTCCGGCCGAATCGCTCGCTTGACCCGCGCTCTCCTTCTTTCAAAGCTCCGGCCAGATTGGCGGCTGAGATCGCGAGCGCCGGCGCCAGTCCGCAGCCCAAGCCCGTGAGAGCCGTGATTCCCAAGGTGAAGAGCGCGACGTGGAAATCGATGCTCACCGTATTGAGCCTGGGTAGATCTGGTGGACTGAACGCAATCAATGTGCGAGTCCCCCATGACGCCAACACGAAGCCCGCCCCGCACCCGATTCCCGCCAGAAGGAGGCTCTCGGCGAGGAACTGGCGGACCACCCGGGCTCGCCCGGCGCCCAAAGCGGTGCGAAGCGCCATCTCTTTGTGTCGAGTCGCGGCGCGCGCCAGCAGCATATGCGCCACATTGGCGCACGCGATCAGCAGCACCAGTCCCACTGCCATCATCAGGGCCAGCAGCGGCAGCTTGATGTTTCCCACCACCTTCTCTTTGAGTTCCGTCACGGCTACTTCGCGGTTGGTTCCCGGATACTCTTGGTCGAGTCGGGCCGTAATCGTAGCCATTTCGGCCCGCGCCTGCGTCATCGTGACACCGGAGGCGAGACGCGCAAAGATCCGCAGGCTGTTGCCGGCCCGATCGTGAATACGCGCGCCCAACGCCAGCGGTGCCCACAATTCCGCCCGCGTCGCCCAAAACGGCGCGAATTTGAATTCGAGAGGCATCACGCCAACAATGGTGTACGGTTCGCCGTCCAACGCCAGGGCCGCTCCCAAGACCCTGCGGTCTCCATGGAACCGGCGCTGCCACAAGCCATAACTGAGAATCACCTCGTGTTCGGAGCCCGCCTCGTCTTCACCGGGAAGAAACCACCGGCCGATGAGCGGCTCAATCCCCAGAAGAGGCAGCAGCGATTCCGTCAGGCGCAGCCCGAAGAGGTGTTCCGGCTGGTCCATGCCGATGAGGTTGGGCTGCCACCACTCAGCGGCCCCCATCCCTGCAAACGAATGGCTCTGCTCCCGCCAATCCAGATAATTTGCCGGCGCGATGGGAAAATCACTGCGGCGGAGAATCGTGACGAGCCGGTCCGCGTCTTTGTAAGCGAGCGGACGAAGAAGGACCGCATTCACTACGCTGAAGATCGCGGTGTTGGCGCCGATCCCCAGGGCCAGGGAAACAACCGCGGCTGCCGCGAAAACGGGACTCTTCGCCAGCAGCCGCGCGCTGTGGCGCAGATCGCGCAAAAAATCACCCAGCCAGGCAATCGTGCGCTGGTCCCCTAAGGCATCCGACGCTTGGGATAATCCTCCAGCCCGCAACCGTGCTTCGCGAACCGGTGCGCCCCGGCGCAAAGCCTCCTGTTCCGCCATTTCCAGATGAAACCGAAGTTCCTCTTCGGATTCGGCACTGCGCCTTCGGAAGGTCGCCGGCAGTCGAACCCAATACTCCCGAAGCCTGCCATTCATCGCGCCTCCTCGAACAGCAGCGCGTGCATGATTGACGCCATCCGCGTCCACTCGGCCTTCTCGGTTTCAAGCCGCCGGCGGCCGGCGGGTGTGATGTGGTAGTACCGGGCGCGGCGGTTGTTTTCCGTCCGGCTCCACTCCGCACGGATCGACCCCCGCTGCTCCAGCCGCAGAAGACCGGGATAGAGCGTGCCCATGTTGAGTTGAAGTGCTCCTTTGGAAATCTGCTCGAGACGCTCGGCGACGGCGTAACCATGGAGAGGCCCCAGGGTTGCCAGCGTTTGGAGAATCATCAGGTCCAGCGTGCCCTGCAGCACATCCGCCTTTTCTCTATTTGGCATTCAAATGAAGTATAGAAGTTGCTTCATTGGGATGTCAAATAGAGCCCCGCGGCGCGGACCCGGCCCCGTCACGGGCCGAGAAAATTTTCCGGTTCCCTGGAAAATCAGAGCCTTACAGCCAAAAATCGACCCGCCGCGGGGGCTCCTGCGCTACCTCGGCGCGATAATAGGGTCGTGGGAGAAGCTCAACGCCACGTGCTGGATCAACTCACGGGAACACCGGCAAACGGGACCCGCACGCTCCCCTTGGTACCAAGCGGACTCGGCACGCTAACGCCTTTCACTGGAACAAAATGTCCCTCCGGTTCCGCAACGATCGTTGCGGGAAGGGGGACTCGTGCCCGGCTAATGGGTCGGCTGTCCGGCCCGGCTGAGCCGCTTCACCGATTCCAGCACCAGCTCGTGCAGCCCGTGGCCGCCTTGGGCGACGTACGCGTACAGCTGATCGCGCATCCGGCGTTCCCAGAATCTCTGGATGTGGTCGGCGACGCTCGCCACGGCTTCCTCATGCGGATATGCCGCGAAATATAACGCGATCTGGTTCGCGTTGTGAACCATGTGTTCGGTCTGCATCGGCTAGTCGGCGCCCGTTTCGCTCAGGATCTGCGTCGTGATGCGGCGCGTCTCCCGGTACTGCTCCTGCCAGTCCGACATCTTCCGCGCCAGTTGCACCTGCACCGCCGTCACCTTGTACTCGGGACAGCTCGTCGCCCAATCGGAAAATTCGGTGGTCACCACGTTCGCCCCGGTCATGGCGTGATGGAAGGTCGTATAAACGACGCCGGGCTGCATCCGTTCGGCAATGCGCGCCGGCAGCGTAATGTCGCCTGCCCGGCTGGTGAGCGAGACCAGGTCGCCGTCGTTGATGCCGCGGTTTTCCGCGTCCCACGGATGGATTTCCAGAACGTCTTCGCTGTGCCAAACGTTGTTCTCGGTGCGCCGCGTCTGCGCGCCCACGTTGTATTGCGAAAGAATGCGCCCGGTCGTCAGAATCAGCGGGAAGCGGTCCGTCGTCCTCTCATCGGTCGGAATGAACTCGGTGATCATGAAGCGGCCTTTGCCGCGCACAAAACCCCCGATGTGCATCACCGGCGTGCCTTCCGGCGCCTTATCGTTGCAGGGCCACTGCACGCTGCCCAGCCGGTCCAGCTTTTCGTAGGTCACGCCCGCGAACGTCGGCGTCAGGCGCGCGATCTCTTCCATGATTTCGGAAGGATGGCTGTACTGCATCGGGTATCCCAACGCTTCCGAGAGCAGGATCGTAATCTGCCAGTCTTCGTACCCTGCCATCGGCGGAATGGCTTTGCGCACCATGCCGATCCGGCGTTCCGCGTTAATGAATGTGCCGTCCTTTTCGAGGAACGACGAGCCCGGCAGGAAGACGTGCGCGTAACTCGCGGTCTCGTTGAGGAACAGGTCCTGGACTACGACGCATTCCATCGCCGCCAACCCGGCCGACACATGCTTGGTATTAGGGTCGGACTGCACGATATCTTCGCCTTGCACGTACAGGCCTTTGAATGTCCCGTCGCACGCCGCGTCCAGCATATTGGGAATGCGGAGCCCCGGCTCGCTCTGCAGCGGCACATGCCACGCTTTCTCGAACGACTCGCGAACCGCCGTATCCGACACGTGCCGGTAACCCGAGAACTCGTGTGGGAACGAGCCCATGTCGCACGAACCCTGCACGTTATTCTGGCCGCGCAGCGGGTTGACCCCCACACCGCGCTTGCCCAGATTCCCCGTGGCCATAGCCAGGTTGGCCATGCCGATCACCATGGTCGACCCTTGGCTGTGCTCGGTGACGCCGAGGCCATAATAAATCGCCCCGTTGCCGCCAGTCGCATAGAGCCGCGCGGCTGCCCGCAAATCGCTCGCCGGCACGCCGGTCACCGGTTCCAGCGACTCCGGCGAATTTCGCTCCTCCGCAATGAACGTGCGCCACTGCTCGAACGCCGCCGGGTCGCAGCGCTCCTTCACGAACGGTTCATCCACCAGGCCCTCGGTCACCACCACGTGCGCCATGGCGTTGATCACCGCCACGTTGGTGCCCGGCCGCAGCGGCAGGTGGTAATCGGCATTCACATGTGGCATCTTCACCAGATCGATGCGCCGCGGATCGACAACTATCAGCCGCGCTCCTTCGCGCAGCCGGTGTTTCATGTGCGACGCGAACACCGGGTGGGCGTCCGTCGGATTGGCGCCGATCACCATGATCACATCGGCCGCGTCCACCGAATCGAAATCCTGCGTGCCGGCCGACGTTCCAAACGTGCTCTTCAGCCCGTAACCGGTGGGCGAATGGCAGACGCGCGCGCACGTGTCGACGTTATTGTTGCCGAACGCCGCCCGCACCATCTTTTGCACCAGGTACGTTTCTTCGTCGGTGCAGCGCGAAGACGTGATGCCCCCGATCGAATCGCGCCCGTATTTCGCTTGAATGCGCTTGAACTCGCTGGCGGCGTGGTTGATGGCTTCTTCCCACGTCACCTCGCGCCACGGATCGGTGATCTTGGCGCGGATCATCGGCTTCAGAATGCGGTCTTTGTGCGTGGCGTAGCCCCATGCAAACCGCCCCTTCACGCAGGAATGGCCGTGGTTGGCCTTGCCGTCCTTATGGGGCACCATGCGAACCACTTCGTTGCCGCGCAGTTCGGCTTTGAACGAGCAGCCCACGCCGCAGTACGCGCAGGTGGTGATTACGCTCCGGTCGCCCTGGCCTTTTTCGGTAACCGACTTCTCGATCAACGTCGCGGTGGGGCAGGCCTGCACGCACGCTCCGCACGAAACGCACTCGGAGTTCAGGAAGTCTGTGCCGCCCGCCGAAACCTTCGACGCGAAGCCCCGGCCTTCGATCGTCAGCGCGAATGTGCCCTGCACCTCTTCGCACGCGCGCACGCACCGCGAGCAGACGATGCACTTCGACGGTTCGAAACTGAAATAGGGGTTCGACGTGTCCTTGCCTGGCTGAAGATGGTTCGCGCCCTCGTAGCCGTACCGCACCTCGCGCAAACCAACCACGCCCGCCATGTCCTGCAGCTCGCAATTGCCGTTGGCCGAGCAGGTGAGGCAATCCAGCGGATGGTCGGAGATGTACAGCTCCATCATGCCCCGGCGCATGCGCGCCAGCTTCGAAGACTGTGTGCGCACCTTCATGCCGGGCTCGGCCGGCGTGGTGCACGAGGCCGGAGTCCCGCGCCGCCCTTCGATCTCCACCAGGCACAACCGGCAGGAACCGAACGCTTTCACGTTGTCGGTGGCGCACAGCTTGGGCACCGGAATGCCTGCCTCCACCGCCGCGCGCATGATCGACGTGCCCGCCGCAACCGTCACCGGCTTGCCGTCGACCTCCAGAGTGATCCGTGTTTCCGCCAGGCTGGCAGGCGTGCCGTAATCGATCTCTTGGATTAACGCCATTGTTGTGTCTCCTGGGCGCGCTCGCCCGCGTGGGCCGGCGGTACCGGTGCCGGCTTGTCGAAATCTTCCGGAAAATGACGCACTGCGCTCAACACCGGATACGGCGTCAGGCCTCCCAACGCGCACAGCGACCCATCCAGCATCAGCTCGCACAGTTCATCGAGCAGATGCAGGTTCGCCGGCCGGTTCTCGTGCGCGATAATCCTGTCGATTACCTCGACGCCGCGCGTCGAACCGATCCGGCACGGCGTGCACTTGCCGCAGCTCTCGATGGCGCAAAACTCCATCGCGAAACGCGCCTGCTTCGCCAGGTCCACTGTATCGTCGAACACTACGATGCCGCCGTGCCCCAGCAGGCCTTTCTTGGCCGCGAATTCCTCATAATCGAGCGGCGTATCGAGCAGCGATTCGGGAAAATACGCGCCCAGCGGCCCGCCCACCTGCACCGCCCGAAACGGCCGGCCGGAGAACGTGCCGCCGCCGAAATCGTAAATCGCCTGCCGGAGCGTCAACCCGAACGCCTTCTCCACCAACCCGCCGTGCTGGATGTTTCCCGACAGCTGGATCGTCAGTGTGCCGCGCGAACGCCCCATCCCAAAATCGCGGTAGAAGGCGCCGCCTTTTTCCAGAATGATCGGCACCGTAGCGAGCGAAATCACGTTGTTGATGACCGTGGGCTTGCCGAAGAGCCCTTCGATGGCCGGCAGCGGCGGTTTCGGCCGGATCTGGCCCCGCTTGCCTTCCAGGCTCTCGAGCATCGAAGTTTCTTCGCCGCAGATGTATGCGCCGGCGCCCAGGCGCACATCGAGATCGAAGCGCTTGCCGCTCCCGGCGACGTTCGCGCCCAGGTATCCGTTCTCGTACGCGAGGGAGATCGCTCGCTTCATGGTGCGAAAGGCGTGCGGGTATTCCGAGCGGATGTAAATGTAGCCGCTGCCGGCTCCTGCCGCGAAGCCCGCGATCGTCATCCCCTCGATCAACACGAACGGATCGCCTTCCATGATCATGCGGTCCGCATACGTGCCGCTGTCGCCCTCATCCGCGTTGCATACGACGTATTTCTGCTCGCCGGGCGTGTTCAGAACCGTGCGCCACTTGATACCCGTCGGAAAACCGGCCCCGCCGCGTCCGCGCAACCCCGATTGCGTCACTTCTTCGACGATCGCCGCCGGCGCCATTTTCAGCGCCCTCTCGAGTCCCTTGTAGCCGCCGTGAGCAATGTAATCCGCGAGCGACAGGGGATCGGTGATGCCGCAGCGCGCGAACGTCAGGCGCTCCTGGTTCTTCAGATACGGAATCTCCCCGGTGGCTCCGAGGCACAGGGGATGCGATTTTCCCTCGTAAAAACCGGCGTCGAACAGGCCCGCCACCGCATCCGCAGTCACCGGACCGTATGCGATCCGGCCGCGCGGCGTTTCCACTTCCACCAGCGGTTCCAGCCAGAACATACCGCGGGAACCATTGCGAACCACCGTGAGGTCCAGCCGCCGCGCCGTGATTTGTTCGGTGATCGCGCGCGCCACTGCTTCGGCGCCCACCGAAAGCGCCGCCGAGTCGCACGGAACGTAGATTTTGACGCTCACGAGTGCCTCCGCGCGCTATCGATTAGGAAATCGGCAACCTGGGGAGAAACGCGCCCATACGGCCGGCCATCCAGCATCGCCGAAGGGGAAAGCGCGCAGTTACCCAGACAATACACCGCTTCCACCGTGAAACTGTGGTCCGCCGTGGTTTCGCCAAGCTTCACTCCGGCAGCTCCCTGCCCTACTACAATTTTCGCTTCGGCTGCCGGTGCAAGGGCGCCGCCACCAAGTGCAACAGCACCGGCGGCTAAGCCGGCCGTTACGCGTCGCGGCAACGGCATAGGTGCTGACAGCAAGCCATCAACCGCTTCCCAGGCTGCACCGAGTCCGCTTCTGACACGCTCCAAGACGCTTGGCTGTGGCAGTAATTGTTCTTCGGCTACGAGCGGCTCTCTCTCGTACTGTGCGGCTGCTAACGGCTGGGCTTCTGCGGCAAATGCTTTCATGGCAAGATCTCCTTTATTATTTAGAAGATAGCACTCTGCCATCGTATAGACAAACGCTTATGCTTAGATG
>CAYTJD010000111.1:0-28465 GCA_964438005.1 uncultured Solibacteraceae bacterium | reverse complement strand
ATCTACAGGGCCAGCGGTCTCGCTTTTTGGCGCTACGGTAACCCTCGTTTCGATGCTCGACTCTCTGAAACCCGATGGGACGGCGACACTAGCTATCCGCACTCCACCGGATGTTGTGGAACCAGTTCCAGGATCTTCCCGTCGACCGCGTCAGCGGATGCGCTCAGCCGTTCAAGCCTTAACAGCTCTACGAGAAGCTCAGAACCACCGCAATGCAACGCTTGCTGGCCAGCAAGAAAACCGTCGGGCTTGCTCGGTGTGCGCAAGCCTCTTTCCAATTTGACAATAACAGGCGCGAGTGGGTATGAAGAGTGCGAGCAGTGCTAAGTGGTTGATTCCCCAGCGACAGAAAAAATTTACGGCGCGTGACTAGATTTCGAGCTTGGCGGTGCTGTCGCCGAAGCGGGCCTCGTGGACGCCTAGCTTGTCCAACAACGCCAGCATCAGGTTCGACATCGGAGTGTGCGGCTGGAATTTCAGGTGGCGGCCGCCTTTCAACTGGCCGGAGGCGCCGCCGGCGACGATGATCGGGAGCGGATCGTGGTCGTGCTGGTTGCCGTTGCTCATGCTGCTGCCGTACAGAACCACCGAGTGATCGAGCAGATTGCCGTCGCCATCGGGTGTGGCGCGCAGCTTCTCGAGGAAATAGGCGAGCATCTGCACGTGATAGCGGTTGATGAGCGCGAATTTGTCCATGTTGGCGCGGACGTTGGAGTGGTGCGACGCGGTATGGAAGCCGTCGCGCACGCCGCTGGCGGGGTAGGTGGCGCCGCTGGTGTCGCGCGCGTACATCAAGGTGGACACGCGGGTGATCTCGGCGCGATACGCCAGCACCTGCAGGTCAAACATCAGCTTGAGGTGATCTTCGAATGCTTCGGGAATGCCCACCGGCGCTTCCGGAATATCCACGCTATTGGCCGATTGCTGCGTGGCTTTCTGAATGCGGCGCTCAATTTCGCGGATGTCGTCGAGATACTCGGTGAGGCGGACGCGATCGCTGGGGTCGAGCTTGCCTTGGAGGCGCGCCACTTTGTCGGTAACGGAATCGAGAATGCTGCCGTCCTGCTGCTTCCGCGAAAGGCGCTGCGCGGCATTGGTGCCGTCGCCAAACAGCCGTTCGAAGACGACCTGCGGGCTGTTTTCCATAGGCAATGGCAGCGTCGCATTGCGCCAGGAGATTGTATTGAAATACGCGCAGCCATAGCCGGAGCCGCAATTCAAGGCCACTTCTTCGAGGGCCAACTCGATCGAGGGCAGCGGCGTATCCTGGCCGATATGCTGCGCGAGCAACTGGTCCACGGTGATGCCGCCGTGCACCGAACCTTTTTCGGGATGAGCGCCGCTGAGGAAAACCGCGGCCGAACGGGCATGATCGGCGCCGGCATCGGAGCCGACGCCGCCGGCCAGGGGATGGGCCAGGTTGCTCACCACGCAGACGCGGTCGCGGAGCTTTTCCAGAGGCTTCAGGGTTTCGGTGAATTCGAAGCCGGAACCTTCCTGCGCCGGCATCCATTTATCCATGGTGGCGCCGTGCGGAATGTAGATGCCACAGAAGCGGTTCTTGGGAAGGGCGGCGGTTTGGGCGAGGGGAGTCTGTGCCGGGAGCATCGAATCCAACAACGGCAGCGCGAGCGAAACCCCCACACCCTGCAAAAACGCGCGCCGCGGCAAATGTTTTTTCGTAATGAACGTCATGGCTCGACTCCTCAGTCCGCTTTTCGGTTATTCGCTTCCAGCACCGGCGCCTCTTTGACCCGCATTTGAAACGGCGCACTTTTCACAATCCCCAGGATCAATTCCGAGAGCCGGTATCGATCGGGCGCGGCCGCGCGCATTACGGCGCGAACCACCGGCATGTCGTAGTATTTGGTTTCCCGGCCGAGTCCGTACATCAGCAATTTTCCGGTGATCGTTCCGATGAACGCTTCCGGGCGGCCCAGGAGCGCGTCGCGCAGGCTGGCAACGCCCTCCAGCTTCGTGCCATCCACCAATTGCCCCGAAACATCGATCGGCACACCCGAATCGGCGGTACGCCAATGGCCGACGCCATCGAAGTTTTCGAGCGCGAGCCCGATCGGGTCCATGATCTTGTGGCAGCCGGCGCAGACCGGATTGCCGCGGTGTTCCTCCATGCGCTCGCGCACGGACGTAGCCACCGCGCCAGTTGTGTTTTCCTTGAGGGGAGGAACATTGGGCGGCGGAAGCGGCGGCGGGCTGCCGAGCAGGTTTTCCAGAACCCACTTGCCCCGCTGCACCGGAGAAGAGCGATTGGCGTTGGAGGTGACCAGCAGAAAGCTGCCTTGACCGAGCAGGCCGCGCCGCGCATCGTTCGGGACCGGAACGCGGCGGAAGTCCGGACCATAGACACCCGGGATGCCGTAGTGCCTGGCGAGCCGGTCGTTCACGAACGTGTAGTTGGCCGTCAACAGGTCCTGTACGGGCCGGTCCTCCCGGAGCACGCTCTCAAACAACATTTCGGTTTCGCGCTGGAACGCCTGGCGGAGGTTGTCGTCGAAATCGGGAAACTCGCGGCCATCGGGATTCGCGCTCTTCAGGTCGCGCAGATAGAGCCATTGCCCGGCGAAGTTGCCGGCCAGCGCGTGGGATTTCGGATCTGCGAGCATCCGGCGCGTCTGCTGCTCGAGAACTGTCGGCTCGTGCAGCTTGTTTTGCGCCGCCAGATTCAACAGCTCGTCATCGGGGATACTGGACCACAGGAAAAACGAGAGGCGCGATGCGAGTTCGGTGTCGCTGATGCGATAGGGACGGCCGGGCGCAACGCCGCCCGGCGGCGGCTCGAAGCGGAATATGAATTCCGGATCGGCCAGGATGCGGCGCAGCGCCATTTCGATTCCGGCTTCGAAGCGCCCGGTGCGGGAGCGTTCCTGCTGATAAAAACTGAGCAGAGATTCGAGGTCGGAATCGGCGGGCGCGCGGCGAAACGCGCGGCGCACCAGGTTGGAAACGATCCGGCGGGCGCACGGGATTTCCTCGGCGGGCGCACCGGGGTGGCAACCGAAGATGCGCCGGCGGCTGGGCGTGTCGCCCGAGCCCGTCGCGTTGTAGGGGCCGGTGATGTCGACGCGGGCCAGGTGCGGCACGGTGTCGTAGCCGTACTGCATGCCGATGTTTGAATCGAACGTGCTGGCCGCGGGGCGGTGCACCAGATCTTCGATCACGTCGTGGTTCTTCTGCAGGAACGCGACTCCGATGATCTGCGGCCCGGCTTTCACGTTGACGCGGAACTCGAGATGAATGTCGGGACTCATCTTCGCCCGCTCCTCGTTGGGATCGCTGAGCGGCCCCGGGGGAATCGGCTTGCCGGGAATTTCGCGCATGAAGAACATGGGGACTTCATCCAGCTTGTAGAGCTTCACGCGCTCGCCGTTCAGAGTGACTTCGAGTTCCTGTCCCTCGGCTCCTTCGCCGAACACCTGGCCGAAACTGAGCTTGGCCAGCGAAAGCTTGATCTTGTATTCGCCATCGAGCGGAAAATTGTGATGCAGGAGCGTTCCGCCGCGGGTGCCAAGCGGCAGGCCGTCGAGCGTATCGGCCTGGCTCAAATCGCCTTTGACGGTATAGGTGACATCGAGAGGCGCGGTTTCGGGATCGCCCACGGCGAGCCGGCTGATTTTGGCAGCGGCCGCGACGTAGCGCTCCAGCAGCGCCGGCGATACACCCAGCACATCGGCGATGTTGTCGAAGCCGTTGCTGGAATCATCGGCAGGCAGCAGAGTGGCCGCATCGACATCCACGCCCAGCAGATCGCGAATCGCGTTGGTGTATTCGGCGCGATTCAGGCGATGGAGAGGCGTCCGGCCGGGGTTGGGATTCCCGGCAGCGGCGCGATCGAGCGCGGATTCTAGCGAGGCGGCGAGCGAGTCGAGCGCTTCCCGCGCCGGACGGCGAGCGCCGGCGGGCGGCATCATGCCGGCGCGAATCTTGCGCACAACCTTTTCCCACGTTTCGGCGTCAGCGCCGGGGTGCTGCAGGTCGAGCTTGTCGAGTTCCAGGCCGCCCGTTTTGAGCTTTTGATTGTGACAGGTGACGCAGTACTGAGTGAGCAGGGCTGCGCTCGACTGGCTCCAGACCGGCGCCCAGGCGAGGGCACCGGCGGCGATCAGCAGGCCTTTAATCATCGTTCGGCCACCGTATCGCCCATCAACTTCTTCAGCAGGGCAATCGCCTTCGGCTTTGCTTCCGGCGGGCGGATGGCGAGAAAAATGCCCTGCGCGAAAATCATCGGGGTCCGCCCGGCGTTGTCCTTCACATCCAGCCGGGCGCCGTGATCGGCCAGGATCTGGATGATGGATTCCCAACCGCGATTGGCGGCGCCGTGTATAGCGGCCATGCCGAGAGAATTCGTGGCGTTCACTTGCCCGCCGCGCTCGAGGCAGAGTTTGACAGCCTCAACATAGTCGGCTTCGCTGCGGGTGTAGGTCTGGGCGGGAATCCAGTTGATGCCAGAGGCAGCCATCAAGGCCGTACTGCCCTGTGCGGTAGCGATGTTCGGATCGGCGCCGTGTTCGAGAAGCAGCCGCATCACCGCGATGTCGCCGGAAAGGGCGGCGCGGATGAACGGCGTTTGTCCGTCGAAATTGACCCAGGAGCCGTCGAATTGCATCAGCCCATGAACCGGAACCGTGTCGGTTCTGCGGTTGGGATCGGCTCCCTTGGCGAGCAGCGCTTGAATCAGCGGCATGGGATCGCGGCCGTCGGTGGGAAGGTCGGCATATTTTTCGTGATTAAAGTTGCGCAAGTCAATGGCTGCGAACAGGGCGGCGCGGTGGTAGTCGTCGGCGGCATTGGGATCGGCACCGCGGGCGAGCAACTCCGTCGCGATGCCGACCTGCCCGTTGAGCAGCGCAATCAACAGCGGGGTTGTGTGGTTGCCGGACGCTTGTTCGATCGCCGCGCCGTGATCCAGAAGCAGGCGCATCATTTCCCCATTGCCATCGCGAATCGCGAAGAGCAGCGGCGTCATGCCGCCGTCGGCAGTCGGCAGCGCGCGCTGGCGGATAATCCCGGTGCCGGAGGCGGCCGCGGGCCGGGCCGGCACGTACTCGCCCTTCGGGATGGTGACGTTAGTACGAGCGTTGATCCCGGCGCCGCGCGCCAGCAGCAGTTTCACCATATCCACGTGATTTTCGACGACCGCCCACATGAGAGCGGTCTGTCCATGAACGGCATCTTTGGCGCGGACATCCGCTCCGCGATCGAGCAGTAACGCAGCCGCGTCCACTTTCCCTGTGCGCGCCGCGGTCATGAGCGCGGTCTCGCCGCTCGGATTCGAGCTGTTTGGATCGGCGCCGGCGTCGAGCAGTCTGCGGATCAACGCCGCATCTCCGTTCAGCGCAGCGAGAGCCATCGGTGTGACGCCATACCGGTTCGCCGCCTTCACATCGGCGCCGGCTCGGATCAAGGCCTCGGCGGTGGGAACGTCGTCGTGCCGGACCGCCCAGTGCAAGGCGGTGGTGCCGTCCGGTTGCGGTATGTTGATGTTCGCGCGGTCCGCGAGCAGCGCGCGCGCGGCCTCTTGATCCGCGTGCATGACCGCGTCGGCCAGACGAGCATCGCCGGCCCACGCAGATACCACGGCCAGCCCGAAACACATCTCAACCACCAGGTGGCGCCGCATCCCTGCCTCCGTTCGGCCCGAGTCCCTTCGAGGCCAAATGATTTATTCGATCATTCCCCGACGCCAGCGTCAAGTGTCTTTGCTTTGTTCAGCTTCGCTATGGTACGCTCGGTTGCGAAAATGGCGCGGACAGCGAGTTTCGGAATAGTGCTGGCGGGGATTGGTCTGGGGATTTTTCTGGCCGGCGCGCAAGAACGCGGCGGCGCGCGGGGCGGCATCGAGGGCCGGCTGACGTGGTTCGACCGGCAAGGAAAACCCGCCGGCAGCGTCGGGGAGGCGGGACTCTACCGAACCCTCACGATCTCTCGGGACGGGAAGCGGATCGCCGTGGAGCGCACCGATGCGGCCACGCAGAACCGGGACATCTGGCTGGTGGAGGTTGCGAACGGCGCGATGACCCGGTTTACGACCGACCCGGGCTGGGACGCGTTCCCGACGTGGTCGGGGGACGGAAGCCGCATCCTTTTCACCTCCAACCGGAGCGGCGTGTTTGACCTTTATGAAAAAGCAGCGAGCGGCGCGGAAAGCGAGGCGTTGCTTTACCAATCGAGCGAAGGCAAGGGTCCCACGAGTTGGTCGCGCGACGGAAAATTTCTGCTCTATTACAGCATTGGGCAGCCGACCCACGTCCGGCTGCTGGCTGTAGCCGGGCCGGGCGAGCGGCAGCCCGTGCCGGTAGTCGATCCACAGTTCAGCAGCATCACGGCGCGATTTTCGCCCGACGGCCGCTGGATCGCGTACACGTCGAACGAATCGGGACGGAACGAGGTTTCCGTGCGTCCGTTCGACGCGGCTACGGGCGCGATCGGCAATCCGGTGGTCGTGACCAAGGATGGCGGCCGGACGCCGCTGTGGCGCGGCGACGGCAAAGAAATTTTCTACATGAATGGGGACGGAATGGCCACGGCGTTGGAGGTGAACGCGGGGAGTTCGTTTGAGGCGGGAGTTCCGAATCCTTTATTCAAACTGCCGGCCGGCGTACTGTTCTGGGACGTGTCGCCGGATGGTATGCGCTTCTTGATGCCGGCCGCTGGACGGTAGGGGGGCTTACGTCACTGGGGAGATCGCCAGGTTGTTGGGCTGGAAGTTGAAAGGGCCGTTGAATCCTGGAGGTGCGCCTGCAGGAGCAGCGTTGAATTGCATCGCAATCGAGCCCCGCGGCAGGTCATACGCGCAAAGATTGCCTGCGAATTGCGCGTAGAAGGTGTCAATCGGTTTCTTTGGCAAGTTATCCTCCCCGGTGTTCCCGCCGATGCCAAAGACGGGATAGATCTGAGTCGTCGAACAGGAGCCATCGTTCAGGTTCACGGTTGTCAGGCGCAGGTTGGATTTGGGTCCTGAACCGGCGGGCACCGGCTGGTAGATTCCGTGTAGCATCGAGAAGATTTCCCGCCGTGTTTCGGCGAGCGTCGCGTGGGGTATACTCGTTCATGAAGATGGGTCGGGCCGTTGCGGGCGCTCGTACCTGTCGATTCTCTTGCCGGTGTAGCTCAGTTGGTAGAGCATCTGATTTGTAATCAGAGGGTCGGGGGTTCAAATCCCTCCGCCGGCTCCAGATTTAACTTGAAATTAGTAATCTCCGAGAGTCGAATCCAGACAAGAACGTCAGTTGACAGCAACGCCGTTTGAGGCAGGGTCCTGAACCGGTTCTTCCGCAGCCGCCGGCGGCTTACGATTCGTCTGCGCAGCTTGCCGAGACGCGATTGTCCGACGACCAAAGAAAATGGGCACGGCATGCTTGCCAGGCCGTGCCCGAAAGGGACTTATGTCGCGCTCAGGGGTCAGTGGAATGAGTGGACAGTCAACCTTCTACTGAGCTCCCCAGGTGAAAATGAGGCCTGTGTTAACCGCCAGGTTGTTCTGGTTGGTTCGATTCCCCGTGAAAATGGCGGGAAAGCGAGTCAGCATGTAATTGACTTCCACCGCCCGGACACCAAAGTGTTTGTTGATTTTCCAATCCAGGCCGCCGCCCACTTTCATAGAAAAAGCATTGTCTGAAGTGCTCAACGTGGCATCAACCACTGTGAGTGGACCAGGAAACAGGTTGCCGAGCGGGGTGACGACCGGGAGATTGGGCGTATTGATACTCGTTACGGCGGTCACGCCTGTGCTAAGGTGCCGAAACGCAGCGCCAAACAAGACCTGACCAAATGGCTGAAGGCCCGAAAGACTATTGTGGTGATGGCGTAAGTAAAAGCGCGGCCCGCCATAGACAAACGCAGTGGTATTCTGAATACCGATATCAAATCCGTTCAACCCGAGATTGGGTTTATTGACACCGCCGGCATCGATCACGCCGCTAATCCAGTTGCTGAAGTTGTAAATGAACTGGCCGTTACCGCCATACATGTCGAACCCGGTGTTTACGCTTTGAAGAAGTCCGGTGTTTGTATTGAGAAAATTTCCATTGAATGTGTTGGACCGGACATACTGGAACCCGAGATAAACTTCATACTTCGGTGGTTCGTCTGTTGCAGCGCCCACCATGGCAAACAGCAGGACTGCGGAAATGAGTGTAATGCTTTTCTTCAACTTAATTCTCCTTTTCAAAGACGAGACTGTCTCCGTCCTTATCCGAAAGTTTCGAAAAGAATGGTCTAACCTCTCTGGTACGACTCCTTGCGCGGACCCGCGCTCGTTTTCTTGGGGATACCGCAAAACTCACTGGAAAGATTGAGATTAAGAGATAGTTCAATGAAGCCAACAGCCGGCGACGAGACGGTCGAAGACGTTGCAGCAGTTGAAGAATCTAGAGGCGCTGGGCAAGTTGCTCATCCAATAGCCATTGCATCCTGCAAGGGTTCTCAGTCCACTTTCCTTGAGTCTTTACTAAAATCGAAGTAAGTCATCCGCGATAGCTCTTTTGTGAAGACAACTCCTCTAAGATTCTCGAATCTTTGGTGTGTAAGTCACCAAGCCAGCAATCTGTCATGGCTATGCGGTAACGTCAGCGTACAGGGAGCATCGCAACGTGATGTGTCCGCAAGTGGTCATGAAGTCGTGAAGTGGGTTAGCTAACACATGGGTGACCGCAACGAACGGCGTTTCTGACAGCGCTCTGAGGTCAATGATTGCTCCGCCCCTGCGCCGTGGCTCTAAGCCGCGATTCGCAGGAAACGGCACTACCGAAATTCTTCTACGAAGTAACCCCAACAGTCCGCGGTCTTCTTGGCAATGTTGGGAGTGTTCGCCGCAGTCCCCTCGCAGGAGGAGACACCGTATGCGCCATCATCGGTGTTCAGGAAAAGATGAGTGCACTCATGGACCAGCGTTTGAAACTTGCTATCCGCGGGCTGGATACCCGGACGGTACAGAGGCGCGCTGTTCCAGCTCAGGTTGAGCCAAATCCGGAACCCCTGGCCTTGACCGGCTGTCATGGGATTCGGTCCCCCGACAAAGTTCCGCCATCCTCCGCTGGGCATCGGTGCTGCCGCAAATGTTCCGGAACACCGCTTATGAAGATTCGAGAAACCAACGTCAATCGATTTCACGTTGATCATGCTGGCGAGCATATCCAGATTGCGTGTCAACTGCTTCATCCACGTATCACTCTCGTCGCCGAACCAGCGTTTGCTTTCCGCCTTGCCGCCGCCCTGCTGAATCTTGCCCGCCGCTCTGCGAAGCGTGTCGATGATCACCGGTTGCAAAGTGCTGATGATTTGCTGATCACTGGGCCCAAGGCCGACGTTGTTAAAACCCATCTCATGCTCCTTCTTGTCGTTGAGAACAGGTCCCTCAGTTGGGATGCCGCCCGGCGGCGGATGCGTTGTCCGGCAAATTCAGACCGGGGCTTTCATTTCGAGTTTCTCACGCCGACACAGTATATCCCAACCGCCTCAGTCTGATGCCGGAGTTGGCAAGGGCCCATCGGCCGATCGGTCGAAAGGGAGCCCCCGGAAGCGCTTCGGAATCTACCCAGATCAGGACTGCATGCAACAATGGAAGCGCGCTATGAGAAACCGACGGTTTCCGGCTGCACATCGCTCCCAGGCGCAACTTGCGCTTGGGGTGTGTGCACTGGTCTGGCCGATAGTCGCGCAGGTCCGCCCGCCCGCCGCCGGCAGCCGGGGAGATCTGGAAGGCATTTGGAACTCGGCCACGGCCACTCCCCTCGAGCGGCCCGCGCGGCTTCAGGGGAAGGCGTTCTTCACGCGCGACGAGGCGAACGAGTGGGAACACCGCACGGCCGAGCAAAACACGGACGAGGCCGCCGCTCGGGCATCCACTGGAGTCGGGACTTACAACGTCGCTTTCCGGGAGTTCGGCACGAAAGTGGTCAAGACGTTGCGGACGTCGCTTGTCATCGACCCTCCCGATGGCCGGATTCCGCCGTTGACGCCGGCTGCTGCCGCCGAAAAACGGCGGCGTCAGCAGTTGCTACGGAATCCGGCCTCGGCGCCGGATTTCGGCCTGCAGGACCGATGTCTTGCTTTTGTCACGGCAGGACCGCCGATGCTCCCTTATTCCTACAACAGCAACTACCAGATCATGCAGAGCGATCGAGACGTGATCATTCTCGCGGAGATGGCTCACGATGCAAGAGTCGTCCACATGGAGAGCCGTCCTCACCTGCCGCAGACTGTACGACTGTGGCTCGGTGATTCCATCGGACATTGGGAAGGCGCAACGCTCGTAGTGGACACGACGAATTTCAACGATGCCGGCGGCTTCTACGGCGATGCCGGCGGCATGTTCGGATGGGATCGGAATCTTCATGTGGTCGAACACCTCCGCCGGTTCGATGCCAACACGATTCTGTATCAATTTGAAATCGACGACCCAACTGCGTTCACAGCGCCTTGGAAAGGGGAACTGACTCTGGCGCGATCGTCCGCTCCTCTCTATGAATACGCCTGCCACGAAGGCAACTACGCGCTGCCGAACCTTCTGAAGGCATTCCGGTTCGGAAGCCCTTGACGCAGTATATGCGTTGTGCATATAATGCGCTACGCATATACTGCGGAAGGGAGCGGGCTTGGATCGGGATCGAAGAGTCGAAAGTCTCCTGCCGCTGCGGCCGGTGGAGTTTCAAATCCTTCTGAGCCTCGCCGGCGGTGACCGTCACGGTTACGGCATCATCCGGGACGCCCGGGAGCTTGGCGAAACCGTCCCCGATATCGGAACGCTTTACCGTGCCCTGGCGCGCATGGCCGATCAGGGATTGATCGAGGCGGCGGATTCGCGGCCGGCCCCTGACGCGGATGATGAGCGGCGGAACTATTACCACATCACCGACACGGGGCTGCGCATCGCGAAGGCCGAGGCTCGCAGACTGGACGGACTGGCGCGAGCGGCGCGGCTCTCCGGTCTCCTCAAGAGAGAAGCGAAATGAACGACCGCCTGCTGCACACTTCAGAAGGTTGGTTTCGTTTGTTGCTTCGGCTGTACCCGCCCGATTTCCGAGACGAAATGGGAGAAGCTCTCGTGGCAACGTATCGCGACCGATTGCACGAAGCGTTCCAACAGAAGAGCTTCCTCCGGCTGGCCGGAGTTTGGTACACCGGCCTTCGGGACTCGTTCCGCAACGGTCTGGGCGAACGCATGCGGCCTGCCGCGTCGTGGCGGCGGCCGGGAGACTGGGGCCGGGACGTGCAACTGGTGAGCCGGCGGTTCCGTCAGAAACCGCTATTCGCCGCCGCGGTTCTGGTGACTCTTACCATCGGGTTGGGCACATTCGCCGTAGTGTTTACGGCTGCGGACAAGATCCTGATTGAGCCCCTTCCCTACCGCGATCCGAACAGCCTCTACAAGGTGTGGGCGGACGTGCCGTCCCTCAATCTGCATGACGGCCAATTGACGGGGTCGCAGGTAGCCGAACTCCAGAAAGCCGGCGGCGTCATTACCGATGCGGCCAGTTTTGGTTGCGGAAATGGGGCCATTCCCGCCGCCGACAACCGGGACGCGTTCCATATCAACATGATGGCCAGCTCCGCGAACCTTTTCGACTTGTTGGGCGCGCGTCCGGCGCTGGGCCGGGGCCTGCGGCCGGAGGACGGCGGCCAGGGCCATCCCACCACGATAGTTCTGAGCGACGGAATGTGGCGGCGTCTGGGCGCGAACCCTGAAATCATCGGCACCCGGCTGCGAATTGGACCGGACAGCCACACCGTGGTTGGCGTCATGCCGCCGGACTTCGGGTTCACGTGCTGGCCGGCGCAAAAACCCGATGTGTATGTCCCGTACGAGATTGATCTGGCCAGAGAGAATCAAAATCAAAACACTTACGGCTTTACCCTGATTCGCGTGCGGCATGGTGGATCGCTGGAGCAAGTGCGGCAGGCGGTTGCGGCGCTCGGGCGAACTCTGGTGCAGCGAGCGTCGGCAAAACCGCGCGACCTTACTCTGTATCCGGTGGGCCTGCAGGCCGACCTGGTCAAAGAGGTCCGCCCGGCACTGCTGGCGCTGAGTTTCGCGGCTGTCTTTCTGCTGCTTGTCTTGACGGTGAATCTAGCATCGCTATTGCTGGCGCGGGCAGCGGAGCGCGAGCGCGAATTCGCAGTATCGCGGGCGCTGGGTGCGAGCGGCAATGCGGTGGTACGCGCGATGCTCCTCGAAGGCGGCCTGCTGGGGCTCGCCGGCGGCGTGGCCGGCGCGCTGGGCGGCATCTGGGGAACCCGCCTGCTGGTGACGCTGGGCCCGATCGACCTGCCACGCCGCGAGACGATTGCGTTGGACTGGGGCGTGGCGGCGGTGGTAGTCAGCGTCGGATTGCTACTCGGTTTGGCCGCTGCGACTGCGCCTGCCGCCTGGGCGGCGCGCGTGTCGCTCGCGTCGCTGATTTCGGCGAGCGCAGTCCGTGGCGGCGCGCAGTCCGGCCGCATGCGGCGCAGCCTGATCGTCGTGCAGGTGGCACTATCTCTGGTTCTGTTGAGCACGGGAGGACTCGTGGTGCGCAGTTTCGCACGATTGCTTGCCGCAGATCCGGGCTTCCAGCCGCGAGGTGTGCTGAGCCTGAGACTTTCCACAATCGTCTTTACCAAGAACCCTGAGGCAGCCGCTTTCCTGGACCGCACCGAAGCCGCGTTGCGCGCCCTGCCCGGCGTCACCAGCGTCAGCGCCTCCACGAAGCTGCCGCTGTCCGGCGGAGCGCTCCTGAGCCAGATCGCATTCCCCGGCGCGCCCGGGAACACCGGCGACGAGCGAGATCATCCGTTGGTCGATCGCATTCACGTGCGCGCCGGATACGTCCAAACCATGGGAATGCGCCTCCTGGCCGGCCGCGACTTCGAGCGGGTACGCCCTCAAGGCGTCCGTGAAGCGCTGATTGACCGGAATCTGGCGCGGCAGTTCTTTCCGAACCGCAGCCCGCTGGGCGCAACCCTGCAGGTGGACGGCGCCGCGGCGACAGTAATCGGCGTGGTCGAGCAGGCGCGGCTGTATGGGCTTTACCAGGATGGCCGTCCGCAGTTCTTCGTGCGGGCTGAGGATTACTGGAGCCGGGCGTACTGGTTCTTCGTCGTGCGCACAGACCGGGATCCGCGCGTACTGATCGCGGAAGCGCGGGCGGCAATTCGCAACATCGAGCGCCGTATCCCGGTATCCCAAATGGTGACGATGGACGAGATTGTCGCCGACGCGCGCAGCCGGGAACGGATCAGCGCGCTTCTGACCGCCGGTCTTGCCGTGGGAGCGCTCCTGCTGGTGACAATGGGCCTGTTCGGCATGATCACCGGGTCGGTAACGCGCCGGCGGGGCGAACTCGCGGTGCGGCTGGCACTGGGCGCGACCCACCGCCGCGTCATCCGGCTCGTGATGGGCGAGGGCGCGAGAATGCTGACGCTCGGTTTACTCATCGCGGTTCCCGGAGTCTACGCCGCGGGCCAGGCGCTGCGGGGCTTCCTGGTGGGGGTGTCGCCGTTCGACACCCCTACTCTTACGGCAGTCACGACTGTGCTTTTCGCCATCGCATTGCTCGCCTGCTACCTCGCCGCGAGAAGGGTTACCACAATCGACTTGCACAGTTTACTGCGCGAGGGCGGATGAAGGCGGGGGGCCGTGAGGCGGATCCCCAGTTGCCGGAATCTCTGTAAACTCGATAGATTCGAAGTACGGTACCAGTACAATTTTCATTTTGAGCAAAGATGTGGGACCTAACGGTGGGACTAAAGGCTATACTTTCTGTTGCGCACTCAAAATATTGGGAAGGTCGTGGGGATCGACTTTCGACAAATTGGGGACTAAGGAAAAGGAAGAATGGTTCAGCTAAGGAAGACGGCTTTCGCCGCGATCGCGCTTTTTGTACTGGCACTGTTCGCCGGCACCGCGCGGGCGGATTCCTTCGGAATCGCGCTTACGGGCAATGCTGGTAGTCCGTCGGGAACGGGTTTTTTCACCACCAACGGCTGCGCGACTTGCTCGGACCTCATCCCTGGGCAAATCCTGTCGTTCTTTGTGAGTTTGGGCTCCGACACCGGCGCTAAAGTGTTCGACCTCGCCGACGACGCCCCGATTGTAATGTTTAACCGCGCAACTGGGTCGCTGGCCGGCTCCATGGATCTAAACAGTGAGACTCTGGACCTTCTCACATTTACTACCGGCACCAGTTGGACCCTTCTCTCCGGCACCAATTTGTATAGCGGCCGTTATACGATTTCGGCGCTGTTCGAGCCATCGGCGCTTGCATCCCTCGCCATCATGATTTTGGGTTTGGTCGGTTGGAGAGCCTGGGCCCGCTGGAGGCTCTCGCGCTAGGGGCTGCCGCACACAGGCCGCTGCCTCACGCGCTTCCTTCCGCCGCCTTGACGTCTCCAATATAAGAAGTGGAGGTGGTGGACCGTGAACCGCTATTCCTTCGACCTCTGGAGGGACTTTGTGTACGCGCTGCGCATGCTGGCGCGCGCGCCCGGATTCACCGCAGTCGGAGTCCTGTCTCTCACACTCGGCATTGGCGTATGCAGTGTGTTTTACAGCGAGATCAACTCGCTGGTATTGCGCCCGCTGCCGGGGGCGTCGCAGCCCGAAGCCTTGGCCGCGCTGGAAGCCCTCTCTCCCTACCCTTACTTCGAACGCTACCGCGACCAGCGAACGGTGGCCTCCTCGGTGGCGGCATTCCTCGGGCCGGTTCCCTTCAGCGTGGCCACCGGCATGCCGGCCGGATCGAAGACCACGCGCGTTTCGGGGCACCTGGTGTCGCCGGAATACTTCGCGACGCTGGGTGTGGAGCCGGTGGCGGGCCGCTTTTTTCGAGCGGACGAAGAAAAGGAAGGCACGGCGCCGGTGGTCGTGATCAGCGACCGCTTCTGGCGGGCGCACCTGAATGCCGATCCGGGCGTGGCGGGCCGCTCGCTGCGGCTGAACGGTAAGAGCGTCACGATCATCGGCGTCGCCCCCAAGAACTTTCGCGGTGTCTTTCCGATCGCGCCGGCCGACGTGTTTGTTCCGGTCACGTCGGGTGCGTCGATCGCGCCGGAACTGAGCGGCGGCGCCATTCACCGCCGCGATCTGGCGATGTTTCGCGTGGTGCTGCGGCTGGTACCGGGCGTGTCGCTGACGGCCGCGGAGGCAGCCTTCGACACGATGCGCCGCCATCTGGATGACGAAAGTGCTGTTCCCGAAAGCGAGCGCAAGGGCCGCCAGGTCCACCTGCTTTCGGCCAGCGGCATGATGCCGATGCCGGCCCAGCAGAAGTCAATGACGTATACGTTTCTCGCCATTCTGATGACCTTGATTCTCTCGCTGGCGTGCACCAACCTAGCTAACCTTCTTCTTGCCCGCGGAGGCGAGCGGCGCAAAGAGATCGCCATCCGGATCGCGGTGGGCGCCAACCGCTTCCGTCTCGTGCGGCAATTGCTCACCGAAAGCGTTCTTTTGGCGTTAGCAGGCGGCATCGGAAGCTTCGTCTTCACCTACTGGCTGACGAACCTGATCTCCTCATTCAAGCTGCCGCTGCCAGTGGGCTTCGAGTTCGACATTCGTCCGGACCTCAACGTTTTCGCTGCGACCCTGGTCCTGGCGGGAATCGTGGGCGTGGCCTTTGGTCTGATGCCGGCACTCGCCACGACACGCCCCGATGTGACGCCGGCGTTGAAGGAGGGCGGCCTCGCTGCGATGCGCGGCTATCGCCGGCTGGGCGTGCGCAATCTGCTGGTGGCTTACCAGGTGGCCAGTTCGCTCATGCTGCTGCTGATCGTCGGTTTCCTGGTGCTGGGGTATAAGCGGTCGTCGCACGTGGATCCCGGATTCGAGACCGCGAGTCTCTACCTGATTGAACTCGATCCGGCACATGATGGCTACACGCCGGAGCGTTCGGCGAAGCTGCTGGACCTGCTGCCGGAGCGACTGGCGCGGTTGAGCGCCGTGCGCGCGGTGACGCTGGCGGAGGCCGCCCCGTTCGGAGATTTTGTCGCCGTCCCCAACGCGCGGTTCGCGGCTCCGCGGCGGGCGGGCGACGTCCAGCGCAGCGTGATCCGGCAACGGATTGGCGCCGGCTATTTCGCTGCGATCGGGGTGCCGCTCGCCCGCGGCCACGAGTTTACGCAGCAGGACTTGCGCGCGAGCGCCGCCCGCGATGCGGTCGAGCCCGCGCTGGTAAATCAGATTGGCGCGCTGGAGTTGTTCGGGCAAGAAGACCCGGTGGGCCGGCGCGTCCGCGATCTCAAGACCGGCAGGAGCTATACAATCACCGGCGTCTCGCGCGATCTCAAGCCGGGCTTTATGTCTTCCAAACCAGTGGCAACCGTCTTTGTGCCGCTGGTGGTCGACGCTCAAGCCAGCGCCACTACCGACGCGTTTTCCGTACTCACAACCGGCAACGTGGCAACCGCGCCGGGCGCCACGATCGTATTCCGCGGCGGGTCCGGTTCCGATGCCATCGGCGCCGTGCGGGCGGAGTTGGAGTCCATCGACCCCAACCTCACCGTGTTCAACACACGCACAATGACGGAGCAGATCGGCGAGATGAATTCAATGATCCAGCTGAGCTCCACGTTCTATGGAGGCATCGGCGTGTTCGGGCTGATCCTGGCTGCCATCGGCCTGGCGGGCGTCACGGCCTATGCCGTCGCGCGGCGGCACAAGGAAATCGGCATCCGGATGGCGCTCGGAGCCAGTCCGGGCCAGGTGGTGCGGCTCGTGATGCGGGAGGGCGGGGCACTGGTGGCTGCGGGAACCGTGCTGGGTTTCGCGGGCTCCTTGATGATTTCGCGCGCGTTGTCGGCGCTGACCACCGAGTTTGCGCGCGTGCTCGACGCCAGTATTGGCGATCCCCTTTTGCTCACCGGTGCCCCGCTGCTGCTAGCCGGTCTGGCGCTGCTGGCATGTTATGTGCCGGCGCGCAAGGTTACCGAGATCGATCCCCTTACTGCCTTGCGGCAGGAATAAGGACTTCGGCGCGGGCGGCAGGAGTCTGCCTGGCGTAGAGGCCCCGTTACGGGCGGTTTTGCGCGGCGTTGGCTGCCGCGGCCAGGAGCGGCTTCAGTTCCAGCTCGCGGATCAGACGGTGGAGATTATTCACGTGGATGCCCAGTTGCTTGGCGGCCTGTCCGTAATCGCCGGAGGCTTTCTGCATCGCGGAGAGGACAATGTTCCGTTTGGCCTCGCGTACCGCATCGTGGTATTCGAGCACCGCTGAGCCGGGAGCGCGGTTCGCAGCCAGCAGGCTCTCCGGAAGATCTTCCGGCATCACCTCGTCGGTGGAACCGAAGACAATCGCGTGCTCGATGACGTTTTCCAATTCGCGGACGTTGCCGGGCCAGTCGTAAGCCTGGAGCAGGCGCAAGGCCTCCATGGAAACATCGCGGACCACCCGTTTGTTTTTCCGGCTGTAGAGTTGCGTGAAGTGGCCAGCCAGCAGCGGAATGTCGTCGCGGCGCTCGCGTAACGGAGGCATGGTGAGCGAGACCACGTTGAGGCGAAAGTAGAGGTCCTGGCGGAAGGTCTTTTTCTGGATGGCGTCCTCCAGATCTTCGTTGGTGGCAGCAATGATACGGATATCGACGCTAATTGTTCGCGTTCCGCCCAGACGTTGGAACTCCCGGTTTTGCAGGACGCGGAGAAGCATGGCCTGCGAGGGCTCTCCCAGCGACCCCAGCTCGTCGAGAAAAAGGGTCCCGCCGTCGGCCAGCTCGAGCTTGCCCTTCTTCAGCGCCACGGCCCCGGTGAAAGACCCGCGCTCGTGCCCGAACAACTCGCTCTGCAGCAGCGTGTCGCTGAGGAGGGCGCAGTTGATCGCCTCGAAGGGTTTGCCTGCCCGCGCGCTATTCTCGTGGATGGCCCGCGCAGCCAGCTCTTTGCCGGTGCCCGTTTCGCCGCGGACGAGGGCCGTGGCGTCGGTTTGCGCGATGCGCGCCAGCCGTTCCATGACGTGCTGCATGGGCAGGCTGCCGCCAATCAGACTGTGTTCGAGCCGCAGGGCGTTTTGCAGCCGCTGGTTCTCCTCCTTGAGCGCTTTGACACGCCGGGCAAATTCCAGGGCCTTGCCCGCGTATTCCGCAACCACCGCCGCAAATTCCGCGTGTTGGCGGCTCAACCGGCTGCTCGCATGGACCGACTCCAGGTACAGCGCGCCGATGAGGTTCCCCTCGGAAGTGAGCGGCGCCACAATCACGGAATCGACTTTGCGGAGGTTCAGGCTGCTCAACCCGCTAAATTCTTCGCTCATGGTGACGTCGTCGCTGAAGATGACGCTGTTTTTGGCCAGCGCCGTGGTCACCAGCGTGCGGCTAACGGCCACCGGCGCCGGTCCAGCGGCATTGCGATCCCATCCCGTAATCAGGGGCTCTCCCAATGGGTTGGGCGGCAGCAGCACAATCGCGGCGGTGTCTGCCGGAGTAGCCTCCAAAAGATGCTTCAGGATTTCCCCTTCCAGCGCATCCGGCTCGTGGGAAGACTGCAGGCGCGCGCCAATCAACAGCAGACTGCGCGCGCGGCGGGCGAAATCTCCCTCCTGCAGACTTCCATCGAGCAGGCGCCACAACGCAGTCTCGGCATTCTCGGAGCGCGGCCCCTCCACGCAGGAGTTGGCGACCACGCCGTTGTCCGGAATCGAGAGAGGCCGCGCGCGGCCTTCCTCGGTGGCGAACAAGAAAATCGTGTCGCCAATCCGGATCTTGTCGCCGTGGGCCAGCAGGCTATCGTCGACTTTCCTGCCATTGACCAGCGTTCCGTTGATCGCGCTGAGATTGCGAATCCGGAACCCGTCGGCTTCGCGCTGAACGACACAATGCTGCCGCGACACCGATTTGTCGCCGATGCAGAGATGATTGGAAGACTGGCGGCCGATCGTCACCTCGGGCGTAGCCAGTTGGAATACGGCCCCCTTTAAGGGCCCGGCGATGGCGCGAAGAAGCGCGATGGCAGCCTCCCCAAACGATTGTCAAGAGTATAGCAGAGGCTCAGATGCCCGCCCTTAGGCGCCTTTAACCGAGGCGACAATCCTCTGAATCATCCCGTCCACGGCGGCGCCGGGCTCGTGCCAGTGCCACACCAGGACGATGTCGTGGTCGGGATCAATCCATACAATGTTTCCCCCGTTGCCGATGGCGGCAAAACTCGATGCCGGCCCGCTCGGCCACTGCTTTTGCTTCGTATTGAGCCACCACAAGTATCCGTAGTCGGGGCCGTGCGCGGATGGTGTGGTGGCCTCGTGGATCCATTTCGCCGAGACCAGTTGGCGGCCTTCCCAATTGCCGTGGTTCAGGATGAGTAGTCCGAAGCGCGCGAGGTCCTGCGAATCAATCCAGAGGCCTCCGCCCCAACGCGTTCCGCCGCTCACCGACTCCACCGGTTTTCCGTTGATCTCAACGGTCGACTTCTGCCCATAGCCCTGCCACTTCCATTCGTGCGAAGCGCCGATCGGGTCCATGATCTTTTCTTTCAGGACTTCGGGGAGGGATTTCCCGAAGACACGCGCGAGGGAAAGCGCGAGCCGGTTGATGCGGACATCGTTGTACTCGTAATACGTGCCGGGATCCTGGATCGCGCGCGGCTGCCGTTGGCCGTTACCGAACTCCTCGACCCCGAGGAAGTTGGCGTTCTTTCCCCACAACACGCCTTCCCATTCACTCTCCTGCTGCAGGTGGTTTTGCCAGGTGATTTTCGCGTTGTGCGGCGAATCGTAGCCGCCGTCATGGACGTAGTCGGCAACCCGGTCGTCGACGCTGCGGATCAGGCCGTTGGCGACGGCGAGGGAGACGGTGGTCGATAGAAAACTCTTGGCCACGCTGTAGACTGGATCGCTGGTCTTTGTATCTCCAAATTCCGCGACGATATACCCGTGGCGCAGGATCACTCCGTTGGTCGCCGCACGTCCCGGGGGGATCGCGCCCAAAACTTTGCCGAATGTACGCACCTGGTCTTTCGGAAAGTCCCATTTTGAGCCGTGAGCTTCTGCCCAGTCGACGGCCTCCTTCAGTTTGGCGGCATCCAGCCCCACCTCCGCGGGCAGTTTATGCTGCCACGAGCCAGCGGCAGGGAAATAGGTGGCGCCCGCCGGCGGGGTCTGCGCGAGAAGCGCGGGAACCATGGCAACCGCCATCAGCGCCACAGCCGGCGCGGCGCGAAGCTTCCTGCAATGAACCGTCATACTCAAAGTTCCTCAGCTGTGAGTGTCCCATATTATAGGCAGCTTCCGAGGGCCCGTGGATAACCGTCAAATGAATTGGGGAAGGAAGAGCGCCACAAAGACGATCGGTGCACCGGCCATGGCGCCGCGAGCCGCTCCGAGCCGGCTTCGGCGCCATGGTGATTGGTATCTCCGCGAGGGATCGCTACTGGATGGTGGTCGGTTCGTCCCAGGGATAGAGCGCGGGCCACGTGGGCTTCGGCGATCGCGATCGGACCATGTCGTAGATGGTCTGTGCCATTTGGCACAGCGGGCAGTCTTCGATCAGGCAGCCATCTTCATGGTCGAGGAGGAAAGATAGATACTCGCGTGTCTGCTGATTTCGGTCCAAACTTGCCTCTTTCATGCGCTCCCCTTTCGGCCCCGGCGTTCTCGATGTTACGGGCCAAGGAAAGCACGAACAAGCTGCCGAAGGTTAGAAACCAATGCGATCAGGCACCAGATTTGGCAACTGTTTCGGGCAACGGACAGTACGCGCCTTGGGAGAACCCCTCAGAGGCAATCGCGAACGTGCGGTTAAAGCGCGCGCGATAATTCTCCCACCCGATGGCCGTCGTGAGTTCCACCAGTTGCGGCTCTGTGAACGCCTGGCGCAGAGCGGCGAATAGCTCGTCGCTCACGGAAGCGGGGGTGTGCGTGAGTGCAACGGCCAGCCGCAAAACCAGGAGCTGCGGCGCATCGAACGCGGAACTCGTCTCAAACGAGGCCAAGTCCCGAAGCTGTGCCTCCGTGATGCCCGCCTTTCTGCCGACCGCAGAATGCAGGTCAATTCAAAACGGGCACCCCACGAGCGCAGCCACTTTCAATTGAGCGAGTTCTTTGAGCGCCGGAGGAATGGTACGCGCCGAGGCGCAAACGGCATCCATCCAGGTGGAGGCAAGCAGTGTGGGGGTGTGATGAGCCGCGAGCGTCTTAGATCTGGGCACGCGTCCGATACGTTTCTTCAGCGCGCGATAGACCTGTTTGACGATCCAGTTGGCGTCAGACTCAGCTACACCGCGGACGCGATCCATGACTTCAGGATAGAACAAGGACCACTCCCTCTACGGATCGCGTGTGCAAGCGGCCTTCTATGCGAGGCCGGCGCGTATTGGCGGGGATCAATGCAACTGGTTGTAAACCACTTGACCACCCACTACCGTCAGCACGGAACGCAGTTTCTTGATGGATTCGTCGGGAACCTTCTTCGCGTCGAAGAAGTCATCGCTCAGCACGACCAAGTCGCCCAGTTTGCCGGGCTCGATGGTGCCCAATTGATCCTCTTCGTGCGTGTACCAGCCATTCTCCGCGGTATACAGGCGCAGCGCCTCGCTGCGCGTGATCTGCTGACCGGGATTGATCAACTCGCCGGCGGAATTCTTTCCGGTCACCATGTAGTAGATCTCCAGCCAGGGGTCGAAGACCGAGACCGCGGCGGCGTCGGAGCCGGCGCCAGCGTGGACGCCGCTATCGAGAATGGTGCGGTAGGGCGGCCCGCCGTTTTGCGGAGTGCCGCCAAGATAGAGCCATCCATGGAGCGCCACTCCCGCGCCGATGGCTTTGAGGCGGTCGAGCGTCGGCCGGTCGATTCTCGGCACGTGGGCGATCGACCAGTGCAAGTTCGCGATCGGTGTCACAGCGTTGACCTTCTCGAACGTTGTCGCGGTGAACTGGTCTTCGCTGAGCGACAGCGTGTGCTGCTGAAAGGCCCACCCTTGCTTCGCCACTAATTGAAGAGCGGTTTCGTAATTCGCCGGGGTGGCGCCGCCCTGGACGCGCCAGGCCGCCGCAAACTCACCGACGCCGGAAATCTTCATCATGTCGTCGCCGAAATCGGGAAACGTATTCAGCAGGCGTTGCTTCAAAAGGGGCACATCGGGGCGCGTATCCTGCGTGAGAAAAAAGATGCGCAAGCGATGGGTCAGCTTGTTCTCGCGATGCAGTACGCGGAAGGCGTCGTACATGGTCCAGGGATTGAGGCTTTCGACGGTGTCCGCCGCCGCGGCGTCGGCGAGATCGGGCGAGCCAGGCAGCGCGAAGGCGCCCATATCCACGCTCGTGGTGAGACCCACGCTGTCCAGATAGGCCATGGCGTCGAGCGTGCCCTGCCTCATGTCGTCGAAGGTCTGAATGGCTCTCAAGGCATTCAGCGCCATGAGAAAACCCGGACCGGCAATCGCACCGGTGGGGCTGACTGAGATTCCTTTGCTTTCGAAAAATGCTTTGCCGAGGCTGTTGGTGACCGTGCCGCCTCCGCCATTCATGAGGTACGGATTGCGCGGCAATGCGGCATCCAGTTCGGCGAGCACCGGCGCGCGTTTCTCGGCAAACTGTTTGATGTTCCAGTCGCCCAGTGTGGTGATCCAGGCTCCGGGCCCCACGGTCTGCGCGCGGGTCTTCAATAGCGCTTGCACTTCGGGGATCGAGGCGGCGGTCTCGATTCGAATGTCATGGCCCGGACGCATCCCGAGCAGCACGATGTGGTTGTGGTTGTCGATCAGCCCGGGAACCGCAGTACGCCCACCCAAGTTGATTGTTTTCGTGCACGACTCCAGTTTCATGCCGGCGGCTTTGCCGACCGAGGCAAAACGGCCGTCCTGGATGGTGACTTCGGAGACGACGGTATTGGCGCGGTCCATGGTTGCGATGCGGCCGTTGACTAGCCGCAGGTCGCGCGCGCCGCCGCACGGGTCCCGATCGGCTGCCGGGGCCGCGGAGACCAGAAAAGCAAGGAAGGAAACTAGAGCGAGCAGTAGCTTCATGGCTTGCCTATGTATAGCACCCCCAAATGACCGAAAGGTAGTGGCAATTGATGGCAGCGCCAGCGCTCATCTCAGGCTATAATCCAGTTGGCTCTCACCTCCCCGCGCACGGCAACATGACAAGGAACTCCAGCCCGCGAGCCGATCGCCCGTCCTCTCCGGCAGAATCCACTCGGGAACAGCAGTATGGCGCCATCCTCGCGGCGCTACCGGAAGGCGTGTTGGTGCACGATTCCGCCGGCCGGATTGTTTTCTGCAATCCGAGCGCGGAGCGGATTCTGGGGCTGCCGGCCGGCCAGTTGATCGGCAAGGCCTTGCAGGAGCCGGCAGAGTCCACCCTGTGCGCAGACGGAACGCCGATGGCCTCCGGCCAGCACCCAGTCGCGATCACGCTGCAAACAGGCGCGCCGTGCCGCGACGTCATTCTCGGGTGGACGCGCCCGGAAGGGACGCTGATTTGGCTTGCGATCAATTCCGAACCGGTCGGCCGCGCCGAGGAACCAGCCGCGCGCGAAGTAATCGTTACGCTCCGGGACGTGACCCGACAGCGCCGTATCGAGTCAGCGCTGCAAGAGAGCGAAGAGCGTCTCCGGTTGGCAACGGAAGCAAACCATCTGGGCACGTGGGAGGTTTATCCGCAAACCGGGAAACGCGTCTGGAGCCCCCTGGTCAGAAAGCTCTTCGGTTTCCCGCCTGACGGCGTCATCTCAAATGAAGACTTCTTGAACGCCGTGCATCCGGATGATCGGGAGCGCGTAGCCGCGGAAATCCGCGCGCTGATGTCGCCCGATCACGGCGTCAAGTCGTTTTCCGAATTTCGCACGCTGCACACGCCCGAGGGCAGGGAGCAGTGGGTCGCATCGTGGGGCCGTACGCTCTTCGACGACGGTGGCACACCTGTGCGGATGATCGGCGTTACACAGGACGTCACCGGACGGAAGAAGGCGGAGCAAGAACATCAGAAGCTGCAAGAGCAGCTACAGCAGGCGCAACAAATGGAGTCGATCGGGCGTCTAGCCGGAGGGCTGGCGCACGACTTCAACAACCTGCTCACCGTCATCAATGGCTACGCCAATGTTGCATTGAAAGAGCTCGGACCGCAACACGCGCTGGCCGAGCCCATCGACGAGATTCGCAAAGCAGGGGAAGCCGCGGCGGAACTGATCCGGCAACTGCTCGCGTTCAGCCGCAAGCAGATACTGCGCCAGGAAGCCGTCGATGTCAACGCGATGCTGCGGGAGATGGCGCAGCACCTGGCGGCGGTCGCCGGCGCAACCGTCGAAGTTCGCACGGCGCTGGCGCCTTCCCTGAAGGCCGTTTCCGCCGATCGCGGACAAATTGAGCAGGTGATCCATAATCTGGCGGCGCATGCGCGCGATGCCATGCCGCAAGGCGGCATCCTGACGATCGAGACAAAGGATGTGACCCGTGGGCCGGTTTGCGGCCATTGCCTGGAGGGACTGCGCCCCGGAGAGTACGTCTGTATTTCCGTGCGCGATACCGGTGCCGGCATGGATGAAGCGACGCGCCAACACTTGTTCGAGCCGTTCTTCGGCGGCGGGACGTCAGGGATGAGGTCGGGGCTCAGCTTGGCCACAGTTCACGGGATCGTCGTGCAGAGTGGAGGCCACATTGACGTGGAAAGCCATCCTGGGGCAGGGACATCGTTTGAGATCAATCTCCCAGCGGTGGAGGAGATTTCGAATTCGACGCAGGTCGCTGCCGCGCACCGCGCCGAGTCAGCACCTCCTGGGCGCGCCACGATCCTGCTGGTGGAAGATCAACCCGAAGTGCGCCGTTTCACGGCCGGCCTGCTCCAGCAGCACGGGTACGAAGTTGCGGAAGCCGCATCCGCCGAAGAAGCGCTATCGCAATTTGCCGGCCAGCCGATTGACTTGGTGCTCACCGATGTGAGGCTGCCCGGGATGAACGGCTGTGAACTGGCGGCGGCATTGCGGTCACGGAATCCCGGCGCGCGAGTGCTGTTCATGTCTGGATACGCCGAAGAGATGTTGACGGGCCAGACCCGCGCCATACGCGGAGCCGCCGTGATTCAGAAACCGTTTCGCCCGGCGGCACTGGCCGACAAGGTCCGCGAAGTTCTCTCGGCAGCCCCCTTGAATTAGCCTGGCGGGCGGGTCACCTAAACACTGAGGGTCGCGGTCCGCATTCTCACCGTGGGATTGGCGCGTCTACACCAGCCCGAACATCTTGAAGTATTTTTCCGGCAGCCGGGTCCGCCGGAACTCCCGGTCCACCAGAAAATGCTTGGTGTAGCCGGTTGCCAGCTTGCGGCCATCCGGGGCCGCCGACATCTCGTAGCCGAAGGTGACGATGCGCGGGTTGGCGTCTTCGATCCAGGTCCGGATCACCACCTCATCGTCGAATCGCGCCGCCGCGGAGTAGCGGCAATTGGCTTCCGCCACTGCCATCAGAATGCCGTCTTTGTCCTCCATGTCGCGGTAGTCGAAGCCGCAAGTCTTGCAGAGTTCCACGCGGCCCACTTCCATCCACACCAAGTAGTTGGCGTAATACACCACTCCCATCTGGTCGGTTTCGGCATAACGCACGCGGATGCGGGTTTCGGTGGCGGGTTTCATGAACCCGCATTGTACCCCGCACGTATCGCGGGGCTCAGGGCCGCCACCAGGTCTCGACGGAACGGCGAAAGCGCGAATAGAAGTAGGACATCAGCAACAGGAGCGCGCCGAGTACGGCGAAGGCGGCCATGCGATAGAACAGGCTAAGCAGCCAGACGTCGTACAAATAGAGCTTGAGCACCACCAAGCCGATCAGGGCGACGCCCAGCACGCGGGTCGGCGCGCTGCGTTGAACGACGCCGGCCGCCACCAGGACGACGGCATAGGCGGCCACCAGCACAGAAATGGAGGTGCTGATCACGCTGCCGGCGTTTTCGGGTGCGGCGGTCCGCCCCGCCCATCCCGCGACTTCCAGGCTGAGCCCCCAAAGCAGAACGGCGTGCCCACCGAGGTAAGCGAGAACCGCCAGACGAGCTTCCGGGCGGGTCCACCAGGCGGCTGCCCAGAGACTGAGAGCCGAGACCAGAAACACCAGGAAACGGGCATTGACCAGCTCGCGATACAAACCGGGGCTCGCGTACATGACGCTATCGACGAACGCGAGCCGCAGCAGAACGAGAAGGAAGACACCGCCGGCGAGGTAAAGCGCACGGCGTTGCTGCAGGCGCATGCCGATCCAGGCAATGGCGGCGGCTTCCAAAGACCAGACTAACGTGACCCGAAAGCCGACAAATTGAATGGGGGCGGCTAGCACCAGAAGGGCCCAGGCCATGCCTCCCGCCAGCAGAGCCCCGCGCGAGTCACAATTCCACAGCAGTTGCGCGGCGAGCGCTACCACGCACGCGGCACCCACGGCGAACAGGCCCGCATACGATCCATACGCAGTTTCGAGAAGCGAGTACGTGGCGCCAAAATAGACGGCGGAATTGAGCGCCATTACCACGAGATCCGAAAAGCGCAGAGCGCGGCGGCGATAGCCGGCGAACCAGAGCGGCCAGGCGAGAAAGATCCCGAAACCGAGGGTCAGCATCAGGAACGAAACGAGCACGGAACCTGCCTCTGGGTTGACGCTGCGCCACTGGGCATAGGCCATCCAGAAACCCGCGAACGACGCGGGAACAGCCGCAGCCCAGAGGCGGCGGTCGGCCACGGCAAGGCCAGCCCCCGCGATACCCAACACCAGGGCGAGGACCCCGGCTGCCGGCGCCCAGACTTCCACAAGCGTCAAGCCGGCCAGCACCTGTGCCGCAACAAAAAGCGGCTGCAAGGGTGCGGCCGCAAACTGAGCATAGGAAAGACAGAGGAAGAGCGTGTTCAGCCAGCGGCCGGCTACAGAGGGGGAACCCGGCGCCTGCGCTGCGTACAAGATCGCGGTTCCGGCGAAGGCCAATCCTTCCAGCCAGCGCCAGCGGCGGGCGCGCGCCGCGACAGCCGCGGCAAGGTTGAGAAGCAGCGCGTACGACAGCACGAACCACGGGTTGCGCTCGACTTCGAGCAGGAGAGGCGTGGCATAACCGACTGACAGGCTGAGGACCGCAATCGCCAACCCTTTATAGCGGAGCGCCAGCGCGCCCGCGCCGGCGGTGACCAGCACCATCAGCACGAAGGCGGCGGCCTGGCCGATCAGATGATACAGCGTAAACGCTGCCCAGACCGAGAGATAGAAGAACGCGATGCCGGCAGCCGTGAGCGCCTGCGCGAAAGTCCGCTGTGCTCCGCGCCACAAACGCTCGCCGGCGAACAACAAGGCCGTACCACAGACAAGTCCGACGACGACGCGGCCCGACTCGGTGATCCAGTGATTCTCGAACGCATACTCGAAAAAGAAGGTAAGCGCAAGAACCACCGTGACCGCCCCGATGCGGCTGAACCATGTGAGGCCGAACGCGGCTTCGAGCCGGCGCGAATCGGGCTCCGGCTGGGCCGCCAGAGCATCAAGCGCCGGTGGAGCGGGTGGCCGCTCCTTTTCAGGCGACGGTGCAGCGGGCTCTGGGGGAAGCGCGGGCTCGGCGTGAGTAACTGGCGGTGCAAGATGAAGAGCGGTCTCTATCCGGGCGAGACGCTGCTCGAGATCCGCTTGCCGGCGCACCAGCCGCGCCAGCGCGCCGGTGATCGCCTCGATTTGTTTGCCGTCCTCCGGAGCCACCGCTCAACAGTTTACCTTTTTACCGCTTGCCCGCCGCGCCTTCGAAATGAGGCGCCGTCGTGCAACGGAGGGCCGCCCGAAAGCGTCTGTTAGACTGTAGGTTACCGACAATTCATGCACTTACGAGTATTGTTTTTCGGGATGCTGAAAGACCTGGTGGGTCGGCCTGCGGAAGAAATCGACCTGCCGGATGGAGCGGATTTAGGCTCGGTATTCGAGCGCTATGCGGCCCGGCATCCGCGTCTGCGTGAATTGGCTCCAAGCATTGTCGCGGCGCGGAACCAGGAATTCGCCGGACCGGCGACTCCTTTGGCCGACGGCGACGAGGTTGCCTTCTTGCCCCCGGTGAGCGGGGGCGTGGATGGCGAACCGGCCGAAATCGAATCCGCCGGCCACTACTTTGCGCTGACTCGTTTTCCGATTGACACCCGTGGGGTCATCGCGCGCATCCAGACCGGCGGCGATGGCGCGGTGGTGACGTTCGAAGGCGTAGTTCGCAACAATACAAAAGGCCGGCCCACTCGGTACCTCGACTACGAGTGCTACGAATCGATGGCGCTCAAGACGATGGCCCGTATCGGATGCGAAATCGCCGGGACGCATGCCGTTACCCGCGTGGCAATGGTGCACCGGCTTGGCCGCATGCTGATTGGTGAAACTAGCGTCGCGGTGATTGTGACGGCCCCGCACCGCAGAGCCGCCTTCGAAGCCGCGCTCGACGGTATCAACCGGCTCAAAAAACTGGTGCCCATCTGGAAGAAAGAGCACTTTGCCGACGGCGAAGTGTGGGTGGAAGGGGAGTGGGACCGTGACGCACCGGCTCTCGGCTAAACTTCTGGT
>CAYTJD010000110.1:0-9978 GCA_964438005.1 uncultured Solibacteraceae bacterium | reverse complement strand
GTCTACTTCGCGTCGCGCCAGTTGTCGCCGGCGCCGAGATCCACCACCAGCGGAACCTTGAGTTCGCGCACGCATTCCATTTCGTGCTTCACCAGTTTCGACACCGCGTCGAGTTCCTCCGGTGGGCACTCGAAGACCAGTTCGTCGTGCACCTGGAGGAGCATCGTGGAACGGTAGCCGCCTTGGTCGAATGCCGCGTCGATACGCACCATGGCGAGCTTGATCAGGTCGGCCGCCGTGCCTTGCAGCGGCGAATTCACCGCGGTGCGCTCGGCGAATCCGCGCGCGTTCGGGTTGCGGCTGTTGATATCCGGGATCGGCCGCTCGCGGCCGAACAGCGTGCGCGTGACACCAGTCTGCCGCACTTCGGCGATCGTCTCGTCGATGAAGCGCCGCACCCCGCTGTGGCGCGCGAAGTAGTTCTTGATGTACTTTTCTGCTTCGGCGCGCGAGATTCCCAATTGCGCCGACAGCCCGAATGGGCTGATCCCGTAGACGATCCCGAAGTTGACCGCCTTGGCCGCGCGGCGCGCCTCGGGTGTCACCATCAGCGGAGGCACTCCCATCACTTCCGAAGCCGTCCGCGTGTGGATGTCCTCGCCGGTGCGGTACGATTCCACCAGCAGCGGGTCGTCCGAGAAATGCGCGAGCAGGCGCAGCTCGATTTGCGAGTAGTCGGCCGCCAGCAGCTTCCATCCTTCGCGCGGGACAAAGGCAGCGCGAATCTCCCTGCCGAGCTCCGTACGGATCGGAATGTTCTGCAGGTTCGGATTCGACGACGAAAGCCGGCCCGTCGCGGCTCCGGTCTGATTAAAGCTGGTGTGGACGCGGCCGGTCTGCGGATCGATCAGCTCCGGCAGCGCGTCCACGTACGTGCCTTTCAATTTGGTGAGTTGCCTGTATTCGAGCACTTTGCGCACGATCTCGTGATCGGCAGCCAATTCTTCCAGCACATCGGCGGCGGTGGAAATCACTTTGCCCTTTCCGTATTTCACGGGCGCGGGCAAGCCGAGATCCTCGAACAACACGCGCCCGAGCTGCTGGGGCGAGCTGATGTTGAACGTCTTGCCGGCCAGCGCGTGGATCTCGGAGGTGAGTCCGCCAATCTGCCCTTCCATCATCCCGGAAAGCTTGCCGAGCTCCCCACGGTTGATGCGGATGCCGGCTCGCTCCATTCTGGCCAACACTCCGGTCAGGGGCAATTCGATTTCGCGGTAGAGGTTGCCGAGGCCGCGCGATACCACGGCCGGCGCCAGCTGCTGCCAGATCTCGAGAGTGATATCGGCCCGCTGCTCGGGCGCGGGGCCGAGCTTGAGATCGAGCCGCCGCCGCGCCTGCTCTTCGAGCGCGCAACCCGAGGGATCGGCGTCCAGCAGAAACTCGTACAGCATGATGTCGTGATCGAAGCCGCGCCCGGCGACCCCCATGCGGTCGAGTTCCAGCAGCGCCGCCTTCGCGTCGCAAATGATTTTGGAGGCGGCCGCGTCTTCCAGCCACGGCTTCAGGTGGGCCAGGTTTTCGGCTGTCACGGCGCGCGCCTCGCCCGGCTGCCGGGCCAGACCTACTGTATCGAGGGAGAATTCGCCTTCGGCCGATTTCGCAATTGCCACGGCCACCGGCTTTCCCGTCGGGAGCCATGCCGTGAGTTCGTCCGCGCCGCCGATCACGCGGTAATCGCGCGCGCGCGTGTCTTCGCCCGGCCCCAGCTCCTTCAGCAGGCTGTGGAATTCCAACTCCTTGTAGACCGCCTTCAGCAATGCCTCATCGGCCGGCTGGGCCTTCACCGATTCCACCGTAAATTCGATTGGCACTTCGGTAGCGATGGTGGCGAGCCGCTTGCTCATCCGGATCCGCTCCACATTGTTCTGCAGGCTCTCGCGATACATCTTGCGCTCGACTTCGGCCGCGCGCTCGAGCGCGGCTTCGACCGAGCCGAACCGCTCGATCAGATCGACGGCGCCTTTGTCTCCGATGCCGGGCGCCCCCGGTATGTTGTCGATGGCGTCGCCTTTCAGCGCAAACAAATCCGCCACCTGCTCCGGCCGCACGCCCAGGAATTGCTTGACCTTCTCCGGGTCGTACCATTCGTCGTCCTTGGCCGGATTGAGCATCGAGATCTTGTTCGACACCAGCTGCAGCATGTCCTTGTCGCTGGAAACGATCACCACTTCCATCCCGTCCCGCTCCGCGCGCCGCGCAATCGTGCCGATCACGTCGTCGGCTTCAAAGCCCCGGTATTCCAGAATCGGGATGCGCATCGCATCCAGCACCCGGCGCACGTAGGGAATCTGCTCGCCCAGGTCGGGCGGCATTTCCGTGCGATTCGCTTTGTATTCGGCGAATTCCTGCACCCGGTGTGTTGGCTCACTGCTCTCGAACACCGCCGCCATGTACTCCGGGGTGTGCTGCTTGGCGAGCTTCCGCAACATGTTGTTGAAAATGTAGACCGCTTCCGTCGAAAACCCCGTGCTGGTGCGCATGGGCGGCGCACCGCTGCGGGCCCGGGCGTGGTAGGCGCGGAAGATGAACCCGAAGCTGTCAATCAAGAAAAGTCGCTTGTGAGGCACTCGGCTCATCATACAACCCGGTCTGCTGGCCGGCGTGCGCCCGGCCGGTGCTTTTTCGCCGCAGATCTGCGGCAAAGTGTCCTAAAAGGGCCACACCTGTTAAAATGCAGCCGCTTTATAATCAGAAGGTTAAAGTTGGGCGCATAACTGCAACAGAACGTACACAATGAAATTTGAGAACACCGTGCAGCGGCCGGTCGAAGCCTCGGGCGTCGGCCTGCACAGTGGCGTTCCTGTCCACATCCGGATTCTGCCGGCGCCGGTTTCCACCGGCATTGTTTTCCTGCGCACCGATCTCGATAATTTTCCGATCCCGGCCAGCTGGCGGCATGTCGCGCGCGTCAGCTACGCCACCAGTCTGATGCGCCAGGGCGTGCTGCTCTCCACCACCGAGCACCTGCTGAGCGTCTTCTATTCCATGGGCATCGACAACGCCTTCGTCGAGATCGACAACCTGGAAGTTCCGATCCTGGATGGCAGCGGCCGGCCCTTCGTGGAACTGATCCAGCAGGCCGGCATCCGGCAATACCGGCGCAAGCGGCGCTACCTCCGGATTCGCCGGCCGGTTTCGGTCGAAGACCACGGCAAACGCATCAGCATTCTTCCCGCCGAGAGTTTCCGGCTTACCTGCGAAACCGATTTCCCGCACCCGCTGGTCGGGCGGCAGTCGCTCGAACTCGAAGTGACGCCGGCCCGCTATGCCGCTGAAATCGCGCCCGCCCGCACTTTTGGTTTCGAGCATGAGCTGGGGCAGATGCGCAACATGGGTCTCATCCGCGGCGCGTCGCTCGAGAACGCCGTCTGCTTCAACCGCGAAACCGTGTTGAACCCCGGAGGCCTGCGCATGCCCGACGAGTGCTGCCGCCACAAAGCGCTCGACCTGATCGGCGACCTCGCCTTGCTCGGCCGCCCCTTGCTGGGCCATGTCATCGCCGAGCGCGCCGGCCACGCCATGCACGCCGCGCTGGTAGCGCGGATCATGTCGGACCCGTCCCTCTACGAGATCCTCACCTTCGATCAACTGGCCTCGCGCGTGGCCCAGGCGCTCGTGTCGTAGCGCCGGAGGACCCGTCTTTCAGCCGCACCCCTAAGGGCGCGGGCAGTGAGTGCTGACGAATTCCGTGAACCGGCTCAACGGGAATCAAGCCTGCTAGAATTGCACCCAGAAGGAGAGCCACGATGAGGGCTTTATCCGTCCCGGCAGTTGTCTTCCTGAGGCGCGTCCGTACTGCGGTGCCGCTACTGTCGTCCGTAGCCATCGCGGGACTGATTTGTCCTCCTGTCTATGCCCAGTGGGTCAAAGTTCCGGACCGCGGAATTCCGAAGGGGCCTGATGGCAAACCCAACCTCTCCGCGCCGGCGCCCCGTGCGGCCGATGGCCATCCGGACCTGTCTGGCGTCTGGGAGTCCGGCGGCGCCAAGTACATTCTCGACATTGCGGCCGATCTCAAACCCGGTGAGGTGCCATTTCAGCCGTGGGCCAAGGCGCTGGTGGACCAACGCGCCGACGGCTCGCATTCGGGAGAGGATCCCCCCGCAAACTGCTTGCCCCGTGGGGTCCCGAGGATCAATGCCTCACCCCCACCGTGGAGGGTGATCCAAAAACCGGACATCATTGGGATTCTTTATGAATCCGACAACACCTGGCGCCAGATCTTCCTTGATGGGCGCGAACTGGGGACTAACGTTCTTCCCGCTTACTTAGGGTATTCCACCGGCAAATGGGAGGGCGATGCCCTCGCCGTCGACACCCGCGGCTTCAACGGGAAAACCTGGTTGGATCAGACGGGCAAGCCCACGTCGGAGGCGTTGCACGTCACCGAACGGTTTCGGCGGACGGACTTCGGGCACATGGAAATTCAAATCACCATCGACGACCCGAAGGTGTATACCAAGCCATGGCAAGTCAAGGAACACGTGAGCCTGATGACCGATGGCGAGGTCTTCGAAGCCGCCTGTGAGAACAATCGCGATCTCCAGCACCTGGGAGGGAAATTCAAGTAGGTCACTTGCTCGCTTGAGTGCCGGCCGATCGCCCGGAGTCTTTCCTCTACACAGTCGAGCTGGGATAAACTGAAATGCCCCAGGGTCCGCATCCTGGTTCAGACAGCATAGTTCAGACAGCCTATTCAGACGGAGAAGACAAAACATGAAAACCACATGGCGCCAGCTACTGGCGGCCGCCGCCGCACTGACGATCGCGGCCGGCGGGGCCGCCGCACAGGACATCAGCAAGTTCGTCCTTTCCGATGCAGCGGCGAAGAAGACGTTGATCAAGAACGAGATCAACGCCGATACGGCGCGCAAGATCATCGACAAGTGCATCGACATCGCCACCAAGGCCAACATGCCGATCACGATTTTCATCCTCAGCCCCACGGGCCAGATCGTGGCGTCGCACCGCATGGATGGACAGGTGCCCATCAACATTGAAACCGCGCTCCTCAAGGCGCAGAGCGTCCTGGTGACCCGCGACTCCACTCACCTGCGCGCCAACATGATCGCCGACAACATGCCGCAGCAAATCAAGTGGCACGCGGTCGGCGTCTTCACCACCGCCGGCGGCCTTCCCATCATCGCCGGCGGCCAGATGATCGGCACCATCGGCATCGGCGGCGGACGCAAAGACGAAGAAATGGCGTTCGAAGCGCTCGAAGCCGTGGTGGGTCCGCAACCGCCGCTGGCGCCGACGCTGCCCGCGAAGTAGCGGCGACGCTCCTCACGCTTTGCCGAGCGCCGCTTCCCGGCCCGCGATGCGCCCGAAGACGGTCACTCTCGGCAGGCCGTGCAAGGCAAATCCCCCGGCCGATTCTCCGCAGCAGTATAGTCCCGGTATCACCTGCCCCTTCAGGTCAATCACCTGGCATCTGCGGTTGATCCTCAGACCAGTAAGGCAGTCATGTAGGATCGGTGTGGACCAGGCCGCGTAGAACGGAGGTTTGCTGATTTTGTGCCGCGGAGCCGGCTTGCCGAAATCGGCGTCCTTTCCCGCATCCACAAATGAGTTGTACCGGGCCACAGCTTCTTCCAGGGCGCCGGCCGGAACCGGTGAGCGTTGGTATGGATTGGAGATCTTGCCGGCCAATTGGGCGAGCGTGTCCGCTTCGAAGAAATAGCCGTTGTGATCGACGTTGGGCGGTTTTGGATCCCATTCCTCGCGCTGGACAGCGTCCGCATCGAAAATGGCCCAGATTGGTCCTCCGCCGCCGGCGTGATCCCCCCTTCCCAGATTCCCGTTCGTGCCCAGGCAGGCGTTGAGAAAATCGTAGGTATTGTCCACTTCATTCCAGAAGCGTTGACCCACTTGGTTTACCAGGATGAGGTCTTGAAAGTCCTTCACCGTCAGCCCCGACGCGCCGGCGCGATCGAACATCGGGCTTTTCGGGTTCCATCTCAAATTCTGATACCCGTACCTGCACCCGATATGCCTTGTCTTTGTGACGGTGCGGCCAATCTCGTTCGCCGTGTTTGAAGTGGCCCAGAGTGAAGCTCCCAGCGCCAGGGCCAACATCTCTCCGTCGGCATTCTGCTTCGTCCACGGTTCCCCGGCCACCTGGTACTCCTCGGTGAGACGCGGGTCGAACATTCTTCGGAACTCTACGTTGCTGGAATGGCCCCCGGTGGCGATGATCACGCCGCGCCGCGCTTGGATATGGTATTCCATGCCGTCGAAGCTAACCGTGATTCCTTGCACTCTGCCGGAGGTCTGACCCTCGCGGAGAATGTTCGTCATCTTGTGACGCAGCAGGAACGTCACGCCTTTCGTGCGAGCGCTGGCTTCCAGGTGCCGCACGAGACCCGAGCCAGGACTGCCGTTAATCGTTTCATTCAGATTGTCCGAGTACGGCTTTGTGACAAAAAGCCTCGGAACGGTGCCTCCATTCTCGATCGTGGGCGGTTTCTCGTCGAAAATCACCCCGTTGTCGAGAAGAAAGTCGAAAGTGGCCGCGTTCTCGTCGGCCCACACCCGGATCAGCTCGCGGTCGCCAAAGCGGTATTCCCTGTTTCTGTGGTTGGTGTGATCCAGATAGACCTGGTCGGCGGAATCGGTAACGCCGAACTTCTTTTGCAGCCTGGTGCCGCCGCCGAGAGGGATTCTTCCGCCGCTGAGCATGGCGTGTCCCCCGATATCGTGGTTGGAATCGATGACGATTACCGAGGCGCCCTGGTCGCGCGCCATAATTGCCGCCGGTAAACCCGATGCTCCTGCCCCGACCACCACCACATCCGCCGCCTTCTCAAAATGAATCTGGCCCCTTCGGCCTTGTGGGGAGGCTTGTCCCGCTAAGGCGGTCGCACCGGCGCCAACCGCTGCGCCTCTTTTGAAGAAATCTCTGCGAGTAACATTCTTGCGAGGCATCTGCTTGGTCACCTTCCTGATCCGTTTAACTCTATACCAAACTCGCAGCCCTCTAGGGGCGAATCCCAAGCGCCGCATAGAGGTCGGCGCTCCGGAATTCGGCGCCGTTTCGAATCACTACCGTGTCGCGTCGAATGTCGCTGATATTGCGAACCGGATCACCCGAAACCAGCACCAGGTCCGCTCGCTTGCCGGGTTCAATCGATCCGAGTTCGCGATCCGCCTTCACTATTTTCGCGGCGCCCAAAGTGGCAGCCTGCAGCACTTTTTCCGGAGGAATACCGGCCTTCACCCACAGCTCGAGTTCCCGGTGAAGCATCAGCCCTTCCACATTATCGGTTCCAGCGACCAGAGGGACACCCGAGTCGTACAGGCGTTTCGTCATGCTTAACAGCGCCGCGTAGGAGTTTTTGTAAAGTTGGTCCTTGACTCCCGGAGCCGGCAAGCCCCCGACCTTCGCGGCGCGCTGGATCTGCGCCGGCAGGCGCGAGAGGACGGGCGCCCATCCGGCTGCGATCCGCCCCGGCCGGTCGGTAAAGTCGCTCTCGAAAATGCCCAGAGTGGGATCGACTACGGTCTTGTGATCAAGCAGGAGGCGAATGAAGGCGGTCACGGCTGCCGAGTTCTGGTCCAGCGCCGCGGCGTTTTCGCCGACTACGGTGAAACGCGCCGGAGTGCGCGTATCCCCTGCCTTATCGGCCATGAAGTTCAGAAAGATGAAATTCATGTGCTGAATCTCGTCGGCTCCTGCGCGTACGAATTGCTCCGCGGTCATGCCGTTGGGCACATGGCCGCTGAGTCGCATCCCTTTGGCGTGCGCCATCACCCCGATCGGCGCCACTAATTCCGGCTTGAGACTGCTATAGACCTTGATCTGTCGATATCCGAGCGAGGCATAGCGGTCAATCGCGGCACGAGCCTCGTCTGTGGTATCGGCGAAAACCTTGGTGGGACCTTGATACGGACCGCGGCCGTCAATGAAGCCGGCCGCGAAAATATTCGGTCCGATGGTCTCGCCGCTCTCCCACTGCTGGCGCAGACGCGCCAGCAGATCGATGTCGTTGGCCATATCGCGCACGCTCGTCACCCCGCTGGCCACGTTGAGAATGCCGTAGGACGGCTGAACGTGCGCATGCATATCCCAAAGACCGGGGAGCAGCGTCTGGCCGGTCGCATCGATCACCTCGGCCCCTGGCGCCGTGGCGAACTTCGCGTCCGGGCGCACGGCCTGGATGCGATCGCCCGCAATCCAAACGGTCTGCCCCTCCTTGGCCGTCGCAGTCACCGAGTCGAACAAGCGGGCGTGGCGAATGACGATGGCCTTCGGATGCTGTGCAAGCCGCTGGGCTAGCGCGCGGTAGCGGGCATCCGACGCCGCATCCTGCCGCTTGATCAGTTCGTCGGTAGAGGATTCCCAGCCCTCGCGAATCATCGAAAACCAGGCGTCGGGTGTGGCGAAGAACCGGTTCTTCGCGTCCAGCCAGATCGAGGTCGGCACAAAGTCGAGACCCGTGATGAGGAACTGCGTGACGGCGATGGTTTGGCCGCCCGCCTTCAGCGTCGTTTCGACTCCCCGCTCCAGGTGCGCTTCGCCGCCCGGAAGAAGTTTGATAGTCCGATTCGGCGCCTTCTCCAGAGCCTGGACCAGCCATGCCAGCTCTGACGGAGCGCCGTTGATGGTTAGATAGAACGCCTGTCCCGCAGCTTGGCCTTGTTCCGAGGTGCTTTTCCATCGGGCTTCGCCGTCCGCAAAAGTAAAGTGTTCGTCGACCGGGCCTTTGAAGTAGTCGTGCCCGGAAAGATCAATCGCGGTGGGGAAGCCGCGTGCGTCGAAATGGTAGCGCCCATGAATCTCGGGGCCGCGGCCGCGGTCGTTAAAGGAATATTCCACATCGGTCGTCCCGTCCGGGTGCGTGGTCTGCACCGCCTTCCCGGCGGGATTGCCGGCCATAAGAACGGAAAACCTCTGAGGCGCAGGCGGCTGGGCCGCCGCGATGGCGCTCGCTGCGACCAGCGGCAGCAGATACCTCAGCATCGTGGACCTCCCCGTGCTGAACAGCATACACGGAAATTGGTCCCTTACCCCTCCCCGGCTCTCCGCAGGCCGCACGAACTGGGAAGGCAGGTAGCGCAAACGCCGTCATCCAGGCGCAAATGGGTCCTTCTACCGGCTGTTTGTTGACGGTGGGACGAGATTCTTCAATCGCAAGTAGACCGCGAGATACCCGTATTCCTCGTTGTCATGAAGCGTCGCATACAGGAGCGACCAGAACTTGGAGTGCTCCGTATCACCGGTCTTCATCATCTGGGTTGCGGCGGCGTCGGTCGTCGAGTCGAGAACGCGATCACACTCATCGAAGGACGCTTTCAGCGCGGCCTCTAAATCGGCTTTGGCGGTTTTGGCCGCCGCATTCAGACGCCTCGGTTGCCCTCTTGCTCCGGAACAAAAACCCATTTGCGCGTCGGCGATGTGGGCGACGAGTTGTCCGAAGGTCCGCATTTCGGGTGTCGGCCGAAAATCGTAGTCCTCGGCCGCCATTCGATCCGCCGCGTTAAGAAGATCCCCCATTCGGACTGTATAGAATTGCTTCAGTTCGGAAATGAAGGGACTCGCCGCTTGCCCAAGAGCGTACGACGCAGTAAGCAGGCAACTGATCATCATCCTGGAATGTTTCACGAGGAGCTCCAGGGTCGATGGTAACAAGATCACAAAGGGTCAATGCCCTCGGAGGTATCGGCTGTCCTTTCCTACGTGGCGTCGAGAATCGCGGGAACTCGGAAATGGTTCGAAAGCTGGTGCGCCTTCGATGTTCGCAAGAATCGGTTAAGATGGCGTTCATGACGGCCAGCCGTCTTCTCGCTCGCTGCGCCGCGACTTGCCTGTTGGCGGCGAGTCTTCCGGCCCAAAATCAGCCTTCCCCGGCAGTTCAGAATCTCTTGCCGCCCGATGCCATGACGATCGAGACGGCGGATCTGAGCGCGGTCGTAGGCGAACCACGAGAATTGGTCTTGTGGATGCAAAAGCCCGAAAAAATCTTGCGCGAAGTCGAT
>CAYTJD010000109.1:0-24438 GCA_964438005.1 uncultured Solibacteraceae bacterium | reverse complement strand
CGGCCCCGTCTGGATCCCCAAAGTTTACAACGGCAAAGACCGGACGTTCTTCTTCTTCAGCTTCGAGGAGTTCTACCAGAATCTGCTGAATACCACCACGAATTCCACGGTACCCATACCTGCTTACCGCAACGGTGATTTCTCCAGCCTCATCACCACCGAAAACCGCCTGGTGTCAACGGCCTCCGGGCCTTACGTAGATCCGCTGGGCCGCACCATTCCGAGCGGTACTATCTTCGACCCCGCCACCACCTTCACCGCCTCCACCGGGGCGCAGGTTCGCAATCCTTTCCCGAACAATTTTATTCCCGCCAGCAGGTTCGATCCGGTTGCGGCTAAAATCCTCTCCCTGGTTCCGCAGCCTCTGGGCCCGAATGCCAACCAGGCGGGATCCAACTATCTGGCGCCGTACAACGGCAGCCGCAGATCCTATATCCCATCCATCAAGATCGATCAAAATGTGGGCGCGAAGTTGCACGCGGCGTTTTACTTTCAAAGGACCTCCACCTCTACGCCCCGGACCGGCACGGGAGCCGATAGTCTGCCGGATAACATCACGGTCTCCGGAACTTCCGGGAATGCCGCCAGGACGTTCCGGCTAAACCTGGACCACACTGTGACGCCCACTTTCCTGATGCACTACACGCTTGGGTGGAACGACTCCGACTTCCTGTTGGGACCCGAGGATTTCCTGAACGCCCAGCAGACAGTCGGCTTATCGGGAGCAATCTCTGCCGGCCGCGGTCTCCCCCTGATTGCCACCGGTGTCCTACCTAGTCTCGCAGAGGGCGGTATGGGCAATCTGGGGCCCCAATATGACCAGCATTTCTGGGAGCGCCGTCCCTCGTTCGTGACTTCCGCAACGTACGTGCGCGGCTCGCACACCTACAAGGCTGGCTTTGAAATCCGGCAGATGAGGTATCCCAACTTTAATTTCACGTACACCGCCGGCGAATACGCCTTCGGTACGTATAGCGGCGGCCTCACGGGCGGCGGCACCAGCGGCACGCTCGCCACCGTTGGTAACGTTTCGAACTGGACCACACAAACCTCGCTGGCCGGAACGACGGTGTCCTCGGGCTTTGCCGGATTCGGTTTCGCTTCGTTCCTGCTGGGCGGCGCACAGAATATCGCCATCAACGCGCCCATTAACCTCCGAACGCAGAATTACCAGTCCGCCATCTTCCTGCAGGATAGCTGGAAGGTCAATCGCAAGCTGACTCTGGACTACGGCTTGCGTTGGGACTACGGCACCTACCAGAGAGAACAATTCGGGCGCTATGGGGACTTCTCCGCCACCACACCCAATCCCTCGGCGAGCGGACGGCCTGGCGCTCTGATTTACGAGGCCAACTGCAATTGCAGTTTCGCCAAAAACTATCCGTTTGCGATTGGGCCGCGTTTAGGTGCAGCCTACCAACTGAATGACCAAACCGTCCTCCGCGGCGGTGTTGGCATCGTTTACGGCTCCCTCGACGGTTCCGCCGCTACCGGTTATTCATCCAATTCGGCCATCGCCACGACGCCGGCGTTCGGGCAGATCGCGGGACTGCTCCAGAACGGGATCCCGTCCACCGTGCAAGCGGCATGGCCGACCCTGAATAATCCAGCCGCGGGTCAGGCGCCTGGAGCCGTCGTGGCCGCGCCTGCTCTGCTCGATCAAAACGCCGGCCGCCCCGCGCGCCTGACTCAATGGAATATCACGGTGCAGCGCACGATCGGCAAGGGCATGGCGGTGGAAGCCGGGTATGTGGGCAATGTCGGGGTTTGGGAGACAGCTCCCGGCGCCTTCGCCCCCGCCCCCTTCGGCACCACCGGCCTCCCCCCCGGCTACGCTCCCCTCGCACCGGCAAACGTGTTCAGTCTGTCGCAGCTTGCCGCCCTTGGAATCTCTGGTTCAAACCTCAGCAATCCGGTGCTCTCCACCGCGTTCAACACTCCCATATCGGCCCTGACTGCGGCGCAGAAGACAGCTTTGGCGTCCGTAGGCCTCACGCAGTTCCTCCCTTACAGCAATTTCCCGCAGAATCAGACGGTTCGCCAGGCGCTGGTGCCGTTCCCTCAATACAGCGGGGTCATGGCTCCCTTGGGCGCGCCCGACGCGAAAAGCTGGTACGACGCGCTCCAGCTCACATTTACCAAACGTTTCAGCCACGGTTTGACCTTCAATGCGAATTACACCTACTCGAAGAATTTGGCTTTGATGGGCTCCCCTGATCCCTTTAACCGGAGTTTGGGCAAGACCCTCAGCCCGTATGACACTCCGCACCAGCTCCGGCTGAGCGCCCAATACGAGGTGCCGCGCTTTACCTCCGGTATCTTGAGCAACAAAGTGCTCAACTCCATTCTGTCCGGGTGGGGTACGGGCTGGTATCTGAGCTACCAGAGCGCGGCTTTGGTCGGCCTTCCGACCAGTTCCGGCGCCGCACCCATCAGCAATTTCCTCGGCTACGGACCGGGCCCGGCGCAACTGATTCCGGGGATGAGCCCGTGGTCGGTGAACTGGACCGATCTCAGCGGCCAGCACCACACCGACCCGCTCAACATCAACTGCCACTGCTTCGACCCGACTACGACGCAGGTGCTGAACCCGGCGGCATTCACGAACATCCCCGACGGGCAGTTTGCGGCCAATGAAAGCTCGCTGCGCTCCTTCCGGGGCTTCCGCTACCCGGCGGAGAACGCCAACTTCAGCCGCAATTTCCGCATCAAAGAACGTTACGTTCTGCAAATTCGCGCCGAGTTCACGAATATCTTCAACCGGGTGCAACTCCCGATTCCGGGCGGCACAACCAGCGCGATCAACCTCGGCAACTTCGCGACCGCCCCCACCAGGTTCACTTCCGGTCCGAACAAAGGCTTGTACAGCGGCGGCTTCGGCACCATCGTTCCAGAGACGGTGGGCGCCGTCAATCCGCGCGCCGGCACGCTGGTCGCCCGATTTACGTTCTAGTCCGTCTTCGCATTCAGGGCGCGCGAGATAGATCTCCCGCGCCCTTTAAGACATCCTGAAACAACTCGGCGCCCAGCGCCGCTTCTGCAGACACACCCTTCGCTGAAGAACTTTCCACGCCGGACAGGGAGCTTAACCACGCTTCGAGCGGATCCTCAGAGGGGAGGCCGGACAGCTCGTAATTTCCCTGAGAAGTCATCGACACCTCCGCAACGCCAAAGCATAATCCGACGCCGCAGGAGTTTTCGGGACTTAGAGACCAGACGGCCCAACGCCGCTAGGCGTTGGGGTGGGGTGTCGTGAAGGGGAGCCTAAATGATGGAGACGGGGTGGCGCCGTCGATACTCAGCTGAACCGGCGGTCGCGATCAACAAATCCTGAAGAAGTAAGGAAGATGGAACTTCAGTAAGCCGGAATAGCCCCTTCGCAGTTACGCGCTTTCTATCTCGAACTCGTATACGCCGATGCTGACGGGCGGGATTTGCAGCGTCTCCGGAAACGACGTTTGCGGATGTTCCACGATTTCGACGGCTGGCTTTTGGCCCGGTAAATTCGCAGAAGTCAGGCTGGGCGGAGCGATCTGGAACAGCTTGCCAGGGCCACGCAGCTTGAGTCCCGTAACTTTTGGCGACAACTCCTGCTTCTCTTCCGTCGGGTTGACAACGGAGAAGATGAATTTCTTGCCGTCGCTGGAAAGGGCTGCGGTCACATCGAGGGGATAGGTGGGACTACCGATGGGAACTTTGGGAATATCCACCCACGGGGTACCGCGCACAGCCTGCTGAGGCGAGTTTCCTCCCACCGTGACCGGTACAGCGCCGGCAAAATGGTTGGCCATGAGCTTCATGACCAATCCTTCCGCAGAGAATCCGGTAACCTCGCCAGTATTGTCAACCAGTACAGTCCCCAGACCTCCGGTCGCGCAACTGGCTTCCACCATATCGGAATTACGGAACACCTCATTCAGAAAGAGCGCGTAACAGAGCGGCGTCAGCATGCCGGGCGGCTGGTAGGCGCCGCCCATCTGTCGATGACGGCAACCCCACTCGTCGAAAATGAACTTGACGTTCTTCTCTTTCAGCCACGGCAGCTTTTCGGCATACTTCGCCCACACTTCCAACGCTTCGCCGACCCGATTCGAGGTCCTGCGCGCCTGGGCGGGCAACGGATCGTCGGCATTCACAAAGGACTGCTTCTGCGCGTCATATGCCAGGCGGGGATACGAGTACGTATGCTCGGAAACGAAATCGACGTTGCCCTCGCAGTTGGTGAGCAGCAATCCGGTCCAGTCCTCGTGGCCCCAGAGTTCCCAGGGCAGCCTCTCGGGTATAGGCGGCTCCCACTCGCTCGGGAAGAAATTGCCCTTTTTCTCGGCGCCGCCAATGGATCTTTCACAGATGGTTGCCCCGGACAGGACCACTTTGATTGTGGGGTCCACCCTTTTCATGGCTTCTACGATTAAGTTGTGCTTCGCCCAGTACTGGTTCAACGACATGCGGCCGTACTGCCAGGGACCGTACATTTCGTTGCCGATTGTCCAGTAGCGAATATGGAATGGCTCGGGACTGCCGTTCTGCGCCCGCACTCTTCCCATATGAGTCTTAACCGAGCCGTTGCAGTACTCGACCTGCTCGGCTGCGCTGTTCGCATCTCCGAAGCCGCTGTTGATGGTGAGATCGGGCTCCGCTCCCAGCAGCCGGCAGAAGGCCACAAATTCGTGAAGGCCGACATCGTTGGATTCGGCCCTGCCACCCCACATCAGCTGGGCTTTCGGCGCGCGCTTATCCACGTCGCCAAGGCCGTCGCGGAAGTCATAGGCAGAGACGAAGTTGCCTCCGGGCCACTTGGCCATTTTGAAGCCGGCATCCCGGAAAGCCTGAATCTGCCCGGCATGAAACCCCTGCATATTGTCGGCCGGCATAAGCGAGGCGGCCCCGATGTGAAACGTGCCGCTACCGGTGCCCACGATCTCCAGCCGCGCATTTGCTGAGTCGGCTAGCGCGGTGAACTTTAGGGGAAACTTCCGGTATGCACTCGTTAGCGGCGCGATGGCGATGGTTTGCGACTCGTTCGCGCCGGTTCCCCAGACCAGCCGGACGACAATTTTGGCCCCGGTATCGCCGGCAAGCCAGACGCGGCCCACATACGACTTCCCGTTGTGCAGCCGCAATCCAGACTGCTGGATGCCGCGCGGCTCGGACCCGGCGAGCTTGACACGCGGGCTGTGCGCGCCGACAAATGCCTTCACACTGTCCATCTCGACCGTTCCGGCGGATCCAACGGGCCGGAACGGCTCGCCAGCAAAGCGCCGCGCGATCGGATTTGCGGGCGCAGCGGCCGGCACGTCGGCAATCGGGTTCAAAAACTTCCGATCGGTTAACATTTCGGCCCAAACTCTCGTGGTGGCCGGTTCCATGTAGCCGCCGAAAATCATAGGATTGATCGGCGCGCCAATCCTGGATGCGTCGATCGCGGCTTGAATGTTTGCCGGGGAAGCCGCGAACGTCTTCCCGCTATTCAATGCGGCGGCCCCTGCCATCGAAGCCAATAGAAGTTCACGTCGGTTCATTGGCATGTTGTTTCTCTTTGCCTCGGTCCTTGCCGTCAGGGCGCTCCAACCCGATTCGCGTTTTTCGGCCCAGACACAGGATACGCCGATCAGAACGGCTCGGTCATGGGCGCCCCTCCCCGATTGCGAGCCAAGATTTCGCGCATTCCTGAACGACAGTGAGGTACTTCCGGACCTCCGGCTTGCCGACCACCCACGGATTAGGTTCGCCGGGTTTCCGCGCTTTGGTCTGCTCCAACCTTACGAGCGCGTCGTTATATTCGGTGTGGTTGCCGATGATCACATCGGCGCCGGCGCCATCTGCGATATCCAGTAGGCGGCCCGCGTTCGAAATGTAGGACTGCAGCATTTCCTTCGACGTGTTTTTGCTCAGAGCAGTCCCGCCCCACTCCATCGCCAGGTGAGGGACACCGTGGTCCTTCACCGGGACGAGGAAGGACAGAGTGCCGCCGGTGTGACCGGGAGTGATGTAGATCGTGATTGTTGTATCCCCCAGTGTCAGCTTCTGTCCGTCCGTAGCGTCCACATCATGGCTGTATGGCGTCGCTTGCCGCGCGGCAAGTTCCCAGTCTTTGGGCGACAGGATGACGTGGGGATGGTAAGTATCCTGCAGAAATTTAACGGAGCCATCGTGATCGCCGTGCGCATGACTGATGACCACATATTTGATATCGGCCGGATCGAGGCCAAGCTTCTTCATGCCATCCACGATTTCGTCCTGTGCGGCGTAGCCGAAAAGGGTGTCGATCAGAATGATGCCGGCGGAAGTCTTCACGGCCCAGGCGCTGTTGACCTTTGTAGTGAGCATATAGAGGTTGTCGAAAACCTGCCCACCTTCGGCGTACCAGTTCTCGCGCGGCGGGATTCCGCCGCGTCCGGCGTTTCCGCGGCCGCCGGCGCGCCCGCCGTCTTGAGTGTCCGCGCCTCGTGCTGGACCGCCGCCCGGCGGGTTGGAGGCCGGCTCGGGAAAGATGGCAGCGGGGCAGGCAAGGTGCGCGGCTCCGGTGTTATTCGAGTTCAACAAAGCTGTCGCCGCTGCTTTGTGAGCTGTGCCAGTATCGATTGACTGACCAGAAGCCACGACGCTCAGGAAAACCGAAAGTGGGATCAAACGGACAAGCTGCATAGTGCGGTAGTCTATCGCAGATTGACGGGTTGAGCGCAGCGGCCCCTGCCGATGCTCAGCGGCACCACGCTTTCAGCTTTTTAATATGATGGAGCCAGCCGGAACTCTCGTTCGTGAAAAGCCTCTCTACATCCAACGGGCCTATGATCGAAAGACGGAAATGGCTGGTGTGGGCGGCAGGCCTTGCGACAGGCGCCGTGCTTTCCCGCAGCGCTTCCTCGCAGCGCCCCCTGCTGCCGCTGCAGACCACGGGGCTCGATCATCTTTCGATCACCGTTCCCGATCCACAGCAGGCTGCAATTTTTTACGGAAAGATTTTCGATCCGCAGGTCTTTCACGAGCGGATGGGCGTGCAGCGCTATTACGTTCGTCTGGGACAGGCGTATATCGCGCTCGGCCCCCAGCCCAACGTCACTCCCTGGATCGATCACATTGCTGCGGCCGTTATCGATTTCGTGGAAGCGGATTTCGGAAAACCTGAAGTGAAGGTGCAGATCACGGCGGCGGGACTGGCGGCGCCTCCGGGTGTGCTGCCGATGCTTTCCGATCCCGATAATCTGCGGCTGCAACTCGTGAACGCGACCCATGGTTTGTTCGACACTCTCATGCCGGGCGGACGGGTGACGACCGAGCCTGCGGCACTCACGCCGGTGGGGCTTGACCATATCATCGTGTCGGTCAGCGATGTGGAGAAGTCCGCCGCGCATTATCGGAAGCTTTTCGGTCCCGAGGCGGCGCGTGAAGCACAGGGAAGACGCGTCTGGTTCCGGCTGGCCGATACACGACTCGGGATCGAGGCGGCGCCGGCTGGACAGAAGCCTGGCTTTTCACACTTTTGCGTCAAAGCGGCTGGTTTTAATCGCGCTGCTGCGACAAAGCGGCTTCAGAAGCTCGGCATTCAAGTGGAGACAGGTTCCGAAAAAGGCACACTTCGGTTCCGCGATCTGAACGACATTACGGCGGAAGTGATCGCCGCCTGAATCCCTGCGTTCAGACGCCGAGAGCCGGAAAAAAGCGCCCGGGAGCGCATGCCGGCTTTCATAATATGCGACATGTTGGTTGAATCGCACGCACCGCGGACATAGAATCTAGAATTGCATTAATGCTGCTGTCAGGAGATCAAGGGCACGGTGATTCCCACGATCACGGATGGATTTAGCGGCGCGCTGGAGTTCGGGAAGGCTGTGCCCCATTACGGCCCGCGTACGCCCGTTGCTGGTTTACAGAAGTACGGTTCGACCTTCCGCGCTTATACCGGGCCTCCACCGGAGGGAAGCGCACCGTCCACTCCATCTTCCTCCCCAGGAGCTCCGAAATAGCTATTCGGATGCGTCGGTGGACGCCAGCTTGCGTGAGCTGTGTGCGCGGTCGAGGCGTAACGCAGCTTTCGGTCAACCATGCTCCCGCGGTCCTACGGCTGGACGGCGCCACTGTTCCTTATAATCGTTACCAGTTGGTGAATGAGCCGTCGGGCCGCTGGTTCAGCAACATGCCTGCGCGGTAGGTATCGTATCTACCGATCTGGGTGAGCTTGGTTCTGTCCACCTGCACGCCCAGGCCCGGCCGATCGTTGGGCCACAATTTCCCTTCCTTGAAGTCGTAGACTCTTGGCAGGTACGGCCATGTGCGCGTTCCGTCGCCGAGCATCTCCATCAAGGCCGTGAGCGATGTTGCCGTAAGGCACTGGACCAGCGCCGCTTCGGAAATGGGTCCAGTGAAGTGGGGAATCATTCCGATGTAATGAGTCTCGGCTAGCGCAACGATCTTCATGAATTCTGTGATTCCGCCGACGTTCGGCAAGGTCACGCGAGCGTAGTCGATCAGCTCGTGCTCAATCAGCTGATTGACGTCCCACTTGTAGCCGAACTGCTCCCCAACGGCGATCGGCACGTGCGTGCGCTGGCGGATGTGCTCATAGGAGGTCACGTTCTCGCTGCGAATCAGATCCTCGCAGAAGTAGGGATGCAGGGGTTCGAGCATCGTCGCGAGATTGATGGCGTCGCTTGGATCGAGCTCGGTATGAAAGTCGATGGCCCATCCGCCATCTCCAGTCGCTTTGTGCAGGAGCACGCAATCGTCATACATCTTACCGACCAGCTTGAAACGGTCCACCACGCGCTCGCGCGGGTTGTCGGTGGCATATCGATACGTGCGGAAGCCTGCTTGAACACAGGCGCGCGCCGCGTCTTCCAAAGTTCCGCCACGAAATGGGTAGGCGGTGGAGTACAGTTCGACGTAGTTTCGCGATTTTCCGCCCAGCAACTGCCAGACCGGGACGTCGAGCGCTTTTCCCTTTAGATCCCACAAGGCCAGATCCAGCGCACCCAGGGAATGGAGCTTCTCCCGACCGGCGGGATAAAAGTAGCCCCGCATCATGCGCTGCCACAAGTTGTCGATTCGGAACGGGTCTAAACCGATTAACATGCTTGCGCATTCGTCCATAGTGCGCGGTTCGCCGCCCTCGCCGATTCCAACCAATCCCCGTTCGGTCTCAATCATGACCACGTTGGAGGACTGATTGACCATCGGCTGGCCTTGGCGCCCTTGCGCATCGCCAGGAGTGCTGAAGTAATGGACTACCTTGATCTTGTCTTCAGGCAACGCGAACGCGCGGGCCGGGGACAATGTCCAAGCCGCAGCCCCAAGGGCGCCCAGCCCCTTGATGAAACCGCGACGATCCAGTTCGAGCCGCGCAGGTGGGGATTTCATGGTGAAGTCTCCCTTTGAGTTACGGACGCCGTTCGCCGATCGCGAGCCATGATTTCGCGCTCCCTCAACGATAGCTACTTCTGAATCGGATAACCCTTCCAAAGATATTCGAGTGCCTGCGGCAGAGTCTGATCGATCACCTTGGCGTCAACGTGGCCCGCGTTCTTCGCGTAAACGAACTGGTAGTGGTAGCCCTTGGCCTTCATGACCGCGGCCATGCGCTGGTTGGCGATGACCCAGTTCCGGCGATTCGAGGATGCGGTGTCGGCGCCGATATCATTCTGCGCGACCTCCATCCAGACCCGCAGCGGCTTGGCCGGATGATCGGGAATGAAGTGTTCGAGATATTCCCAGGCGCCGTGCGGGGCATCGGGGCCGCCCCGCAGATCCACATACGTGCCAGAGTACGTCAGAACGCGGTGGTAAAGCTCCGGTTTGAACCAGGCCATGGTAAGGGCTACCGCCCCACCCGAACTTCCTCCGAAGGTCAAGCGGCCTTCGGGATCTTTCGTCACCTTGATGTGGGCCTCTTTTTCGGCGCGCGGCAGGACCTCGGCTTCCACGTAGTCGGCGTACTTGGCGGAAACGGTATCGTATTCCATGCTGCGCTCGGGGCCGCCATTGGCAATCATGACGGCCACCATCACGGGAAGCCGGTGGTCGGCAATCATGTTGTCAAGAATCGTCGGCAAGGCGTAGCGCATTCCGTAGGCATCCGCCGACACGATCACGGGCGCGGCGGTGCCAGGCACATACTGGGCGGGAACGTAAACACATACGTGCCGCTGGAACGGCCCGTTGACGCCGGGATAGAATTTGCTCTCGGCCGAATCCATGACGAATTCAACGACCTTCCCCTCGGGAACACCGGTGCGTTTGTTCTGTTCCGGAGCAGGCGCGTACTCAGGCCCGATCGAATAATCGCCGTCGCCGGCTCCCGCATGCCAGGCAGGGAGGTCTGAGAGTCTGGCGATCGCGGCGCGGTCTTCCGGCGTTGCCGGAACGGTCTCGCGAGGAGCGCGCGCCACAGGTGGATTCGCACGCGGAGCCGGAGGCGGAGGCGCGCACGGGCCGGCGGCAGGGGACGGCCCCTGTGCCAGCGCGAATTGCGCAATCACGAATAAACCGATCACAACCTTCATTTCCGTTCCCCCGGGAAAAATTGTACTAGGAAATCAGGCCGAAAATCACGCGCCTGCTCCGCGCGATACTGTCCAGGAAGACTAGTTGAGCTGACTTCTTGGTTTCTGAGAGGATAAACCAATGACTTTGATCACATGGCGGTACGCAGCAATGTCGTCTGTTGTCCTGGCAGGAGTACTGATCAGCTGGAACAGTGTGGCACAAACCCGCGGGGGCGCGGCGTCGCGGCCGACGACGGGCTCAGGTCCATTCAAAGCTGTGATGGAAATGGACGCGGGTCTACCGGACCACACGATCTACCGCCCGGAAGACCTCTCGGCGCTAAACGGCGCAACTCTGCCACTTGTCGTCTGGGGCAACGGCGCCTGCGTGAACGCGGGGAACTCATTTAGCAACTTTCTCACCGATATCTCTTCGTACGGCTTTGTCGCCGTCGCTTTGGGGCCGATTGTCGAACGCAATACGGCTGGTCCGGCTGGAGCGCCCGCTCTTGCAGCGCCGCCGCGACAGCCGATACAACAACCCGCTGACACGACCCAGCTTCCACGCAATCTGCCGCCGGCCGCAACTCATCCCTCTCAGATGATCGATGCGATCAAGTGGGCGACGGCCGAGAACGACCGCGCCGACAGCAAATACTATGAGCATCTTAATATTGGGAGGATCGCGGTGATGGGTCAGTCGTGCGGCGGCGTGCAGGCGATCGAAGTAGCCGCGGACAGCCGCATCACAACCGCCGTGGTCTGGAACAGTGGCCTCTTCGCGCAGCCCTCGAACATGGGCGGCGGGAAAACAATCGGCAAGAAAGACCTGGAATCCATACACGTTCCCATGGCTTACATCACCGGGGACTCGACCGATATCGCATTCAACAACGCCAATGCCGACTTTGAATACTTGAAATCGATCCCGGTATTTCGCGCGTGGGAGCGTGGCGTCGGACACGGCGGCACGTATAACCAGCCGAATGGCGGCGAATTCGCCGGTATCGCGGTGGCATGGCTGAACTGGCAGTTGAAAGGCGACCAGAAAGCGGCGCTCCTGTTCCGTGGCGCGGACTGCGGTTTGTGCGTAAATCCGAAATGGGTTGTGCAGACGAAAAATCTGAAATGAGAACAGCATCCGCATTACTGCTTGCATTCGTTTGTGCTGAACTTCTGGCCCAGGGGCCGCCAATCCCGTTCGGCTCCGCGCTGGATGCCGATCGGCAGATTCTGGAATCGCAGCAGCTTGCCAAAGACGCGCTATCCGCCCCCAACCCTCGGCGGCGCGCTAAGGGAGATCAGCATCGAACCTATGATTTTCCTCCGGCAAAAAAGGCCATGCCCTATCGCCTGTACGTGCCCACCGAATGGGATGGTCAGTCGAGGCTGCCACTCATTGTGATGCTCCAGGGCGCCGGTTCCGATGAGAACCGCTACATGGACATGAACAACCAGCAGATCATGCGCCTGGCTGAGCAACATGGTTACGTAGTTGTGTCGCCGCTCGGCTACAGCCCCGTGGGAGCATACGGCACGCCTCTCCGGCTACCGGCAGTTTTTGGCCAGCCGGAGGCCGCGGCCAAACAAAGGGCTGGCGTAACACCGGAAGTGGAACACACGCTCGAACTCAGCGAGAAGGATGTGATCAACGTCCTCGAGATCGTACTGAATGAATATCCGATCGACAGGGCGTCGATATTCCTCGCGGGACATTCGATGGGTTCGGGCGGAACATGGTACCTGGGCGCGAAGTACTCGAAGTATTGGCGCGCCATTGCGCCTATGTCCGGGCCGTTCGTCGACCAGGCGCACTATCCCTGGGATCACCTGCGTACCATCCCCATCATGATGAGTGAGGGCACGCTGGCCACGCCTTCCCTGCAGGGGAGCCATGTGATGCGAGACTGGATATTTGAGCAGGATTTCTCCTTTGAATACTATGAGGTCAAGGCAGATCACGGCGGCATGGTGCCCTTGGTGTTGCCGGCTGTCTTCGACTTCTTTGACAGGTACAGAGGGAAATAGCTTTACCCTTTCCATCTGAATGGAACCAACCTCGGGCAAGCCGCTTGATGGCATCACCGTCCTCGACCTGACGGTCGCACTCGCGGGGCCGTTCGCAACGCTGATTCTGGCCGGCCTGGGCGCGAAAGTGATCAAGGTTGAAAACCCGGCGGGCGGGGATTCATGCCGGACGAACGCTCCCTACCTCGGGGCGACGGGCCCCAAACTCACTCGTGAATACGAAGACGATGTTTCGGTTTCCGCTCTGAATCGACTTCGCAATAAACTGTGCGTGACTTTGAACCTGAAGCACCCCGACGCGCGCGCGGTATATGCAGATCTGGCGAGGAAGTCCGCCATCGTGGTCGAGAACTTCAGCCGCGGCACGCTGGACAAACTTGGACTCGGCTACTCTTTCGTGCGTGAGGTCAATCCAAAGATCATCTATTGTTCCATCACGGGGTTCGGAAGCACCCCGGATGCGAGCACCGCCAAAGCAATGGACGCCATTATCCAGGCCCTGAGCGGCACGATGATGACCTCCGGCGGACCTGACGATCCGCCCATTCGCGTGGGTCTGCCAATAGGAGACCTAGCCGCTCCGCTGTTCGGTGTGATCGGCATCCTGGCCGCGCTGCATCAGGCTCAGCGCACCGGGCAGGGACAACACATCGATGTCTCCATGCTGGGCGCCCTGACCATGATGGTGGCGGTCGAAACTTTCGACCTTCTGGCGCGATGCGGTATCCCGCAACGCACAGGTCTGACCGTTCCGCGACTGGCGCCTTTCGGTCTATATCGCACTAAGGATGGCTACATCTCAATTTGCGCGCCCCAGGAAGCATTCGCCCGTTCGTTGTTTAAAGCAATGGGGCGAACTGAATTGAACGACGATCCCCGGTTCTCTACGCGCGATGCTCGCGTCGAGAACGTTCGCGAGTTGGACGCGATCATCACGGAGTTCACCAGCCGCTATACGAATGCGGAAGCTGTATCGCGTCTCGAAAGCGCGGGGGTGCCCGCGGCGGAGGTGAGGAGCCCGGATGAAGCCGTCAGAGATCCCCGTGTACTCGCCCGGGCCGAAACGGTCCGCCTCGAGCACCCGAAATACGGGGCCGTCGACGAGGTATACGGGATGGGCATTCCCATCAAATTTTCTGGGGCGAGAGCCGGGTTTGACCAGCCCGCGGCCGCGCTGGGCGAGCACAACGAAGCTGTCTACGGCGGGCTGCTCGGCTATTCTCCGGAACGTCTGGAACGTCTGAAATCCAGCGGAGCGATCTGAGCCGTGACGGTGAAGACTCCTTCCGCGGTGGCGCGTCTGATCTGGCATTACGAGCATCCTTTCGCCCAGGCGATGGACAAATCCAGGGAGGGAATGCCAGTCGCCGGAGTAACTTCGAACACGGTGCCGTGGGAATTGCTGCGCGCGGCTGGGTTTTTTCCGGTAATGCTGAATCCGTCGCGGGGACCGTTTCCCTTCGCCAGCCAGTTCATGGAAGACGGCGTTTTCGGGGGGCGAATCCGTGGTGTCTTCGACGGCATCGCATCCGGAGCGTGGCCGTTCCTCGGGATGGTCGTGATTCCCCGAACGTCCGAGCAGGAACACAAGCTCTTTCTTTATTTGCACGAGATAGCGCGCCAGAAATACGCGACCGCTTTGCCCGAACTTTACCTCTATAATCTGTTGCACGCTCGTTCGCCGGAAGCCGAGATGTACGGGTTGGAGCGGACGCGCGACTTGATAAAACATCTGGAACATCGTGCGGGCCGATCAATTGCACCAGCTGAGCTCGCACGGGCTGTCGAAGACTCGAACCGGGCATCGCGGGCAATTCGGAGATTGTTGGATCTTCGTCAAAGCGCGGAGCCGCGACTGGGCGGAGTCGAGGCGTTGGCGCTCATCGGCGCTGTGTATTTTATGGATCGTGCGGAGTATGCGCAGCTTGCTGACGAAGCGCTAACCGAACTCTCGCGCCGTCCGCCTTTGCGCGCGGCGCGCATTCTGATTAAGGGATCTCCGCTAAATCACACCGGGCTGCACCGCATCATTGAGTCGCACCGGGCCGTAGTGGTGGCGGAAGACGACTGGTGGGGTTCGCGAGCCGTCCCGAAGGAAATCGCAACAACGGGCGACGTGGTTCGGTCGATCATCGAAGCATATTACCTGGACGCGCCGAGTCCACGCGTGTTCCCACGAGAGGCCGCAGACGAGTGGTTTATCGCCACCGCGACGAATGTCGATGGAGTGGTTTTCTATCTGCCGCCCGAAGACGATGTTGTAGGGTGGGACTATCCAAGGCTGCGAGAAACGCTCGACCAGCGCGGTATCCCGAACCTGCTCGTGCGGGAGGATGCCTCGGAGGAATTGAGCCCGGGCTGCCGTGCAGGAATCGCTCACTTCATTTCCGGTATCGTCAAAGGAAGCTGACGACGAATGGCGGACAAACAACTTGAATGCACAGTTGCCGCAGCCGCGCACCAGAAAGCGTGGTTTGCCGAGCTTCGACGCGATGTATTCGAGAATCAGAAGCCGTACGCGCTTGTCCAGGCGGATATGCCGCTTGAGCTGTTTCAGTCGATGGACGTTCCGGTGGTCAGTAATCAGTGGTGGGCAGCCATTACTTCGGCGAAAGGGCTCTCGCCGGCTTATCTGGACTCGATGAATGCGAAAGGTTTTCACGAAGGCCTTTGCCGGTATTGCAGCCTGCCGCTGGCATCCACGCTGTGTTCGGACGCCGCGCCTGCGCCTTGGGGCGGCCTGCCGAGGCCGGCGCTAATGGCAGCCCGCCTGACATGCGATTGCATTCAGCGCGTCTTTGGAATCTGGTCCGAGACGTTCGGCACGGAGTTCATCGCACTGGATGCGCCCGGCGCTTCGGAACTCCCCGTTCGCTGGTGGGAATTGAGCCGGCATCGCTGGCGAGAATTGTTCGAAGGGCATCGGCTGGAGTTCATGGTGGCGCAATTCCGCAGGCTGATCGAGAGCCTTGAGCGGATCACGTCGAAAAAGTTCGATCTCGAACGTCTGCGCACGCTGATGGATGGCGTAAACCGTCAGGAGGAATATTTCGGAGAGGTCGTTGAGTTGATCTGCGGCGCTCCGCAGACTCCGGTTCGCATGCAGGAGCAGGTCAGCAACGTGATGGCCGCACAATGGCTGCGCGGGTCTGATTGGGCCATCTCGCATGCAAAGCGATTCCGCGATGAGGTGAAGGAGCGGGTCGAACAGAGCATTGCTGCCTGTTCCGGCGAGCGCCTGCGCCTTATGTGGGTGGGCGCAGGGCTCTGGCACGATATGGATTTCTACACGGCATTCGAAGCCGATTACGGCGCCGTGTTTGTCTGGTCGATGTACCTGGCGTTCGGACCGGACGGCTACATTCGATATGGTCTGGATGATCCACTGAGAGCTCTTGCCAGCCGCACGGTCAGCATGAACGAACAATTGCACAACCCGCCATGGGCCAACGAATGGATCCTGGAACAGGCAAAACGGCATCGCATTGATGCGGCTCTGGTACTCACACCCATCGGCACGCGTCCCTCGGCGACAGGCAACCGGTTCATTGAACTCGGTCTGGAGCGTGCCGGCATTCCGGTATTGCCGATAGTTGCCGACATGGTGGACGCGCGAAGCTGGGATGCAGCTGAAATGCGTCGCAAGGTCGCGCAGTTTCTGGAACAGCGGGTCGAAACCAAAGTGGCCGCCAGGAAGTTCGAATGACCGCGCCGAACGCAGCTCCAAGGCGAGTACGGCACTGGGCCATCTCCGTCGCTGCCGTGATCCTCGCGATGATGGCAATCCAGATGTCGAGCCTGGGCTTTTCCCCGCTTCTGCCGGCCATCCGCAGGGAGTTCTCCGCCTCGTATTCGCAGATGGGGCTGTTCACCGGGATGTACGGTCTGATTGCGATCTTCATCAGCCTCCCCGCCGGAATTCTGGCCGCTCGGTTCGGCGAAAAGCGAATGCTGTTGAGCGGGCTGGCGGTGACCGCGGTGGGCCTCGCCACCCTCGGGTTTGCGCACTCATATGGTGTCGCGCTCGCAAGCCGTGCAGTCTGGCTCGTCGGCTACCGTTTTGCGTTCATCTGCGTGTTCACGGCCATGGCGGTCGGCACTCCGGAGAAGTATCGCAGCAGGACTATGGGCGTCCTGGGCGCGCTGGCCGCTCTGGCCTCAGTGATCGGCGCACCTTTTGGAACACGCCTGGCGGAGTGGGTCGGTTGGAGAGGAGGAATCTTCGGCTTCGCCGTTATTGCCGTTTTCGGCGGCGCGCTCTTTGCGGCGCTCTATCGTCCGTCCCCAGCCGTCGCCGCGTCTTCCGCAGGATCGCACGGACACACGCTCACCCGCGGATCTTTGTCTGCCGTGCGCCATCCCGTTATGTGGGGACTCATTCTTCTAGGCCTGATCAACATGGGCGGCTTCAGCGTCACGTTTTTCGTGCCGTATGCGGTGGAGAGCGTCTTCGGCCGGAACGCAGCAGAATCGGCGGCGATTATCAGCTCCAGCTACCTGTTCAGCATATTCCTGAATCTTGGCGTCGGCTGGTTGTGCGACCGTTATTCCCGCTGGAACATCATGATTCTCCTGGCAGCGTTGCTGGTTCCCGCCAGTTTCGCAGTGCTGTCGCATGACTTGCTTGTCTTCCGAATCGGGATTGCGCTGGTCGTCTCGCTCGGCCACGCTGCCACAAATCAGATCTACGCGATCTGCGGCGCTGTTTTGCCCCTGGATCAGATCGGCACCGGAGTAGGCATCGTTGGTTTGGGAAGCGGTATTTTCGGTTACCTTGGGCCCCAAATGCTGGGCTATCTGCGCGACACAACGGGAGGCTTCACGGCGGGCTGGCTGTTCGTGGCATGTGCCGCTGTGGTTTCGCTCGCGGATTTAGTGCTTCTCCGAGCCCGGAGTTCCCGCGCCCGCGCCGCCGAACCCGTGGCGATCTGATCTGGTGCGCTGACTTGTCTCTTCTGGAATAAAATCGAAGGTCAAAACTGGCCACCGGCGGAAGTTCGTTGTGTGGTCTGGTTACGGAGGTGGTTTCCGTGCAGAAGCTGTCATTCCTCGCCGCCCTGATCGCCGCGATTTTCGTTTCCCATGCGAATGCCGACATCAGCGAAACGGATGTGACCGGCGGACGCGTCGCCGGTATTTCCGCCGATGGCGTGGTTTCGTTTAAGGGCATTCCTTTCGCCGCGCCGCCTGTTGGCCCCTTGCGCTGGAGATCGCCCCAACCTGTGAAGCCTTGGAGCGCCGTGAAACAGACCTCCTCGTTTGCACCCGGTTGTATGCAGAACGCAGGCCAAGCGGGACGATTTGGCGCGCCGCCCGCGCTCAGCGAAGATTGCCTCTACCTCAATGTGTGGACGCCCGCAAAGACTGCGAATGACAAGCTGCCCGTAATGGTGTGGATTTATGGCGGCGCCTTCGCCGCCGGGATGACGAGCATCCCGACCTATGACGGCACACACCTGGCGCAGAAGGGTGTGCGCGGCGGAGCGTCGCCCGCACCCATTTCGAAAAGCGCAACGTGAGCATGCATGGCATCGCCTTTACCTGAGAACCAAGCCCCCGCAAGCTCGTTCGGTCGCGGCCCCGCAACCAGATACGGGAAATACAGAACTTCGTCACTCCCAAGCACCTGCCACATCTTCCAGCTCTCTCCCCTGTCGCGCGACCGCGCCATCCAGAGCCCTTTCAAGTTAGTCCAGAGCGAGTAGAGCGCGCCATCCAGGCGAGTGGTTCCACCCAGCGCGGCACGGTGGCATTGATGGTTTCCGCCCATTCGCGGTCCCCAGGCGCGGGACGCTTCTGCCATGTCTTTCCTCCATCCGCGCTCACCGCGATGAGATCGACTCCTTCATCGTATTGGAAGCCGGAAGCGGACAAAGGCACGATACGCACCGCGATCTCGCCATGCGGGCCGACAGCGAGATGGCTCGACCCTCCGTGCTCGTTCAGGCGCGCCGACTCGCTCCAAGTCGCGCCGCGATCCCTGCTCGCGCGATAGAACACGCCGCCGTCGTTCCAAATAACATGCACCGTTCCATCCGGCGCAACCTTGACCCACGGACGATCATCGAAGCGGTTCTTCGACAGAGTTTTCCACGACCACGTCTTATGTCCAAGGGCGGAGTAAAAGTAGACCACCTGGGCGGAGTAAAAGGGAACCACTTAGGCGGCGCGGAGCGCCGCCCGGGCGGGGGGCGACAGCCCGCCTGCAGTGTTTTTTGGTCTTGGAGAGAAGAAACGTCGCCGGAGCCGTGGGAATGTGGGAATCTTGCCTGGTGACAAATCCAGGTACGGTGGCAAGGGCGTCACCAAAGCCGTCGACAACATCAATAAATCCATCAGAACCGCTGTGACCGGCTTGGATGGCTCCGATCAGCGCGGTGGATGCCGCCATGTTAGCGGTGGACGGAACACCGAATAAAAGCAAACTGGGAGCCAACGCGATCCTCGCGGTGTCGATGGCCGTCGCCAGGGCAGCCGCTTCCGCCCATGGCATGCCACTGTACCGATACCTCGGCGGCGCCAACGCATGTATTCTGCCGGTTCCGTGCATGAACGTCTTGAATGGCGGGAAGCACGCCGACAATACAGTGGATTTTCAGGAATTCATGATTGCGCCGCACAATGCTCCGACCTTCGCGGAAGCGATTCGAAAAGGAATGGAGACCTTCCACACGCTGAAGCAGGTGCTCCGCGGCAAGAGTTACAGTACGGCCGTCGCCCGGCGAGGATATCTCTATTTGTCTGCGGCGGCGAGCGAAATGTGGGATGACGGGAAGTACGTGCTTTTCAAGTCAACGAAGAAGGCCATCACGTCGCAGGAACTGATCAAGCTTTGGGAGTCGTGGGCGAAGCAGTATCCGATCGTTCTCCTGGAAGATGGCATGGGGGAGAACGATTGGGACGGATGGAGAGATCTCACCTCGTCCCTCGGATCGCGCATCGAACTGGTGGGCGATGACGTCTTCTGTACGAACCCTCGAATCTTGCAGGACGGAATCGATAAGGGGATTGCCAACGCGGTATTGATCAAGCTCAACCAGGTCGGCTCTGTTACGGAAACCCTGGACACGATTGAATTGGCAAGACACAGCAATTACCGTTGCTTCGTATCGCATCGTTCCGGCGAGACTGAAGACACCTTCATTGCCGATCTCACAGTGGCCACCGGCTCCGGTCACATCAAGACCGGTTCGGGATGCCGCAGCGAACGGGTGGCCAAGTTCAACCAGTTCCTTCGAATCGAGGAGCGCTTGGGTTCCCAGGCCAAATTCGCCGGACGTTCCGCATTCGGTCGCTGAGCGCGGCGAATGCCGAGTTTATTTCTTGCTGTGAGCCACGACGGCCGTAATTGGTGAAGACCAATCGAGGCCGGCATGCGGTGCTGCACTGCTCGACGATGGGATGGTTCTTTGCTGTCCATTTTCAGACTGCAGGCGAGCCTTCTTGTGGTGATCTACCGGAAAATCAAAGGACGTTATCACCAGTGGTAGACTCACCACACGCTGGACAGGCGATTATCCGAATCGCCTTCGTCCGTCCGGCGCCACCAGCCAAGGGCAATTGGTCTTCGAGCCACATGTGACGAAAGGTGGACCTGGAGCTGCAGGGCCCGCTGCAACGCAACTTGTATACCGGCGTGACTCCCGCGGCTACTGCATTTCGCTCAGGTCTTGTCTTCCGCTCTGCGTTCCGACAGGTCTTTCCTGATCAGCAAATGTCGATACTGACTGACCACCTTTAGAGGAGCTTTGATAAGTTCCGACCACTTTTTGGGAAGCGCCTAATGTATAAGCTATTGAAAACAAAATGGTCGGGGCGAGTGGATTCGAACCACCGACCTCCTGGTCCCGAACCATCAACCCACGTACTATCAAAGACTTAGCGGCGGCACAACAGTTTTGCGCAGGGTTGCGATATGTCGCGAGTCTTCAAAGGCTTGCGGGCCTTCCGCGCGCCGGGGCTGGCAATTCCGAGTAACGCTTCTATGCGTGGGGTGGGCACAAAAATGGGCACAGTTTTCGGGCGGCGTCGGTAGCACGTGCTACTCGTTATAATCGTCGCCATGCGGCTTCCACTCCTGTTTCTGACGCTCCTGTTCGCCGCCTCCGCCTCCGCTCAAGATGCGCAGTTGGATGCCGTCCGCGCCACCCTGGCCGGCATGCACTCACATGCTCCCGAGGCGAACTACGAGACGCGGGGCGCCACTCCGGAGTTGACGGTCATAAAGCATCAATTGCGGGACTGGATCGAATCGCGCCTCGAATCCGTGAAAGATCTCGAACATTTGGAGACCGCGTCCACCGGAATCAATGAGGACCTGAAGGCCGTGAGCGTCACCGACTCGAAGGATGACCAGAACCTCCTCGGTTCTATCGGAGATGTTCAACTTAGTAATGAGGAAGGGCTTTTGGTTATCACGACGGCCGTAGGCATCCTTTGCGGATACGACGAATCCGCTTACGCGTATAAGCGGATCAGCGACCGCTGGCAAAGAATCTGGGAATCGGAGCAGAACGACTACTCCCCCAAGAAATATGCGCCGCAACACATCGTTGCCGTGCACGTGGGGCAGTCTTGGGATGGCGGCCACAAGTTTGGCCCGACATTCTTTATGACACTCGGCAACGAGCCTTGGTGCTCCTCCAACTGGCACGCGGTGTACTACCGGGTCTGGCGCGTCAACAGTTCAGGCCCGAAACTCCTGATTGACGGGTCCGATTTTGCTTTCCTTCGAACCTGGACCTACATGGTCGGGAGCCTCAGCGCGCAAGATACGATTTTGAACAAAAGCGCCCCCGTGGACGTGATGATCGAGTTCACTGAACGGAGCATTGACGGCGGAGTGCACAGTCGAGAGGCCATTCGTCACTTCCAAATCGAGGGGGACAAGGTCCGTCGTGTCGATCCAGTTGCTCTTAGTCCGCGTGACTTTGTGGATGAATGGCTGACTCAGCCTTGGGACGAAAGCATGAGGTGGTCCGTCTCCCCTGATTTGCACCAGTGGCATCGTAAGCTTCACTCGGACTTTGTTGCTGGAGAGTTCAGCTACCCCACAATGCACTGCCACACCCCCGACCTTTGGCAGGTCGCCGTTACGCCTTCGAACGCGAAGAAGGATTTTCAACCAGAACCCGATGTCTATTTCCTGATCCGCTGGGCTCCGCCTTACCACTTCACGATGGTGGACATCAGCAACAAGGGCTGGCCTCGCTGCACTCAGAAGGATCCTGAAGCCGACGCGTGGAGAACGCTCTTCAACACCCAGGAATGGCGGCAGTAGGTGCGCGCTTCCGGCGGTTACAGTGAACGAGAATGTTTATTCGATTCGTGGTTGGGCATGACGCCGAGCATCACAGATCCCTCACGGGAATCGTTACCGAGGCCCGGTTGCTGCGAGACAAGGGTCACCTGGACGACTATGCGAAAGCCCGGCTGGAGGAGGCCTATACCTGGCTCAATGCCAACCTTCCCGTTCCGCCGTTCAAGGCGGGCAATTGGCCGAGAGATGCCGTTACTTGGTTCAAGGATGAGGCCGACGCGCCCGTGGCGAAAATGTGGGAAATCGCAACCCTTCTAAAAGAGCATGGTATCCCCGTCCGAATGCTGAGGTCCAAGCGGCCCGGCAGAGTCCTTTACGAAGATTCGTACCAAGTTGTCGTGGAAGAATGGCAGGAACTCTGAGCCGGTTGGATTCTCCTATTGCCGGAGATCGATTCGACTCTTCCGCTTTTCAGGGCCGGCCCGTGCGGCACTCTTTCTTGAAGAGTGCCACTTCGATGAGGCCGGGCGCTCACACGCCTTTGTAGTTGAGAACCGGCCGAAGGGTGCGTGTCACCTTCACCAGTTCCTTTTGAGCCCGCAGGACAGCGCGAATGTCTTTGTATGCGGACGGGGCTTCGTCACGGAGCTTCTCGCCGATACGGAAGTCGTACCAGACGCCCGCCATCTGCCGTCGGAGCTCGCGTTCGGTCACCTTGCTTCGGGCAGCCGTTCGGCTTAGTGCCCGTCCGGCGCCGTGAGCACTCGAACACAGCGCCGCCTCCAGTCCACGTCCTTCCACGTGGAAACTGACGCTGCCCATGGAACCTGGCAAAACTCCGCACTCGCCGAGCCTGGCCGACATAGCTCCTTTTCGGTGTACCCAGAGATCGCGGCCTCCATGATTTTCGAGCGACACGTGGTTGTGATCGGTCGTGATCACCGTGTCCCAGCTCAGGTGCGCGCCAAGCGCCGTTGTCAGCACCCGCTCAACCTCTGCTGCCATCGCCCTCCGGGACGCATCGGCAAAACGCCGGGCGTGCGAGGCATCGTGAAGATACTCGGCGCCCTCCACCGAATTGGCTTCAAGGGCGCGAAGCCGATTGTCTGCCGGTTGCGCACGGGCCAGATGGTGGTCGCGAATTGCCTGGCCGAGCGCCCGCGACCCGCTGTGCACCATGAGCCAGAGGCGGCCGTCGTCGTCCGCCTGAAGTTCAATGAAGTGGTTCCCGCTACCAAGCGTGGCGAACTCGATCATGCCTTCATTCCGGCGGACGGACTCCAGGCTTGGATGACTCAACGTGTTGGCCGCCAACTCCGGAGGTTGAGGGATGACCGCGGCGCGATTGCGCCGGCGAGCAGGCACAGCCCGGCGTAGCTCTTTCAGAATTTCGCCGGCAGTCCTCGGGCTCTCCAATGCTGCCGCTTCGACGTCCAGGCCAACAGCCAACATGCCGCAACCGATGTCGCCACCCACCGCCTGCGGGTATATCAGCGATGACGTGCCGACAGCAACACCAATGCACACGTCGGCCGACAGGTGCACGTCGGGCATCACGGCTATCTCCTGAACATCAGGAGCGCGCCGGAGGCGTTCAAGCGCCTCCGACACGTCCGGCTCCAAGGGCCCTGCCAGCCACGTCCGGATGGGCGCGATTGACGAGCTATTCATCATCGCCTCCAACCGCGAGCACCGGTACAAAAGACAACTCCGGCGCCCGCTTCCGAGTGATTGCCATCGCCACCTCCGAACGGAGCCGCGGGGTTTCACGTTGGAGCGTGGCAATGGAATCTAAAACAGGCCGCCCCTCCGGAATAACTACGTGCACCAAGAGCCGCCCGCAATCCGGGGCCGGAGAAACCTCCTCCACGAACAGACCGCTAATACCTTCGTCGGCACCTCGGCCTTCGATCGCCAGGTTTAAGGCTCGTTGCACCTGTCGGCAGAACTGTTGAGCCTTCCGTTGTGCCTGCCGCTCAGATGACAGGCGTTGGGATTCGCCGCCGCTCAATGCCTCGGCGAAATCCGGATCGTCCACGAATTCCGATTCTTTGAATCGACGTCTATGGTGTTTCAAGACAAAACTCCCTATCGCGCATGTGCGCAACCTGCCACAACGCACACAAGTACGTCGCGGCGATCAACTTGTTGGTTGAAAGCGATGGGAGCCAGCCCGTCCAGCCGGCTAATCTAGGCGGCGGCGAGCAGGCTCGACATCATCGGGTTGCGTGCAATAGGGGACATGGTCTCCTCCGCTCCTACGTCGAGTTTCAGGACAGTGTAACACCTCAAAGGCGCGACGCCGTCCCGAAACAACATTATCGCCGCTGGTGGGGATTGGTGCAAGCCCGGGCTATTCCACTCATGCACCGCGTGGGTCTTTCCTGATCAGCAAATGTCGATACTGACTGACCACCTTTAGAGGAGCTTTGATAAGTTCCGACCACTTTTTGGGAAGCGCCTAATGTATAAGCTATTGAAACAAAATGGTCGGGGCGAGTGGATTCGAACCACCGACCTCCTGGTCCCGAACCAGGCGCTCTAGCCAGGCTGAGCCACGCCCCGACACTGCGCGCCAACCTCGAAAATTCTGCCGCACCTCGCTTTGCGCGGGGAACATTCGCAGTTGACGTGTGCCCTCAGTATAGCATCCCGGGGCCGCCCCGAAAC
>CAYTJD010000108.1:0-7171 GCA_964438005.1 uncultured Solibacteraceae bacterium | reverse complement strand
CAACCATGCAATTGCATGGAGGATAAGCCATTACTTTTTGGTTTCGCGCCGGGCTGCACGCTGCGGCACAATCTGGCGCGCGCAAAAAACTAGTGCGTAACTATCGCTGCATGTTGTTGAAAATGGATGAGGCGGGGACCGGGCCAAACGCACGCGGCACACGAATACTAACGCGGCACCTGATCGACCAGTGCCCGTAACTTATTGAAAATGGTGCGGAGAGGGGGATTTGAACCCCCACAATCTTGCGATTGCTAGCACCTCAAGCTAGTGCGTCTGCCAATTCCGCCACCTCCGCAAAGTTTTGGGGCGTTACTTCTTCTGGTTCGCCGGCGCCTGCTTCTGACCGAGCCCGGGCTGAGCCGGTTGCGCCGGAGCCGGATTCGACGGCACGACCGGCACTTGAATCGTCGTGGGCTTGCCGCCTTCCGGAGTTACCGTGATCGGCGTGGTCGCCGGCTGGCCGGTCGCCGGTGCCGGCGTAGCCGGAGCCGTCTTCGCCGGCGCGGTCTTGGCCGGGGCCCTCTCTTCCAAAACCGTCGCGCCCAAGCCCGCGTTCTTCGTGGCCATGATCGATAACGACATCGACGTGACCATGAACAGGACCGCGGAAATGGTGGTGGCCTTGGAGAGCAGCGTGGCCGAACCGCGCGGGCCAAACGCCGTCTGAGAACCCATTCCCCCAAACGCACCCGCGAGATCCGCCGCCTTGCCGCTCTGCAGCAAGATCACGATGATCAGGAAGATGCACACCACGACATGAACAAACAAAACCAGGTAATACATTGCTGTCTTCTCAGTATAGCCGATCGAGGCCTCAGGCGGACTGCGCGGCCCGCCGGGCGTAGTTCAGGAACAAGTCCATGCCTTCGAAATCGCGGGCGTCGAGCTGGTGCACGATGTGGTGGGTGAGGTATTGGCGGACCAGGTCGGGGGCAATCTCGCGGCGGCCGGATTCGGCGACCACAATCTCTTCAAGGCGGGCGCGGCCGTAGCGGCAGGATGCCTGGAACGCCTCGATCACGTCCGGCGTGATGACGCTTTGGCGCCCCGCCCACACGGCAAAAACGAACGGCAGCCCGGTCATCTCCACCCATTCCTTGCCCAGGTCGTAGACGTGGTAGGGAAGGCGGGCGGGTTCGATGTGCAAGGCGGGATCGCCGATGATCAGGGCGGCATCGGCAAGACGCAGCATGGCGTCGAGATCCGGAGGATGCGCGATCAGCTCGGGCATGGCGCCGAAGCGGCGTTCGAGGATTACCCGGGCTAGTTGCACCGAGGTGCGCGAGCTGGAATCAACAGCCAGGCGGCGGATCTCGGCGGCGGGGCGCGCGGAGATCAGCAAAATGCTGCGCACGGGGCCATGACAGGCGATGCCGGTGCCGGGTACGATCGCGAGGTTCTGGCGCGTGAGTTCGAACGACGGGATGATGCCGATGTCCGCGGCGCCGCTGGCAACCCGGTCGGCGCAGGCGGCCGGAATCTGAAAATCGAGGTCGAAGAGGCCGCGCTGCGGGCCGTGGAGCATGCCCCAGACAAGCGGAGTGGTGTTCAGGAAGCTCACGGCGCAAACCCGGAGCCGGTCGGGCTGTGAGGAAGACAACTTTCAGTGTAGCAAGCGTCAGCGCGGGGTTTGGGGCTCGAGGGTGAACGAGCGGGTCCGATAGTCGGCGGTAGACTGTTCCGCCTTCAAAACCATTTTGGCGGCGGTGGCGACGTCGCCTTTTCGCCGGTAGATGGAGGCCATATTCAGATAGGCGGACCGATTGACGGGGTTGATGCCGACGGCCGTCTGGAAATTCGCGAGAGCCTCATCCAGCCTGCCTTGCTGAAGGAGAACCGCACCCAGATTGGAGTAGGGCCTGTCTTGAAACGGGTCCATGGAGATGGCGAGGCGGCAGGAATTCTCGGCGCCGGCGAGGTCTCCGGCGCGCTGCAGCGCGGCTCCGAGATTGACGCGCAGGGTGATATCCGAAGGGTCCAGCAAGACAGCTTGCTTGTATTCCTGGATAGCCTGCGGCACGGCGCCTTGGGCCAGGTGGACGTTCGCCAGGCCGCCAAGGGCGGCACCGTACTGGGGATCGAGAGTGCGTGCGCGATCGTAGAGCGCGGCGGCTTCGGCCAGATCACCGCGGTCGAAGCGGAGATTGCCAAGGCCGGCGATCGGCGGGGCATACCTGGGATTGTAGGAAAGCGCCTGCCGATAGAAGCTCTCCGCCTTGTCGAACTCGCCCATACGCTCCGCGATGGCGCCGAGATTATAAAGGAGGATGGGGCTCCGTGGATTAGTTTGCAGCGAAGACGAGTAGAGCGCAGACTCGTTCCGCCAATCGAGGACGCGAGCGTCCAAACGCCATGCTCCCCACAGCGTCCACGCGGCCAGGATGGCGCCGCCATACACGCGCGACCGAGCGGGAGCGCGCCCAGCCATCGCAACCAGAGCGAACACGAAGCCCAGGGACGCGATGTAGGTGTAGCGTTCGGCCAGACCCTGGTAGAGTGGCACGACGCCGGCGAAGGGCAGCAGAGCGACTCCCGTCCAAGCCAGGGCGGCGGCCGCCTCCGGAACGCGCTTCCTCCACCAGATCACGGCAGCGATGACAACCGCGACGAAAACCAGCGAGCCGACGGCGGCGAGAGAAAAAGCGTTCGCAGGGGTATCGGTCGAACGCTCGACGCTCATGTGGAGCGGCAGGGCCATCCAGGCGACGTACCTCAAGAGCGAAGCGCCGACCGGCAGAATTTCGAGGGAGAGAGGCGCGAAGGCGCCGGCGCGTTGCCTGAGAAGGGAATCAATCACCACCGCCGCGAGTCCCGCCAGCAGCAGCGGCGCGGCGGAAGCGCGGAGGCGCTCCCGGACGAGCCCAGCCAGCACCACGAAAGGCAACACCAGAATGCCGGCCTCATGAGAAAGAAGCGCGGCGAGCGAGGCAGCCGCAAAACAGAAGAGCGCGAATGTCCGGCGTGAATCGCAATACCATTCCGCAGCATGCAGGCTCACGAGCAAGAAGAGAGTCGTCAGGAGATAGGGGCGGCCCGAAATCCAGGCAACGGACTCGGACAGAATCGGCAGTCCCAACCAGAGGAAGACGGCGGACCCGGCTAGAAGCAGACTCGCGCGGAGGCGGCGCAGGAGCAGAAATGCCAGCAACCCGTTGACCCAGTGCAAGGCAAGGTTGGTGAGATGAAAGCCGGCCGGGTGGAGCTTCCAGAGATGCCAGTCGATGACCAGGGTGGTCCAGAACAAGGGACGGTAAAAGGTTCCGCCGGCACCGCGAAACGACCCGCTGAAATGATCGGCCGAGCCGAAATATTGCAGGATTGCCGGCCAAGATCGCAAGGCTACGTTGTGCTGAATCTGATCGATATCGTCATAGACGAATCCGGCAGAGAGCGCATTCCGGTAGAGGACGGCGACCCAGAGAACGGAAAGAATGGCAAAACAGAGGAGGGGATGAATCTTGAACCACGAGATGCGAAGTGGAGACGAACGCGGCATGCCGCAGCAGCGTCAGCGGGCTGTGGAGCGCTCTCCGGTGGCGCGGGAGCGTTTCAGAGCATACATGGAACGATCGGCCTCATCGAGGGCTTCGCGCAAGCTGCGTCCGTTGGCTTCAGCCGTTCCCCAGCTGAAGGAGATGGGCAGAACGCCGTAACCGCGGACGCGGAAATCGCGCAGGCGGGCCTCGATGGCGTTCATCCGCTTGGCGGCTACGGAGGCCTGCTGGTTGTGGAACAGGACCACGAACTCGTCTCCGCCCCAGCGGAAGGCTTCATCCTCGTGGCGGATCGAGCTGCGGAGGAGATTCCCGATGTTGCGCAGAATTTCATCGCCGACGAGGTGACCGTAGCGGTCGTTGATGTCCTTGAAATTGTCCATATCGCAGACGGTGACCACGCCGTCGAACGCGCCGGCGCCCTCGACGCGAGCCGCCAGCGCCGCCTGATTGAAGAGGCCGGTGAGGCGGTCGAGGTCGAGGCTATGCTGCACTTCGCGCCGGAGGTGAGCCAACTCGCCGGAGAGGTCGCGAATGCGGTCGATCTGACTTTCGCTCCACATGGCCATCGCCGCGAACGCCAGGACGCAGTGCAAGATCAAGTCGTAGTAAGTTTCGTGATGCAAGTAGCGCGCCCACGCCGGAGCAGCGCCGGCGTTGTACAGATACAGAAGAATGACCGCGTGCTCGAGGAACGCGGCTGCCAGCAGGACCAGCGAAAACCGGAAAACGCGCGCGCCAAAACCGGCGTTCCGGCGCAGCATCAGGAAGTTATAAAAGTACACAAAGCAGAGGACCAACGCGTGCGAAGCGTGGTAGGCCTCCAGCCGCGAGTGATACCCCAATGCATAAACCAGCGCCACGAAAATCGGCAGAATCGAAATCAAGCGAAGGACGGTTCTCCAGTCCTTTAGCCCTGAAGCAAAGCCGGCGCGCGCAGCCGCAATCAGAACGATGGCAAACGCGAATTCGAAGATGGCGTAGGGAGCCAGCCACCGCGAGTCGGCCCGGAGCAGAAGCTCGTATCCGAAAATCGCCGCCAGGAACCGGAGGACCCAGGCAATGGACCACAAGCCGAAATAGACAACTTGCGATTGCCGGTAGAGGAATAGAAAGACGATTCCAAAAAGGAGCGCGCCGATTTCCTGAATGAGGAACGCTGTGAAGTCGACAACGGGACTGGAGGGATCCATCCGTCAGTCTCCGTTCACAGCATGGCGGCGGATGGCGCGCGCCCTGCCGGTGGCCTCGTCCACGTCCACGATGACTGCGTGGAGTTCCGGCGATTGCCGGGCAGCTTCCATGCGGACGGGCAGGCTGGTGAGGAATCGCTGGAGGATAATGCCGGTTTCGACGCCGATCACCGAGTGGTAAGGGCCGGTCATGCCGCAGTCGGTCTGATAGGCGGTGCCGCCGGGGAGGATTCGAGAGTCGGCAGTGGGAACGTGCGTGTGGGTGCCGACCACAGCGGAAACCCGCCCATCCAGATACCAGCCCATGGCCATCTTTTCACTGGTGACTTCCGCATGAAAGTCGACGAAGCGGACTTTCACGGCGGGATCGAGCTCTTCGAGAAGATGGTCGGCCTTGCGAAAAGGACAATCGGTCGCCGGCATATACGTGCGGCCTTGCAGATTCAGCACTGCGCAATCCACTCCGTTACGAGCCCGCACCACGATGACACCACGGCCAGGCGCGTCGGGATAATTCGCGGGACGCAGAAGACGCGGCTGCCGTTCGAAATAATCATACACTTCCCGCTTGTCCCAGACATGGTTGCCGGAGGTTAACACGTCCAGCCCAAGCGCGAATAACTCTTCGGCGATGGAAGGGGTTATCCCGAATCCGCCAGCCGCATTTTCGGCATTGGCAATAGCCAACTCGATAGCGTTGGTCTCGACGATATCCTGAAAGTGGTCGGCGACGATCCGGCGGCCCGGCGAAGCAAAAATATCGCCGATGAAGAGAATATTCATGCCTGAGACTCAACGTTAGCACGCGCGTATGGGTGGCAGCGCGCGGCAGGATCGAGCCGCTGCCGCCTTGCTACGGAGACTCGCGTGAGATTGACCGGCCGGCTACGGAGGAATCCCGAACCACGAAAGGACTTGGCTGAGTGGTTTGAATAAAGCAGCCGTACTGGCGTACTGCTGGGGCGCTTCGATGCGGAAATTGTCGTAATAGCCCCGGATACCGGTCGCGGCGTTAATCAGCATGCCCACAATCCCGAGCACTACAACCGCACGGCAGAGCCACTGAGCCGATTGGGGCGGGCTGCCGACTAAGAGCCCGGGAATGACGAGGCAAGACGCCAATAACAGGACGGTCGCAAAATCGGCCTGGTAGCGCATGGTTGCGCCGACAAAAGCATCGGCGCCAATCCAGGCGGCGCCCAACAGCACCAGCGTGACCGTACATAGAATCCAGTCCCGGCGACGGGCGGGATCAATCCTCTTGCACGCCACAACCGCGCCGGCCAGGAGCAGGAGGAGCGGCGACAGCCACAGAATCCCGACAACCACCTCGATTCCCCTCTCCAGCAAATCGGAGCGGGCGGGGAACACGCGGATAAACGGGAACGTCGAGTGGAGGCGGGGCGGCTCGAGAACGCTATACCAGAGGTCCTCAAGTAATCGGGAAATGCTGATTCGAAAGAACTGCAATTTCCGTACATTGACGGCGGAGAGCTGATAGTGATTTCCAAACTCGAAAGGCGTATCGAAGCGCGCGTAATTATACAGCAGCAACAGCGCGAACCCGGCCGTGAACGGAACGGCGGCGGCCCCCAGAGAGCGCAACCGGTGGCGGAGGGTTTGGTCGCCAAGGAGCAGCAGCCAGACCAGCGCGCCGGCTGAAAAAACCAGATGAGGCCGCGACCCGAAAGCAGCGGCGAAGCAGGCTCCGGCCAGCGCCGCCAGCGCGAGGACCCCCGACCGTCCCCAGGACGCGCGGGCGAGCGCGTAAAGCCCGAGGAGGACAAAGAACTGGCCGGCCGCGATCGCAGTCTCGTAAACGGCCGGTCGCCGAAGCAGGTATGGAAATGAGTTGGAGAATCCCAGGCAAACACAGAGGAAATAAAACAGCCACCGGGGTGAATCGGGCCAGAAACGGGCGATCAGGAACTTCAACAAAAAGCAGGCAACCAGAAAAGCGCTGGCGGCAAATAACCACGTGCCCACGCGATCGGGTAATGCGTCGCCGGTGGCAATGGTATACGGCAGGTATAGCAACAGAACCGGCGCCGGCCCGAAGTAGTAATAATAGCGGCCCTTGTACAGGCTGGCATCATGGAGCCGGTAGAGTGCGTTCTGCTCCGGATCGTAAGGATCTTTCAGTGCGAGCAACTCTGGAGCAGGCGCTTGCCGCAGGTACGTTTGGTGGTTATAAAAAGCGTCGGCTAACTCGTTGTAGGGACCAAATTCGCGAATGGGTCCGGGCGCGGGGTGAATTGTCCAGTAGTAGTATCGGGCGAAGATTAAAATAAGGCCGCACAGCGCCCACCAACGCCACCCGGGGAAACGGATGCCGGCCATGCCGGCTTCCAGCACAGCCGGAGCGCCGGCTTGCCGTGTTGCCTCGCGAGCTACTGATTTCCGCTTTCGGGAGCGCAGGCGTTGATCTGACACCCTCGTTTCCCCCTGGCGCGAGTCCACCGCCACAAGCCGCGAAAGCTA
>CAYTJD010000107.1:0-12640 GCA_964438005.1 uncultured Solibacteraceae bacterium | reverse complement strand
CACGGTCTCCAGGCGCTTATTTACGTCGCCATCGTGTTCCTTGCGCGCCGCAACAACATGTGGGCCATGGGCGCGGGCTTGACGATCGCCATCGCCTGGAACAGTCTCAATCTCTTCGTAACTCATAACATGCAGAGGGGGGTGACGTTGTTTCGGTCGCTCCTGCAGACGGGCCAGATGCCGCTTGGGCCGCACCCGATTGTCCCGATGATGGTGTTACTCGGTGGGATCGGGCACTTCGTTCTCATCGGTGCTTGCCTGGCCGCTCTGTTCGATCGAAGAATCGATGACAAGAAACCGTGGAAGATGGTTGCCGGAGGTGTATCGGTCCTCGCGTATTTCGCCCTGATTATCGCTGTTGCCAGACCACGCTAGCTGACTCCATCGAATCGATCGGTCTACGGATCGCGGCATCAATTCCAAGAACCGGGAGCCGTTTGCTCGATCGTCCACAGACCGCCATCGCCTCCCGCGACGAATGCCGCAATCCGGCCATCCTGGTTTTGAGCGGCGCTCGACGGAGGTTGCAGTACTCCATTGAGCGTCGTCCAACCGGACCAACTTCCGCCCGCAGTCGTTTGCGAAAGATGCCAGAGCGCATTGTCGTACTGGCCCCGTGCGAACGCTTCCAGACGGCCGTCCGCATTCATCGCGACCGCCGGGTTACTGGAAATGGCTCCACTCAGCGAGGTAAAGCCGGTCCAACCGCCGCCCGCCGTGGCCTGTGCGGCTGTCCACAATGCGATGTCGGTGCCTGAGCCGAATGCTTGTAGCCGTCCATCCTGATTTATGGCAACCACGGGGTCGGCCGCGAAGCTTCCTCCCAGGCTGTTCCAGCCCGACCAGGAACCGCCGGGCGCGGTTTGGGCATTGGTCCACATCGCATTGTCGAAACCGCCGATGACAAAGGCCTGCAAACGGCCATCCTGGTTCGCGATGAGCGCAGGATTGTTGCGGACTACGCCGCCCAGTGGATTCCAGCCGGACCAGCTGCCACCCGGAGAAATTTGCGCATTGACCCACAGCTCCTGGTCGGATCCGACTGCGACCACTTCCAGGTTTCCGGCGCCGTCCATGGCGGCAGCAGGATCACTGATCAGAATGCCGCCCAGGGATTGCCAGGCGGACCAACTGCCGCTGCCCGGCGAAGTCTGGGCGTTGGTCCACACTGCGTTGTCCCCGCCCACCACGAAGACTTGCAAGCGCCCGTCGTTGTTGCGCGCGACCACCGGATCGCTGGCGAGCACGCCGCCCAGGCTCACCCAAGTCGACCAACCGTTATCGGGTGCGGCTTGTGTAATAGTCCACAGAGCGTTGTCGTTGGCTCGGACGAAGGCCTGCAAACGGCCATCGGTGTTGCGTGCGACGACAATTTTGCTGTTAACGCTACCTCCTAGTCCGGTCCACTGGGAGGGGGAACCACCGAAGGTCGCACCGCAGGTGGTCGAGCCGCCGGCCCCGTTGGTCACTTGATAATCAACCCTCGATGGCTGCGAGCTATCGGCTTGAGTTGCAGTGGCTGTCACGGGACTCGTCGTGCCCGGAGTAAAGGACGGAAGGGTCCCAGTAATGTTATTGAAGTCCAGGAAAACGACGCTCTGCAGGCCGGAGCTCGTGTCCTGCATGGTGAAAATCACCTGTGCGGGCGGTCCGGGAATGTTGCTTGAAAGGGCGCACGAAGGGTTGGAAGCGGCCGCTCCTGCTGACAAGACGAGACACACGACCACCGAAACTCGAAGCGTAGACATTGTGACTAACCTCCGGATACAAACTCACCGTCAGTGAATGACACTGCCGGACGAATGAAGAAAAGGACGCGGAGCCGGGCGCCGAACCGATATCCCCCCTGAGTAAGGGACCGACGCAAAGCGAGGAAAGTGAAACCAAGCAAATGATACGAGGCCCACTTCGCCCGGTCAAGAACCCAGAACTTACTGGTAAGTATCTGTTGTTACCTTGATATCACGCAGCCCTTTCCTCCCACGTAGCGAGCTCTCGGGCAATTGAGGGACGATTCGCAGAGAAATGCGCATCGGTATTTCTCCTCACCGAATCGCGGATAATCGAAACGAAATCTTGTTCAATACAATACACTCGGGTGTCTGTCAGGCACTGCGGACTGCGGCGAATTGCTGGGTCGGCGTGCTGGCTTAGCGCGGCAAGCTCAGTCTTCTTCACGCTGAGTGCCGAGATAGCGGCTCGCCAGAGCAGATTCGGCAAGGGCAAACGCGAACACCAACAGCATGACGTACCACCAGAGGGATTGACGCGTCTTCGCGGGGGTGGCCGGCGCGGGCGCGGCGGTCGACGCTGCTTGCGCATTGGGGCTGCGTTTGCCTTGCCAGAGGGCCAGGACATCGTCCGGAATCACGTCGAGGTTCGATTCTTTGGGGTCGGGATTGACCGCGACTTCGTTCTGGCGGCCGTTGGCGAGGCGCAACTGATAATACCCGGCTTTGGTGAGCTGGAACGATTGGGCGGAGGCAGCCTCGCCCAAGGTGAGCGGGCGCTTGCCTTCCGGATCTGTGACTTCGACTCCCTGCGCGCGCTCCCGGGCATTGCGCAGTTCGAGGAACGCGTCCACCGGACGCGCGCCGCCCTGGCGTTCGCTCCCGGCGAGATACCGCGCGGTTTGCTCAATGAAGGGGACGAACGCGGGATGCAAGGGGAAATCATTCGTCAGGTTGTCGAGTCCGGAGGTGAGCAGGACCACGCGGCCTTCGCCGATGCGTTTCTCGAGCAGCAGCGGGGTCTGGTCGCCCAGCCGCGCGATCACGCGCGCATCGCCCGGCTCGACATTGAGCGCATAGAAGAACTTCACGTCCGCCCAGCTATCGGCCTTGCCCACGCCGGGATAGGAGGAGTCGGTCGAGCCGACCGCCATGTAGCGGTCCGGAACGCGGCTGTAATCGCGGGTCTCGGCGATGCGCGCGTCGAAAATCGGAATGCGCAAACGACCGCCTGCGGCAGTACCCGCGCTGATGAGGAGGCTTCCGCCGGAGCGCACATACCCGCCGAGCGAGTTCTCCAGAAGCGGCGGAATCGAATTCACGTCGGAGAGAATGACGAACGCATAGTTCGACGGCTGGCGGTCGGCGGCCTCGTTCACATTGATCGATTCCAGCGTGAACGCCGACTGCGCAGCCGCTGTGAGCGCCGCGCTAATGTAGAGCGGCGAGCGACTGTCGCTGTAATTGTGAATGAGCAGGGCCTTTTGCGGGTCGGAACGCTGGACAGCAAAGCGGCGGAGATCGTCGGCGGGGAACGCATCGGCGTCGATCTTGACTTCGCAGCGGCTGAAGCCATAGGGGACTTCGAGGGCAGGAAACTCGACCGTGGCCCTTCCGTTGGCGGGGACGGTGATGGATTTGGTAGCGGTGGTCTTGCCGTTCACAACCAGCGACACCGTGCGTTTCGCGGCCGAGGTGCCGTAGCCGGCAATCACAGCCTGCACTCGAACGGGTTTGGCGTCCTTGCCCCAGACCTGTCCGGGTGCGTCCACCGATTCCACGGTCCAGTTCGGCTGCGTGGTGGTGACGACAGCATGCGAGACGAGGGTGACGTTGTCGGGCAGCGCCATATCCGAAAAGGTCCCCGCGAGGTTAGCGCGCTGCATGTCGCTGAACAGGTGCAGCTCGATGGGCGTTTGCACCGACTCGGCCATGGCGCGCAGGGCGCGCGCCAGCTCGCCGAAATTCCCGTGGCTATCGCCGGGCTGAATGGCTTGCACCGCGGCGCGCAACGCTGACTGGTCTTCGATGGGTTGGGTCATGAGGTGCAGCTGCGAGCCGAAGGCGGCGACCTGGGCTCGCGCCGCGCCCTTGGCTGCGAGCACGCGCATGGCGGCGTCTTTGGCATCGGCGAGGCGCGTTCCGGCGCGCATGCTGAACGAATTATCCACCACGAGCAACACGAGCCGGCTGCTGGCCAGTGCGGCTGCGTTGCGATTGATGAACGGGTTGGCGAAGGCGAGAATCAGCAAGACCAGCACCAGCAGGCGCAACGAGAGAAGTAAGAGATAACGGAGCCGCTTGTGACGCGTTGAGCTCTTGATGTGCGACTCGAAGAACATCAGCGAGGCCCATTTCTTGGGTGTGGTGGTAAGCCGCTTCAGCAAGTGCAGATAAAGCGGCAGGGCGACGCCGCCAAGCGCAGCCAGGAACCAGGGGGAGAAGAGGCCCATTTAGCCGCGGCCTTTCACACGATTCCCCACCGCCGCCGCAGCCACCATTCGGAGAAGCGCAGGAGTACGAGGACCAGAAAAACCAGCGGCAGATTCCAGAGATCGCGAGTCTCACGCACGGTCACGCCGGCCTCCGAGTAGGGAACGCGGGCGGCGAGCTTGCCGAGATCCTCGGGCTTCCAGTATTGGCCGCCGGTCTGCGCCGCGAGCCGTTCGAGCAGGTCGCGATTCTGCTCGGTGTGAAAACTCTCGGCAAGTCCATCCACGCGCTGAAAGGTCAAAACGTCGCGGCCCAATTCCTTGTACTTGCCGGTACTGGGATCGGCGCGCTGGGCTGTTACCTCGGTCAGATACGCACCGGTCCTGGGCGCGGACCAGGTGGCTTGAAAGCGGCCCGGACTGTCGGGCACCGGCGACATTTCGATGGACGCGGTGACGCCGCTGGGACCCAGAATATGCGCTTCGACCTTTGTGTCGGGAGCGGGGTTGTATTGCAGATCGCGGATGTCGGCGGCGAGCGCGACCGTCGGATTGTCGAGCAGCACCTGCGCAGGCAGGGAGGCGACCACGCGGCCCGGCGTATCGGAAACCACCCAGCGTAGAAGCTGCTGCCAGAACAGATCGTGCGCGGTGTCGCCGAGGGGAGAACTCATCTGCCAGCGCCAACTGCCGCCCGTGGCCATGATGGCAGTGCGGCCGCGGCCGAAGCTTTCGGTGACGAGCAACGGCAGCTTCCGGCCTTCGGGCGTAATCAGGTTGGCGAGAACTTCCGCCCCCGGCTTGGGGATGCCGGGATCCTGATAGTCCATCAGGAAAGGCAGCTTCTTCCACTTGGAGGCGTTCGCCGCGGGATCGTCGACCAGACGCGTGATGATGTGGTCGACTCCGGCCGGCGCCAATTCCGCGGTCGCGTGCGAGAGGCCGTTCTTCGGATCGGCTTCGCGATGAAACGTCGCCGACTGGCCGGGCAGCGCGGTGGGCAGCAGATCGGTGAGGTTCGAAGCGTTCCAGCCGCCATCGGCCAGCGCGAACTGGCCGCCGAGCAGAAGCAAGCCGCCGCCGCGGCGATCGACGAATTCATGAATCAGCTGCTGCTGGTTGGGCGTGAAAAAGCCGGCTTCCACGGAACCGATGATCAGCCCCTGGTACGCAAAGAGATCTTCGCCGCGCGTGGGAAAACCGTCGGCCAGCTCTTTCGCATCGGAGATTCCCTGGCGGTAGACCTTGTTCTGGCTGGTGCGCACCATGGAAGTGATCTGCACCATGCGGTCGTCCTGCTCCGCCTGCCGGATGAACTTGTACTCCCAACGCGGCTCGCCTTCGACATAAAGGACACGGCGGGCTTCGGAGCCCACGTTGACAAGGCGCGTCAAATTGTTGTTGGCGAGGTTCTCCTCTCCGGGGAGCGGCACAGCTGCAATCTGCAGCGTGCGCGCGCCGGCGCCGCCAATATTGAACATCAGCGTCTCGGTTTGCCGGTCGCCCTCCTTACCGAGCTTGATCACGCGAGAGGCGAGTGTCTTTGGCTGCGCGGTGCTCACATCGCGCACAGTGAGCGTGACCGCCGATCCGGCATAGCCTCGTTGATGCAAGGTGATCCGAGCGGCGATGCGCGATTCCGCTAAGGCGCGAGGGGCCACTTCCACATCATCCAGTTCCACATCATGGGCGGCGCGCTCGCGCCCGAAACCCACGGTGTGCACAGGAATGTGGCGCGCGCGCAGGGCGCTGATCACCTCGGGATCGATGCCGCCGCTGTTGTCGCCGCCGTCACTGAGCAGCACCACAGCGCCGACCGGCAGATCCGAGGTTTCGTCGCTGAACTGCTTCAAGCTGTCGCCGAGGCGGGTCGTAGGCGCGCTGGGCTGCAGACCCTTGAGGCTCTCGATGCGGGCCGCGGCGGAGTCGACGCGGTAGAGCCGCGTTTGAAAAGAGCGGCCAAGGCTGTCGAGAACGCCGTTCTGCAGGGCCTGCACGGCCTGGGCTTCGCGCGTTGCGCTGTTCTCGGAAATCGCCATGCTGCGCGAGTCATCCACCAGCACGGCAATGATGTTCTGCTGCGGCTTCAACTCCGCCACGGTGATCGCGGGCTGCCAGAGCAGCACCAGCAGAATCGCGGCCAGGAGTGTCTGCAGGCCCCAGATGACCCACGTCCGCCAACCCTGCACAGTGGCCGCGGCCTGCGTCCGGTGGGAGCGGATCAGCCACGCCAAAGCAGCCGCGGCGGCTACGATCAGCACCGCGAGCACCCACTTCGGCCACGCGCCTAAAAGAGCGAATTGGCCTTGTGCATAAACCGAACGTGGGTACTTCAGGAAGAACTCGAACATGGGCCCGGACACCTAGTGGGTCATGGCATAGGTGATGTAATTGAGCACGATGCGAAACGCGAGGCCCGAAAACTTTTCGGGATACTCCGGACTGTCGGCCCACTCCCAGGCGTCTCCGAGATGCATATTGGCGCAGATCGCCACCATGATGCGGCCATGGTCGTTGCGGATGGCGCGCCACTTGGGCACGTAGCCATCCTTTTCATAAGTCCGGCCGGTGTTGACGTAGACTTCGCTGGGGATCTGAAACTTTTCGTTGATGTCGTACAGGACGTGGTAGATTTCGTCCTGGTCGGCCAGATCCTCGACGGGCGCATCGGGCAGCACCTGGCGCATGCCCGCCATGAAATGCTGCCAGTCGTCGGTGCCGTGGAAATCGTCCACCATCAGGAAGCCACCCTTCAAGAGGTAATCGTGGAGGCGCTTGGCTTCGGCATCGGTGAAGGTCCAGGTGTTGACGTCGACGGCGTAAATCCAGGGGTAATCGAAGAGGTGGTCGTCGTCGAGGTTGACCACGTTCAGCGGCGAGGGGGAGTTGATGCGCGTCAAGCGGCGCAGAGCGATGAGGCAGTCGTTATCGGCTTTGGGAAAATCGCGGGACCAGCTGCCGCCGTAGGCGCGAAATCCGAAACTGCCGCCGCCGGCATAGCCGGATGTGTATTGCAGGCGGCTCCAATAGAACTCCGAGGGCACGTTGGGCCCGTTGGAATAGGAGTAGCGGCTGAACCTGCCGTAGCCTCCGAATTGCAGGGCGAACAGCCCGGCCGTCAACGAGAGCAGCAAGGGCAGGGCGAAGAGGGGCCGCAACAGCTTCATAACGATATTTATGCCAATATGCCTCTTGCAAGCGTATCAAAAGCGGAGCAGCATCTCCAGCGGGGCGGGCGGCGGGGCTTAAGGCGGCGGTTGGCGGCGGGCAGTGCGGGCGGTACGATGATCAGAGACTCATGCAACGACGCGACTTTTTGAAAATCGCGGGGCTGGGCGCGGCTGGCGGCCGGCTGGGGGCCCAGCAACCGCAATCGTTCCTGGCGCCCACCAGCGCGCCCGATGTGGCCAAGACCGAGTTCAACCTCGAGATCGCGCCGGTAACGGTGGAACTGGCGCCCAACCGTATCATCAGCACGGTGGGCTACAACGGCACCTCACCGGGACCGCTGCTGCGCATGAAGGAAGGCGTGCCGGTCACGGTGAATGTGACCAACAAGACCGACGTGCCGGAGTATGTGCATTTCCACGGGCTCCTCATTCCTGCCGACGTCGATGGAGCCGAGGAAGAAGGCACACCGGTGGTGCCGCCGCACGGCAGCCGCAGCTACCGGTTCACGCCGACGCCCGCGGGGACGCGCTGGTATCACACCCACACCATGGCGATGGACGATCTGCATCGCGGCAGTTTTACCGGAATGTTCGGATTTCTGATTGTCGAAGGCGGCAGCGACCCCGGCCGCTACGATCAGGAACACTACCTGGCGCTGCGCGATTGGGAGCCGTATTTCAGCAGCCAGGCGATGGACAATGACGACCTCGACGCGCCCGGGCCACAGCCGGAAAAGCCGGCAGTGATGGACACGCGGCCGGTGGGGCCGGAGGTGGTCGCGGATATTTATTCCGTCAACGATAAGGCGCTCGGCGCCGGCGAGCCGGTGCGCGTCAAGCAAGGCGAGCGCGTGCTCTTTCACATTCTGAATGCCAGCGCGATCGAGATCCGCCACCTGGCGCTGCCCGGCCACAAATTCAACGTCGTCGCCCTGGACGGAAATCCTGTGCCCAAGCCGGCCGCCGTGGACGTGTTGCTGATTGGTCCCGGCGAGCGCGTCGATGCCTGGGTGGAGATGAATCAGCCCGGCGTCTGGATTATGGGCGCGCCCGAAGACCCGGTGCGCGAGGGCGGCCTCGGCGTGGTGGTAGAGTACGCCAATCAGCACCGCACACCGCAATGGACCGCGCCGCCGAAATCCGCATGGGACTACACGATCTTCGGCAAAGCGCCGTCGCAAGCCGCGCCCACCGAGAAATTGGACATGCTGTTTGAAAAAGTGCCGCGCGGGGCCGGCAAATTCAACAGCTTCACGGTGAGCGGAAAATCGTATCCCCACGATCAGGAATTCCTGCTCAAGCAGGGCACACGCTACCGGCTCACATTTCACAACCGCACCGACGATGCCCATCCGCTGCACATGCACCGCCACCAGTTGGAGATCGCCGAGATCTATGGCAAACCGACCGCGGGCGTCATCAAGGACACGGTCGTGGTGCCGACCTTCGGCCGCGCCAGCGTCGATTTCACCGCCGACCAGCCGGGGCTGACCTTATTCCACTGCCATATCCAACAGCACATGGATTTCGGGTTCAAAGCCCTGCTGCGCTACGCGTGAACCTGGGGCTCCCGGCGTATAATACGAGAAGACGCGGAGAGGTGGCAGAGTGGTCGATCGCGCCCGCCTCGAAAGCGGGAGTACCTTTACGGGTACCGGGAGTTCGAATCTCCCCCTCTCCGCCATGAGCCTTTCAGACAGACCTCCCCAACAGCTCCCGAGATGAAACCTTGACCGGTGTATGATACCGTTGGTCGAATCCTCTCTGGGGGCACCGGATGCTTATTTTCGGGCGGACACATGCCACACTCGCGTTGGGAATTTTAGGCTCCTGCGGAGCCGGCTGGCTGGGCGCGCAGCAAGCCGCCAAACCCCTGAATGTGGACGGCAAGGTTTTGCGCAACACGGCGAGCGTGGCGAACGACGCGTTGCCGGGCTCGTGGCTGAGCTACGGCCGCAACCAGAACGAGACGCGCTACAGCACGTTGAAGCAGATCAACGATACCAACGCGAAGCGCCTGGGGCTCGCGTGGACCTACGTGGCGGGCGCGGGCGGCGGCAACCAGGAAGGCACGCCGCTGATGTGGAACAACACGATCTACGGCATCACCACGTGGAGCGTGGTGTACGCGCTCGACGCGCGGACCGGCAAGCAGGTGTGGCGGTGGGACCCGGAGGTGAACCAGACCACGGTGCGGCCGAAGATCTGCTGCGGGATTGTGAACCGGGGCCTCGCCATTTACAACGGCCTGATCATCGCCGCGATCAACGACGGCCGGCTGCAGGCGCTGGATGCGCTGACGGGCAAACCGGTCTGGGAATCGCGGATGGCGTATCCGCAGGACCTGTACACGCTGACGATGGCGCCGCGGATCGCGGGCGGCAAAGTGATTGTCGGCGCGTCGGGCGGCGATAAGCCGACGCGCGGATTCTTCGCGGCGTTCGACGCGATGACCGGCCACCAGGCGTGGAAATTCTACACCGTGCCAGGAAATCCCGAAAACCCTCCGGAGAATGAAGCGATGAAGGCCGCGCTCAAGACCTGGGGCGGCGATTTCTGGACGAAAGGCGGCGGTGGCGCGGTATGGGACGGCTTCGCCTACGATCAAGATGCCAACCTGGTTTATGTAGGCACCGGCAACGCCGAGCCCTGGGTGCAGAAATTTCGCGGCGCGCAGAACGTGGACAACCTGTATACGTGCTCGATCCTGGCCGTGGACGTGACGACGGGCAAGTTGAAGTGGTATTTCCAAACCACGCCTAACGACAACTGGGATTACGACAGCGTGCAGCAGCTGATGCTGCTCGACCTGAACATCAATGGAAAGCCGCGCAAGGTGATCGTGCAAGCTTCGAAGAACGGATTCTTCTGGGTGCTGGACCGAGTTACGGGCGAGTTCATTTCCGGAGCGCCGTATGTGAAGACCACGTGGGCGCTCGGGCTGGACGCCAAAGGCCGGCCGATCGTCAATCCCGCGGCTTACTACGATACGGACTCGATCTCGCTGTTTCCAACCGGAGGCGGGGCGCACAACTGGTCGCCGATGTCGTACAGCCCGCTGACGGGATATGTGTATATTCCCGTGTCCTTGCAGCCGTTCACGTATGCGGCGCAGAAAGAGCTGCAGCCGGGCTCGACCGGATACTCGCGCGGCGGCGGCACGCCGAAGCTGATCGACAACCCGGCGATCGGACCGCCGACGGCGGAAGGGATGCGCGGCGCCCTGCAGGCGTGGGACCCGGTGAATCAGAAACTGGGATGGCGGACGGAAGGCGGCGGCGGCATCGGCGGCGGAACCGTGGCAACGGCGGGCAACCTGGTGTTCCAGGTGATCAACGACGGGCGTTTCCGCGCGGTGACGGCGGATAAGGGCGAAGTCCTGTACGAGATTCAGACGGGGCGCACCGGCATGGCGCCGCCGATCACCTATGAAGCCGACGGCAAGCAGTACGTGGCGTTCCAGGGCGGTCTGGGGCGGCCGGCGGCCACGGTCGGCCCGAACGATGAGAAGATCGAACATCCACCGATGCTGTTTGTGTTCGCGCTGGACGGCACGGCCGAGTTACCGAAGGCGGCTCCTGTGCCCGTTAACAACCGGGGACCCCAGCAGCCCGCCGCAGCGGAACAGCAGCCGCCGCGCTAACACCGCGGGATGCTCTCCCCGCGATCCGGTATGGTTTCGGCGGGAGTCCCTTTCCCGGCTTCCGCCGGGCGATCGCGTTCGTTTTCGCATCGATCGATGCGGATAGCCACGATCCCCGTTTGCGAGCGGCCCGAGGGGGTTCGCAGGTGCTGGTTGGCGAGGTGCGGCACCGGTGACGCGAGGAGTTCTGAGGCCGTGCCGAGGTCGCGATCCGCCACGAGGAGGCCAGCTCCGGGGCGCGCATTGGTGTAGGATGTCATCAGGTCGTCCAAGGAGGAATCGCATGTCTGTCCGCCACCTCGTGCCGTCCGTGAGCCGCCGGCTCCTGTCCCTGGGAGCCCTCCTGTTAGCAGCCGGCCTGCAGCAGCCGGTTCACGCGGCCAGTGTAGACCTCTCGAAGTTCCGGCGCATCGAGCCGCAGTTCATCGCGGCGCTGGGAGACTCCGAGGCCACCTCCGGCAACGGCGCGCAATCCTGGGGCTTCTGGAACCAGGACCCGGGCCCGCGCGCTTGCAAGCTGGACCACTACCCGCAATTGAAGCAGAACGGCGGCGTGGCGCCGGCACAGTGGAAATTCGACGCGAAGGACTGGTGGCTGGAGGAACACGGCTTCATCATGGAGAAGCCGAGCTTTCCGCTGCCTCCCGGGAAATACCTCGTCACGGGAGACCGCCAGGTGACGACCGTGCTGACCATTCACCCCAAGGACAAGGACGGCAACGAGCGGTGGGAACTCGCCGACGGCGCGACCCTCTACGATGTCACCCATCTCGGATGCCGCTCCGCACGCTACACGCCGGCGACGGCTAAAGACAACTCGTGCTCGCCCGAGAACGTTCAGAGCAAGGGTTTTCCGGTAAATCCAGGGGCGGCCATGCCCGCCGTGAACGGCTGCCACAAGCAGGACTACGCGGTTCTCATCGTCGTTGGGCTGCCCGCCACTCACTGAGTGGCCTTTTGGCGGCGCTTGCCGTCTGTCCCTGGCTAGATCAGGCCGGAACCGGCGGCGCGCGCGGCGGCGGTTAGCTGAGCGTCCAACGTGGCGAGGGGAATCGCCTCGCTGAGCGCTAATTCCAAATACGAGGCATCGTAGACGGACAGTCTGTGCGTCCGCGCCAGTTTCAGGACGACGGGCTCTTCCGGTTCCTGGTCGACCCTCACGCGCAGGGCCGCCAAATCCCGCAGAAACACGCCGGAGTCCGACTCGGGCCAAGCCAGTCCCCGCCCCAGCCATTCTGGCGACAACGCGATCAATCCCGGGGGTTGGGGGCAGCGCGGCCAAAGGTAAGAGGGCGCGCAGCAATAGCGGTGGCGCGAGAAACTGCTGCCCAGCGATGCACCGCAAACGGGACAAAAGTGTGTTTCGCGCGTCGTCAGACAAAGGGCAAAATTGGCCCGGAACAGGGGTAAGCATGAAAACTCGTCGAGCATTCTTGCGAAGCGCCGCGGCGATCGGAGCGGTGGCGGCGTGGGGAAAGCCAGCCCGACTCCCCGCCGTGAAATGGAGGGAGCGCCGCGACCTGTTTCCCGAAGGCGTCGCTTCCGGCGATCCCGATGACCAGAGCGTGATCCTCTGGACACGGGCTGGCGATGCGAGCGTGGGCAAGCTGTTCGTGGAGGTCGCCGAAGACGAGGACTTCCGCAAGATCGTGACCACCGCCACGG
>CAYTJD010000106.1:0-90014 GCA_964438005.1 uncultured Solibacteraceae bacterium | reverse complement strand
TTTCCGCTCTCGAACCGGACGCGGCCGGTAGATGGGACGAAGCCAATCACGTCACTCAAGACGGCATGGGAAACGGTCCGCGCGGACGCTGGCGTGAAATGTCGGCTGCACGATCTCCGACATTCCTTTTGTACAAAACTGGCAGAGCGTGGTGTTCCGGAGTCAACGATGCTTGATATGATGGGTCACGTAAGCCCGTCCATGTTGCGAAGGTACAGCCACATTCGAGCGCAGTCCCGTCGTGACGCAATCGCTGCGCTGGAAGGCGGGTTTTCATTCGGGGTCCCCACAAAAGTCCCCACAATCGACGAATTGGCGAAAACAGCGCAGCAGACAAGTCGATTAGTTTCATAGAGTTGGGCCGGTAGCTCAGGTGGTAGAGCATGTGCCTTTTAAGCACAGGGTCGCGGGTTCGAGTCCCGCCCGGCTCACCAAAAAATCTATGTGTGGGAAGGTCAATCAGCAGGGGTCGCGGCACCATGCCTTGTGACCCACACCTTGGCCTCTTCGACGATCTCCGGCTTGCCGCGGCGCTCCGCCTCCGCTACCAGTAGTCCGAACTCCGTCTTGTAAATGTTGGGAGCATTGGTCGAAAGCCAATAGTAATGGCGCAGGCGCTGCTTCAGACTATCATCGCTCAGGGCCATCCAAACCTGGAACCAGCCATCCGGGTTGGCCAGGCCCGGATTCTCTCGAATTTGTCTGACGCTAAACCAATCGACACTTTTCATCTGAAACCTCGCCGTGCGGCCGAAACCCAGCCCACGTGTGACGAGCACACCGAGAAACTGGAGCCTGGCCGTCTGGAGACACTACCGCAGCGCCTCAAAGCAACTCTCTGCATGGATGAAACGGGAACCACGAGGTTCCGAAAAATTCCTGGGGCTGTACCAGAGGTTGAGATTAGTATTGGGTTGGACCAGCCGGGATGTCAAGTAAGAGCTTGCCGACAAACGTCAGAATTCGTACAGCATGACGAAGCTGTCACGGAGAGCGACACGAGTGGAGGATCGGGCCGGCAAAGGCGGCGCATTCACTCCGGATGGGCTCGGGCTTTTCGGGCCGGCAGAAGCTTAATTCGCTTGAGACGGCGGCGCTATCCTAAATCCAAATGGGTGAGGTCACAGTATTACTGCGCCGTTGGAGTAGCGGGGACCAAAGCGCTCTCGACCAGCTTATTCCGATCGTTTACGAGGAGCTGAAGCGGCTGGCAGCGTATTACCTGCAGCAGGAATCGCAGCCCTCGTTGACCAGCACGGCGATCGTTCATGAAGCCTACCTGCGACTGGCGGGCTCGGCGGAACCCGACGTGCAAAACCGACAACATTTTTTTGCGGTGGCGTCGCGGGTGATCCGTCACATCCTGGTCGATCACGCAAGGCGGCAAATGGCGGCGAAGCGGGAGCACTCCGCAGCGCCTCTTGAAGCTGCGCTCACCGTGCCCGTGCGATCGGACCTGGACCTGGTGGCGCTGGACGAAGCGCTCGAAAAATTGGGACGGGCGGATCCGCAAAAACTGCGCGTGGTGGAGATGCGGTTTTTCGGCGGGCTCTCGGTGGAAGAAACGGCAGAGGTGATGCGAACCTCGCCGTCCACGGTGAAGCGAGAGTGGAGCGTGGCCAAGGCGTGGCTATACGAGCAGATGCGGGGGCGTTAGCGCGCGGCGGCAAGCTGGCGGAGAACAAAGGGGTTGTGGGGGAGCTTGCGATCCCAGTGCCGCCAGAGCTCGAGACGTTTGGTTTGCAGATCCTCGGCATTGCGCGCGTCGCCGGCACGCCGGTAGACGGCTGCCAGATCCTCATAGAGGGCTGAAAGCTTGGGCGCATCACGCAAGTCATTGAGAACGTCCGGTTGGGCAGCCATCACGCTGTCCAGCAACAGGCGGCCGGCCGCCAACGCGCGCGGAACATCCTCGAATTCGGCTTCGTAGTGGAACTCGGCGCGGACAGCAACGAAGGCTTCGCTATCAATCGGAATGCGGGAGGCGGGGTAATCGTTGGTGTCGCGAAGGATCGCCAGCGCCGCCTCGATGCGCTGTCTGGCTTCGCGAGGCTGATGAAGACTACGCAGCGCATATGACGAGTTGGCGAGGACAAGAGATCGATCCCGCCACGCAATGAGGCGATTGGGAATCTCGGCAAGACGGCGGATTGCGAGGTCGTAGACGGCGAGCGCTCGCGGCGGATCGGTGTGACGCAGGATATTGCCGAGGAACAGGCCGGCGTTGCCGACGCGGCTGCGGCTGGTGGAATCTACCGGGTCGCGGCGCGCGGCGGCCTCGGCCATGTCGAAGGCTCTTTGGAGCGGGTCGACCGCTTCCTCCGGCCGGCCCAGGTTCGGGGCGCCATCCTCGCCGAGGATCAACCCTTCGCGAAGGAACGTGCCGTAGAGGTTGACCATGCGGGCCGTCTCGGTCGGGTACAACGCGTTTTCGCTGAAACGGCGGGCTTCCCGGATCGCTTGCAGGGCGCCGTCCAGATCACCCTGATAGCGAAGAGCATTGGCGAGCAGGCTGTACGAGCCGGTGAGCATCAGATTGGCAGCGGGGCTCGGCCGCGCGACCTCGATGGCCTTATGCGCCAAGGGAATCGCCTGCGTATACAGGTGGAGATTGACGTGAGCGAGGGCGAGATTGCCATAGGCGGTCGCGATTTCGCGGCGCTCCGCCTCGGAAGGATTGCCCGTAGCGAGAAAGGCGTCGAGGCCTGCGGCCGCCTTGGCGGAGTCAACAAGAGCATCCGCCCGGCGGTGCTCTTCCTGAGCGAGGATCATGCGATCGTGGGCGATGACAGCCGAGCGGAGCAAAGCGTTTCGATCCGCGGGACGGGAGGCCAGCACTCTGTCAAGGAAAGCGCCGGCTTTCTTCAGGCTGGCATCGGCCTGCGCGGACTGCCCGATGTTCAGTTCGAGGGGAACTCCCTGGATGCGGGCGATCCGCCAATAGCCCTCGCCCAGCTCCTGCGCCAGATCGAGGTTGCCGCGCGCGTCGGCGGCCAGACCCTCGAGGTACTTGATCGAGACGGAAACCAGCCGCTGGCGCGCCTCGGTGGATCCGGGCAAGTCACGGATTGCTTTATCCAGGTCGATGATATTCCGCGAGAGCTGCTGGAGTTGAGCAAAGCGGCGCTCGGCGGCAACCCGCTCGCGATTGGCCACGTACAGGCCGGCGGAGAGGCCGGCGAACAGCAGGGCGGCAGCGGCGACGGGCAGTCGATAGCGCCGCAGGAACTTGAAGGCGCGATACCAGGGATTGCCGGGTCGCGCGAGAATCGGTTCGTAGTTCAGGTAACGACGAATATCGGCGGCCAAATCCGCTGCCGAGCCGTACCGGCGCGTCTTGTCCTTCTCGAGAGCCTTGGCGGCAATGGTCTCGATATCGCCGCGGCAGGCGCGATCGAGGGAGCCGAGCGGCGCGGGCTCCCGCTCGCGTATGGCTTGCACGGCCTGGGGCAGGTGCCTTGGGATGGGATACGGAAGGCGGCCACTCACGAGCTCAAATAAGATCACGCCGAGCGAGTAGACGTCCGTGCGCGTGTCCAACTCGAGGGGATCGGCGAGAACCTGCTCGGGACTCATGTAAGCCAGCGTGCCGACGAGATGTCCCAAATCGGTCCGGCGCGTCGCGAACGCATCGGCGTCGGTGAGGCGCGCCACACCGAAATCGAGGATTTTCGGCTGGCCGCTTTCATCGACGAGGATATTGCCGGGCTTGAGATCGCGATGGATGATGCCGCGCTGATGCGCATGATGGACGGCGGCGCACACCTTAGCCATGATTTCCAGCCGTTGGCGTATGGGCAGCTGGCGCGCCGCGCCGTAGACGAGCAGCGATTCACCGCGGATCAACTCCATGGCGAAATAGGGTTGAGGCCCGCTTCCGCTGTCGGCGGCGCCGGCCTCATAGATTTGCGCGATACCGGGGTGTTGCAAGCGGCCGAGTGCGAGCGACTCGAGTTCGAAACGGCGGAGCAACTCAGAGCCGGCGAGACCCGGTTTGATGACTTTCAGCGCAACCGCGCGACGGGGGTGTTCCTGAGTGGCTTCGTAGACGGCCCCCATGGCGCCTTCGCCAAGCAGCCGGTGAATCCGGTAAGGACCGATAGCGGCCGGCAGCGGAGCGGCACCGCCGCCGAGAGATGGAGCTTTCGCGACCGGATCCAGGAAGCTTCCCGCAGCATGGAACGCACTCAGGAGCTCTTCGACTTCGCGACGGAGGTTCGGATCGTGCGAGAATTCGCGCGCGAGGAACGCACTCTGCTCGGACGCGGGGAGCTCCAGCGCCGCCGCGAAAGCCGCCTCCACCTCGGGCCGCAAAGGTAAATTCATGCGGAACGTCACCTGCCTTGGGGGCAGGACACATTTTACTAATAGAAGCAGGCCGGCGGGAGGCTTCTATAGTCTCCTGTGGGTGCCGCCGCGGAGCGGAACGAATCGCGTAAAGTACCGGAGATACGCTGAGGTGGCGGGGGGCGCGGGGTTGCGTTACGCTGCGGGATGCCCTACCGGATCGACATCTCGAGTCCCCCTCCCGATGTGCTGGATCTTCTGGTGCAGTGGGGAGCGCTCGACATCGAGCCGGTGAGCGGAGGGCTAGCGGCCATTCTGCCGGATGGCGTGACACCCGACGTCGTGACGCGCCGGTTGAGTGGCGCCCGCGTGACGGTTTCGGCGGCAGCCCCGCGGGATAACGGGTCGGTGTGGCTGGTGAGCCCGCGCGCCCTTCGCATCGGGAGTGTGACGATCGCGCCACCGGAAGCGGCCGCTCCTCCGGACGCGCTGCGCTTGATCGATTCCGCCGCCTTTGGAACCGGACATCATCCGACGACTGCGCTGTGCCTCGAAGTTCTGGAAGAGATTCTGAGTAGCGAGCGAATTGACGCGATGCTCGATGTAGGCACGGGGTCGGGCATTCTAGCATTGACGGCGCTCACGCTGGGCGTTCCGCGCGCCGTGGGGCTGGATCTCGACGCCGAGGCGCTGGCAGCCGCGGAGGAGAATGCGCGCCGGAATCACCTCGCGGACCGGCTGGAGCTCGTGCACGGCGGGCCCGGCGCCGTGGATGGCAACTGGCCGTTGGTGGTGGCGAACGTGCTGGCGGCCCCGCTCATCGAGATGGCGCCGATGCTGGTGCGCCGTGTCGGGAGGGGCGGGCGGCTGATTCTCTCCGGAATTCCGGGGTCGCTCGAATCCGAAGTCCGAAAGGCATATCAACATCTCGGGATGTGGCCCGCCGGCTCGAGGACACGTGCGGGATGGACGGCGCTGGTGGCGCAGGCGTCTTGGTAACCGGCCCCGGAGCGGCGTCTAGTCGATCCGGAGCGCGGCCATGGGCTCGACACCGGCGGCGCGCCAGGCAGGGAGCGCGGAGGCGAATAGCGCGGCGAGGGTGAGCAGCAACGTCGCGAGCGCCAGCATGACGGGGTCGCGCGGCTGCACGCCGAAGAGTTGCGTCGTCATCAGTTTGCTGGTTGCCAGCGAGGCGGAGATGCCGAGAGTGAGGCCAGCGCCGATTTGCCAGATGGCACTGACGAGCACCATGCGAATGACGCGGCCGCGATCGGCGCCGAGCGCCATCCGGACGCCAATCTCGCCGGTGCGGCGCTCCACCATATAGGCCAGCACTCCATATAAGCCGACCGCCGCCAGCACCAGGCCCAGCAAACCGAAGAGGGTGGTCAGCGTCGCGATCATGTTTTCGCGCTGGAAATCGCCGTCGAGGACTTTGGAGTAGGGATCGACTCCATAGAGGACCAGATTCTGGTCGACACCGGCCAGGGTTTTGCGCACCCGCTGTTCCAGATCCGGCGGGTTGCCGGGGGCCCACAGCACGATGTTGTAGAGATAGTGCGACCAGATCTCGCCGCTGCGAAAGGCCGGATCGTCGTACGGCACGGTTTGCGCTTCCGGCAGCCAAAACATGGGCCGTACGGGGTTCTTATAGCCGTAGGTCATGTACCGAATGTCGTTGGCGACGCCGATGATTTCGAAGGTGCCGGAATATTTCACGCGGTCAATGCCGAAGTGTTGGCCGATGGGGTTCTGTTCTTTGAAGAAGCGCCGGGCGAAGGCCTGGTTGATGACGGCGACCTTGCGCGTCGCGGCGGTGTCCTGGTCGGTGATCGGGCGGCCCAGCATGATTTTCGCGCCGATGGTTTCGAAGAAGCCGGGCATCACGCGGGCCCAGCCGGCGCCGGTATCTTCGCGCGGGCCGGGTTCGGGGCGGCCCTCGATGCGAATTCCCTCGTTCCAGCTATCGCCCGTCATGGGCGCATACAGCGCGGGCGCCACCCTCTGCATGCCGGGAATCTGGAGGAGGCTGTCGTCGATTTGGCGGAACATCGGCTCCATCTGCTCGGGTTTGTAGTTGCCGAGCATGGGATTGATCCAGGCGATGTAGCGGGCCTGGGTCTCGAATCCAAAGTTCTGGTGCTGCAAGTTGCGCAGGCTGCGGCTGAGCAGGGCCGCCGCGGACAGCAAGACGAGGGAAACGGCGATCTGGGTAACGACGAGCGACTTCTGGGTCCACCCACGCCCGGCGCCCACCGCACGGCCCGCGCCGCGGAGCGCGTCGGCCGGATCGGTTTGCGAAGTCATCCAGGCGGGGACGATGCCGAAGGCGATTCCGGTCAAGACCGAGATTCCCATCGTGAACAGCAGGACTGGCCAGGACGGCGCGGCATCGATGGGCACATAATTGTTGGGACCGCCGATGCGGAAGGCGAGGTACACGATGAGGCGGGTTCCGGCATACGCGACGGAAATTCCCATCACGCCGCCGATCAGGGCCAGCAGGGTAGACTCGATCAGCACCTTGCGCACGAGGCGGCTTCGCGAAGCACCGAGCGCGACACGAATCGAGGTTTGCGCGCGATCCTTAAGGCCGCGCGCGAGCATCAGGTTGGCCAGGTTGGCGCAGGCCAGCAGCAACACCGACGCCGCGGCCAGCAGCAGAAGCTTCAGACCATCCTGATACTGATCACGCATGGCCGCGACGCCAGCGCCGCCGGGAACCAGGCGCAGGGTCTGCTGGCGCCAGAGTTGTTTCTCGCGCGGCTCCATATCGGGCACATGGCTCGCGAGCCAACTCTGCAATTCCACTTTCAGTTTGGCTTCGAGCGACCGCGGGTTCACTCCCGGCCGGACTCTTCCGATCAGATCGAGGAAGTTGCCGTTCGGACGCTTCAACCGCGAGGTATCGCCGTCAATCAGCAGCTCCGCGGTCAACGGCAGCCAGATATCGGGCATTCCCCAACCCGCCAGCTTCGCGCCATAGAATCCCGGCGGCGCCACGCCGATTACCGTGAACGGATGGCCGTTGATCTGGTAGGAAGCGCCGACCACAGAAGGATCAGAGCCGTACTTTTGATTCCAGATGCGGTAGCTCATGACGGCGACGGAGGGCGCGCCTTCCCGGTCGTCCGCATCGGTCATGAGCCGGCCGATCCAGGGCTGGAGGCCGAACGTGCGGAAGAAATTGCCGGAAACGTACTGGCCGTTACGGGTATCGGCCTGCGCGCGGGAACCTTCCCGGCGCACGCCGAGGGGGGCATTGCCGGCCTGCAGCGCCGCCAGATCGGTGAACTCCGGAGTGTTGGCGCGAAAGTGGCGGTAAGCTTCCCAAGAGAAAAGCGAAAAGGCGCCGTCGTCACCCTGAGTATATCCACCCCAATTGCAGCAGCGAATTTTATCGCCAATCTTCCACAACTCCTCGGGCTTTGTCACAGGGAGCGACTTCAGCATCACCTGGTGGACCAGGGTGAAGATGGCGGTGGTCGCGCCGATGCCGAGAGCGAGCGTGACGACTGCAGTCGCGGTGACTCCAGGGGCTTTCCGGAGCTGCCTCAAACCTTCCCGCAAATCAGCCAGCACACCGCCTCCAATCCGTTCCGTGAGAATTTGACGCCGGAGGCGGCAGTTGGTTAGGCAAGAAGCGCCTACCGCGGGCCGTAATGGTAGGGCGGCCTGCCGAATTCGAAGGCTCCGAGGTCAGGGGCCTTTCCGGTAAATCCGTCGGTGATGGTCGGAAGCACAACGCCGGCATCGATGGCAGCGGAGGCGGCGCGCAGAGTGAAATCGAAGCCGTCCGGTGTATACACGCGCTGCGGATCGGCCGGATCGGGCTTCGCTGCGCGCGTGAAGACGTCGTAATCGACCAACACGCTGTGTTGTTCCTGTCCGGTAGCTTCGCGGAAATCGCGCAGCGTGCCGTAGCGGCGGGCAGTGGGCGTGGCCTCGAAGGCCACGGCCGTTCCGAAGGGAGGCGAGTTCCACTCGAACGAATCAGCCGTGTTCGGGTTCGGACGAAAGCCGTTATAGTCGGAGCTCGAGTAGTTCGTATACGTGGTGACCGCGAAGACCGGGGCAAAGGCGCCTTGCGCCAGAATCAGGTTGTTTCGAAAATGCTGATTCGAGGCCGGCCCGGCGCGGCCTTCGCCGATAATCGTGTTGTTGTATGTGAGAATTCCAGAAGACCCTTCGATATACTTCAGCGAGCCGGTGGGCGCGTTGTAGACCAGGTTCTGATAGAAGTAGACCGGGCCGCCGAAAACCGGCTGCACGCTCAGCGCGCCGGCAGCCGAATCGAAGCAGCGGTTACGGAAGACGCGAATGTTGCGCGCGCCGCCGTCGGTCTCGAAACAGTTGTCGCCCATGTTCAGGATGTCGTTGCCGTAGAAATCGATGGCGAGCGGGAGGCGATCGGCGGTGTCGTTCGGAGCTCCATCGGGCACACCGTAGGTGGCGACATCGACGCCGTCATGCCAGTTGGCGATGTGGTTGTAGGCCACGACGTGCCCTTGCCCGTAGACTTTGATAGCGTACTCGGAGGTCAGCAGCTCGGGAAAACCGGGAAACCTGTCCCACGGCGAACCAATCCAGCCCATCATCTTGTTAGGATCGTGGCGGCCAATCAGCGTGTTGTCGGCAATGTAGAAATTCTTCGAACCGGACCAGTCGTCCTGGATGGCGCGCCCCACGTCGTAGACCTTCGAATGCTTCAAGGTAAAGCCGCTCGAGCCGGCGATGCCTTTGATGCCCAGCAAGAAAGCGACATTGGTGTTGCGCACGGTGATGCCTTCGAAATAGTGGTAATTGCCTCCCATCAGGTTGAACAGGTTCTGGCAGCCGTCACCGTCAAAGATGACTTCGCCATCGCCGGCGCCTTTGATGGTGATCGGTTTTTCCGGCGTGCCGCTCTGCGTCAGATAGTAGGTGCCGTCGAACACGTTGCCCATGGCGAGGTATCCCGGCCGGGGCGCGCCATTCATGTAGTGGAAGCGGTCGCCGACATAGAGGCCGGCGTGAACGAGAATCGTATCGCCCGGTTGGACGCGAGGCGGAAAAGCATTTTCGTAATCGAAGTGCGCCAGGCCCATGTAGTATGCGGCCATCAAGCCGGTGAACGCGGGCTCCTGCTTCGGCCCGTTCCATCCGACCGGATAAACATGATAGACATGCCCGCCTTCGGCCGGCTGCGGTTCCCTGCGCGTGCGTGCCGTCACGAGTTTTTCGGTGGCTCCGCTGACGCCATCGGGGTCGGCCAGTTGGAAGCGGCACTCGTATTCGGTGTCGGGATCGAGATTCAGCAGGCTACCGGCAAACATGTTCGGGGCCGTGTATCGAAACAGCGGGTACCGTGCAGCCGCGTTGGCGGCGCCCGGACCGGGCGCGGCGCCGATCTCTTCCCGCTGCAGCCGCATTAAGGGCAGGCCTGGCCGCCAGGCGGCTTCGCCCTTCTTGCGGTAGGAGACCTCGACGGAAGCGTTGCGATTGTCGTCGCCGGTAATGCGCCACTCAAAGCCCAAAGAGACCAGGGTAGGCGGCTCGGCAGTGAAGTCGCCGCTGGCAGTGGAAATCTGCGCCGCAAGGCTACCGGCGCCGATCATGGCCATTGCGAGCGCGGAGAACCGGCTAGCTCGTCGTGTCATCTCAACATTCTATTGCGTCGGCGGATGAGGGGTTGTGCAGCCTGTCCCCGAAACGTACGCTGACACCGAGGGGACCGATGACATTTACAAGACGCGACTTCCGGGGCGCGGCCGGCATCGCAGTGCTCGCCGTGCTGTTCGCATACCGACGGCTCACTCTTTCTTGAAGGAATCGGGGTCTTGGTGGATCTCTGCGGCGATTTCGGGATGTTGTGGCGCCTGTCGCGACATGTGCCCCAAGCGTGGGCATTGGCGGCAAAAACACGCTGGCGATCGGGATGCTAATGAGGATGTGTGGATTCGAATCACGACAGGATTACGGCTGCCGGGTGGATCTGTCAGACGAACCAGCGCGGTTGGACGATTTATCGAGAACCACGGACCGGACGCTGGCACACGGGCGACGAGGCAATACGCAAACTGGCTGCTTTGTCGCAAGATTCCGGTCCGCTCACAAAGAGTATTGGACTGGGCCAGGGTTCGCGCTCGTCCTCAGGCAAGGGCCGCCGGCTCTGTAGCCTGATTCAATACGTGCCGGTCAAGATCCGTCACGCGGCAGATGTGTCAGCGATGGCCGTCCGCAGCTGGTTCGATTCGCGCTCAACGATATAGCGAGCCAGATTATCGGGCTCCCCATCGGAATGCGCGTACGAAGCCGCCGCGCGAAGGCCGGGGCGTGCAAATTCTCCGTAGGTATATTTGCCACAGGACTGTATTGAATACTCAGTTAGAACTAATTTGTAACCCGGACGAGTCGAGCTCAAACCCGGTTACCCCGTGTGGCTGGTTTCGCGAGACAGTATTCCGCTGATTCCAAAGGCTCAGCAGCTTGTGGCCGACTGTCTCAAACCGGGGGGGCAGGTCAAAACGGCAAAGCGTCGTAATCGAAAATGTCTCAACGGAAGGGGTCACTGTACTTCCGACCACGGCGAGTTCCTCGGGGTCCAACAATAGCTGTTGCCGAAAATGCGCCAGGCCGTGGAGCTGGGACCGCGTTGGCACTGCCTGCCCAGGAACGAGGCTGCGTTCTGTTCTAAGAATCACATACCCGGCGCCTCACGCGGGCGCGCAGCCCGATTTGAACACGATGGGGTGGCGGACAACCGCTGGTGTCTCGCTTATTCCTAGCGTGGAAATAGTTAGTGCATTTACTCCCCACCTATCCGAGGCTGCTCCCGAAGGAGGAGAAGTTATGAGCGAAACGATAATTCGTGCAGGCCCTGGTTCGGGAAGCCAGCGCCGGCTGAGTGGCCTCCGGCTGCCGTATACGCTCGTGCTACTCGGGTTGGCCACCGCCGCATCGGGGCAGGTCAATCTGACGAGCAATCGTTACGACTCTAATCGCACCGCAGCCAACCTGAACGAGCGCACGCTTAGCCCAGCCAACGTCAGCACTTCGACGTTTGGGAAGCTATGGAGCTATAGCGTGGACGGCGCTGTTTTCGCGCAGCCTTTGTATGTACAGGGGGTGAATATCGGCGGCGCCAATCGGAACGTCCTTTACGTCGCGACGATGCACGACGTGATGTACGCGTTCGATGCCGACCGCGCGAACACCGTTCTGTGGAAGCGTGATTTTCGAGGACCCGGCGTGACTGCCGCCAGCCACGGCTTCGGCGCGGTGCTGGGAGACGCCTGGGGTGTTCTTTCAACGCCTGTGATCGATCTTGGGTCCAACCGGATGTTCGTGGTGGCGGCCACCCGGGAGAATAGCGCAACCGTCTGCCGGATACACTCGATCGATCTTCGGACCGGCGCGGATACCATCACGGCGGTTGCGATTACCGCCTCGGCACGGGGCATCTCGCTTGATTTCGCGCACGGGATTCAGCGCCCTGGTCTTGTGGCCGCCAACGGCCAGATCTATATCGCTTTCGGCGGCAACCCGCTCGACAACCGTCCCTACCACGGCTGGATTCTGACCTATGACATGAACAGTCTTCATCAGACGGGCGTGTTCGTCACCACCACGAATGACGGAGGGGCGGTATGGCAAAGCGGCGGGGCACCGCCGATCGACGGAGGAGGCAACGTCTATTACTTAACTGGAAACGGCTTCACGGGCGGCTTTGACGGCATCACCAACTTCGGAGAGACGCTGCTGAAGATGAAGTTCCAAACAGGGGCGCTATCGCTGGCGGATTGGTTTACGCCATCGAACTGGGGCTTCTTTGATAAGAATGATCTGGACTTGAGCTGCAACGCTCCAATGCTGATCCCCGGGACGGAACTGGTTGCGTTCGGCAGTAAGAATGCCACCGTCTACCTGGCGCACGCAAGCGCCCTGGGAAAAATTCAACCGGGGGATCACCAACTCGCCCAGGTGTTCCATGTGGGTACGGAGTCGTTTACCAGCCCGGCCCAGGGCTATCCGGGAATCCTGATTGGAAGCGCCCCGGCCATGGCGTCATTCAACAACCGCGTCTACGTTGCCTTTCAAGCCAATGATCCGACGAACAAATTATTCGTGACCTCCGCTGCCGACGGAGTAAACTTCACCAGCCCGGCCGTAGGGTATCCGGGCATCCTGATCGGCAGCGCCCCCGCGATGGCCGCCTTCAACGGCCGCCTCTATGTCGCTTTCCAGGCCAACGACTCCAGTCACAAGCTGTTTGTAACCTCCTCCGCGGATGGAGTAAACTTCACCAGCCCGGCCCTGGGGTATCCGGGCATCCTGATCGGCAGCGCCCCCGCGATGGCCGCCTTCAATGGCCGCCTCTATGTCGCTTTCCAGGCCAACGACTCCAGTCACAAGCTGTTTGTAACCTCCTCCGCGGATGGAGTGAACTTCACCAGCCCGGCCGTAGGATACCCGGGCATCCTGATCGGCAGCGCCCCCGCGATGACCGCCTTCAACGGCCGGCTCTATATCTCGTTCCAGGCCAACGACCCAAGCCACAAGCTGTTTGTGACCTCCTCCGCGGATGGAGTGAACTTCACCAGCCCGGCCGTAGGGTATCCGGGCATCCTGATCGGGTCTTCGCCAGCCATGACTGCATTCAATAACCGGCTGTATGTTTCGTTCCAGGCGAACGACGCTGGTCACCAGCTATTTGTGACGTCTTCGGCAGATGGGACGAGCTTCACCAGCCCAGCTTTGGGATATCCAGGAATTCTGATCGGGTCAGCACCGGCGATGACCTCGCTGAATAGTCGGCTTTTCGTCGGGTTCCAGGCTAACGATCCCGGCCATGCGCTGTTTGTTTCCGGTTCTTCGGAAACGGGAAACACCCAGGTGTTTAACGACGGCAACCGGATTATCGGATTGGCTTATTGGCAGCGTAGCTCTCTGCCGCCTCTCTTGTACGCGTGGCCGGGCAACGACACCCTCGCGTCCTTCCCGTTTCAAGGTGGCCGATTCGTCACAGCCCAGGCACATTATGGAGCCGTTACCGGCAATGGAGAGCCCAGTATCGCCCTCTCACTTTCTGCGAACGGGGAACAGAGCGGAACGGGTGTCATCTGGGCTGCGCGGACGCCCTCCAATCGCGATGTAGGAAGCCCGGGAGTTCTCCACGCATTCCACGCGGAAACATTACGAGAACTCTGGAACAGCACGATGAAGCCCGGCGACGGTATCGGAGCGCTAGCGAAATTTGTGATACCTGTGGTGGCGAATGGGCGGGTCTACGTACCTGGCGATAGTGGCGCCGTAAACGTGTTCGGGAATAAGTAGTCAATCCCTGTTTACGCCTGCGGCTTCTTAAAGGTCTGGGCAACATAAGCCCGGATTGCTTCGAAGGTCGCGGGCATCGTCCAGAGTTGGTCAATGGCCGCATCGAATTGGCCGGTGGCTTCGTGTATCCGCTTCATCAACGGATCCCGAATCTGGCGCTTCGTCATGGTGAAGACTTCCTGCGGAATGGCACCTAGCGACCCGGCTAGAGCCACGGCTCGATCCAGCAGCTGTTCGGGAGCTACGGTTGCGTCCACGAGACCAATCTCACTCGCTTCTTTGGGAGCGAACGTCGCACCTTCATAGACAAGAGAGCGGAACTGCGCTGGAGCAACCAGCATTCGCACCATTTCGAGAGCAACGGTGGGGAACGGAACTCCGACGCGAAGCTCCGGAATTCCAATTCTTCCGGAGTCGAGCGCCATCAGACGCCGGTCCGCCGCACAGGCCAGCACGCAGCCTCCCGCGATGGCGTGTCCGTTGATCGCGGCAACCACCGGTTTTTGGAAACACAACAGCGTCTCGAAGGCCTTCTTTAGTGCCGGCAGAAATGCGCGGACGTAAGGGGGCCCTCCGTCCAGGATGCGAAACAGATCCACGCCGGCAGAAAACATCCCGTTTTGTCCGGTGATGACGAGTGCGCGGACCGCTGACTGGCTCAGGTCATCCAATCGCCGGACGACTTGCTGGCAGAATTCCAAATCGAACGCATTGGCCTTTCCGTGATTCATACGGAAAATGCCGATTTCGCCCCGTTGCTGAACGTCAATCACGTTCCCAGGTTCGCATAGAAGAAGGTTGCGGCCATCATTCAGATCCGGCGCAGATAAGCAAGCGCCGCATCCACATCGGTGAAGATTTGCACCTCTAGACCAGGCATCTCAGGATGCGGCTACAGTATACGCCTGCCGGCGCGTTCGCCCATGCGCTGGTACAACTCGGCAACGATACGAACCGCCGATACGGCCTGGTCGCGGTCCGGATTTTCGTTGGCGTCGTTGTAACCCTCCACCTCTCCGAAAGCCCCGGCTTGCACGACGATTCCGTCACGACGGGCCAGAATGTTGATGTTTTTATAGATCACTCCGTAATTGACTTCCGGCTGGGGAATCAACCAGGCGATCTGGCCGCGCACCGGGACAATCGATTCGTCGCCCCACAAGGCGCGGGCGCCGTAGCCGGTGGCGTTGATGATGACCGGCTGCGCGATCCGGCTGAGCTCGGACGGGGAATGAAACTCGGCGTGCTCGATGCTGCCGCCTTCGATGAGAAAATCGGTCATCAGTTGGCGGGAATAGGCTGCGATGTTGAACGTCAGGCTTGTATTTCGCGTGGCATATCGCGTCGGGAAGGGATGAGTCCCCGGTGGCAGGCTTTGCGGCCGCGGAGTCAAATCGGCGATGCGGTCGAGAAAGTGCGCAAAGCCGAGCGTATCGGCGCGTCTCCTTTCGGTGGCCGCCTCCTCGGGACCCGCGTCAGAAAGATTGTAGCGATCGGTCCATTCCACGGGGTTTCCAGCGAGCCCGAGAAAGCTCTCGTACCGATGGAACGAGCGGCGGGCCATGGTTTCCCAAAGTTCGGGAAAGCCGGCGGAAACGGAGTTCGTGAGCGCAATCCGGGAATCGGGCGTGAACGAACCGGTAGCGCGCGAAGAGCGCACGTCCGGCGGGCGTTCCTTGGCGTAAATCGTAACTTTGGCGCCGGCTTGTTGGAGCAAAATGGCGGAGGTGAGGCCCAACGCGCCGCATCCGATCACGGCGATTTCCCGCTGGCCTCCCGTCAAGGCCTTCTCGACCGCGAGGCTGCTGGAGCCCCAGGAAAGCGACCAACCGCTGCCGCCATGACCGTAGTTGTGGACGACGGTCTTTTCGCCCACACGTTCGACATCGAGCCGCGGGCCCGCCGCGCGGAACGGCCGCAGGCAAACCGTGACGCGAAAAATGCGATCGACCTCCGCCCGGATGGGCATGAGTTCCGGTAAGCGGGCCGGCGGAGGTAAAGCCCGGACCGCGGCCGAAGGGCGGTTTCGGGCCGCGCACCCGCTCAAGCCCATGGCGGCGGCGCCGCTAAGAAAATCACGTCGGTTCATCAAACACCTCGAAGAGTGGAATCAAAGCTGGGCTCGTCGTGGGGCCGGCCTCTCTGTATACTACCCGTCATGGCAGAAAAAAAGAGCGTGTCCGAGGCCATCGAGCAAGCCGCGCGAGAAGTGGAAGCCGAAGTCAAGCGCGCCGTCGACTATATTGAAACCAACATTGTGCCAAAGGCGCGGCGGGACGGAGAGAAAGTCTTGCGCCGATTGTCCGAGGAGTTGAGCAGATGGGCGGATCGCCTGCACGATGAAGGCCAACAGAAGTGAGCCTTGCGGCGGGCTCAAGCCAGGACGGCGACGAACCACCGCTCCGCGTGCAACACGGCTCCTCCGCCGAGTTCGGCCACCAGTTGAGCCGGCGTGAAATACCGCTTGTAGACAGAGTGGCGCGAACCATCGCTGAGGCTGCGCGCTTGCTCTTGTTCCGGAGCCAAGCCTTCATGCAGCGCGGCATCGATGATCAGGATCTTCCGCGCCACGCGCCGCGCTTCCGCCAGAAAGCGCGCGCGTTCGGGCTCCCGGAGATGCCCGTAGAAATGCCCCGCGGAAACACAATCGAAAGCAAGCGCGCCGAATGGAAGGTTCAGCGCGTCGGCTTGCACCACGTGACCGTTTGGCAGCCGCGTCCGCGCGATCTGCAGCATCGCCGAACTCTGGTCGATGGCAATCACACTTCCCGGAAAACGGCGAGTCAGAAAGCCCGTGCCACACGCCACATCCAGGATGCTTCCTGCCGGAACGGAGCCGACCACCAGCTGCAGCGTGTCCAGTTCTTCCTTCCATCCAGGACGCGCGCGCGCGGCGAAAAGACCGCCGCCTGAATAAAAGTCGTCGTATTCGGGCGCCCGTTGGTGATAGTAGTCTCTCTCTGCGGCCGTCATCGCTGGAGTCTCTAGGGCAAGCGAAACGCAATCATGGTTTCCTGCGCCGCGATCACTACGTATTGTTTTCCGTCTTTGCCCCGATACGTGATCGGATTCGCGTACCCATTCGCGGGCAGCTTCGTCTCCCACAGCAGCTTACCGGTTTTCGATTCGTACGCGTGGAAGCGCTGATCGTCGGTAGCGCCGATAAATACCAGGCCGCCCGCTGTTACCACCGAGCCACCGATGTTGTAGGACCCGGTATTCCTGACACCGATCTTTTCCAAAGACTCGACGCGTCCAAACGGCACCCGCCAGGCCACATCCCCGGTATTCACATTGATTGCGAACAGTTCGCCCCACGGCGGAGCCTGGCACGGCCAGCCGGTCGCCGGATTGGTCATCGCGCCCACGTTCTTCCGCACGAAGGGCATCTGGCTGGCATCGCCGGCGCCGCTGATCTTTCCAGTGGGCCGCTCTCTCGCCGGAACCTGCGCCACCATCTTTTGGACGCCGCCGCGATCGTGCGAGTTGATGAAGTAATAACCCAGGTTTGGATCGTAGCTGCCGCCGCCCCAGTTGAATCCGCCGTCGGGCCCCGGAAACACCACCGTGTCAGTCATTCGGACCGGCGCGTAAGGACCGTCGTTGCTCGCGTTCTGGAATAGGTCCGTGCAATACTTCTCCTGCTCGGGAGTGAACTTTGAGATCTCGCCGGGCTTCCAGGTGGCGCGCGCGAGCTGCGGTGGCTTCAGCGGGAACGGCTGCGTGGGCGAATACCATTCGCCGGGAACATCGCCTTTGGGCACCGGCCGCTCTTCCACGCCGAAGACCGGTTTCCCCGTCCGCCGGTCGAGAATGAAGATCAGCCCCGTTTTGGCCGCCTGAATCAACGCCGGAATCTTCTGGCCGTCTTTGTGAATATCAACCAGAGTGGGTTGCGGCGGCAGGTCGTAATCCCACAAATCGTGATGGACGTTCTGAAAATACCATTTCAACTTGCCGGTCATGGCATCCACGGCGACCAGCGAATTGCCGTACAGGTTGGCGCCCGGGCGATCTCCGCCGTACCGGTCGTCGCTCGGCGAGCCGATCGGCATCAGCAGCGTGCCGGTCTCGGTATCCACCGAAAATGTGTTCCACACGTTGGCGCCGGACCGGTTGATCCATCCGTCGTCGAGCCACGTCTCATGGCCGGGCTCACCCGGGCGCGGCACGGTGTGGAAGGTCCAGACCAGTTTCCCGGTGGCCGTATCCCACGCGCGAATATCGCCGCGGCCGCCGTAGGAGCCGTAGTCCTGCAGATGCGATCCAGTAAAAATCAGGTTCTTGTAGACCGCCGGCGCGCCGTTCAAGCCGTAGGGAGCATTCGCCACCGAATCGTCTTTCATGCCGGCTGCCAGGTTGAGCTCGCCTTCCTTGGCGAAGCCCGGCACGAGCTTTCCGGTGCGCGCGTTCACCGCGATCAGGAATCCGTCCTCGGTGCCGAAGTAAATCGAGGGCGGGCTGTTGCGGTCGCCGGGCCAGTATGCGAGCCCGCGCGAGGTGCGGGCGGCGTGCTCGTGATGGAAGGTCCAGATCGGCTTGCCTGTTTCCGGTTCGATCGCGACGAGCGACTGATAAGGAGTCGCAAAATACAAGACGCCATTGACCAGCAAGGGCGTGGTGCCGGAGCCGCGCCGGTTTCCAGTGTCCCCGGCCGGTTTGGTCTCGTAGCGCCAGGCCTCGACAAGCGTCGAGACGTTGCTCGGATTGATCTGCTTCAGCGGCACGTAGCGCTGCGCTCCCAGATCGTGCCCATAAGCCGCCCAGTCGTTCTGCGCCCAAGCCCCCTGCGCCCCAATGAGTCCCAGGCCCAAGCCGGCACCCACCAACACGTTTCGCAATCGCATCGGCCCCTCTCGGTCAGGCAACATTATATGTCGCTCGCCGCCGCGCCACGGTGCCGATTGAGTACAGTGGAAATTGATGGAGGATCTAACCTACATCACTCTTCCGGCCGCGCTGCCTTCTGTCGAGAAGAAATCCCGGGACCTTCGGTTCGGCATGGCATCGGAGCCTCTTTTGGGAGCACTCCTGCGCGTACTGGCAGCCTCGCGCCCCGGGGGGCGCATTCTGGAACTGGGTACTGGAACCGGTGTTGCCACAACGTGGCTTCTGGACGGGATGGATGCCCATTCGTCGCTCATCAGCGTGGACACTGACGCGCGAGTCCAGCGGATCGCCGGCGACACCCTAGGGCACGACAAACGTCTGACGCTCGTAACCGAAGACGGCGCCGCCTTTCTGCGCAAACAGCCGCCGGGTTCGTTCGATCTGGTCTTTGCCGATGCCATGCCGGGCAAGTACGAAGCCCTCGGCGAGGCACTGGCCGTCGTCAAACCGGGAGGCTTCTACGTGGTGGATGACATGCTGCCCCAGCCAAACTGGCCGGAAGGTCACGCCGGCAAGATTCCGGCATTCCTCCAAGAACTGGCCACGCGCCCGGATTTCTTAATCGTTCCACTGGTTTGGGCCAGCGGCGTAGTTGTGGCTGCCCGAAAGGCCCCTGCCAAGTCCTAGCCCTATAGGGGGGATGAGTTTGGGGCCCGGCCGGAGTATACTAGATCCACGCTAACTATGTTCTTTTCAACGCGTAGGAGGTTCTTGAAAACAGCCGCGGCAGGGTTGGCGGCTCCCTACGCCTTTGCTCAGACGCCTCAGATCACGGCAGCACCGTTAGGCGACAACCTGTTTCTGCTCACCGGAGCCGGCGCGAACGTCGTCGCCTACACAGGAACCGACGGCGTGGTTCTGGTGGATGGCGGTCTGGCGCAGAACGCCGCCGCATTGGCGCAGGCCGTGGCCGCGTTGCCCAAGGGCGGCCCGGTGCGCACCTTATTTAACACGCACTGGCATCCCGAACAGACCGGCTCGAACCTGAGTCTCGGACAGACGGGCGCGACTATCATCGCTCAGGAGAACACGCGCCTGTGGCTACAGCAGAACATCACGTGGCCGTATAAAGAGCAGAAGTTGACGTTCAAGAAGTTCCCCAAGATCGCTCAGCCCAACAAGACCTTCTATGACAAAGGCGCGCTCGATTCCGGTATCCGGTATGGATATATCGCGGACGCCGCGCACACCGACGGCGATCTCTACGTCTACTTCCCACAGCAAAACGTGCTGGCGGTAGGCGACGCCGCCTACGGGCAAGGCTGGCCGGTGGTGGATTGGTGGACCGGAGGCTGGATCGGTGGCATTGCCGGCGGCTTGCAACGCCTGCAGACGATCGCGAACCGCGAGACAAAGATTGTGCCGGCAGTAGGTCCCGTGCTTAGCCTTGCCGAGCTCGCCGCGCAGGCCGAAATGTACGGCACGCTCTACGACCGGCTGAGCCAGATGTTGAACAAGGGGCGAGGCCCGTCGGAAGCTGTCGAGGCCAAGCCGGCCAAGGAATTCGAAGCCAAGATGGGCAACGCGGATGCTTTCATTCATCGCGCGTTCGAGAGCTTGTGGGCTTATCTTTCACCGGACGCTTGAGGACCAGGATCACGATGCGACGTCTTACCAACTCGATTCCCTTGATAGCAGTCGTCGGCGTGGTGGGAGTGTTTGGCCAGGCGCAAGATCCGGGCAGCACACAGCTAGCCACAGTCAAACAATACTGCCAGGGCTGCCACAACGACAAAGCCAAGACCGGTGGGGCCAGTTTCGAGGGCATCACGGCGGCGAGCGTAGGCCAAAATCCGGAACTGTTTGAGAAAGCCGTGCGCAAGCTGCGCGGGCGCGTCATGCCGCCTCCCGGAGCGAAGCAACCGGACGGCAGGGTGGTCGACTCGCTGGTGACGTGGCTGGAAGAGACGCTCGACAAGCTCCCCAACCAGGCGCACATCAGCGACCAGCTCGTGCTGCACCGGCTGAATCGGGAGGAATATCAAAACGCGGTCCGCGATCTGCTGCTGGTTGAGATCAACGCCGCCGAATTGCTACCGCAGGACGACACCGCGCAGGGTTACGACAACATCGCGTCCGCACTGCAGGTTTCGCCGTCGTTCATCGAGCAATACGTCATCGCCGCGCGCAATGTCGCCATCACCGCGCTCGGCAAGCGCGATTCCCGGCCGCAGGGCTGGACTTTCAAAGCCGGCCCCGGCAACCAGCTTACGCACGTTCCGGGACTGCCGCTCGGGACGCGCGGCGGCATCCTAGCGAAAGTGGATCTCCCCGCCGACGGCGAATACCGCGTCAACATCGCCGACATGGCCACGCACATCTGGGGCAACGGCATGGAGTACGAGAATCCGCTGGTGGTGACGGTCGACAACAAGATCATCTATCAGACAGTCATCGGCGGCGAGGAAGATTCGAAGCTCTATGATCAGGTGCAGAGCGGCGCGCTCGACCGGGTCAACGCGCGCCTCAAGAATATCAAGTTCGCGGCGACCGCCGGGCCGCACAAGATCGGCGTCACGTTCCGGCGCCAGAGCTTCGCGGAGTCCGACGACCAGCTTCAGATGTTCGCGCCTGGCGGCGGTCAGGACCGATCCTATCGCGTGAGTCAGTTCCAGCTGCTGGGTCCGTTCGATGTGAAAGGCCTCAGCTCGACGCCGAGCCGAAACCGGATCTTTATCTGCGACCCGGCCAGGGATAAGACCAAAACGCCGGAAGCGTGCGCCAAGGAGATCTTCACGGCGCTGGCGAAGCGCGCGTATCGCCGTCCGGTAACGAATGACGACGTCGGCGAGCTGATGCAGTATTACGGCGATGGCGTGAAGCAAGGGGGCTTCGAATCCGGCATTCGCTCCGGCCTCACGGGAATGCTGGCGAGCCCGTTCTTCCTGTATCGGGGCGAGCGCATCCCCGCCGGGCTGAAGCCAGGCGACAAGTACAAGATTACCGATCTGGAGCTGGCGTCGAAGCTTTCGTTCTTCCTGTGGAACTCGATTCCCGACGACGAGTTGCTCGACGTGGCCGCCAAAAACAAGCTCAGCGATCCGGTAACCCTCGACAAACAAGTGCGGCGCATGCTGGCCGATCCGCGATCGAGCACGCTGGCGAGCAATTTCCTGTTTCAGTGGCTGGAGATGAAGAGGCTCGACGACGTGATCCCGGACAACGACGTCTTCCCGTATGCCTCCGGCCGCATGGACCCGCGCCCCGATTTCCGCACCGAGCTGGCACTGTTTGCCGGCGGCATTTTCCGCGAAGACCGCAGCGTGGTGGATTTGCTGCGGGCGAAAGAAACGTACCTCAACGAGCGCGTCGCGCTGCAATACGGCATTACCGATGTGAAGGGCGATGAGTTCCGCCGGGTCGAGCTGAAAGACTCTGTGCGATGGGGCCTGCTGGGGAAGGGCGCCATTCTGATGGCGGCCGCCTATCCGAACCGCACGTCGCCCGTCCTGCGGGGAAAGTTCATCCTGAATTATCTGCAGGGCGTGCCGCCGGCCAATCCACCGCCCAATGTTCCGAACCTGGATGACAAGGACATCGGCACGACAAAAGCCCTGACGGTCCGCCAGCTGATGGCGAAGCATCGCGCGAGCCCGGCCTGTTCGTCCTGCCACGCGGTGATGGATCCGCTCGGCTTCGCGCTCGAGAATTTCGACGCGACCGGCATGTGGCGGGACAAGGACCGCTTCGCCAACACTGCCATCGATTCGGCAGGAGAGCTGCCCGATGGAACGAAGCTCAAAGGGCCCGACGATCTGCGCAACGCCTTACTCCGCCGTCCGGAGCAATTCGTGCAGACATTTGTGGAAGGCCTGCTGACCTATGCGATGGGCCGGACACGCGAATACTACGACATGCCGACGGTACGCCAGATTGTGCGCGAGACGGCAGCCCAGGATTACAAGTTTTCGGCCATCGTGCAAGCGGTGGTCAGGAGCGATCAGTTTCAGATGCGCCGCGCGCCGCAAGCGGTTCTGAGTGCGAGCAATAAATAAGGAGACGACAATGTTCCTTTCCAAGAAACACATTCCCCGCCGTACGATGTTGAAGGGAGTCGGCGCCACCGTCGCGCTGCCGCTGCTGGACGCCATGGCCCCCGCCGGCACCGCTTGGGCCGATACCGCGGCCGGGAAAACCGTGAAGCGCTTCGCGTTTGTGGGTTTCCCGCACGGCGCGATCATGGATCGTTGGTCGCCGAAGGAGACCGGGACAAACTACAGCATGTCGCCGATCCTGCAGCCGCTGGAGCCGTTTCGCAAGCATCTGACCATCGTCTCCGGCCTGCGCAACAAGCCCGCGGAAACTCCCGAGCCACACGCTTACATCGAGCAAGGCTGGCTGACCTGCGTCAAGCCGTGGGACTTCGGCAAAGCGGATAAGGACTCGGGCGTGAGCGCCGATCAGATCGCCGCGCGGTACGTGGGGCAGGAAACGCGCCTCCCGTCGCTCGAACTGACCGCAGCACAGGGAAGCGCTAAGGTCTCCTGGCGCACACCGACGCAGCCGCTGCCCCAAGAAGGCAATCCGCGCGCGGTCTTCCAGAAGCTCTTCGGACAGGGTGACACCGATCAGGAACGCGCCCAAATCCTGGCCGAGACCGGCAGCATCCTCGACCGCGTGCAGGGAGAAGCGCAGCGCCTGCAGGCCAGTCTTGGCGTGCATGACCGCCACGTCGTCAGCGACTATCTCGATTCTGTGCGCGAGATCGAGCGGCGCGTGCAAATGGCCGAGAAGCAGAGCAACACCGAGCTGGTGATCCCCGACGCGCCCATCGGAACTCCGAACGAAATCACCGAATACCTGAAGTTGATGTTCGACCTGATGGCCCTGGCGTTCCAGGCCGACGTGACGCGCGTGATTACCTTCTCAATGGATCGCGAAGCCAGCATGCGGACCTACACCAACCTCGGCATCGCCGAAGGCTTCCATCCACTGTCGCATCATGGCAACAACGCGGAAAAAATGGACAAGCTGGTGAAGATTCAGAATTACCACGCGCAGGTGTTCGCCGGCTTCATCAAGAAGATCGAAGGGGCAAAGGAAGCCGACGGTACCGTGCTCGATCATTCCACCATTCTGTTTGGCAGCGATATGAGCAACAGCGACCGTCACAACAACGATCCGCTGCCCTCCGCTATCCTGGGACACGCAAACGGAAAGATCAAAGGCGGCCAGCACCTGAAGTATCCGCAAGATTCGCGGCACGGCGACCTGCTGCTAACGCTGCTGCAGCGCAATGAGATCCCGGTGAAATCCATCGGCGACAGCGCTGAAGGCCTGTCGGAGGTTTAGCCATGCGCAAATTCGCGGCGGCGATGGCCGTCCTGCTGGCAGGCGTGCCGGTGATGCCGGCCGCCTCTCTTTCGCTGCTGGACGCGGCGGAATCCGGTGACGGCCCGACGGCCTTGCGCCTACTGAGCGTGAAAGGGACGGACGTGAACGCCACCGACGCCGACGGGTCGACGGCCCTCATGTACGCGGCGGCGAACGGCGATCTTGAGTTGGTTCGCGGGCTGATCAAGGCCGGCGCCAACGTCAAACTGGCGAGCCAGTTGGGCACGTCGGCGATCACCGAAGCCGCGATCCTCGGCTCCGCGCCCATTCTGGACGCACTGCTCAGAGCCGGCGCCGATCCCAATTACAAAACACCCAATGGCGAGACGCCGCTGATGGCCGCCGGACGCAGCGGCAAGATCGATGCGGCGAAGGTGCTGCTGGAGGCGGGAGCCGACATCAACGCCAAGGAAACCTGGGGCGGACAATCCGCGCTCATGTGGGCTGCCGCACAAGGCCAGGCCGATATGGTGAAGTTCCTTGCCTCGAAGGGCGCGAACCTGGACGATCACGGCAAAGTCAACCAGTGGGAGCGCAAAGTCATCCAAGAACCGCGTCCGAAGGACATGAACAAGGGCGGCTTTACGCCGCTGCATTATGCCGCGCGGGAAGGCTGCGCCGCCTGCGTGCAGAATTTGTTGGCGGCCGGAGCCGATCCCGATTCCGAAGATCCTGACCGCGAGACGCCGCTGCTGCTCGCGCTCGAGAACATGCATTTTGATACGGCCGCTGTCCTCGTCCAAGGCGGCGCCGATCTCGACAAATGGGACCTGTTCGGCCGCTCGCCGGTCTACATGGCCGCCGACGTCAGCACGCTGCCGCTGAAAGGCAATGGCGCGATGGCCGTGCTGCCGAGCCCGGACAAACTCTCCGCCCTCGATGTCGCGCGCATGATGCTCGATAAAGGAGCGAATCCGAACATTCAGTTGAAGCGCCGGCCGCCGTATCGCGACGTCCCGCAGGATCGTGGCGGCGACACGATGCTCGCCCAAGGCGCCACGCCGCTGTTGCGCGCGGCGCGCGCCGGCGACGCCAAGTTTGTGGCGCTGCTGTTGGAGCACAAGGCGCTGGTTGATTTGCCGAGCAAGGAAGGCATCACGCCGCTCATGGCGGCGGCCGGCGTTGATTTCGGCCTGCGCGTCACGCGCGGGCGGAGCCGCACCGAGGACGGCGTGCTGGCCACCATGGACTTGCTCGTCAAGGCCGGCGCGAACGTGAACGCGCACGATGTGCTGGACCAGCGGTTGGGCAGGGGCTATACGCCTGGTCAAAGTGCCGCATCCGCCGCGTCCCTGCGCGGCCGCCGCGACAGCCAGGTGCCGAGCGCGAACGCCGTCCCGCACCAGACCGCGCTGCACGGCGCAGCCGAGCACGGTTTCGATAAGTTCATCGAATTCCTCGTCGCTCACGGCGCCGACCTCACCGCGAAAGACGCCAACGGCCGCACTCCTCTCGATACAGCCCGCGGCGCGGGCGGTCAAAAGGGCGGCGCCGACGCGTTCCCGAAGACCGTGGCCCTGCTGGAATCCCTGATGAAGCAGAAGGGGATCCCGGTTGTGGAAACGGCAGCGCGGTAGGAAAGAGAAAGCAAGGGCAAACGCCGTCGCGACCAGATTGGCAAGATGATCTACAAGGAACTCGGTGCTACTGGTGTGCAAATTCCCGAAATTGGGATCGGGACCTACGCCTATCAGTCCGGACCGGAGCCATTGCGGCGCGGGCTGGAAAGCGGCGCGCTTTTCATTGATACCGCGGAATCCTACGGAACGGAGCGCGTTGTCGGCGAGGCAGTGCGCGGAATGCGGGACCGTGTTTTTATCGCCACCAAGGTGTCGCCGGAGAATTTCCGCGCCGCCGATCTCCACAAATCGGTGGATGCCAGGCTGCGCAACCTCGGCGTGGATACAATCGACCTTCTCCAGTTGCACTACCCCAATCCCGAAATTCCGATCGAAGAAACCATGGGCACGCTAGCGCAATTGGCGGATGCTGGAAAAATCAGGTTCTGCGGTGTCAGCAATTTTTCGGTCGCGCAGTTGCGCGACGCGCAGCGTGCACTGGGGGGCAAGCACTCCGTCGTTTCCAACCAGGTTCGTTATAACATCGCCGATCGAACTATCGAGCAGGAACTGTTGCCGTACTGCCGGGCGCAGCGGATTACCGTCATCGCATACAGTCCGTTTGCGAAATCGTTAAGCCGGATCCTCGACTGCGATCCCGGCGGCACCATCGACGGGATTGCGCGAAGTCTGGGTAAATCTCCCGCCCAGATCGTGCTCAATTGGTGCTTGTGTCACGACGGCGTCGTCGCCATCCCCAAAGGCGGAACGGTAGAACACATTCTGGAAAATTGCGGCGCCTCCGATTGGCGCCTGACTGCCGAGCAAATCAGCCTGCTCGATGCGAACATTCAATACCGCCACCGCACCCGGTTCGACCGTATTGTCCGGCAGGGTTTGCCCCGTCCGCTGCAGAAAGCCGGCCTGCGTGTGCTCAAAGCTCTGCCACCCGGGATTCGCCGCCGTTTTTTGTAAATGCCAGACCCACAGACCGGCGGTTTCGCCAACCGCGGGCATTTCGCTCCACCGCGGTATCATGTCGGGAATGACCCGCCGCACTCTCCTGGCTGCCGCCGGCGCTGCGTGCGCGCCGCGCACACTTTTGGCAGCGTCAAGGCGCCCGCCCAATATCGTCATCATCCTCTGCGACGATCTCGGCTATGGCGATCTCGGCTGTTACGGCTCTCGAATCCGGACTCCCAGCCTCGACCGCATGGCGTCGGAGGGCGTCCGGTTCACGAACTTCTGCGCGGCCGATCCCGTCTGCTCACCGTCGCGCGCCGCGCTGTTAACCGGCCGCTATCCGACGCGCGTCGACGTCCCGCGCGTTCTCTTTCCGCAGGACACCGGCGGACTGAATCTAGAAGAATCCACGCTAGCCAACGTCCTCAAGAATACTGGCTACCGGACCATGTGCATCGGCAAGTGGCACCTCGGCCGGCCCACGGCCTACCTGCCGACCAGCCGCGGCTTCGACACTTACTTTGGAATCCCGTACAGCAATGACATGAACCCGCGCGTGCTGATGCGCGATACCGAGGTGATCGAACAAACCGCCGACTTAAACAAGCTCACGCAGCGCTACACTGACGAAGCGAAGCGCTTCATTGAATCCGCAAAGGCTGGCCCGTTCTTCCTCTACATGCCGCACACGTTCCCGCACATTCCACTGGGAGCGTCGCCGCGGTTTCGCGGCAAGTCTTCCGAAGGACTGTACGGCGACGTGGTCGAAGAACTCGACTGGAGCGTAGGCGAGGTATTGCAGACACTGAAACGGAATGCTCTCGATCGGGACACGCTCGTCCTGTTCACAAGCGACAACGGCCCCTGGTATCTCGGCAGTCCGGGCAAGTTGCGCGGGCGGAAGAATACCACCTACGAAGGCGGCGTGCGGGAGCCGTTCCTTGCACGGTGGCCCGGGATGATTCGCGGCGGCCGTACCTCAAATGCGCTCGCGTCAATGATGGATATCTTCCCCACTGTAGCCCGGCTCTCCGCAGCCGCGCTGCCCGCTAAGCCGCTGGACGGCATCGATATCTGGCCTCTGCTGCACGGCGAGAAGGAGTCCCTGGAGCGCGCGCCCCTGCTCTACTTCGATAACTGGGACCTGCAGTGCGCCCGCTGGATGAATTGGAAGCTGCACGTGGCGCGCCACAATACGGCCGCCTACACTCCGGCGCCGCCTGGCGGCCGCCACAGCTTCGTCCTGCCCAAGCCCGAACTCTACGACCTGGCGAACGATCCGGATGAGAGCTACGATGTTGCGGCCGAGAACTTGCAGATCGTCGCGCAGATTCAGGACAAGATTTCGGCGATGCTCCAGACCTTCCCGGACGACGTACAAAAGGCGTGGGCCGACGCCAAAGCGCGCCAGGTCAACGCGAACATGCCTGCCGGAGCCTACCCGCAGCCGGCGCCGTGAACGGAGTCTCCACGCATATCACGGCCGGGAAGCGGCATTTGTGGGTTCCGATCATATCGCCATAGCGCGGCGATTGATTGCCGCTGGCTCATTTCTCGAGTGGGCCCTCCGAAAAGGCGCCCGATCCGGAAGGCACGCAGGAGCAGTTGGCATAGGTCTGCCGCGCGGCAACTGCGCTGCCTTCTTCAGCAGCCGCTCGGACGCCCATACACCAGCAGCTGACCGAGTGATATAAAATAACGCGGTATAGGTGCGGCCTTCCGCACTATCCTACTGAGGAACCAGGCGTCGATAAGGAGCGAATATGTGTGATCAGGATCATTTTGAACAGGACCGGCAGGAGTATGAAGCGCGCGGTCTGGTGACACGAAAACAATTCGGCATGATGCTGGGAGCCGGCGTGGCCATGATGCTGCCACGGGTGGCTAATGCCGTGGCAGTCGCCGAATCGGAAGTCACCGTCAAGACACCGGACGGCACGGCCGATTGCTACTTCGTACATCCCTCGAGCGGCACGGCCCCCGGCGTCCTCGTGTGGCCGGACATCTTCGGGCTGCGGCCGGCCTTTCGCCAGATGGGCAAACGCCTCGCCGAATCAGGCTATTCCGTGCTCGTGATTAATCCGTTCTACCGAACGAAGAAGGCCCCCACCGCCGACCAGGGCGCCGCCACCCCAATCCCGCAGCTGCTGCCGCTCGCGCAAAGTCTGAACGAGACTACGCAGATGACAGACTCGAAAGCGTTCATCGGTTGGCTGGACCAGCAGTCCTCCGTTGCCAAGAATCGCAAGATCGGAACGCAGGGCTATTGCATGGGTGGCCCCATGGCGTTTCGCGCTTCAGCCGCGATGCCCGATCGCGTCGGCGCCGTCGCCTCCTTCCATGGCGGCGGGCTCGTCACCAACATGGACAACAGCCCGCATCTGCAGGCAGCCAAGACTCACGCGCAGTTCCTCATCTGCATCGCGTCCAACGACGACATGCAGAGACCCAAAGAAAAGGATGTCCTGAAAGAGACGTTCGGCAAAGCGAACCTGCAGGCGGAAATCGAAGTCTACAAGGGCGCGCACGGGTGGTGCCCTCCGGATTCGCAGGTCTACCTCGAGCCTGACGCCGAGAAGGCTTGGAGCCGGCTGCTCGTGCTGTACGGAAAAGCACTGGCCTGAGGTTCGGACCCGGTGGCGCGCGCCGGGTCCGCGACTCTTCCAGTCCTCCAGATCCAGAAGCCCGCTATCCTGCGGAACGATACAATCGAGAGAAGTCCTGCTTATGACCACCGCGGTCAAGGTCCAGTTGGAGGTGCGCTCGCGGATAGGCCGATTCCTACGCGCTCCGGAACGCGCCGCGCTGGCAAAGATCTTGTCGCTCGGGTTGACGACGATGGTGGTTCTGTTTCTTCTGGACGCGGCCGCGTTCCGGTCCGGATTCTACGCTCGATATCTTGAGCCAAACTCGGCCGCCGGAGACTTTGAAACAATCTTCCATGCGGACCAGAAGAACCGATTCGCACGGCCGCATCATGCCTTGGTTCTCGGAGACTCTCAGATCGGGGAAGGATTTTCTGCCCAGGTGGCTAATGAAGCCGAAGCCAGCTCCGGCTGGGAGTTCTTGGCCGGCGGCATAGGCGGCGCCTCGATGCGCAATTGGTATTACCTCCTTCGCGATCTCGATCCCGACCGGTCGCGGTTCGATGTTGTGGTCCTTCCATTGCGGGGGTACGCCGACGTGGACGATGGCGAGGTGCGCGCCGACCGGGAACTCGACATCCGATGGATGATTGCGCGCCTGCGCCTCGCCGACATCGCCGAACTGGTTGCTTCGTTTCCGACGCGCAGTATCGCCTTGACGATTCTCCGTGAGTCGCTGTTTGAAGGGCTGGTCTACCGGCGCGATCTCCGGGAGTTTTTGCGAAATCCCGGCGCCCGATTTCGTCACCTCGCGGACTGCCGCCTGGCTTGCGATGACTCGCTCTACGTCTATCCAGGCCACAGCGAGGACTTGCGCGGCTTGTCGATGGACTGGTCTACCAGGACCCTTCACTTCCCGCCGAATCTGAGCGCCGTCACCCAGGCAGATATAAAGGCGCGCACCGACTTCCAGAACTGGACCGTGCGGGGGATCGAGAGGGACTACCGGAAGGCCTGGCTGGGAAAGATCATCGACCGGTATCGGGGGACGCATACCAGGATCCTGATCGTCTCGCTCCCCTACCGCCCGTTCCCAATTCTGCTTTCCTGGCCGCTCGGCGCCGGGAGCTTTGTGGCTGAGGAAGCGAAGAATCCCATCGTCACGATCGCCAACGAACACACCTTTGAGGACTTACAGCAGCCTGAGTTGTTCTTCGACGTCTTCCATATGAACCGGAAGGGCCGGGAAGAATTCTCGCGGCGCCTGGCTGCGCTCGTCACACAGACCGCCAGCGGGAGCCTGCAGTAACTATGTTGTTCTTCACGGTCTCCTACTTCGTGTTCTTCCTGTGCACGCTGACGTGCTTTTACACGTTCCCGGTGCGATTTCGGAAGCCCCTCCTGCTGGCTGCCAGCTATTTCTTCTACATGAGCTGGAACTGGAAATTCATCCCTCTTCTTCTGACGCTGACAATAATCGATTTTGTCGCGGCAATCTGGATCGAAGATCGCCTTGGCGCCCGGCGCAAGCTCGCCTTAGTTGTGAGCCTGGCGTCGAACCTCGGATTCCTCGGAATCTTCAAGTACTACAATTTCGCTGTTTCCAATGTGGCGTTACTGCTCGGATTCCCGGCCAACCGGTTTTATCACGATATCGTCCTGCCGCTCGGAATCAGTTTTCATACGTTTCAGAGTATTTCCTACGTCGTCGACGTCTATCGCGGGGAGCAGAAGGCGATTCGAAAACCGCTCGATTACGCCCTGTTCATCGCATTCTTCCCGCAGCTCGTGGCCGGCCCGATCGTGCGTGCTCGGGATTTCTTCCGCGATCTATACGCGTGGAAGGCGCCCGATTCCGGGGAGATCAAGCACGGTGCGTTCCTCATCGTGCTGGGACTGGCCAAGAAAGTAGCCCTGGCGGATAATTTCGCGCTCATCTCCGACCGCTATTTCAACGCGGTGGCGAGCCAACCCGGCGGGGCGGCCGCGTGGGGCGGCGTGTTTGCGTTTGCCATGCAGATCTATTTCGATTTTTCGGGATACACGGACATGGCAATCGGGTTTGCGCGTGTGCTTGGTTTTCATTTCCCGGTGAATTTCCGGCAACCGTACCTGGCGATCAGCATCACCGATTTCTGGCGCCGCTGGCACATTTCGCTCTCATCCTGGCTGCGCGATTACTTGTACATTCCACTGGGCGGCAACCGGGACGGGAAGCTGATGACCTATCGCAATCTGATGCTGACGATGCTGTTGGGAGGCCTGTGGCATGGGGCCAACTGGAATTTCCTGATCTGGGGCGGATATCACGGTACGGTTCTTTCGCTGGAACGCCTGTTCGGACAAGCGAAACATCGCGAGCGCGGCTGGAGCATAGGCGATGTGCCGCGAGCCCTGTTTACGTTCGTGCTGGTCTCAGTCGGGTGGGTGTTCTTTCGGGCGGCCAGCGTACATGACGCGTTCTTTGTGATCGGAAATATGCTACGGATGCCGCGAGGACGCTGGCCGGTCGAGCCGGCCCTGATGGCGCTGGTGGGAATCGCGCTGCTCGCGGCGCTGTGGGAAGATCAGCGCCCGCTGATCGAATCGGTACGGAGAGCCCCCACCTGGGCCGTCGCCACATGCCTGGGAACGCTCTTGTTTGCCGTCGAAATTTTCGGTGTCGAGGGGAACATTCCCTTCGTCTATTTTCAATTCTGACTGCCGGTGCGCCGGAAGTTACAGGGGCAACGCTCTCCCGGCGAGTGGCGCATCGTTCACACGCACAGGCAGTTCACAAACGCGGGGAAGGCAGTTAACGCGTTCCAGCCGCTGCCGCGTTTCCTTTGGTCGTCAGCCGATAAACCCAAGCAGGCGGTGCACTCACCCCAGGCGGGTCGCATCGGACCGAAGAGACATATCCCTCCACTTCAAGCACGTCCAACCGGTGCGGCGCGTCCACTGCCTGTCGGCCAATGTCGCCGAGCACCGATATGAATCGGAGCAGCCGAATATCCTGAGGATCCAGTTTTCGTTCCACCCGACCCTCCTTTCCAGTCTACCGCTACATTGTAGTGGCCGGAAACCTAGAGGTAAATAGAGCTAGTTTCAGTTTAGACCTAGAGCGCATAGAACGCACAACCCGCCGGCCGAGAGTCGCGCCACGGCTCTCCAGCACCCCTCCTTACTGTTTTTCTGCTCCCGGAGCCGCGCCTGGATCACCAGCGGCATTTCCAACGAATAGCTTTCTGCCGTCGGTAAACGTGATGACGCTGCCGTTGGCGCGGTTCGATCCGTCTTTCGCCTGGAACCCCTCGATCACAATCTCGGTGCCGGCTAGCAAGGAGTACTTGGTGAAACCCCGGCGGAGCAGCGAATTCGGCGCGGCGGCCTCGATCATCCAAGTGGTGACCTTGCCGTCGTCGCCCTTCACGTCGATGTGAATCCACGCGTGCGGGTTGATCCACTCCATCTTCGATACAGTGCCTTTGAATTTGACCGGCTTGTTCGCGTCAAACTCCGCGGCGAATGCATGGTGGGCCCACACCGGCACCGCGGCCAGCAGCAGAGCGCCCGCGCCAAGAATCAGTGCAAATCTCTTCCTCATAGTCCGTCTCCTTGATACCTCTAGTTTTTCTTTGCGGCTGCGGCCTTCTCGACGGCTCGGGCGCCGCTGAGTGAGTCAAACATCGCGTAATTGCCCTCGTGGCACGCGTATTCGAAATTTTGATAGCCCGGCTCCTCGGTCAGCGGAAACGCGACCTTGAACGGCTTCACATAGGTCTTGGAGTCGTCGATGGTCACTTCATAGCGCATCTCGTTCGCGCCGATGCGCGTATAGCGCTCCGTCAACTTCAACGCGTCGCTGGTGGGCGTGCCGCCGCCATTCAGGCCGATGCCTGTCCGGTTCCCGAGGAAATTGGTGGTTTCGACCACCAGCGTGTTGCCCTCCCAGTGGCCGCGAGGATCGCCCATGTACGAGCGGATATTCTGGCTCTCATGGGGCCGCCCGTCTGTCGGAATCACGCGCGCTTCATGCACCATTTCCTGCAGAATCGTCACATAGCCGGGCCCCTGCACAATCTGCTGCCCGTTTCCGTAAATCACCGGAAAGATGGAGCCCGTCACGCCGCGGCTGATGCAGCGAATGTACCAACTGAAATCCTCCCACGAGTCGGCCTTCGGATTGTTGTTGCCGGCTCCTTCCGGAACGGGCCGCGTCTTGGCTTCGGGAAGCAGGTCGGGCATCCGGCCGTTCGGCGGATCGACGATCAGCGATGTCTGCCGGCAGGGCCGCCGCGCGCGCTCACCCCAATGGGCGGGCGGGCCCGTGCCGACGCGCTGATTCTCCGCCACAGTTTCCGTCAGATCGGTTTGTTTCTGTTTCGCGAGTTGCTCCTGGCGCTTCGCGAGATCCTCCTCGGTGAGGTAAAGTTTGTCACCGAGGTTGGCCGGCCGTTGCATCGGCGTGCCAATGCAGTCGTCACTCGTCCAGGTGCCCTGCAAGTCCGGATCGCCCCACGGCGTCTTCGGTTGCGTCCAGTTCTTGGCGGCTGATGTCGCTTTGGCGGCTTGCCCCAGCGCCAGCCCGGCCGTCAGTGCGGTGATACCGGCCCCCATCACCAGCACGGTGACGGATAATCGAAGACGTTTCATCTCGAACCTCCTGAGACGAGAAGCTATTTCTTCTTCAGGTCTCCGTAGATCAGCTCCTCGGCGTACTCCACGCACTTGAATTCGTTGAGTTGCGCGTTCTTTTCTTTGCGCCGGTAAATGACCGTACTGATCTTCCACGGCCGCGTGTAAATCATCTTATCCTCGACGGTCGCTTCGTAATCGATATGATCGGCGTCGCCCAGCGTGAAGCGCTCCACGACGTGCGTATTGTCAGTTTGGAAATTGCCCGACCGGTCAAACCAGCTGTTCCCGTTAAGTCCGCTGACATCAACCACTAGCGTTTCACCTTCCCAATGGCCGTTCGAGGTTCCCATCCACGTGTCCACGGCGCCTTCCTTAAATTTGCCCATGTTGACCACGCGATTCGAAGTCGCGTACTCGTAGGCGAACGCAATATCTTTTTGCGACTGGACAATTTGGAATGGGAACGGCATGTAATTCGCGCGCGGAATCCCCGGCATGTAGCATTTGACCTCGGGATCCAGCTTCAGGCGATTCTTTTCGTTTTCCTTCTGCTTCGCCGCTGCCTCGGGAGTGTACGGGATGTCACCACCTTCCACAATCCCCTGCCCCGCGGGCTCAGCCCCGGTCGCGCCCAGCTGGAAAAACGCGCCGGCGTGCGCGCCGTGATCGCGGATGTCCCAGTACGCGGTGCCGAGAGCCTGCCATAGGCCGGTGAAGTTCGGTTTGCCATTCGGCATGCGCGGTACGCGCGCCACCGTCCGGGCCTGAGCCTGCTGGCCGTTTCCGGGCGCTGGACTCCAAAATACAAACGCCGTTGACAAAGAAATCCAGACCGCCCGCTGCAGACGCATAACCTTCCGGCTCCTAAATGAAACTATTCTACTGTACCTTGGGTACACGCCCGGCCGCGCCATCTTCTATATAACGCCCCTGGCCGGGGCTTTCGTTACAGGCGCTCGCCGGTAGAGGTAACCATTGGCAGTCGGGACGTTTAGCGGAACCGCCTCAGGCTGCCCGCGGACTCGAACTGCTGAAATTGCTCTTCCAGTTGAGCCTGCGCACCGGCTTTGGGATTGGCGTCGAGGTAGGCCCGGCAAGCCGGCGCTCCCGCTGCACACTCCGGCACCCGGTCCTGGAAGTTTCGCGCGCGGAACAGGCTTTGCCCCGGCAAGAAGGAGTACTCGATGCTATTGCGTGCCAGTTCCTTCAGCTCGCTATAACTCAAATGGTAATCGCGCGCCGCGCGCAGAAACTCGTGGCTCAAATCGCTCCGGAAAATGCCTTCGTCATCCGTATTCAGCGAGACCGGCACGCCGGCTTGCAGGTAAGCGGCAAATGGAATTTCCTCCGCCTGCAACTCTTGAATGAGTTCCTCCGAAGTCAGGCAGATTTCCGCCAGGATGCCGCGCGTCTGCATCTCCCGTAGCAAAGCCGGCCGATCCGCTTCGTATCGAAGGGCGGTGCCGTGGCCGATCCGTTCGGCATGGCCGTTCCGCACCGATTCGGCGATGTGGTAGGTGAGCGCCTCCGGGACGTTGCCCGGTGTGGCCCCCAAAATCTGCGGCGTCATCTCGCCTGCGTGCAAGGTAACGTGCACCCCCGGCCTTCGCGATCGAACAAAATCGACCATCTGCATGTGCAGACGGAAATCGCGCACCGAGATCTCACTGTCCTCCGCGCCGACCAGATTCAGAGCCACTACGAGGGGGTTGGCGCGGGCCAATTCCGCGGCGATTGCTAGTTGGGAAAACACTCTCTTGGGTGGAGCCCCGCGCACCACGCTGATGATATATCGGCGGCGCACGGCGGCGGCCTCCTTCGGCCGGCGCTTCACCACCTCGGCGTCGATGCCGGTGATCGTCCGGCCGATGGAATCCGCCTCGTCGCGAAACACCGGCGATTTCTCGAGCGCCTCCTCCCATGCCGTCAAGTTGCCCCCGGCTGGAAGAAGAGCAGCTAGTTTCTCGGATTCCGCACCGCCAAACGGAGTGAGTTGCAGCTCCAGGTAGGTCAGATTCTGCTGATAGGCGTGCAGCACCACTGTCTCCAGTTCATCGGCCCACGCCGGGCCCGAGATCCGTATCTGCACGTGCGAAAAACCCTGCTCGAAAAAGTAATCGTGCGGTTTCGGTTTACCGCGCAGGGTCATCGCATCGACAAACCGCTTCAATACGGGGTTCCCGGCTTGAAGCTCAGCTGCGGGGACCGTTCCGCCCGGACAGGCAGCCGCCCGATTTTCGATCAGCAGGAGGCGCTGCTCGTCGAGGCAGAACTTCCGTTTGATGGCGATCTCGATCCATTGCTCGGGATAGATGCCGCCACCCATGTGGTTGTGGAGATCGCCGCCTTTCGGGAACGCTTGAAAGAACGCATCTTGCGTCGGACCCGGACGCAACTGCTCATAGACGTTCGCGGCGGCCCGCTCGTCGGCCCAGGCGCTACTCCATCCGATCAGACAAGCTACAACCAGAGTCGCGCGCATTAGATGTGGAACCACTCCGTCCTATTCTCGCTCACTCACGCCGCGCTTGACCGACGGCCTGCCGCGGCGATACGATAGCCCCGAACCCCGGATCGTGCCTCCCACCGGAGCGAAAGGCGGCTTAATCGGATGAGAATATTTCTAGCTCTCGGTTTCTGCCTTGCCGGCAGTCTGCAGGCCCAGCATTCCTTCACACCCGCTGACGTGGAGAACGGCGCGCGGCTCTATCGCGGCAACTGCGTGAATTGCCACGGCCCCGATGGCGATTTCATTCCCAATGTCGACTTCTCTCACGGTAAGTTCATTCGCGCCGTCTCCGATGACGATATTGCTCACGTCATTATTAACGGCATCGCGGGCGCCGGCATGCCTTCGCACAATTTCACCGAGGCCCAGGCCGACCTCGTGGTTGCCTATCTCCGATCCCTGGCGACTACCGCCACTCACTACTCTGCCGGATCGGGAGATGTTGGGCGCGGCAAGGCTCTCGTTGAGTCCAAAGGCCAGTGCCTCGCCTGCCATCGTATCGGAGCCACTGGTTCCCGTGTTGGTCCGGACCTTACCGACATCGGAACCTATCGCAGAGCCGGCGAGCTGGAACAATCGCTTCTGGATCCCGATGCCGACATCGCCCCCACAAATCGATTCTTCAAGGTGGTTCTCAAGAACGGCACCTCCTTCACGGGCAAGCTGCTCAATCAGGATACGTTCACCATGCAGCTCATGAACTCCAAGGAGCAGCTGGTCTCGCTGCAAAAATCAGACATTCGCGAGTCTTCCTACGTCAGCAAATCTTCGATGCCCTCATACAAAGGCAAGATCAGTTCGCAAGAACTGGCCGATGTTGTCAGCTATCTGATCTCGTTGAAAGGTGTGGACAGGCCATGAAAGCACGCTTCCTACTGCTCGCTTTGGCGGCCGGATCGCTTCCGGCGCAGGTTTCCTTCGATCGCATTCTGCGCGCCGACCGGGAACCGCAGAACTGGCTGACCTACTCCGGCTCTGTGATGAGCCAGCGGCACAGCCCGTTGACGCAGATTACTCCGCAGAACGTCAAGAATCTCGAAATGCAGTGGGTATACCAGGCGCGGTCGCTGGAAAAATTCGAAGCGACGCCGTTGGTGGTCGATGGCATCATGTACACCGTGCAGGCGCCGAACGACGTGATGGCGCTCGACGCCGTGACCGGCCGCTTGTTCTGGGTCTATTCGTATACGCCCGCTCCCGAAGCACGCCCCTGCTGCGGCCGCGTCAATCGCGGCTTGGCAATTCTCGGCGACACCCTGTACATGGGGACGATCGATGCGCACTTGCTGGCCATCGATACCAAGAGCGGAAAGCCGCTCTGGAACGTGCAAGTGGCCAAGCCGGAATCGGGCTATGCACTCACTCACGCTCCTCTGGTAGTGAAGGACAAGGTGATCGTCGGCACCGCCGGCGGCGAATTCGGGATTCGCGGTTACATCGCCGCTTACGACGCCAAGACCGGGAAGGAAGCCTGGCGCTTCTACACCATTCCGGGCCCAGGCGAGCCTGGGCACGAAACCTGGCAGAACGACGCGTGGAAAACCGGCGGCGGCTCGGTCTGGGTTACTGGTTCCTACGATCCCGCCCTCAACCTCACCTATTGGGGAATCGGCAATCCCGGCCCGGACTGGAACGGCGATCCGCGGCCCGGCGACAACCTTTATACCGATTCCGTCGTCGCTCTCGACCCGGACACCGGGAAGCTGAAGTGGTATTACCAGTTTTCTCCCCACGACGAGTTCGACTATGACTCGGTGCAGGTTCCGGTGCTCGCCGATATGGACTGGCAGGGCCGCCCCCGCAAAGTCATGTTGTGGGCCAATCGCAACGGCCTTTTTTACGTCCTGGACCGGACCACCGGCCAGTTCCTGATGGGCAAACCATTCGTCAAGGTGAACTGGATGGACGGTTTCGACGAGAAAGGCCGTCCGAAACGAGTGGCCGGCAAGACGCCCTCGGCGGAAGGCACGCAGATCTTCCCCGGCAACCAGGGCGGCACGAACTGGTATTCCCCGTCATACAGCGCGCGCACGGGACTCTTCTACATCCCGTCATGGGTTGAATACGATTCAACGTACTTCAAGATCCCGGCGGAGTACAAGGAAGGCGAGCGCTACACGGCGGGCGCGCCGCGCTCGACCATCGGCGGAAGCAACGCGCCCAACGGGCCGTTAACGCGCTTGGAGCAGGAGGGCTACGGCGCCGTCCGTGCCATGGATCCAAAGACGGGCGCCATGAAGTGGGAATTCAAAATGGCCGACGTCACGGATTCCGGTATCCTCACCACCGATTCCGACCTCTTGTTCACCGGCGGCCGCGACGGCTATTTCTTCGCGCTGGACGCGCGCAGCGGCGAACTGCTGTGGAAAGTCACCACCGGTGGCCGCGCGCAGAACGGCCCCATGAGCTATTCGGTAAACGGCAAGCAATACATTGCCTTCGCCGCCGGAAACTCGCTGTTTAGCTATGCGCTGAAATAGAGCGACGAGTCAGGACTCGTCCGCAATCACAATCTCGACGCGCCGGTTATCGGCGCGGCCTTCCTCCGTTTCATTCGAGCTCTTAGGCCGGTTCGCGCCCTCGCTCGAAATCGACAGCCGCGATTCGGAAACTCCGTAGTCGCGGACTAGCAGGTCGAGCAATCGCAAACTGCGTGCGGCCGCAAGGTCCCAGTTGTTGTGAAACCGCCGGTTCGAAACGGGAAGGTTGTCCGCAAATCCCACCAGGGTCACGTGATTGGGCAGGTCGCGAATGCTCGACGCGATGCGGGCCACGATCGGCCGGGCGTCATTACTGACCCGATCGTCCCCGGAAGCGAACAGGATCGCCTGGGGAAGGCTCACGACCATCCCGCGCGCCTCGCGGCGCACGTCGATGCCATCCGCTTCGAGGTGATGTTGTAGTTCGTCCAGCACGGGCTGCGGAGGACGTACGGCGGGCGCAGCCGCCGGCGGGGCGGGAGCGGCCGGGACGGCCGGCTGTGCCGCGGAAGCCACCGGAGTCGGAGCCTTGGCAACCTTGACCGCGGCACAGATGAAGAAAATCAGCAAGATCATCAGAACGTCGACGTAACTCACCATCCAGCGGTCGCGCCCCCGGTTATCGGCTTCGAGATATCGGGGCTTCACTTGCTTTCCGATTCATGCAAGAAAAAGTTGAGACGCTCTTGCACCAGCGAAGGATGCGTCCTGTCGAAGATGCAAAGCATCCCTTCCATGATCATCTCGTTGGTCTCAAATGCTTCCGCCACGCGCGCGCGAATCCGGTTCGCGGTGGGCAGCAGAACCAGATTGGCCAGTGCCAGCCCGTAAATCGTGGATACGAACGCGGTGCCCACGCCGCTGGCCACCGATTGCAGGCTGGCAAACTGGCGGAGAACGTCGATCAAACCCACAATGGTTCCCATCACGCCAATCGTAGGAGCATATCCTCCGGCCACTTCGAGCACCTTGGCATCGCTCTCGCCCTGCCGTTCGCGCAGCCGCACCTTCATTTCCAGCGCCGATTGGAGCTTGTCGCGTTGCTGTATATCCAACGTAATCAACAGCGATTCCCGTAAGAACGGAGTGCTCGCCTGGCCGGCCATCGGTTCCAGATTGAGGATGCCGAGAGTTCGCCCGCGCTTGACGTAGCCCATAATTTCGTCCAGCAGCGTCCTCCGGTCAATAGGCGGAGCCCAGAGCAATTCTGTCACCCGGCGCGCGGAGTGAATCAGGCCCGTACGCGGCGTTGTCAGGATGATGACGCCGATCGTCCCGCCCAGCACGATCAGCGCTCCGGTCGGCTGCAGAAAATAGGTAGCCTTCACGCCCGTAGCCGCAATCCCGGCGATCGTCGCAGCCAGGGCCACCGCGACACCGAGAAACATGGAAAGATCGAGCTTCCGCGCACGCGGCGCTTTCCGCGATCGCGGGATTTCCTTCAGAACGGCCGTGGACGTGGACATAGTCCCTTGGAGTCTGCACGTCTTTTTCCAGGGCTCTTGGACTCAAAACAAGCCAGATCCGCACCGAGATCGCGCCAAAATCCCGTACATTGTCAAAGTCTTGACACTGGACGTAGATTTGGGGGGCTACGCCCTACACGTCTTTCGTCATCCGGCCGGCTTGAATCTGTTTATAAATCTTCTCCATTTCCCGCGCAAAGGCCCGTGTGTCGCAGGCCGGCGTCTTGGCGAGGTGGGTGCGCATATCCCGGCGCAGCGAGGTAAGACGGGCCCCGGTCTCTGGTGATTTGGCGAGTTCCACAGCGAACGATATGTAGCCATCGAGGCTCTCTTGCACGAATTCACCAAGGCCCCCGGCCCGCAAGATGGAAGCGCTTGTCCGCGACACCCAGCGATCGCCCCAGAATGCAACGACGGGTACCCCCTGCCATATTGCCTCAGATGTTGTTGTGCCGCCGTTATAGGGGAAGGTGTCTAATGCAATATCGATTTGGCTGTAGGTCTGCAGAAACTCGAAGTGGGCCGAAGGTCCAAACAATTGTACCCGGTTCCGGGCAACACCCTTGGCTTCGAACGACTTGTGCACGAACTCCCGGCATTCGGCGGAGCCTAGAACGCCGTTCTTCAAAATCAAGCAGCTCTCGTGGCTCTTCAGCAAGATTCGGCTCCACGCAGCCACAACCTCGCTGGTAATTTTGATCTGGGAAGCAAGCGAGCCGAATGTGATTCTACGATTGCTGACACACGGCGGTTCAGTCACATCGGGAACCGGGTAGTTGACCTGAAAGGCAAGACACGTTCCTGGTACCCGCCGTATCCTCTCTGTGTAATACGCTTCCTCGGCTTCCGGGATCACCTGCGCATCGCCGATCAGGTAATCGTAACAATCTATGCCGCTGGTGGCATACAAATTGAACCAGCCGACAAGGGTCGGGGCAGGCCGGAGCGTGAATAGCGGCAGGCGGCGCATTTCGCTGTAGCTGTTCAGATCAACCAGGATGTCGATCGTGGAAGCCCGTATTAGAGCAGCGACCTCTTCGTTGGCCAGCTGACTAATATCGTGAAAATGATCGCGGCTGTGGGGCGTGTATCCGAAGCCGACCTCCGCTGCGGGAGCGTCGGAAAAAATGTGAATTTCAAATTCCGTACGGTCGTGCGCGTTAATCAGGCCCCAGACAGGCTTCATCCAATTGGGACGATGAAAGAACGATGAAATATACCCGACTCGCAGGGGACGCTCGCGGATGCGAGGGGGCCAGCTCGGTGCAGGGTTCCGCGGGAGGTCTCGGTCTGCCCACGAGCGGCGTGCCGCCAAAATCGATGCGTTGCTCTCGTCGGGCGCACCGGGAATAGTCAATGCGATCATGGCGCGGGCGACGGCCGAGCGGGCGAGGTCCTCTCGGACCGCACAGTTGCGGAAATGAGTCATGGCTTCGGTGGTTCGTCCTAATTCGAAAAGAGCCCGCGCCAGGTTGTGCTCGGCTTCCAGCCAGTTTGGTTCGCCGCGCAGGGAGGCCTCGAATGACGCAATCGCGGACACATACTCCTTGGTGGCGAGTTGGGCACACCCCAATGAGTACCAGGCACGCGGCATCCGGGAGTCCTTGTCCAGTGCCGCTCGGTATGCCATCGTGGCGTCGCGAATCCGGCCTGCATCCTGGTGGAGATCGCCCAGAAAGCAATGCAACTCCGGATCGTCAGGCCGGAGGGTAAGAGCTTGCGTGATATAGGCTGTCGCCTCGTCCTTCAACCCGACCGCCCGAAGCGTCTCGCCAAGGGCCACCAGGGCGGGGAGGAATTCCGGATTGGCGGCGACGGCGCGCTTCCAGCTTTGCACAGCCTTCTCGTTGTTTCCCTGCGTGCGGTAACAGTTGCCGAGGTTGTAGTGTGCTTCCGCAAAAGTGCCGTCTTGGTTGACAGCCCGCCGGAACGCAGAAATGGCGTTGATCATGTCTCCCTGGCGATTCCGAAGCCTGCCCAGCGCGTTGTAGTATGCGGGCTGGCTCCGGAGCCGGATAGCTCGCTGCAAGCTCGCCTCAGCCTCGGCGTAGTTCCCAGACTCCATCAATGCCAGGCCAAGCGCGTAGTGATATTCCGGGTCCTTTGGCGCGATGAGAAGGGCTTGCCGAAACAGCGTGGCGGCAGAGGAATGGTCCCCACGGCTTAGTACAAGACAACCGTAATTGTAGAGAGCGTGCCTGTGCCGCGGCTCACCACGAAGTATCTCTTCGTAAATCGCTGCCGCCGCCGGCATGTCACCGCGCTTGTGGTATTCGATGGCGAACGCCAGCAACTCGTTCGAATCAGCAGCCGGCCCAGATTCGGAACCCGCCCCACTTCCTTCGGCCCGGAAATCGTCGGGAATCGTTTAGCTACCTCCCGTCACCGGAAGTTCCAGTGCGACCCGCAGCCGGCAGTTCTGCGAAGGGACGACACCCGTTCGGCCGGCGAAACCAAATCAGACAACTCTTTGGCGGGCTTGGCGGAGCGCTTCTTCGTACTCCTGGTTCCAGGTATCGTTTGCGAGGCTCTCTGACTCGTCTGCAAACAGAGTTGTGATTCTCGCGTGCAAAGGGTCCATCAGGGAGAGCGTGGTCAGAATTTCTTGCAGGAAGACCATCTCCGCCAGCGCGGAACTCGGCCTGACAGTTTGCCTTCTGCTGAGTCCCGTGGCCATCTGCGTCGTGGTCATTTGTACGGTGAGTATAACAGAGAATATCTCTTGACCATTCCGGGCAAACACCCGTGAAGTCCTAGACAATTGGGGCCCTTAGTACCACGCGATCCGCAAGGCGTTCGGCCTGATGGGTTTGTTCGAAGGGAAAATTCCCAGCCGGATCCGCTGTAGACAAATGTCAAGCGCGATTGGTGGCTTGGAGACCCTCACCCAGCGCCGGCACCCGCGCGGCACGCTACTGCTTTCGCGGCTCAGGCACCGTTTTCAGATCGGCCTCCGATTCGGCCTGGCTCTTGGTGGGCACGATCTTGTCCGGATCGATCCGCACCATCATGTAGGTGATGTGATCTGGAATCTCCGTGAACAGGTGTCCGGTCCCCGCCGGGATCACTATCATGTCGCCCGGCTTGAGATGCGTGGTCATCGGCCCCCGGATCGAGTCGGCGTTGTAGCCGGGACCGTTTTGCAGCCGCACGGTTTTCTCGTCGTCCGGCCGCTTCACCGGATTGACCAAGTCCGGTCCCGTTAGCAGCGTGGCTTCCCCGTCAATCACGTGGTAAACCTCGCTCACCTGCTCGTGCTCGGCAACCGCCCCTTTCCGCACCGCGCCGGGGAGGAGTTTTCCGCGCGTGACCATGCCGATGCCCACCTGCGCCTTTCCTATGTCGATCGAGCGCACCTGCTGATCAACGATGCCGTATTTGACGGCCTTGGCCGTATACGCGTTCAGTTCGCTGACCGGAATATACGTGGCCGGGCATTGCTTGCAAGTCGGCTTCGGCCCGCCTTGCTGGGCCGCCAGCGCCAATACAACGACGCCGGCTCCTACCATCACCCGGACTTGCATGGTTCGTCTGCTCTGCATGTGGGCTCCTTTCGCTGCCTTCCCGGAGATTCCAGTTAGACTATCGCGGCCCGGTGCGAGAATCAACCCGCCCATGGCGCCGCGCCGGCGGAATCGCCTCTCAATCGGGGCGTGATATCCTCAGGAAAAAGCCCCGCCCATGGTTGCTCGGAAGATCATCTGGGGATTGGCTGGCGCGCTTTTGTCGTTCGCCGCTGTGACCGAGGTGCACCTGCCGTTTCGCGAATATCCCGGTGTCGAATACAACGATTTTCCGCTGCCCGCAGACTTCCAGGAAAGAACGGAGTTCGCGTTCGCGCGGCTCATGTATCCGCCCGCGCCCACCGCGCGTTTCGATCGCAGCGGAAGCCGCCGCGGCGGTACCGCCTGGAAGCTGGGCTACTCGAGCTGGACGCAGGACTACCCGCGCGCTGACCGGCATTTCGTGATGGCGGTGCGCCGGCTCACACGCCTTCAGGTGCGGTCGGTCGAGCAGCCGGTCGATCTGGATGACGGCGACGAATTCGACTGGCCATGGCTGTACGCCGTCCGGCCGGGAGAATGGAAGCTGACGGACTCGCAAGCCAAGGCTCTCCGCGAATACTTGTTGCGCGGCGGGTTCTTCATGGCCGACGACTTCTGGGGCACGCCGGAGTGGGCGGTCTTCATGGAGAGTCTGCGAAAGGTCTTCCCGGATCGCGCTCCCGTGGACCTGCCCAACCACGACCCGATCTTTCACACTGTTTATGACCTGGACGATCGCTACCAGGTCCCCGGCGCCTGGGGCCTCTATTCCGGGCGCCCCTATCAGAATGACGGGGCCGTGCCCTATTGGCGCGGCATTTATGACGACAAGGGCCGTCTCATGGTGGCGATCGTCATGAACTCGGACTTGGGCGACTCCTGGGAATTCGCCGACGATCCCGATTATCCCGAGAAGTACTCTGCGCTGGGCATCCGTACAGGCGTAAACTATATTCTCTACGCCATGACGCACTGATCTTCAGGAACCGACATGAAATTTGGGGGATTCTACGAACACCAGCTGCCTCGTCCGTGGGCGCCGGGCGCGGAGCATCAACTGCTCAAGAATGCGTTAGAGCAGGTGGAGTTGTCCGACCGGGGCGGCTACGACTACGTCTGGGCCACCGAGCATCACTTTCTCGAAGAGTACGCGCACTCATCCGCCCCTGAGGTCTTCCTGGCGGCGTGCACCCAGCGGACAAAGAACGTGCGCATCGGGCACGGCATCGTGCAGATGCCGCCGAATATCAACCACCCGGCGCGCGTCGCTGAACGAGTGGCCACGCTCGACCTGCTCAGCGACGGCCGCGTCGAGTACGGCGTGGGCGCCGGTGCCACCGAGACCGAACTCGGCGGATTCCATGTGCCGCAGTCGTTCAAGAAGGAAATGATGATCGAGGGCCTGCGCGCCGTCGTCCGCATGTTCGTGGAAGATCCGTTCGGCGGCTTTGAAGGCAAGTACGTCTCCATCCCGCCGCGCAACGTAGTGCCCAAGCCCTTACAGAAGCCGCACCCGCCGCTATGGCTGGCCTGCTCGAATCGCACGTCGATCTTGCAGGCCGCGCGGCTCGGCGTGGGTGCGCTCACCTTTTCCTTCGTTAGCCCGGAGCAAGCCAATCAGTGGGTGAAGGACTACTACGAAACCTTCGAAACTGAGTGTGAGCCTGTAGGCTACTCGGTCAATCCAAATTTCGCCGTCACGTGCCCCTTCCTTTGCGATAAGGATAGCGAGCGCCTTGCCACACTCGGCGCAGAGAGCTATGGGTTCTTCATTTACGGGCTTGGCCACTACAGTTTCTTCGGTGAGCATGAGCCGGGCGCGACCGACATCTGGGACGAATTCAAGAACCGCCCGCATGAATTCGCGCCGCCTGAAGGGCGCATCCAGGACTGCGTCGGCACGCCGGACATGATTCGCACCCGACTGCGCGAATTCGAGCAGGCGGGCATCGATCAGGTGGTCTGTCTCTCGCAGGCGGGCAAGATTCCACACGACCTGCTCTGCTCATCCATCGAGCTGTTTACCAAAGAAGTGCTGCCCGAATTCAAGGAGCGCGATCAGAAGTCGGCACGCCCGCGGGCAGAGCGGAATGCGCGGCTATGCGAAAAGGCCATGGCTCGCAAGCCGAAGGCGGAAGCTCCTCCGGTCCATACGGTGATCCGCGCCGCCGGTCATCACTAGTCATTGAAAGGGAATGCCATGTTAGCAATCGACGAAAAGACCATTACCGACGCCGCGCTGGCGCAGATGTCGGGCACAAGCGATCCCCGCCTGAAGCAGATCATGGAGTGCCTGGTGAAGCACCTTCACCAATTCGCCCGGGAGATCGACCTGACTCCCGAGGAATGGATCAACGGAATCAAATTCCTGACCGCAGTGGGCCAGACATGCACCCCCTACCGCCAGGAGTTCATCCTGCTATCCGACACGCTGGGCTTGAGCAGCCTTGTGAATTCCCTGCACGATAAGAGGGCTGTCGAATCCGGCACCAAAACCAGCCTGCTGGGGCCGTTCTACCGGCAGGATTCGCCGCAGCGGAAGCTGGGCGAGTCGATCTCCTCGGCTCCGAAGAGCTCGGAGATCTGCATCTACGGCCGCGTCACCGATGTCGCGGGGAACGGAATTCCCAACGCGTCTGTGCAGATCTGGCAAACCGATGACGAAGGCGTCTACGACCTGCAGCGGAATGACCCCTCGGCCATGGACCTGCGCGGCTGGTATCACGCCGATTCCGAAGGCAGCTACAACCTGCGTACCGTGCGGCCGCTCGGCTACTTGATTCCTTTGGATGGCCCCGTGGGCGACATGATTCGCGCCCAGAGGCGTCACGGCTTCCGTCCCGCCCATATTCACTTTCTGATCGGCGCGCCCGGATACCGCGAGTTGGTGACCGCGCTTTATCTGCAGACAGACGATCATATCGATTCGGATACGGTCTTCGGCGTTACCGAGTCGTTGGTGACCGAAACGAAGAACGATCCGGCCTCGCCGTTTCCGAATCTGCCTTCGATCCGCTTCAACTTCGCGCTCGGCAAGGCCACTGCAACCGACGCGTCGGGGCGTGTCGGCGCCGACCCGTCTCAGATCACGAAAAGCGCGTCGCACTAGCGCGATTACCAGCCGCGCTGCGCCATGCGCCGCTCGATTTCGCTGCTGTACCAGGTCATACGGGCCGGCTTCCGGCGCAACGGTGCGGGAATCAATGCGGCCAGATGCGCAGCCTGTTCGCGATTGACCTGCGCCGCCGACACGCCATACCATAGGCGCGCGGCCGACTCCGCGCCGTAGACTCCCGGCCCCCACTCGATCACGTTCAGGTACAACTCCAGGATGCGGCGTTTGGAGAGAATCCGCTCGGCTACCGGGGCCAGCGTAAATTCCACGCCTTTGCGAATGAAGGAGCGATGCGTAGTCAGGAACAGATTCTTGATCAACTGCTGCGTAATGGTCGAGCCTCCCCGCCCCAGATGGCCGTCTTCGATATCTTGATCGATCACCTGCTGCACTTCCTTCCAATCGATTCCGTGGTGGTCATAGAAACGGCCATCCTCGGCGGAGACCACCGCGTGCTGAAGGTGGGCCGAGATGCGGTTCAGCGGCACGAACCGGTATCTCTTGGTATAGGGCTTGCGGTGAATCCATGCTTCGAGGCGCCGCTGCACCTGCACCATGGTAGTCGGGGGATTGATCCATCGGAGCACGATAAGTTCTGCCACGGCAAGGACATAGAACGCCAAGACCAGGCCGGTAGCCAGTGCCAGGACAGTACCAAAGATGCGCCGCGCCCGCCCGAGTGCCACGTTATGATAGTAGCGGTCAGCTTGGTTCCGCGCACTGCCGATCGGCCTAGAAAGATGACACGGCTCGAGAGTTTCCTGGAGTATGCCGAGTCGCACCGGCTCACGGTCTGCACCCTCTCGGCACTGATGATCGCGGTGATTGCGTGGGTAGACGCGCAGTTGCCTACCATCTCGATCGGCTTTCTTTACCTGGTCCCGATCTTGCTGTCGGCCGCTGCATTGAACGGCCTGCAGATTGTCGCGCTGGCGGGAGTCTGCAGCTTTTTGCGGGAGGCATTCGATCCTCTGCAGTGGTCGGCGGGAGCGTGGGGGCGCATCTTGACAGCGCTGGCGGGTTTTGCCATGAGTGGCTTTTTTGCAGCGGAGCTGAACCAGCGGCGGCGCCTGCTTCGGCATCATCTGAACGAGCTCGAAAGCGAAGCGCGGCTGCGTCTGGACGCCGAGTCGCAGCTACGCACTCTGATCGAAACCAGCCCGCTGGCCATCCTCACAATTGACGGCTCCGGCCACGTGATGCTGGCGAATGAATCCGCGCGCGAAGTCTTGAATTTTGAAACCGGCGCGGTACAGGGCATCGACGTGGCCCCATACCTGCCCATCTTGCCGCGCATGCTGCATAGCCACCAGCCCGGCGGATCCATGCGCACCAACGTGGAGTGCAAAGCCAAGCGGCGGAACGGCGAGGTCTTTCTTGCGCACGTGTGGCTGTCGACCTATCGCGCCTCCAACGGACCGGCATTAGCTGCGGTGATTTGGGATGCTTCGGAGAGCCTGCGCGACCGCGAAGACGCAGGCCTGGATTCCATGCTGTCCACCTCGCGCATTCTGGTGGGCGCCATCTCCCACGAGATCCGAAACCTGGCTGCCGCGGCAGCAACCAGCTACGCCGGGCTGGGCGCGCTACACGGCATCGGCGAGAACAAGCAGTACGAGGCGCTGGGAAGCCTCATTCACGCACTCGAGAAGATCGCGACATCCGGCTTGCAGCTTGCCTCGCAACGCGAGATGGCTCTCACCGATCTCGGCACCTTGCTCGACGAAATGCGCATCGTCATTGAGCCATTCTTGCGAGAAGCCGACATCGACGTGCGCTGGGAACTCAGCGATAACCTGCCCCTGGTCCAGGCCGATCATCACAGCCTGCTGCAGGTGTTCGTCAATCTGGCGCGGAACATCAAGTGCGTCCTGGCGGACTGCCCCCGCCGCGAACTGCGTATTACCGTTGGGCCGGAGCGCGATCTGGTAGTCATCCGGTTCTACGATACCGGGCCCGGCGTGGCCCACCCCGAAGATCTGTTCAAGCCTTTTCAGAAAGGAGCCACTTCCGCGGGGCTCGGCTTGTATATCTCGCACGCCATCCTGCGATCCTATGGCGGCGGGTTGCGATACGAGCCGCAGCCTTCCGGCAGCTGCTTTGTAATTGAATTGTGGCCCCAAGAAAGTACGATCCCCAATGACGGTAAACGATCAACAACTGCTGCACGTCTTGCTGGTTGACGACCATACGCTGTTTCGCGAGAGCGTCGCCGGCGCGCTGAACGCCGATCCCGGAATTCGTATCGAACATTGTGGCAGCATCCGGGAGGCGCTGCAGATTCTTTCCGAACACCCGTTCGACATGGTGCTCCTCGATCATGACTTGGGCGCCGAAAGGGCATCCCAGTTTGTTCCCGCGGCGCGGGAGGCAGGTTTCGAAGGGCGAGTCCTGGTGGTGACAGCGTGGGTCAGCGAGAATGAAGCCCGGCGGCTGCTGCGCCAGGGAGTGTCCGGCATTTTTCTGAAGCACGCTCCGCTCGATGAATTGCGGGCCGCTATCCGAACGGTGGCGTCCGGCGGGACCTTCCTGGATCACTCCTTCGCCCGCTCGGCCGACAATGAAAGCGGCGAGGAGAGCCCGGCGATGTTTAACGAACGCCAGCGCCGGGTGCTGCGTTTCGTGATCGAGGGCCTTTCGAACAAAGAGATCGCCTGGCGCCTGCAAATCTCGGAAAGCTACGTCAAGGCCATCCTGCAAACGCTGTTTCAGAAAACGGGCGTACGGACGCGGGGGCAGCTGGTGCGGGTGGCTTTTGAGCAGTACGAGGACCAGCTTTAACGATCAATCACTATCCAAAAGATAGAGTGTGAATTTGGCGTCACCGGGAGTAACGTAAGCACATACGCTAGCCGGACCTCAGACCCGGCAACCGAGGCAATAGGGGTGAGTGTCGCTGTCGGATACTCTCAATAACGGGGAATTTGCTAGACCGCGCGATAATCAGACAGCTGACAGTTTGGGACCCCGAAGCCCGCAGCTTCATCACGTTACAACCCGGGATCGTTCTCCGGACTTGCCAAATCCGGCCGTCGGTGGACATTGGTCCCCAAGACCGGCTTTCCGCCTATGTTGCCGAATTCAGCTTCGCCAACCGGGTTTATCGATGTCCCCTTTATAGTTTCCTGCCCCGCACCCGCGTGCTCGATGACCGCGCACCCGTTCGCGAAGCGCGGACTGCCTGACCTGCCTGACGCCCGCCATTCGTGAGCCCGGCTAAAATGGAAGCGTGGAGACTGGCATTCATTCGATTCCCGAGATTCTGGAGCGGCTTCACATCGAGCCAGTGAACTCCGGATCCTGTTACGGCGATTGGATTCCGAACCCATCGGGCGGAGAACTGGAGTCGCTGAACCCGGCAACCGGCGAGCCGTTAGCCAAGGTTCTGCGCGCTGGACTGGCCGATTATGAGTGCATTGTCGAGCAGGCGCAGAACGCGTTTCTGAACTGGCGGATGCTGCCCTCTCCCAAGCGGGGCGAGATCGTGCGGCAGATCGGAAACGAACTACGCACCCACAAAGAGGACTTGGGCACGCTGGTGAGCCTGGAAATGGGCAAGATCCTGCCCGAAGGGCTCGGCGAAGTTCAGGAAATGATCGACATCGCCGATTTCGCCGTGGGGTTGTCCCGCCAGCTTTACGGACTCACCATGCACAGCGAACGGTCCGGCCACCGCATGTACGAACAATGGCATCCGCTCGGAATCGTGGGCGTGATCAGCGCGTTCAACTTTCCCGTGGCAGTGTGGTCCTGGAACGCCATGATTGCGGCCGTGTGCGGCGACTGCGTGTTATGGCGCCCGTCTTCGGACACGCCGCTCACCGCGATCGCAGTCCAGAAGATCTGTAACCGCGTGACTGAAGCAAACGGGCTCAAGGGAATCTTCAATCTCGTGATTGGGGCGAGCAATCCCGTTGGGGAGGCCCTCATTCAAGACCGCCGCATTCCGCTGATCAGCTTCACCGGGTCGACCGAGGTCGGGCGGCACGTGGCGGAGGTAATCGCCGGCCGGCTGGGGCGCTCGATCCTGGAACTGGGCGGCAACAACGGCATCATCGTCATGAACGACGCCAACCCCGACCTGGTGCTGCGGGCGGTGCTGTTTGGCGCGGTCGGTACCGCCGGCCAACGCTGCACGACCACGCGACGACTTTTCCTCCAACGCGGCATCGCGGCCAAAATTACCGACGCGCTGGTGAAGGCGTACCGCCAAGTGAAGATCGGAGACCCGGTGGAAGAGACCACGTTGATGGGTCCGCTGGTGAATCGCCGCGCGGTGGACGATATGATGCACGGCCTGCGGCGCATCCGCGAACAGGGTGGTGAGATCCTTTTCGGCGGCGAGCACGTGATGGGGTGTTTCGTTCAGCCGACGCTGGTGCGGGCGCGGCCAGATATGCCAATCCTGAAGGAAGAGATCTTCGCGCCAATTCTTTACCTGATTGAGTTCGAGGACCTCGACGAAGCGATCCGCTGGCACAATGATGTGCCGCAGGGATTGTCGTCCGCCCTGTTCACGACCAACTTGATTTCAGCGGAGACATTTCTGAGCCATCGCGGCAGCGACTGCGGGATCGCCAATATCAATATCGGCACGAGCGGTGCGGAGATTGGCGGCGCGTTCGGCGGCGAAAAAGAAACCGGTGGCGGGCGCGAATCGGGCAGCGATGCGTGGAAGGCCTATATGCGGCGGCAAACGAATACGATCAACTGGTCGACACAACTACCGCTGGCCCAGGGGATTCAGTTCACGATCGAATAAAGAGGACACTAAGGCTGCTACGAGGTTGCGGACCCGGTTGTCGTCCGCCCGATGGTCTGAGCCTAATTTACGACTAGCTATCCGCACTCCACCGGGTGTGATTAAGACGCTTCCAAAGCCTCCCCGCCGACCTCCTCAAGGCCCAGAGGGCACCCTGGGTTCCACCGTGCAGGCTTTGAGGGCCTCACAGGGAGTTCAGTATCACTTCAATGCAACCTTTTCCGTCGGATTGACATGGCTGCACGCTAGATGAGACCGCGCTGCATCGCATGAACGGAGGATTCGGCGCTCCTGATCTGAGAGAGGCACGACAGGGGCTTTGCCGTCTACCTCTCTCGCACCGGCAGCCGGTTGCTGCGAAACATAAAGCATCTTCGCAAGCAGATCTTCATTTCTCTTGCGGTGCGAAATATCACGTGCCAGATGTACGATCTGGCCGGCTATCGGTTCATCATTTGCGCAATCGCTGCGTGGTACACCGCGAGCGCCGTGATGCTCAACGAGGCGTTCGTACGCGAGATCTGGGGGTTGGGAAGGAGTGTTTAGTCGCAACTGATGCCGCCAGTCACGATCGGGGTTGGAGGGGGAAGCGGGAGCGGCGCCGCTTTCCCCGAAGTATAACGCTCCTGGCTATTTACGTGGCCTTAGGCGAAACCGCACGAACACATTGCCGCCGACAGGGCGGCTGCCGTAGTAGGGCTTGATCGCATTCGGCAGCGTATACGTTGTGAAATTCGCTCCGATCCCGGTTTGAACGTACCGGAAAACGTCAATATCCCTCGTATAGCCGAGCGTATACTCTCCGACGCGAAACGTACTGCCGTACAACGCATCGAGACTGCTTTCGAGAGAGGGCTGATCGCTAAATAAGTCGTCCTTGTCCACGAGTTCAAACCGGCCAGTGATGAAATTCCTGCGGGTGACCGGCAATACCGATTCCGCCAGAAACGAATTGAGATTGCGCAAGGTCGCGGTGCTGTGAATCCGTCCCCAGATCAGGCTGGAGGACCAACTCCCGCCCGGCATCGGCCGGGTATACTCCACCGAAGCCGTCACCCGGGTCTGGTCGCCCGGCTCGAGCAGTTCGGGACGGGCGAGCCGCCCAAAGGAGACTTGTGCCGCCCAGTATTTGGTCGGCAAGAACCACATGCGCGCGGACCACGAATTGATTGGACCGGACTGAACGATCCAACGATTCTCTCCGGGTTCCGAGCCATAGAATCCGCTGGCCTCCAGCTTTACGATCTTGTACTGGATGCCGACGGTGATCACCTCGTCAGCGATGTGCGTGGAATCCTGCCAATGATGCGATATCGGGGCTTCCGGCAGCTCCATCGCGGAAGCGCGATGCGGGAACGCGACTGGCCCGAGCGCCGGGTCGCCGACCGGCGCGAAATAAAGGTCGAGCGTGGTTTCCTCCGCGATCTGGTGGGCATAGTGAAACCCGAGGGCCATGATCAACGTGTGCGGATGCTGCGCATCCGTGAGAGGGCGGCCGTACGCCGTCTCACCCGTCTGAAAGAGCAGCGGATAGCGGCGATCGCTAATCGTGGCGGGCTCGAGACTGAGCATCAGCTGGGCCTGGAAGGCGTCATTGGTTCCGACGCGGTGCTCGGCCGACCCCATGAACCAGTTCGTGGAATACAGCTTGTCTCGGCCTCGAGGCCCGGACTGCTGAGTCTCGGGCAGAAACGCAAGCCCCATAAACATGGTATTCCAGTGTCCGAAGTGCGCCATGATCATAGGCATGGGCCACGCGGCTGGATTAACCGCGGTCCCCGAACTCAGGTTCATGAGAAACATACTGGCGGGATTCATGTCCACCATGCCCATCCCCGACGGGGAATGCCCGGAATGAGGGGCGGGGTTCGACTGCCCTTGCGCCATGGCACCGCCGATCGTGAGCACGGGCGCTAGCAAAAGCAGAGCGCACAAGAGGAAGCTTACAGAGCCAAGCCGCTCTTCGGCTGGAATCGCGGCGACACCCAAGCCGTGCGCTTCGACAGACAGATGCTGCACGCTGAGGGATTGATCCGCGGCGAACGCAACCAATAGGGCGCGCAGCATCCTGCGATTGAAAGGCTAGGCCGGAGGCAAGATCGCCCGGCGTTACTCTGGCGTTTCTTCTTCGCCCTCGCGGCCTTCGCGTTGGGCTTTCAGGCGCTCTTCGCGGCGCTTGGCGCGATCGGCAGCGCGCTTGACGAGCTCGGAACCGACCAGCTCGATCATGGCCTGCTCGGCGCCGTCGCCTTTGCGGGGGCCGAGGCGAGTGATGCGCGTGTAGCCGCCGTTGCGCTGGCCGAAGCGGGTGCCGAGAGTGTCGAACAGCTTCTTCACGGAAGCGGGAGTCCGAAGGACACCAGCAGCCTGGCGGCGGGTGTGCAACGTGTCTTCTTTCGCCAGCGTGATCATCTTCTCGACCAGCGGCCGCACCGCCTTGGCCTTGGGCACGGTGGTGATGACACGCTCCTGCTCGATCACGCTGGTGACGAGATTCCGCAGGAGCGCGTTGCGCGCATCCACCGGCCGTTTGAGTTTGAACCCGGCTACTTTGTGCCTCATGGATTACTCCTGGTAGGGCTGGTCGCCCTCGTCGGGACCGAGATCTATCGGCAGGCCTCCGACCGAGGGCGGCGGAGCAACCAGCCGGCCATGTTGGTCAATCCGCATGCCCAGCGAAAGGCCCATATTCGCCAGGATCTCTTTAATTTCATTGAGCGACTTGCGGCCGAAGTTCTTCGTACGCAACATTTCGGCCTCGGTCTTCTGCACCAGCTCGCCAATGGTTTGGATGTTGGCGTTCTTCAAGCAGTTGTAGGAGCGGACGCTCAACTCCAGCTCTTCGACCGAACGGTTCAGCACCTCGTTCATCTTGTCGAGGCCGCGCTCGGCGACTTCTTCGGACGCCTCGGCCACTTCCTCGAAGTTGATGAAGATCGACATGTGATCTTTGAGAAGCTTGGCCGCGTAGCCGATGGAATCCTGCGGCGAAACCGCGCCGTTGGTCCAGACTTCGAGGGTCAGCTTGTCGTAATCGGTCATCTGGCCAAGACGCGCGGCTTCGACGGTGAAATTGACTTTGCGCACGGGCGAATGCACCGAGTCGATCGGGATATAGCCCAAGGCGAGGTCCTCATCAAAGTTCTTGTCGGCGCTGACATAGCCGCGGCTGGTCTTGAGCCGCATCTCGATGGCAAGCTTGCCGCCTTCGCTGACGGTTGCGATATGAACATCGCGATCGAGCACTTCGACATCGGCGTCAGTTTCGATTTGGCCGCTGCGCACATCACCGGGATGATCCACGGTCAAGCGCACCGTCTTAAGGCCCTCGCCCATGATCTTGAAGGGGATCTGCTTGAGGTTGAGGATGATGTCGGTGGCGTCCTCGACGACGCCCGGAATCGGGCTGAACTCGTGCTCGACGCCCTCGATGCGGACCGCGGTGATGGCCGCGCCCTCAATCGAACTGAGCAAAACGCGCCGGAGACTGTTGCCGATGGTGGTGCCGAACCCGCGTTGAAAGGGTTGCGCCGTAAACATGCCATACCGGTCCGTAAGGGTTTCGGTATTGGCGACTAAACGTTTTGGTTTCTGGAAGCCCTTGAACATAGAAAAATTCTCTCCGGGGCCATAGGCCCAATCACCCGCCGCCCTCACGGGCACGGCTGGAACTTACTTCGAGTACAGCTCGACAATCAGCTGCTCGTTTAACTGAATCTGCACCAGCTCATCCCTTTTGGGTAAGCTCTGAATGCGCCCTTTCAAACCTTCGCGATCGACATCAATCCAGTTGGGAGCCGGCGCGTGCGCGGTGGCGTCACGGGCGGCGAGAATCGTCGGGTTGTTCTTGCTCGACTCGCGGACCGCAATCAGGTCGCCGATCTTGACCTGCGCCGAGGGGATGTTGCATTTTCGGCCATTCACCTCGATATGGCCGTGACGGACCACCTGGAGCGCCTGCGCGCGGCTGGTGCCGAAACCCATACGGTAGATCACGCTGTCGAGGCGCCGCTCGAGGCTGGACATGAGGTTTTCGCCAGTGATGCCCTTGGCTTGCGCCGCCTTTTCGTAGGTATTGCGGAACTGCGTTTCGAGCACGCCGTATACGCGGCGGACCTTCTGCTTTTCGCGAAGCTGCAGGCCGTAGCCGGCGAGTTTCGCCTTGCGATCCTTGCCATGCTGCCCAGGGACGAAATTGCGCTTTTCGATGGCGCACTTTTCGCTGTGGCAGCGCTCGCCTTTCAAGTAGAGTTTCATGCCCTCGCGCCGGCATTGCCGGCAAACCGGGCCGATGTATCGTGCCAAAGTCCTTCTCCTTTACCTTACGTTCAGGTGCGGTTTACAGCCTGGCTGGCCTTCGTCCCGCTTACCGTCCCCGCCCTGACGGGAGGGGTTAAACTACACTCGTCTCTTCTTGGGCGGACGGCAGCCGTTGTGGGGAATTGGCGTGACGTCCTTGATCGCCCGCACTTCGATGCCGGCCGTCGAGAGCGCGCGGACGGCCGATTCGCGGCCGGAGCCGGGACCGCTAACGCGCACCTCCACCGACCGCAGACCGCTTTCGACCGCCTTATTAGCAGCGGTCAGCGAAGCTTGCTGCGCGGCGAAGGGGGTGCCTTTGCGCGACCCGCGGAATCCGAGAGATCCGGCGCTCGACCACGCCACCGTACCGCCTTCCTGATCGGTGATGGTGACGATGGTGTTGTTGAACGTGGCCTGAATGTGCACCACGCCCGTATGGACAATCCGCTTCTCTTTCTTCTTGAAGCTTTTTTTCTTACCCTTTTTCTCTGCCGGTGCCTTCGCCATAAATTATGTCTTGGCCGTCGCTTTCTTCTTGTTTGCGATGGTGCCGCGGCGCGGGCCTTTACGCGTGCGAGCATTCGTGTGGGTGCGCTGTCCGCGAACGGGGAGCCCGCGGCGGTGGCGCAACCCGCGGTACGAGCCCATCTCGATGTGACGCTTGATGTTCATCGAGATTTCCTTGCGGAGGTCGCCTTCGACCGCGCCTTCCTCTTCCAAAATCGTGCGGACGCGGTTGACTTCATCTTCGGTCAAGTCGCGAACCTTTTTGTCGAAATCGATGCCGGCCCGGTGCAGCAGAGACCGGGACCGTGTCCGGCCGATACCGTAGATATAGGTGAGCCCGATCTCAGCCCGCTTGGCCGCTGGAAGATCGACACCCGCTAAACGCGCCATAGTTTTCCTCCTTACCCTTGCCTCTGCTTATGCTTCGGGTTAACGCAGATGACCCGCACTACACCCTGACGATGGATCACCTTGCACTTGTCGCAAATTTTTTTGACCGACGCTCGTACCTTCATAGCAACCTTCTGGGACCGGTAGCCAGCGGCCGGCGATCGGCTCCCGACAGCTTCCCAACAATCTTGCCTCGCGTCGGGTCGTGGGGAGCCAACTCCACCTCCACCCGATCACCTGGCACCAGCCTCACAAAATTCCTTTTCACTGTGCCCACCAGGTGGGCCAAAACCCGATGCTGGTTCTCCAGCACCACCGCGTATACCGCCGAAGGCCGCTCTTCCACGACCGTGGCCGCAACGGGCCCGCTCTTCCCGCTCATGGCCGAGTCAACACCCACGGCCCGTTCTCCGTGACCGCCACACAGTGCTCGAAGTGAGCCGAGTTGGAACCGTCCTTGGTCACGGCCGTCCACTTATCCTTCAACACCACAGCTTCGGCACGCCCGGCGTTGACCATCGGCTCCACTGCCAGCACCATGCCTTCCTTCAGCCGCGGGTTCTCATTCTTGCGATCCACGTAATTCGGAACTTGCGGCTCTTCGTGAAGCTGCGTGCCAATCCCGTGTCCGACATATTCCCGCACGATCGAAAACCCGTTGGATTTGACGTGGCGCTCGACTGCCCCGCAAACGTCAAACAAGCGGTTCCCCGCCCGCACCTGCTCGATCGCGTGTTCCAGCGATTCCTGCGTCACGTCCAGCAGCTTCTTTGTCTCTTCGTCCACTTCTCCCACCGGTACGGTAATCGCCGAATCGCCGTAATATCCGTCCAGTTTCACACCCGTATCGAGAGAAACGATGTCCCCCTTCTTCAGAACCCTTTTCGGATTCGGCATCCCATGGACAATTTCCTCGTTTACCGAGGTGCACAACGAAAACTTGTAAGCCTCGCCGGCGGCCGGAACATAATACCCCTTAAATGCGGGACGGGCTCCGGCTTCGGCGATCATCTTTTCGGCGGCGACCTCCAGATCCATCGTGCTGACGCCCTCGGCCACCATCTCCTTCAACTTCTGCAGGATCCGCCATACCAGCAGACCGCTAGCCCGCATTTTTTCCAGTTCAGCGGGCGTTTTGCGTACGATCATGCGAATTCACAACCCGGCGAATCTTTTCGAAAATCCGCTCCGGTGTACCACTGCTTGCATCAACTTCTTCCACGCGCCGGCGGGCCGACCGCAGAAAATCCAGCACAGGCCGGGTCTGGCGCTCGTAGGCATCCAGACGCTCCCGGATCACCACCTCTTGGTCGTCCTCCCGGATCACCAGCTTCTGGCCGTCTTTATCGCAGAGCCCATCCACTTGAGGCGGATGAGAAGCGATGTTGTAGAGAGTTCCGCAGACGGGACACTGCCGCCGTCCTGTCAGCCGGGCAATAATTATATTGTAATCAACTGCCAGGTGAATCACCACTTCCCGGATTCCCCGAGCGTCGAACCAGCGTACCAGGTGGCCAGCCTGCGCCTTGGTGCGCGGATAGCCATCCAGGATGAATCCACCGCCGGCGTCCTTTTGACTCAGCCGCTGTTCCACCATGCCGTTCACTACTTCATCGGAGACCAGTGCTCCGGAATGCATGGTGGCCATGACGGCCTGCCCGATGTCCGAACCTCTCGCACGCAGCATGTCGCCCGTAGACACGTGCGGCACTCGCAAGCAATCCTGGAGGAACTTGGCTTGCGTACCCTTTCCCGAACCTGGGGAGCCAAACAAAACGATCGCGTTCACAAGAAAAAAGTCAAAAGTCAAAGGTCAAAAGTGTTTACGAAGGCCGCTGTGGGGCCGCTCCTTATCCGAGATAAGGTCAAAGCGCCATCAAAAGCGCGCAGCGACCTGCTTACTTTTGACTTTTGACCTTTGACCTTTGACTTTTGATTTTTCATACTCAGAAGGTGCTGCGGCGGCCGCGAATCCTCCCCGACCTCGGTGTAAACCCTTCGTAATGACGCATAATCAACTGGGCCTCGATCTGATTAATGGTATCCATCGCTACGCCCACTACAATCAATAGCGATGTGCCGCCGAAATAAAACTGCACGTTGAGACCTTCCAGCAGGAATCGGGGGAAAACACGGTCGATCCAATTGCCCATGAGCGGCAAATGGTTAAGCTTGATTCCCGAGATCATAATGTCAGGAATCAGGCAGAGAATCGACAAATAAATGCCGCCGACCACTGTGATCTTGGTCAGGATGTTGTTCATGTAATCGGCCGTATTGCGGCCCGGCCGGATTCCCGGAATGAAGCCTCCGTACTTGCGCATGTTGTCGGCGGCCTCGTTCGGGTTAAATATAATCGAAACGTAGAAGAAGCAGAAGAAGATGATACCGGCCACGAACAGTACGTAATATAGCGGCTCGCCGTGTTGAATCGTTCGCAGCGTGTTCGAAAGCCAAGCCATGTTCTTGACTGCCGGAACCTGGGTCAGAGTCTGCGGGAAGGCCAGGATTGAAGAAGCGAAAATCACGGGAATGACGCCACCTGCGTTGACCTTGAGCGGCATGTGGGTCGACTGCCCACCCATGACGCGCCGCCCCACCACACGCTTGGCATACTGCACCGGAATCCGGCGCTCGCCGCGTTCGACCAGGACAATGAACGCGACCACAGCGATCATCATCGCGATCAAAACAATTAACGTGATGGCGCCCCATTCGTGGGTTACGAAGGTGTTGGTGTAGATGTTCTGAATCGCCCGCGGCAGGCCCACCACAATGCCTGTGAAGATGATGAGTGACATGCCATTACCAACGCCGCGCTCGCTGATCTGTTCGCCCAGCCACATGATGAATGCGGTTCCCGTGGTGAGCGAGACGATGGTCAGCATCACGAAGCCGAAGCCCGGATTGATCACAATCCCGCCCTGCATGGTCATCAGGCCCTGCGCGATGCCGAACGATTGCAGAATCGAAAGAATGATGGTCAGGTAGCGGGTCCACTGCGTGATCTTCCGGCGGCCTAGTTCGCCTTCCTTTTGCAGCTTTTCCAGGGTCGGGACGACTACTGTCAGCAATTGCAGGATGATGGACGCCGTGATGTAGGGCATGATGCCCAGGGCAAAAACCGTGAGACGGCGAATATTACCGCCGGCGAACAGATCAAAGAAGCCGAAGATCGACCCTTGAGCGGACCCGAAGAAGTCCGACCATTTTTGCGTGTCGATGCCCGGCGTGGGGATCTGGCTACCCAGGCGATACACGGCCAGCAGCCCGAGAGTGAACAAAAGCCGCTTGCGCAGATCGGGTACGCGAAAAATGTTCGCGAACGCTTCAAGAAACTTATTCATGGCACCCTTCGATTCCCGGCGCTACTGGCTGGCCGCGCCGATCACCTGAGCCGTCCCCCCGGCCTTCTGGATTTTGTCCAGCGCCGATTTTGAAAATTGGTGGGCCTCCACCGTAATTTTACGCGTCAATTGGCCGGAGCCCAGAACCTTCAGGCCGTCGCCCGGTTTCCGGATGACGCCGAGCTCTTTCAGGCGATCCGGCGAGAACGTGTCGCCGTCCAGCTTCTCCAGCCGCCCGAGATTGACGATGGCGTACTGCGTCTTGAAGATGTTGGTGAATCCGCGCTTAGGCAGACGCCGGTGCACCGGCATCTGGCCGCCCTCAAAGCCGCGCTTCTGGCTGAAGCCAGTCCCGGCGTGCTGGCCCTTGCTGCCGCGTGTCGCGGTCTTGCCGTGCCCGGAGCCCATGCCGCGACCGATGCGTTTGCGGCCCTTGGTCTGGCCCGCCGGCGGTTTTAGTCCGCTCAGATTCATATCCTTGCTCCCCGGCCTCCGGCCCCCGGCCGCTGGCCCCTCGTTCTCATTCCACCACTTCCAACAGGTGCGGAACCTTCTTCACCATCCCGCGAAAGACCGGGGAATCCGGCCGTTCCACTACCTGGTTCAGCTTGCGCAAACCGAGACCTTTCACGACGCGCTTGTGTTTCTCCGGCGTGCAAATCGGGCTACGCACCAATTTGATTTTGATTTTCCCCGCCATCACAGTTTCTCCACCGCCAGGCCGCGGATTTCCGCCACCGCGTTCTTGTCGCGCAAGGACTCGAGCGCCACGATGGTCGCCTTGACGACATTGTGCGGATTGCGGCGGCCGATCGATTTGGTCAGCACGTTCGGGATACCGCACGCGGAAATCACTGCGCGCACCGCGCCGCCCGCGATCACACCGGTGCCTTCGGGTGCCGGCTTCAGCAACACCTGGGAACTGGCATACACGCCGAGCACCCGGTGCGGGATTGTTGTATCGAGCACGTTCACCTTGCGCAGACTCTTCTTGGCGGCCTCAATCCCTTTTCGAATAGCCGACGGCACTTCCTTCGCCTTGCCGACTCCATAGCCGACCACCTTCGCCGACGGATCGCCGATCACCACCAGCGCCGAGAAGCTCAGGTTCTTGCCGCCCTTGACCACCTTAGTGACGCGGTTGATGGCGACAACGTGTTCTTTGAGGTTGAGCGGCCCCGGATCGATGCGTTTTACAATAGCCATCTGGTTAAAACTCCAGTCCCGCGGCGCGCGCTGCGTCCGCCAGCGCCTTGACGCGCCCGTGATACTGATAGCCGCCGCGATCGAAAACCACTTTCTTAATACCCTTTTCCTTGGCTCGCTCGGCTACGAGTTTTCCGATCGATTTGGCGGCGGCCACGTTGCCGCCGCCGGCCTTGCTAGCCTTCCCTTTAGCGCCTTTAGCCGGCTGGCCGGCTCCTTTGTCGACAGTCGAGGCCGCCACCAGCGTCCGGCCCTCATTGTCGTCAATGACTTGCGCGTAGATGTGCGCCACGCTGCGGAACACCGCCAGGCGCGGGCGTTCCGCGGTTCCGCGCAGTTTGGCGCGAATCCGCTCGTGGATGCGCCCCCGGATCTCCTTCTTTTCCGTCTTATGAATCATTTTGCACTCGCTCCGGTCTTGCCGACCTTCTTGCGCAGGACTTCGCCCGTGTAGCGAACGCCCTTGTTCTTGTACGGATCCGGCTTACGCAGCGCGCGGATGTTGGCCGCCACCTGGCCGAGCAACTGGCGGTCATGCCCGCTCAACACCAAGTGGGTCTGCTTGTCAATCTTCAGATCCACGCCGTCGGGCAGCAGAAATTCGATGGGATGGGAATAGCCCAGGGTGAATGTGGCAACTTTGCCCTTGATATCGGCGCGGTATCCGATGCCAACGATGTCGAGTTCCTTCGTAAATCCGGCGGACACGCCTTGCACCGCGTTCGCAGCCAACGCGCGCGTCAAGCCGTGCAGGGCTGCATGCTCGTCGGAGACACGCTTGATTTCCAATTTGCCGTCGGCCTGCTGGATCTTGATGCCCTCGGGGATCGGAACCGTCAGCTTCCCCTTCGGCCCGGTCACTTCCAGGCTCGCGCCCACCTGCACCTTGACCCCGCCCGGCAGCGTTATCGGCTTTTTTCCAATTCGAGACATAGATCAGAACCTCTTACCACACCCGGCAGAGAATTTCGCCGCCCACGTGCTCTTTGTGCGCGTCGCGCCCGGTCATGACGCCGCGCGCGGTGGTCAAAATGTTGATACCGAGGCCGCCAAGCACGCGCGGGATGTCGGTCTGTCCGACATAAACGCGGCAACCCGGCCGCGACACGCGCTCGATGGCGGAAATCACGGGCGTATTGTCGGAGCCATACTTCAAATAGATCTTGATGGTTCTCTTGGGGCCTTCGTCGGCCACCTTGAAGTTGGCGATGTAGCCTTCTTCCTTGAGGATGCGGGCGATCTCGGTTTTCAATTTGGAAGCGGGCACGTCCACCTTTGGGTGGCGCGCCTGGATCGCGTTGCGCACGCGCGTCAGCATGTCGGCAATGGGATCGGTAATCATGTGTCTTCTGCTTCGCCTCCTACCAGCTGGCCTTGATCACTCCCGGAATCTCGCCGTTGAGAGCGAGCTGCCGGAAACAAAGCCGGCACAAGCCGAACTTGCGGAGATATCCGCGCGGCCGCCCGCAGCGCCAGCAGCGGTTGCGATGCCGGCAGCGCAGCTTGGGCTTCTTGGCTTTCCGGGCTTGTTCCAACCTCAGGTCTTTCGCGATTTTTGCTGTCGTCGCCATTTTTTCTTCTTTCCTATTGCCGGAACGGCATTCCCATTTGCTTCAACAGAGACAGACCTTCCGCATCCGTCCGTGCCGTCGTAGTAATGGAGATATTCATGCCTTTGGTCTTCTCTACCTTGGCGTAATCGATTTCAGGGAAGATCAGCTGATCTTTGACCCCGAGCGTATAGTTGCCGCGGCCATCGAAAGACTTCGTCGAAACCCCGCGGAAGTCGCGCACGCGCGGCAGAGCCACGTTCACCAGCCGGTCGAAGAATTCGTACATGCGCTCACCGCGCAGGGTGACCATGCAGCCGATCGACATGCCCTCGCGCAGCTTGAACGCCGCAATGGATTTGCGCGCCTTGGTAATAACCGGCTTCTGCCCGGCGATCTGCGCGAGCTCATTCACTGCGCCGTCCATCAGCTTGGCATTCTGCGTGGCCTCGCCCATGCCGATGTTGATCGAGATCTTCTCGAGCTTGGGCACGGCCATCTTGTTCTTGTAGCCGAATTCTTTCGAGAGCGCCGGTACAACCTTCTTCTGATAGTGTTCCTTCAATCGAGCTGGCATTTCCGTCCTCTACTTCTTGTCGAGCGTCTGCCCGCACTTGCGGCAGACCCGGCTCCGCCGCGCTTTGCCCCCGGCGACGTGGTCAACATGATGCGAAATGCGCACCGCCTTGTTGCAACCCGGGCACACGATCATGACATTGGAAACCGCGATCGGGCTCTCCCGCTCCGCGATGCCGCCTTTAATCTGCTTTTGGGGATTCGGACGCGTGTGGCGCTTGACCATCATGACGTGCTCGACCAGCACCTTGCCGGCTTCCCGGTCGACGCGCAGGACGCGCCCCGTCTTGCCTTTGTCCCGCCCCGAGATCACCTTGACGGTGTCTTCTCTTTTCAAGTCGATGCGCACCATCAAATCACCTCCGGCGCGAGCGAAACGATCTTCATGAACTTCTTGTCGCGCAACTCGCGAGCCACCGGCCCGAACACGCGGGTTCCGACAGGCTCTCCCACATCGTTGATCAGCACGGCCGCGTTGGAATCGAAGCGGATGTAGGTGCCGTCTTTGCGCCGCGTTTCCTTGCGCATGCGCACGATCACGCAGCGCACTACCTTGCCCTTCTTAATCTGTGATTCGGGCGTCGCCTCTTTCACGCTTGCTGTAATGACGTCGCCCAGCCCCGCCCGCAACCCGAGGTCTCCTCCGCGCGGCAGGATGCACGACAGCTTTCGCGCGCCGGAGTTATCGGCAACCTCGAGGATGGTTCGCATTCCGATCATAAGAAAACCCCAAAACCAAGAGTCAAAAGTCAAACGTCAAAGGCAAAAGTCAAAAGTGATTAGGAAGGCCGCCGCGCGGCCGTCTCCAGTGCCAGGCCTTATCAAAGCGCCGAAGGCGCCATCAAAAGCGCGCAGCCAGCTGCTCACTTTTGACTTTTGACTTTTGACCTTTTGCTTTTGACTTCTTGCCTTCATTTTGGATCCAAATCCGCCGGCTGAGCACCCACTTGGGCGGCGCGCCGGATCACTTCAGCCAGCGTCCACCGCTTCAGCTTGCTAAGCGGCCGCGTCTCCACGATCCGCACCACGTCGCCGGTCTTCGCCGTGCCCTGTTCGTCATGCGCGTAAAACTTCTTGCGCTTGGAAATGATGCGTTTATAGAGCGGGTGCGGTACGCGGCGGCCGACTTCCACCACGATGGTCTTCTGCATCTTGGTCGAAACCACCTGGCCGACCTTTTCATTTTTCAGACCCGCTTTTTTGGCTTGTGCTTCGGCCATCACTTCTTCCCTTGTGCGCGTTCGCGCAGAATCGTGTGAATGCGCGCGCGGTCTCTCCGCATGGTCCGCGCCTTCTTCAACCCTTCCAACTGGCCCATCCGCATCTGGAACTGCAAGCGGAACATCTGGTCGTTCATCTCGGTCAACTGGCGTTGCAATTCGGTGTCGTCGAGACCCCGCAGTTTATCTGCTTTCATAAGCCCGCCTGCGCTTCCTCGCGGCTGATAAACTTGGTCTTTATCGGCAGCTTGTGCGCGGCCAGCCGCATGGCCGATTCCGCCGTCCCGCGATCCACGCCTTCCATTTCGAACAGTATTTTTCCTGGCCGGATGACCGCGACCCACTGCTCGGGCGCACCCTTGCCTTTTCCCATACGGGTCTCGGCCGGCTTCTTGGTGATGGGCTTATCGGGAAAGAGGCGTAGCCATACCTTGCCGCCGCGCTTGATGGAGCGCGTCATAGCCACGCGCGCGGCTTCGATCTGCCGGTCGGTGATCCAGGCGCATTCCATGGCCTTGAGGCCGTACTCGCCGTAGGAGATGTCGGACCCGCGCCAGGCTTTACCGGCCATGCGCCCGCGCTGCTGCTTGCGGTACTTCACTTTCTTGGGCATCATCATGGAGATCTATCTCCTCACTGCGTCTCGCCGGAACCTTCGGGCGGCTTCGGAGCGCTCTCCGGCGCCGGCTTTTCTTCGTGGGTTTCGTGCCGCACTTCCTGTTTCCAGGAAGGCTGTTGCGGCGCCATCAACGGCGGCAGAATCGGCGCCGACGGACGCGCTGCCGGACGCGGCAGATCCGAAGGCGGCGCCTGCATCGCTGGACCACCGGCCTCGGCCGGCGCCGCGGGCGCATGCCCTTCCCGCTCTCTCCGCCGGTCGCTCCGCTCGCGGCGCTCTCGCGGCTCGCGCCGCGGCTCAGGTTCGGGTAGCAATCCGCCCCGGCGCTTGGTCGTGTCGAGAATCTCGCCCTTGTACAGCCAGGTCTTGATGCCGATCACGCCGTAGGTGGTGCGCGCCTCGGCGAATCCGTAATCGATGTCGGCTCGCAGCGTGTGTAGCGGAAGTTGGCCCTGCAGGTACCACTCGCTGCGCGCGATTTCCGCCCCGTTCAGACGGCCGGACACGCGAACCTTGATTCCTTTGCATCCGAAGCGTAGAGCGGAATCCACCGCCTTGCGCATCGCGCGCCGGAACGCCACGCGCTTTTCAAGCTGCAACCCGATGGATTCGGACACCAACTGCGCGTCTAACTCCGGCTTGTGCACTTCCTGAATGTCGATGAAGACCTCGCGCTTGGTGCGCTTGGCCATATCCTGCTTGAGCTTTTCGATCTCCGCGCCCTTGCGTCCGATGATAATGCCGGGCCGCGACGTGCGAATCGTAACCCGCAGTTTATTGCCGGGCCGGTCGACTTCGATCGAGCTGACGCTCGCCGACTTCAACCGTTCCATCAGGGTCGTGCGCAGCTCCAGATCTTCCTGCAGCAGCTTCGAATAGCCTTGTTTGGCGAACCATCGCGACCGCCACGGCTTGTTGAAGCCGAGACGAAAACCGTATGGATGAACCTTCTGTCCCATTTACGCTTCCTTCTCCGCCACTTTGATGACGATGTGGGCCAGTCGCCGCTGATAGCGGTAAGCGCGGCCCATGGGCGCCGGACGCACGCGCTTCATGCGCGGCCCTTCATGAACATAAGCCTCAGAAACGATCAACCGGTCGACGTCCACCCCCTCGAAACGGTCCTGCACGTTGGCGATCGCCGATTGCAGCACCTTTTCTACGGTGGGCGCGATGCGCTTATTGGTGGCGCGCAACGTATTCAAGGCCGCACCCGCCTGCTGGCCGCGAATCAGGTCCACCACCAGCCGCGCCTTCTGTGGCGAAACCCGGATGTAGCGTGCTTCCGCTTTTGCTTCCATACTGTCCTCTTAAGCTGGCTTGGCGGTTTTTTCAGTCGTCGCCGCCGCCTTCACCGAGTGCCCTTTGAAACTCCGCGTCGGCGAAAATTCTCCTAGTTTATGCCCGACCATGTTCTCGGTGATGTACACCGGAATAAACTTCTTGCCGTTGTGGACGGCGATGGTGTGTCCGACAAACTCCGGGAGAATGGTGGAGCGCCGGGACCACGTGCGCACTACCTTCTTTTCGTTGCTCGTACTGAGCACAGCCAACTTGGCTTCCAGGTGCGTGTCGGTAAATGGTCCTTTTTTAACCGATCGGCCCATGCCCTGTCTCCCCGGCGCCGAAGGCGCCATCAAAAGCGCGCAGCCACCTGCTTACTTTTGACTTTTGACTTTTGACCTCTGACTTTCGACTTTTTCCCATCTGCTACCGCTTCTTCGCCTTCCGCGTCACAATCCACTTGTCGGTGCGCTTGTTGTTGCGCGTCTTAAATCCGCGAGTCGGCTGCCCCCATGGCGTCACCGGATGGCGTCCGCCGGAAGTCTTGCCTTCGCCGCCCCCGTGCGGATGGTCTACCGGGTTCATGGCAACACCGCGGTTATGAGGCAATTTGCCCATCCACCGCGTGCGCCCCGCCTTGCCGAGGGAAACATTCTCATGATCGACATTGCCCACCTGGCCGATGGTCGCCATGCATTCCACCGCGACACGCCGCACCTCGCCGGAGGGCAGCTTTAACAGAGCCAGGTCGCCTTCTTTGGAAACCAACTGCGCCTGCGATCCTGCCGAGCGCGCCATCTGCCCGCCCTTGCCGGGCTTCAGCTCGATATTGTGCAGAATCGTTCCGGCGGGAATGTTTTTCATCGGCAATGCATTGCCCAGCAGAATATCGGCATCCGGCCCGGACATGACTTTCTGCCCCACTTTGAGCCCGTCGGGATGCAGGATATAGCGCTTTTCGCCATCCGCATAATTCAGAAGGGCGATGCGTGCCGAGCGATTGGGATCGTACTCTACTGCGGCCACAACCGCCGGAATGCCCGTCTTGTCGCGCTTGAAATCGATGGTCCGGTACGCTTTCTTCGCGCCGCCCCCAATAAACCGGGACGTGATGCGCCCGCGATTATTGCGGCCTCCGGTCCGCTGCTTGGCTTCGACCAGGGACTTCTCGGGGTGCTGCTTGGTGATATCTTCCCGCGACACCACGGTCTGAAAACGCCGTGTGGCCGTCGTCGGTCTGTAAGTCTTAATCGGCATATTAGACCTCTGCGAAGTCCGGTACCTTCTCGCCGGCCTTCAGCCGCACGTAGGCTTTCTTCCAGTCCGGACGGTAGCCGGCAAAACGGCCGCGGCGCCGAAGCTTGCCATCAAAAGTCGCCGTGCGCACTTCCTCAACCTTTACCTTGAACAGCTTCTCGACCGCGGTCTTCACCTGGGTCTTGTTGGCGTCGAGCGCGACCTCAAAACAAAGGGTGCGCTCGGCTTCCTTCTTAGTGACGCCTTTCTCGGTGACCAGAGGCCTGCGGACGATCTCTTCCATTCTTCTCATTTTGCGAGCGCCTCCGAGAATTTCCGCGCGGCCGCTTCCGACAGCAGCAGGCTCTGATGGCCGAGCACATGGTAGGGCGTCACGTCGCGTGTCGGCATCAGCGTCACGCCCTTGAGGTTGCGGATACCGAGCGTGAGGTTGCGGTTCTCTCCGTTTTCCACCAGAAGCACTGTGCGCCCCGTCACCACATTGGCCAGCGCGTTCATGGCGTTCTTGGTTTTGTGATCGGCGAAATTGAAAGCCTGGACGACTTTGAGTTCACCGTCGCGGACTTTGGCGGACAGCGCCGATCGCAGCGCGCCGGCGGCCATCTTGCGCGGCAGCTTGTAACTGTAATCACGAGGCACCGGCCCGTGCACGGTGCCGCCATGACGCCACAGGGGCGATCGGATGGAGCCCATGCGAGCCCGGCCTGTGCCTTTCTGCTTCCACAGCTTCTTGCCCGAACCGGCGACTTCGGCCCGAACTTTGGTCTTATGCGTTCCGGCACGCTGGCTGGCCTGGAACTGCCGCACTGCTTCGTAGAGCAGCGCCTCGTTCACGTCAGCGCCGAACACCTCGTCGGCGAGTTCGACCTCGCCGACCTTCTTGTTATTCCAATCGACTACATCCACCGTCGGCATACGGCTACCTCTTCGACCTCCGGACCACCACGTACCCGCCGTTGGGGCCAGGAACCGCACCCTTCACCACCAGCACGTTGTCTTCGGTATCCACCTCGATCACTTCCAGGTTCCGCACCGTGACGCGCTCATGGCCCATGTGCCCGGCCATGCGCATGCCCGGCAACACGCGGGAAGGGAAGCTCGAAGCGCCGATCGAACCCGGCGCGCGATGAAACATCGAGCCATGCGTGCCGGCGCCGCCGCCAAAATGGTGGCGCTTCACCAAGCCCGCAAACCCGCGGCCCTTGCTGACGCCGATCACGTCCACTTTGTCGCGCGGCTTGAACTGATCGACCAGCACCTTATCGCCCGCCTTCAAATCGTCGTCGCCGGGGCGCATGCGAAACTCGCGCAAGAACTTCGCGCCCTCGACACCGGCCTTCTTGAGGTGGCCAGTGTGCGGCTTGTTTAGTCGCTGCGGCTTGACGAATTCCACCAGTCCCAACTGCACCGCGTCGTAGCCGTCGGTGGTGGGCGTCTTGCGCTGCACCACCATGCAGGGGCCGGCCTTGAGCAGCGTGACCGGGACGGCCTGACCGTCTGGCCGGAACACCTGCGTCATCCCAATTTTCTTTCCGAGGATTCCTGGAGTCATTCAAAACCTCGTAACCTGAGTCCGAAACACCGAGCGCCGATCCCTGGCCCCCGGCCGCTGGCCCCTGGTTCTGTCATCTCCCGAACGCCTTAATCTCGACGTCCACGCCCGCGGGCAAATCGAGTTTCATCAAAGCATCGACGGTCTGCTGGGTCGGTTCCAAAATGTCCAGCAACCGCTTGTGCGTCCGGATTTCAAACTGCTCGCGCGACTTCTTGTCCACGTGCGGCGAGCGCAAAACCGTCGTAACGCTGCGTGAGGTCGGCAGCGGTATGGGACCGGCCACAGTGGCGCCGGTCCGCTTAGCCGTATCGACGATCTCCGTCGTCGATTGATCGAGCACCCGGTGGTCGTAGGCCTTCAATCGGATGCGAATGCGTTCGCGCAGTGCCATTTATTTCACGATCTCCGTCACCGTGCCGGCGCCCACCGTGCGGCCGCCTTCGCGGATCGCGAACCGCAACCCCTTATCCATCGCCACCGGCGTGATCAATTCCACCTTCAGGTTCACGTTGTCGCCCGGCATCACCATCTCCGTGCCCTCCGGCAACTCCGCCACTCCCGTTACATCCGTCGTCCGGAAGTAGAACTGCGGCCGGTATCCCTTGAAGAACGGCGTGTGCCGCCCGCCTTCTTCCTTACTCAGCACGTACACTTCGCCCTTGAACGTCGTGTGCGGCGTGATCGTTCCCGGCTTCGCGATTACCTGCCCGCGCTCCACTTCGTTCTTTTCCACCCCGCGCAGCAGCAGCCCCACGTTGTCTCCCGCACGCCCTTCGTCCAGCAGTTTCTTGAACATTTCCACGCCCGTGACCACCGTCTTACGCGTGTCCCGGAACCCGACGATCTCCATTTCCTCGCCCACCTTGCAGATGCCCCGCTCGATGCGCCCCGTCACCACCGTGCCGCGCCCCTGGATCGAGAAAATATCTTCAATCGGCATAATGAACGGCTTGTCCACATCGCGCGCCGGTAGCGGCACGTAATTGTCCACCGCTTCCATCAGCTCGTCGACCGTCTTTTCCCACTTCTCTTCCCCGTTCAGCGCGCCCAGTGCACTGACCCGCTTCACCGGCAGGTCGTCGCCCGGAAACTGGTACGTCTTCAGCAATTCCCGCACTTCCAGTTCCACCAGGTCGAGCAGCTCCGGATCATCGACCATGTCCACCTTGTTCATCGCGACCACGATGTACGGCACGCCCACCTGCCGCGCCAGCAGAATGTGCTCGCGCGTCTGCGGCATCGGACCGTCCGTGGCCGCCACCACCAGGATCGCGCCATCCATCTGCGCCGCGCCCGTGATCATGTTCTTGATGTAGTCGGCGTGGCCGGGGCAATCCACGTGCGCGTAGTGCCGCTTGGCGGTCTCGTACTCCACGTGCGCCACCGCGATCGTGATGCCGCGCGCTTTTTCTTCCGGCGCGTTGTCGATCGAATCGAAGCTGCGGAATTTCACCTTCGGATTGTGCTTGGCCAGCACCTTGGTGATCGCCGCCGTCAGGGTCGTCTTGCCGTGATCGATGTGCCCGATCGTCCCGATGTTTACGTGCGGCTTGCTGCGGTCAAATTTTTCCTTTGCCATAAGAAAAACCTGTCTCCTTATCTCGTAATCTTGCCCTGGACTTTGCTGACGATCTCCTCGGCGAGCGCGCCGGGAACCTCTTCATACTTCCCAAAATGCATCGTGAAACTGCCGCGGCCCTGTGTCCGCGAGCGCAACTCGGTGGCGTACCCGAACATTTCCGACAATGGCACCGAAGACTTGATGATCTGCGTCGTTCCGCGCAGTTCCATGCCTTCAATCCGCCCGCGGCGGGAATTCAAGTCGCCGATCACGTCGCCCATGTACTCTTCCGGCACCACGACCTCGACAGCCATGATCGGCTCCAGCAACACCGGTTTGGCTTTCTTGGCGGCCTCTTTGATGGCAAGCGAACCTGCGATCTTGAACGCCATTTCGGACGAGTCCACTTCGTGATAGCTGCCGTCGTACAGCGTTACCTTGAGATCTGACATCGGGAAGCCAGCGAGGATGCCGCCCTCGAGCGCTTCCTTGATCCCAACCTCGGTCGGGTTGATGTATTCTCTCGGCACGGTGCCACCGAATACATCGTTCACAAACTCGAAGCCGGTACCCTGAGGCAGCGGCTCGACTCGGATCTTGACGTGTCCGTACTGACCCCGGCCGCCGGTTTGCCGCACATGCCGCCCTTCCGCCTCCGCGCTCTTGCGAATCGTCTCGCGGTAGGCCACTTGGGGCTTGCCGACATTCGCGCCGACGCCGAACTCGCGCATCATGCGGTCGACAATGATCTCGAGGTGCAACTCACCCATCCCCGAAAGAATCGTCTGTCCGGTTTCCGGATCGGTATTGACCCGGAACGTGGGATCTTCCTGGGCCAGCTTTTGAATCGCCAGCCCCATCTTCTCCTGATCGGCCTTCGTCTTCGGCTCGACGGCCAACTGAATCACCGGTGTCGGGAACTCGATCGATTCCAAAACAATCGGGTGGTCGGCATCGCAGATCGTATCGCCTGTGGAAACCGTGCGCAGACCGACCGCGGCGCAAATGTCGCCGGCCAGGATCTCCTGAATCTCTTCGCGCTTGTTGGCGTGCATGCGCAGCAGGCGCCCGATGCGCTCCTTGCGCCCCTTCGCCACGTTAAAGACCGAATCGCCGGACTTCAGCGTTCCCGAATACACGCGGAAAAACGCCAACTGCCCGACGTACGGATCTGTCATGATCTTGAACACTAGCGCCGAGAAGGGCTCGTCATCGGAAGCCTTGCGCGTGAGAACCTTCTCCGGATGGTCGACGTCCGCGCCCTCCACTGGAGGAACTTCTACAGGCGACGGCAGGTAATCAACCACGGCGTCGAGCATGGTTTGCACGCCCTTGTTCTTGAACGCGGAACCGCAAATCACCGGGAACACTTTCAACCCGATGGTGGCCTTGCGAATGCCGGCGCGGATCTCGTCATTCGAGATCGGCTGGCCTTCTACAAATTTCGTAAATAGATGATCGTCGTGCTCGGCTACGGCCTCGATCATCTTCTCGCGGTATTCCTTGGCCTGCTCGGCCAGGTCGGCCGGAATGTCAACCAGGTCGTACTCGGCGCCGAGTGTCTCGTCCCGCCAGAGCATTGCCTTCATTTGCACCAGATCCACCACGCCCTTGAACTGGTCTTCGCTGCCCACCGGAAGCTGAATCACCACCGGCTTGCACTTCAAACGCGAAATGATGGTCTCGACCGAATGGAAGAAATCCGCACCCACGCGGTCCATTTTGTTGATGAAACAGATGCGCGGAACCGAGTACTTATCCGCCTGCCTCCACACCGTCTCCGATTGCGGCTGCACACCGGCTACAGCGTCAAACACCGCGACCGCACCATCGAGCACACGCAGGCTGCGCTCGACTTCGGCCGTGAAATCAACGTGGCCGGGCGTATCGATGATGTTGATCTGAATGTCCCGCCATTGGCAGGTGGTCGCCGCCGACGTGATCGTGATGCCGCGCTCCTGCTCCTGCTCCATCCAGTCCATGATGGCGGTGCCTTCGTGAACCTCACCGAGCTTGTGCGTACGGCCCGTGTAATACAAAATCCGTTCGGTCGTGGTGGTCTTACCGGCATCGATATGAGCGGCGATGCCGATGTTTCTCATCCTCTCGAGCGGAATATTTCTTGCCATAAAAACTTCGTTAAAACCTGACCCTTCCTGCCCCTACCACCGGTAATGCGCGAACGCCTTGTTGGCCTCCGCCATCCGGTGCACATCATCTCTCTTCTTGATCGCTCCGCCCCGCAGATTCGCGGCATCATTCAATTCGTTAGCCAGCTTCTCCGGCATACCTTTCTCCGGGCGGCTCCGCGCGTTGAGAATGATCCACCGGATCGCCAGGCTGGTCCGCCGGTTCTGCGGCACTTCGATCGGCACCTGATAGTTGGCGCCCCCCACCCGCCGCGTCTTGACCTCCAGCAGCGGCTTGGCGTTTTCCACCGCTTTCTTGAAGGCCTTCAACGGATCGTCACCGGTCCGCTCCTTCAATTTGTCCATCGCGTCGTAAAAGATGCCCTGTGCCGTGGTCTTCTTGCCCTGCCACATCATCGAGTTGACGAATTTCTCGACCAGTGTGGAGTTATAGACCGGATCGGGCACAATCTCTCGAACAACCGCTCTTCGTCTGCGTGGCATATCTCGTTACCTACGCCTTCGGCCTCTTGGCCCCATACTTAGAACGCCCCTGCTTGCGGTTCGCCACGCCGGCCGTATCCAGTGCGCCGCGAATCACGTGATAGCGAACGCCCGGCAGGTCCTTCACGCGGCCCCCGCGGATCAGCACAATCGAGTGCTCCTGCAAGTTGTGGCCGACGCCCGGGATATACGTCGTGACTTCGATTCCGTGGCTCAGCCGCACGCGCGCCACCTTCCGCAACGCCGAATTCGGCTTCTTCGGCGTCGATGTGTACACGCGCGTACACACGCCGCGCTTTTGCGGGCAGCTGGCCAGCGCCGGACTCGACGTCTTCCAGCGTGGCGGTTTCCGCCCTCTACGCACAAGTTGATTGAATGTCGGCACGGACCTTCCTCTTTACGATCAGTTCAAAAGTTGCGCACTACCCACTACGGGGATTCGTTGCCTCGGACAGGCCCATGTCGCTACCGGCGTAACCGGAGAAACCTCGGGGCCTCACCCCTGGCCGGACCCGCCTCCGACGGGTGGTAGCACAGGAGCAGAAAGCTAACTCGGCGAAACTTTTTAATCATAGCTGAAGCCAACCGCCCGCGCAACTGCCAGTTGGCGAGGTGCCAGGCGGCGAGGAGCTGACGAGCCAAAGCGCCGGGGCGCGGTCACAGACCGACACCCCGGCCTCGCGGCCAGGTCTGAAACAGAACCCCACCCGTGAAGGAGCGGCTTTTACGGAGCCATCGAAGCGATGTAGGCCGTGATATCGATCATGTCGTCGTCGGTCAGCTTGGCGACCACGGGCTTCATGAGACTCGTCCACTCGCCCTTTCGAAATCCTGCCTGCATGTCATATAACTGGCGTCCGAGGTAGCTCGGGGACCGCCCTGCGAGACCCGGCACAGGACCGAGCCCCCGCAAATCCGCACCATGACACTGCCCGCATGCGATGGTCCGGCCGGCCCCGGTCTTCACCAGCGCCTCACCCTTCTTCAAGCTTCCCTTCGGCGCGTACACGATAAAGCCGGAGTGGTCGTTGCGCAGCACTTCGGTCTCTTCCGCGTTCACTGGCGTCTCGATCAGCCGGTGGCCGAGCGGCTCCTTCTCGTCGCCTTCGACGAGAAACATTCCGCCGTTAGCCCGCGTCTTGGGAACCATATCCGTTTCCACCACCTTGGTCATCCACGGCGACCACTTCATCGTGGCGAAGTACTCCGCGGCCGCTTTGATCTCATCGTCGGTCATGTTCTTGGCAAAGGAAATCATGCGGTTGGTGTTGGCCTTGCGCGGGTCGGCGCTCTTGCGTAGGCCGTCGCGGAAGTCATGCATCGTCTGGATGAAATAGGAAGTCGAAAGACCGGACACTCCGGCGTTCTCGGGGCGGCCTTTGCCGTTAGGATAGTGACACAGACTGCAGGCGGCAATCATCGCCTCCTGACGCCCATGCTCCACGATTGGCGGCATGCTGCCATGATCGCCCGGAAACCAATCGGCCGGACCGTATTGATTGGCGATCTGCTGCCGCGTGAATGTCTTGTCGCTCCCCTCCACGTGCCGCGGCGCGGGATCCGGCGCCGGAGGCGTGCCCGCCCGCGCTGGAGCCGGTGCCGCAGCCGCGTCTCCCGGAGGAGTGGTAAATCCGTAGGCCCATGGCGGCGGCCCCGCCGCCCGTACGGACACGTTTGCCACGAAAACGCACGCGACCGCGATCAACAGAATCCCAAACTTGCTCCTCATCGTCGATCTCCTTGTCTGCACCAATGTCCTGCCGACGCCAAGAACCGTTCCGGGCGTCGAGGTTTTCGCCAGTATATACCCAAACCGCCATTCGGTTCACGGGCCGGAACTCCTGCACTCGCTCAACGGGCTCCGCGCCTGCTATTGGCCTCCGCCCGACGTTGACGGCGACGCTTTCCCGTCGCTCGATCGCGTGTATTTTTTGAACCAGCTCATCATGTAGAGCTGAGTCCTGATGAAGTTCGACGGCTTCGACCCCGTGCCGTGATATTCGCCTTCAAACTGCAACAGCGCCACCGGAACGCCGCGCTTCTTCAGCGCCGCATAATATTCTTCGGTCTGCGGCATCGGTGTGCGGCGATCGAGCACACCGGTCATCAACAGCGTCGGTGTGGTCACCTTGCCGGCGTACATTAGCGAAGAATGGGAGAGCCAGTCGCTCGGGTCCTCCCAGAACGGCTTTTGGAAAAAACTGTAAGTGAACAGTGGAATGTCGGTGTCGCCGGCCATGCTGAGCCAGTCGATGACCGGGCACCGGACCGCCGCCGCCGCGAAGCGGTTGGTGTGGCCGATCACCCAGCTCGAGAGCACGCCGCCGCCGCTGCAGCCGGAGACGTACATCCGCGATGAATCGATGAAGCCTTTCGCGGTGACAGCGTCGACTCCGGCCATCAGGTCGTCATAATCGGGCCCGGGATAGTTGTGGTCAATGGCGCCGGAAAACGCCGAGCCGTAGCCGGTCGAGCCGCGCGGGTTCAAGTACAGCACCACAAAATCGTTGGCCGCGAAATTCTGCCACATATAATTGAACGCCACGTTGTACATCGCGAAGGGGCCGCCGTGGATCTCCAGAATCAGCGGGTATTTCTTCGCCGGATCGAAGTCTGGAGGCTTGACCACCCAGCCCTGTACCTTGGTATTGTCCGTGGACGGGAACGTGATCTCCTCGGTCTTGGCTGGTTTCTTTCCGGCCAGCAGACCATTGTTCACGCTCGTGAGCTGAGTCAGTTCCGACGGCCTCCGCACGTTGAAGCGCGCCACTTCCGCCGGATGATCCGGATCAGTAACGGTACCGGCCGCAATCAGGTCCTTCGAGAGCGAATCAAGCGTCAGGACGTGCGCGCCGTTCGTAACCGCCTTCACGCCGCCGTTGATCGAGGCGAACTGGACGTTGCGGGAGCCGCGGTCATCGGCATCGAAATAGACACCCGAGCCGTCAGCCGCCCAGTGCAGATTCAGCGGGTCGCGATCGTAATCGCCGCTAATCTTGCGCGGCTCCCCGCCCGCGAACGGCACGATGTAGAGATCCGACACCGTATGCGTCTTGCCGGTCTCTGGGTACCCTGTGAATGCCACCGTTTTTCCGTCCGGAGAAACGGAGGGCCGGCCCCACGCTCCCGGTCTGACCACCAGGTCGCGGATCGCTGCCGACGCCGCCTCCACCACCAGCAATTGCGAACGTTGATATTCCAGGTCTGCATCCGCATCACGATTCGCCTGCAGCACGATCGCTTTGCTGTCCGGGGTCCAGCTTAGCCCCACGGCTTGGCGCAATTCGCCGGCGCCGGCGCTCCAGTTGCCGCGTGTGAGCTGGCGCGGCGCCCCGCCATCGGAGGCGACTACGAACAGGTGCGTGTATCCGTCCTCCAGGAAACCGATCCGATCCTGCCGGTAGTGCAGCGTTTCGACCAGCCGCGGCGCTTTGGTCCACTTCGCGCCATCCGACTCGGCCGGCATGCTGATCGTCCACTTGTTTTTCGCTGGCACGAACATCGTGAAGGCGATCATCTTGCCGTCCGGCGCCCATTGTGCGTCGGCAACTTTCTCGGTCGCGTGAGTAATCTGCGTGGCAGGACCTTCCGCGTCGATCCAGCGGACGAAGACTTGCGTTCCCTTCGGCTCCCCGTCCCCCAGGTAAAGGATGCGCTTGCTGTCCGGGGCCCAGCGTGGATTCGAGCCTTTGGCCAGGAAGCGATGCTGCGAGCCGTCGGCGTTCATGATCCACACCTCCTGCTCCCACTTGTCTTCCAGGCGGCTCACGTGTTCGCGTGCGTAGACAATGCGCGCTCCGTCGGGCGCTATCTGCGCGTTGGTGACGCGCTCCAGCTCGAAGTAGTGATCCGTGGTAAACCGGTTCGCCGATGGCGTTTCCTGCCCCGCCAGCGAGGCCGCCGCCACCATCCATAGAGCCAGTTGCAACTTGCGCATGAGCACCTCCCGTGAGCGCGATTTACGCGTTAATCACGTCACTATAATACTTTTCGTAGAGCGGCAGAATCTTGTCGGGGCAATACCGCTCGGCCGCGTTCCACCGGCCAGTCTTGGCCATGCGGTAGTGCAGCGTATCGTCGGCCAGCAGCGCGGCCACGCGCGCCGCTTGTGCGGCAATGTCGCCGGCCGGCTCGAGAAAACCGTCTTCGCCGTCGGTGATCAGCTCCGGAACGCCGCCGACGCGCGTCGCCACGGGCACGACGCCGCAGGCCATCGCCTCCAGCGCCACCAGGCCGAACGACTCCAGCTCGCTCGGCATGAGTAGCACGTGCGCCAGCGGGATCAAGCGCTCCACGTGGCTTTGCTTGCCAAGAAACGAAATGTGCCGGTCCAGGTTCAACTCGCGCGCCAGGTGCTCGGCCGGACCGCGATCGGGCCCGTCGCCCACCATTAACAGGTGCGCGGGAACGCTCTTCCGCACCTCCGCCAGGATCCGAATGCAGTCGAGAACCCGCTTTACCGGACGGAAATTCGAAAGGTGGATCAGCAACTTGTCGCCCGTGGGCGCATACACGGCCGCGCCCTTCTTCTCGTTGTCAGGGTGATAGAGATCGCAGTTGACGAAGTTCTTGATGACGCGAATCTCGTTCTGCACATCGAATACCTCGACGGTGCGCTGCCGCAGGTATTCGCTGATCGAGGTAATGCCGTTCGATTTCTCGATGGAGAATTTCGTGATCGGGAAATAGGAGCGGTCAGTCCCCACCAGCGTGATATCGGTCCCGTGCAGTGTGGTGACGAAGGGCAGCCGTCGCTTCGGCGCCAGCATCTGCTGAGCCAGCATCGCTGAGATCGAATGCGGAATGGCGTAATGCACGTGCATCAGGTCGAGACTATATGCTTCCGCCACCTCGGCCATCCGCGAGGCGAGCGCGAGGCAATACGGCGGGTACTGAAACAGTGGATAGGTGGAAACTTCCACTTCGTGATAATGAATGCGCGGAATGCCTGGGTCGAGCCGGATGGGATTCGCGTAGCTGATGAAGTGGACCTCATGCCCGCGATTCGCCAGCTCGAGCCCAAGCTCGGTGGCGACGATGCCGCTGCCTCCATAGGTCGGATAGCAAGTGATCCCGACGTTCACCCCGCCAAAGTAGCATAAGGTCCGCGCTCTGCGCCCGCGCGCGCCGCCTCACAGCCGGCCCTTCTTCTCTACTGCAGCGGAATCCGGAACTTCAGCCCGGCGCCGCGGCCCGGCCGCGACTCCAGCAGCATCTCCGCGTTCAGCGACCGCGCGCGCCGCTTCAAGCTGGCCGGCCCCAGCCGGAGCAGTTCCAATTCTTCGAGCGTGTACGTGCCGGCGAACTTAAACCCGTGCCCGTTGTCGTCCACCGAAATCTCCAGCCCGCGATCTGTCTTTTCCATCGACACCGCCACGCGCGTCGCGCCGGCGTGCTTCTGCACGTTGTGCAACGCCTCGCGCAGCATCTGCAGCACTTCGGCGCTGACCTCCTGCGGCAGCCCCACCGGCGTATTGCTCCCCAGGAACGTGACGGGCATGCCGCTCTCCTTCTGAAAGGTTTCGGCGGTGCGGCGGGCCGACGACATGAGGTTGGCTCCGTCCACATCCGCCGGCCGCATGCTGTGCAGGAAAGCCCGTAAGTCGCGCACCTGCGATTGCGCCAGGCCCGAGAGCTGCTTGAGTTCCTGCATCCCGGCATCGAAATCGCGGTCCATCATCTTGCGTACGATCTCGAGACGCATTTGCAGGCTGATGAAGCTCTGCAGCGGGCCATCGTGGAAGTCGGAAGCGATGCGCATGCGCTCGTTCTCCCGCGCCTTTTCAGCCGTGCCCCGCGCCTCCTGCAATTGAGCCCGCAATTCGTCCGCACGGCCTTTCTGGCGCTGCTTGTTGACCGCGAACCCGCACGCCAGCGCGCCGGCGACGATCACCGTCCGCTCCAGCACTCGAATCTCCGCATTCGGAAGCACCGCGCAGAACAGAGCGCTGACGGCGGTCACCAGCATAACTTCGACCTGGCTGTAAAAGACCAGCGCTTCAATCAACAGATAGAGGTAAAAGATCGATGCCAGCCAGAGCAGGTGTTCGGTGCCAAAGCTGGCCACAATCAGAAAGAAGATCGTATCGGTGAACAGCACCAGCAATCCGAATGTCCCGCTCTGCCAGCGGCTGCGGATCGCCACCGCGGTGCTGTAGGCGAGAAACAGCCCCAGCACGGCATACATCAGCGACGAGGGCGCGCTCGTGAGCAGTAGAGTGATGGCCAGCGCAACCGCCGACAACAACGCGCGGGCCCAGGAAACGTAACGCGGCCAGGAAAATTCAGGCGGGAACAGCACGGGGTTATTTCCGATAGAGGTAGAGGGTGTGGCTGCGGCCCTCTCCGTCATCCTCGATACTTTCGACCTTCTCCGGAGTCCAGTTCTTGAATTCGAAATCGTGCGCTACCACGCGCGCGCCTTTCTTCAACTGTCGGTCGAGCAACGGCTGCACCTTGTCATTGGAGACCGGCAGCAGATACACCGTAATCAAATCCGCGGAGCTGTAGTTCTGTTTGAGAAGGTCGCCGTTGATAATGTGCGCGGTCTTCTCCAGTCCCAGTTTGCGGATTTTCTCCAGGCTTTGTTTCACCAGATCTTTGTCCAATTCCACACCGTAGGCGTCGGCGTGGAACTTCTGGGCCGCCATCTGGACGATCCGCCCATCCCCCGAGCCCAGATCGAACATTTTTTCGCCGGCTTTGAGCCCTCCAATCTGGAGCATTCTTTCGACAATCGTCTCGGGAGTCGGGTAAAACGGGGCGAGCCGTTCCGCGTTTCCATCCTGCGCGAACAAAACCCCGCTGCACAACACGCCGAGCAGCAGTAGTTTTGGCGGGATGGGATATCGCAGCATCACCCGAAATCGATGCTATCACTGTAGCACTCGCGGCCGGCTCTACTCTACAACCGATTTCCATCCCCGGCGGCTCAGGTCACGGTAAATATACAGCCCGGCGGCGGCCGCCACGGCCAGCAGCGCCACGCCGAGCGCGTAGTCCTTCAAGATGACTTTACCGGTACCGAACAGCGCGCCGTAAATGAGTGCGCAGCCGGCGATCCAATCGAAGAGGTTGTATTTCAGATCTCGGGCCGCGGGCACCTCCGGTGCCAGCCTCGCAATCGGCTTCCAGAGCGCCGCCGAAGGCCGCGTGCGCTTGTAGAACGACACCAGCTGCGCCTCCGGCTCAGGCGCCGTCAATAACGTGACCGACAGCCACACCGCCGAGGTTATGCCCACCGTGATTAGCATGATGTAGGCAAACCCGCGCGGATCGGCGCTCGACAAACCGAATTTCGCTTGCAGCGCCACCGAGACCACAAACGCCGTGGCCATCGCCGACACTTCGCTCCACGCGTTGATCCGCCACCAATACCACCGCAGAATCAACACCGTCCCGGTTCCGGCGCCGGTCACGATGAGCAACTGCCACGCTCCCGCGATCGAATCCATGTAGCGCGTGATCACGGCCGAGATGACCGTCAGCATCACCGTGGCCAGCTGCGACGCTCGCACGTAGTGCCGGTCCGACCCGCTGGTGTGCACGAATCTCCGGTAAAAATCGTTGACCAGGTAACTCGCGCCCCAATTGAGTTGCGTCCCTACCGTGGACATGAACGCTGCGGCGAAGGCCGCCACCATGGTGCCGCGCAACCAGGCCGGCAGGTAATCGATCATCACCCGGATATAACCGGTCTCGGGATCTCGCTGGAAACCGGGATCGTGCTGATACAACACCACCGCTCCGAGTGCGGCCAGCACCCAAGGCCACGGACGAATCGCATAATGCGCGATATTGAACCACAGGGTCGCCAGAAGAGAGTGTTTCTCATCCTTGGCGCAGAACATCCGCTGCGCGATGTAGCCGCCGCCGCCGGGCTCCGCGCCCGGGTACCAGGTGGCCCACCAGTTCATCGAGATGTAAACCAGAAACGTGATCATCGGCATCCAGGCCGAGTTGAGATCGGGCACGAAGCTCAGCGCCGACCCCGCCGTTCCCGTGGCCAGCCCTTTGGCGCGATCGATGGCGCCTAACTGTAACTTCAAGGAATCAATGCCGCCCACAGCGTGCACCGCCGCCACCGCCAGCACTATCACCATCGTCATCTTGATCACGAACTGAAACAAATCCGTCACCAGCACGCCCCACAGCCCCGCCAGAGTCGAAACGAACGCGGTCACTGCGATTATCCCCACCACAATCGCCAATGCCCAATCCTTATTCACTCCTAGAATGAGCGACAGAATCTTCACCATCGCCAGGTTGACCCAACCGAGAATGATGCAGTTGATCGGAATCCCCAGGTACAGGGCGCGAAAACCGCGGAGGAACGCCGCCGGCTTTCCGGCGTAGCGGATCTCGGCGAATTCGACGTCAGTCATCACGCCCGACCGGCGCCACAACCGGGCATAGAAGAAAACCGTCAGCATCCCGCTGGCTACCGCGTTCCACCACAGCCAGTTGCCGGCGATCCCGTTGCGCGCCACCATGCCGGTAACGGCTAGCGGCGTGTCGGCGGCGAAGGTGGTAGCGACCATCGACGTCCCCGCCAGCCACCACGGCGCGTTGCGTCCGGAAAGAAAAAACTCGGCGGTGTTCTGCCCGGCGCGCCCTTTGTAATAGAAGCCAATTGCCAGATTGAAGACGAAGTACGCCGCAACCACGGTCCAATCCAGCGTCGTCAGTTTCATCGGCCGTTCCTCTTTTCCACCAGTCTGTGGAAAAACCTGTGGAAATCGCCGCTCCCGCGATTAGATTCGCGCCGAATTGTCACTGTTCTTTTACATTCTGCACTGCACTTGGGCAAACCCCGCATCGGGAGACGTAAGATTTTGACTTTTCGGGGCGATCCAGGATTCTCGCGGGTCATTTTCCTGATAGATGTCGCCCTCATTAGGGTGTGAATTACGTCGAAACCTTCTCCAGCGGCACGCCGCGCTTGCACAATTCGCAATGCGCGCTGTCGGCGTAGTAACTGGCCTCCAGCTTTGCCAGATAGTAGAGCGGCAGCGAGCCAAAATCGCGAATCTGAGGGTTCGGTTGATAGATCACGACCGCCAACGCCATCACCAGCGCCCCACGGGAGTCTAGCAGCCTTTTCAGCTGACTCAATTTATTTCCGCTGCGCAGGATGTCGTCCACAAGGATGACCGGCTCGCCCGGGTTCTGTTCCAGATATTGGCGAAACCGCATGGGGCCGCCGTTCTGTTCGTTTTCGCCCCAGTAAACCTGCTTGGCGCGCAGCGCCTCGCAGACCCCGTAAGCCACCGGTAGCCCCCCGGTCGCCGGCGCCACAATCGAGAGGTGGGGAACTAGCGCGCGAATCTCGGCGTTGGCGCGCAGCAGCCGGCTCAACCCCACGCTGAACATCCGCTGGTATTGGTAATAGCGCATCGCCAGCGGAACTTGCAGGTACTCATTGGAATGCAAGCCACTCGAGTATTCGAAGTGGCCGTCGCGAAGGGCGCCCGTCTCGCGGAGCACGGACACCACCTCATCTTGGGTGGGAATCAGGTGCATGAGAAATCCGTCTTCAATTTGCGCCGTGCCCCGCCAGGACGCGCGGAATCGTGCGCACCAGGATCTTCCAGTCGAGGGCCAGCGACCAATTGTCTATGTACTGCATGTCCATCTTCATCCAGGTTTCGAAATCGACGTGATCGCGTCCCGACACTGCCCACAGGCAGGTCAGGCCGGGGCGCATGCGAAGCCGCCGCCGCTGCCAGCGCTTGTATTGCTCCACTTCGCTGGGTACGGCCGGACGAGGCCCGACCAGCGACATATCGCCGCGCAGCACGTTCCACAGCTGCGGCCACTCGTCGATCGAGAACTTGCGCAAGTACCTGCCGACCGGAGTCAGCCGCGGATCGTCCGGAATTTTGAACGCCGTCTCGCGCGTGCTCAGGTGAGCCAGCTCTTCCTTCAGAGCTTCAGCGTTCTCGCACATGGAGCGAAATTTATAGAAGACGAAACGCCTTCCGTTCAACCCGCAGCGCACCTGTTGGAAAATTGCCGGCCCCGGCGAGGTCAGCCGGATCAGAATCGCAATTGCGGCCATGAATGGCGCCAGCACTAGTAGCCCGGCCCCCGCCAACACTACATCCAAGGTACGCTTCAGCAACAGCCGGATCTCATCGCAAGGCGCGGCCGAAAACGTCAGCAGCGGCGTCGCTCCGAGACGGTCGAGCGATACCGTGCTGTTGACATGCGGGAAGAAGTCCACTGCCACCCGTGTCCGCACTCCTTCTTCGTCGCACAGCAGGAAGTATTCCTCCAGCCGCGCCAGGCTTTCGCTCGGCACCGCGAAGATGATTTCGTCAATCACATGCTGTCGCAGCAAGGCCGGCAGGTCCCCGAGCGGTCGCACCGGGTACACCGCGTTCAAGACGATCTCCTCCGCCCCTTGCCCCGAATCTTCGCTGAGGAAACCGCGCAGCCGGATGCCGTACTCGGACGATCGCTCCAGCGCTCGCGCCATCCGCACCGCCCGTTGGCTCGTCCCCACGACCATCACATAGTGCGGTGCCGCGAATTCCCGCCGGATCGCGCCCACCACGCGGCCCGCCGTCAGGCGGAACAACAGCAGCATCATCCAGGCATACACCGCGAACGAGGCCAGGAATAGACGGCTCACGTCCATGCGCAGGGAGTACTCGAAAATCAGCAGCGACAGCGCGCCCAAGGCGCATTGCCGGGCCGTGTCGCGAAGAATGATGCGCGGATGTCCCGAGTCGAGCTTTTCGTAAATCTCCAGCCAGAGCCCCGTCACCACCCATGCCACCAGAGAGAATCCCAACAGCAGCGCCTTTTGCTGGACTGTGAAATAGAAGGCGAAATGCAGATGCAGCGGGACGCGTGTCTGGTAAGCCGCCTCAAATGCCAGCGCCACCAGCACTACGTCCGACAGTCCGAAAAGAACCCGGGCTTTCCGGGGTCGGCTGAACATTCCGGACCCAGGATATCATGGTGCTTCGAGGCGTAATGAAGCGCAACCCCTTTCTCGTGTTTATCTTGTAAACAGGCTGATTCTTTGCCGTGATCAGTTCCGACCAAGAACGGGAATTCTACGATGGCCAGTACGCGCAATTTTTGGCCCTGCCCGATCACGCCCTCCGCATCGATCGGACAATCCTTTTGGGCAACATCGCGAATCCCGCGCACCCGTTCTATGAGCGCCGGCTCCTGTACGCGGCCACCATGGAGGCGCTCGAAGCCGAGCCGCCTGCCGGCCGAAACGTGCTGGACTACGGCTGCGGGCCGGCAGACTTCGGACTATGGCTCGCGACCGAGGGCGCTTGCGTCACCGTGCTGGATCTTTCTCCGGCGGCAATCGAGTTGGCGCTGAAGCGCGCGCGGGCTTCCCGTGTTTCCGTCCGCGGGATCGCCGCCGATGCCGGCCGCCTCGAGATGCTCTGCGACGCCGAATTCGATCTCGTCTTCGCTTGCGCGGCCCTGCACCACACCTTGAAGTATCCAGGCGCGGTCCAAGAACTGGCCCGGATCTTGAAACCGGGGGGCCGCCTGGTGCTGTGCGAAACCTGGGGCGGCAATCCTTTGCTCAACACGGCGCGGAGGGCGCGCGCCCGGATCGCCCGCGAAGCCGAAGAGCAAGGCGAAGGCATCATTCTCTCGCGCCAGGATCTGAGAACGCTGGACCCGTTCTTCTGCGGCACTCAAATTCGGCCCCTGAATCTGTTCGCGATGGCCAAACGCATCCTGCGCGGCCGCTTCGCACACGGTTGGGCCCGCTTCGCGGTCCACACTCTGGAAGCCGCCGACTCCGTCCTGCTGGCGGTGGCGCCGCCCTTGAAAAATTGGTGCGGCGAAGCGGTGATTACAGCCCGGCGCCGCAGCCCCGACCTGTTATGATGGGCCTTTCGGCATGCCTGACCTGCGCTCTGAACTTACCCCTGTGTCCGAAGCCGTGACTCGCGATATTCGCGTCGAGGTCCTGTCGCAATATTCGGCCGAAAATTCGCAGCCGCTGCAGGACGTCTGGGTTTTCCAATATACCGTTCGCATCACCAATCAGGGTCTCGACACCGTGCGCCTGCTGGCTCGCCACTGGATCATCACCGATGCATATGAGCGCGTCGAGCACGTTCGCGGCCCGGGGGTTGTCGGCCAGCACCCTACACTCGGCCCCGGGGAATCGTTCCAGTATTCATCCTGGTGCCCCCTGAAAACGCCCACCGGTTCGATGCGTGGCACCTACCAGATGGTGGGCGAGTCCGGCGGCCAGTTTGATATCGAAATCGCCCCCTTCGGCTTGCGCGCCCGCTACACCGTCAACTAACAGGCGAAATTGACACTCGTCTTCCCTGATTACGATATAGTAGTTATCTTGCTTTCGTTCCGATCCGTTGTTGCCAATTATTTGAACTGGAGGTCTACCAAATGAAGAAGCTGGTCATTAGTGCGCTGCTCCTGGGAGCCGGCGCGTTCGCGCAAGGCGACCAGGAAGCGATTGACACCGCTTTGTCCGCCGCGCCCGCCAACCTGAAGGATGCCGCCACCGTCATTCGATGGAAGTCCGATTTCACCTACGACACCCTCAAGAAGGGTACCAACCGGATGGTCTGCTACGATCTGTCGGGCAAGCCCCAGCACCCGCCCTTTACCGTCGAGTGCACCAGCATTGCCAATCTCGATCGCGTCGCGCAGAACCTGAAATTCGAAGCCATCTCCGACAAGGCCGCCCGGGATGCCGCCTTCGATAAAGCCGAAAAGGATGGAAGCCGCGTCAAGCCCGAGTTCGGCTCGGTCTTTATCCACCGCATGGGCATGGACAAGGATCACGTGCGCCTGCACACCACCATCGCTGTTCCCGGCGCCACTTCGCAATCGCTCGGCCTGCCCGACAACGGGCGGCAAGGCGGTGTCTGGATCATGAATGCCGGCACCACCACCGCCCACTTGATGACCCCTGGCAGCTAGACTGCAACTTGAGATTCGGGCGCGGTTCATCCGCGCCCACTCTTCGGTCATTGGGTTGTTTTCGTACGCCGGTGTGAGTTTTTGGGACCGGCGTGCGTCGGCCTTTCGAGCCAGGCGATTGTTTTTGCGGTCCGGAGTTGGGGCTAATGGCTTGCAAAACGGTCGGCGTGAGCTTCAGGGTCATTCCGTTGATTGGCCTGTTGGCCTCTCTGCTCCGCGTATCTTCCGCTCAGAACCTCTTAGTCGGCGGGGAGTTGGGTGCCGGTCTTGACCCGGCCTTTCAGTTTCTCCCTGCGTCCTCCGGTGTCATTTATTTAAATGCGCGAGTTTTGTCGGCCGGAGGTTCTGTCGAGTGGGACTTCTCGCAGCGCCTCTCGATCGAAGTCGACGGGTTGTACCGCCGCCTCCATGCGGTGGGAATCCCCGTCTCGTCCTATAGCGTCGTGACCTGGGAGTTTCCCGTCCTGGTGAATTACCGTTTCTCCGCGCACCGGGTGATGCCCTTCCTCGTGGCCGGCCCCTCGTTCCGAGCGACCGGAAACCTCAATGAGGTCCACCCTTCTCACTACGGATTCACCGCTGGCGTGGGTCTCGAGGGGCGGGTGGGCCGATGGCGAGTGGCCCCGGTTCTTCGCTATACGCGTTGGGCCCAGGATGTCCAAATCCTTCGCGAGGACGTCCGGACCAGACCGGATCAGCTTGAAGTTCTGGTCGGGTTCCGCGCCCGGTCTCCGTCCAACCGGCGTCCGTTGGGCGCGCATCTTTCGCTCGGTTTGGTCGCCGGCACGAACTTGAGTGGCGATTTCACCAGCTCCCTCACCTCGCGAGTTCCGCCCGCCTTGGCGAACTTCAGTTACGCTGCCCGGCTGGGCAACGCTACCTTTACTTCATCCGCCGGACCGAGGAGTTTGGCGGCGGGCCCTTCGGCCGCGCTGCGAATGCCCAAGCATCTTTCGGTCGAAGTCCAGGCGATATCCCGTCCCGTGCGTAGCTCCGTCCATGTTCTTCTTGCCGACCGCCGCACGGTTCTCCGGCTGGCCGACCACCGCTCCACTTGGGAATTTCCTGTGCTCGCGCAATACCGGGGGCGGATCGGCCGAGCCGAACCATTTGTCGAATTGGGACCAGCATTTCGTCTGCTGCCGGATGTGTATGGGGCGGCGCCCTTCGGGATAACTGCCGGCGCCGGTGTGGAGCGGCGCTTCGGGCGCATTGCGATCGCGCCGGGCGTGCGCTTCACTCATTGGGCGCCGCACACCACTCCGGCGCCCACCGATCCCCGGCGGAACGAAGTCGCGATCCTGACGGTGCTCTCCCTCTGACTGCGGCCATACCAGCCCCGCCGCGTAAGCGCGGGGGTTCCCGCAACTGGATCGCGAAGTCCGCCCGCTGGCTGTCGACCGGAATCTGGCCTTCGTACTAGCAACAGAACCGCAACCGTCTGGGACCGCGCTTTGCCGCGCCCCCCTCACGCCTCCAGCACCCCATTGTCAGCCCGGCTGTGTGACTCCATCTGCCGGACCACCATTTCGCGGTACAGGCCGCCGGCACTCATGAGCTCGTCGTGCGTGCCTCGCTCCACAATCCGCCCTTCTTCCATCAGCAGAATCAGATCGGCCCGCCGTACTGTCGAGAGCCGGTGCGCGATCACAAATGTCGTTCGTCCCGCCAGCAAATCGGCCATCGCCGCTTGGATGAGTTGCTCGCTTTCCGTGTCGAGGTTGCTGGTGGCCTCATCCAGAATCAGAATCTGCGGCGACGCCAGGATCGCTCGTGCGATCGCCAGGCGCTGCTGCTGGCCGCCCGACAGCTTGACCCCGCGCTCGCCCACAAAGGTTCCGTACTGCTCGGGGAGCTTGACGATAAATTCGTGCGCGTTGGCGCGCCGCGCGGCGTCCTCCACTTCGACGTCGGTTGCATCGTGCCGCCCGTACGCGATGTTGTCGCGCACCGAACCGTCAAATAAGAAGACGTCCTGCTGCACCAGGGCCAGCAAACCCCGGTAGGTGCGCAGGCGAAAGTCACGGATGTCGGTGCCATTGACCGCGATCCGCCCGTCGGTGGGGTCGTGAAAGCGCGCTACCAGATCGGTCGCCGTGGTCTTGCCCGCCCCGCTCCGCCCTACCAGCGCGACCACCGATCCGCCCGGCACCCTCACATTGAAATCGTGGATCACCGGCCGTCCTTCCCGGTACTCGAAGCCCACGCGGTCAAAGTGAATCTCGCGCACCACCTCCGGCGCGTCGATGGCGTGCGGCCGGTCGGGCTTGTCGCCTTCCATCGCCAGCAGCTCGAACACCCGCTCCATCGCCGCCAGCGATCGCTGTAACTCCGAAAACGAATTCACCAGGTTCCACACCGGGTTCAGTAGTTGGAACACATACCACTGGAATGCCATGATGTCGCCGATAGACGCCGCCCCGCGCAGATTCAGGTACCCGCCGTACCAGACGATCACCACGCTGACGGCGCCCATCAACAAGCCCCAGGACGTCCAGATCACCATCTCCCGGCGCTGCGCGAACATCTCCTTGCGCAATATGCCGTGGCGGCCGCGCAGGAACTCGAGCAGCTCGAAAACCTCGCGCCGGAATGCGCGTACCACCCGGATTCCCGAAAACGTTTCGCCCACCCGCCCATCGATCGCTTCGGCATCCTTGCGCATCGAACGGTAAATCGGCCGGATGCGCTTCGCCGAAACGAAGCTGATGGTCATGATGCCGGGGATGATCGCTAGCGCGGTCAGGGCAAGGCGCCAGTTCAACTCCAGCAGGATTCCCACCGCCACCAGCAGCCGGATTACCGAAACCGCCGGCGACATGATCGCCAGTTGTAGCAGGCCGGTCGTGGTGTCCACGTCGCCTGTGATCCGCGAAAGGATTCCGCCCGTCTTCATGTCCCAGAGTTTGGGAAGCGGTAAGTGCAGCATTCTCTCGAACAGCGACCGCCGCAGCGAGAGCATGATCTGCGTGTTCACCAGCCGCTGCCGATAGTCCTTGAACGCGTTGAGCAGATTGGAGGCGATAACTACCGCCAGAAACGCCGTGCCTGAAAGATTTAACCGCAGCAGGCGCGCCGGCGCGTCCAGACCCCGGTTGAGCAGCACGCGGTCGATGACATAGCGCAGGAAAAGAGGCTCCGCCATCTGCATGCCGGCGACCAACAGTGCGAGCAGGAACAACCCGCCGATCGCGTAGCGATGGGGCCGCAGCCAGCGCAGGTATTCCCGCAGAAACTCCCGTCGCTTGGTCGAATAGGCATAAGACGCAACGCCGGCCGGAGTGGAAATCTGAGGCCCGCCGTCAAGGGCTTCATCCAGCCGGCGGCGCTTGTAGTCCTCGACAAACGCGCGGTATCGCTGGCGCGACGAGCGGGGGTGGTTCATGACGACGGTCCGGTGGGCTTTCAGAATATCACGCGTCGACTAAGTGCGATCACAACAAATTGAGCGATTCGTTTCAATCACTTGACCTCGCCGCTCGGGTTTCGTCTGCTAGCGTGAAATCAGCAGGAAGGTTGCGAACGTTTTTTTGCCGGCCGGCAAGCGTTGCATTGAGAGTGGTACTGAACTCCTCGTAGGGCCGTTAAAGCCCGTACGGCTGAGCGCATCCGCTGACGCGGTCGACGGGGAGAATTTG
>CAYTJD010000105.1:0-58748 GCA_964438005.1 uncultured Solibacteraceae bacterium | reverse complement strand
CTGACGGGCTCCGGCGTTGGTGCGCTCGTGGGTCGCGCCGGAGTTTCTGCCGGCACGCTGCGTCCAGGCAGATGCCCGAAACGCTCCGCGGCACCCAGCAGAAGGATGCAGAACAAACCCGCAAACGCAACCGATACCTTCCAGTTTCCCGGCACGTACCGGCACCAGATGCGATGCCGCCCGGACGTAACTGCCGCGCCCAGAAAGCCCGGCGAAAGCATTAAGGACTGAACGGGCTTCCCATCGATCAAAACCTTCCAGTTCGGATGCCATGTCATCTTGAACAGCACGTAGCTGTTCCTCGTGACGTTCACCTCGGCCTCGAAGATATCGCCATTCTGCCGTTCTTGGATGACCGCGCCGGGATCATTTGGTGGGAAGGCAAGTGCGGGGAGCGATCCGCCAGGGCCAACCCCCGGCAGGCCGCGAGGAGGGTCTCCAAAGCGATCGAGCACTAGATGCGCCTTGTGATCCGGCCATGCGCTCAGCATCCATTCCTTGTTGACGCTGTGAAACGTATCCTTGCTCGCATGGGCTGCCACCGGCGCATCCACCACATCGAAATAGCCGCCGCCCGGGGCGTCGTAAACAACGAAATCGCCAACATCCAGGCGCTCGGCCAGTAGCTTTGGAATCGATTTTTTGTATGTCACGGGCGCCACCAGGCTCTGGACATCGAAAAGCCGGTAGTGAGCGGGTCGCGACTCATCGAAATCGACGACCAGATCTCCGGGTAGCGCAAGACTATGCGCGAGGTAGGAGACCGTTGGGATCTGGTTTTTCGCAAACAACATAAACATTGGAACGGCGCCAACGTTGAAGACCTTGCCCCACCCCGAGATCGGGCCAGAGTATGTACGTCCGCCGCGCTCTCGCACTGCACTGAAAACAGCCTCCAGCTCATTTTGCTTGCGTGCCAGCGTATTGAGATTTTGTACGCCGGCCGTATTGCTGCTGTCCACGTATTCAGCCCGCTCCGTTGCGGCCGGGATCAGCAATAAGGCCGCCGCCAGCAGGGGAATCAGCCTGCCATACCGGCGGGCGCCCTCGCGATAAAGCCACGCCATGCCGGTTGCGGCCAAGAAAATCAGGAAGGTTTGCACGGCGCTGACAATCCGATGCAGCGGCATGTCCGGTATCACGCCGACAACCCAAAGGGCCGGTCCCCAAAACGGGCGGCCAAAGAATATCAGAATCCAAAGTAGCGTACCGAAGAGCAGAAACGTCGTAGCTGTATCTTGACGGCGTGCCTGTCGGGCTTGCCAGACAGACGCTGCCGCTCCGGCCAGCGCCAGCGCCGATAAAATAGGGAGACGTCCGAAATCTAACAGCTCGCCTTTCGCGAGCCAGGCGAGCACCTGTGGCGCGCCAAACGAATCCCATTTCCAGGACAGCTCGAAGACACTGCGATTCATTATGCCGCGATCCAGTAGCGCTGGCAGCAACTGGAATAACGAGATCAGAAATGAGGTCGTTCCGACCCAAAAAAGCCGGAGTAGACGGACCGGACGCGGTGCTTCCGTGTCCGGCATCAAGGCCATCAGGCAAAGCGTCAAGCCGCCCATGTAGCCGTAGACCAATTCGCTCAGCGCGCAGCAGGCCAGCAGCACGCCAGTCAGAACCAGATGCTCTCCGCGGCGAATGGCGCGAAAGCCGAAGCCTATCGTGAGCACCCAAAAGTTTGCCGCAACGGCTTGCGGAAATAAACCGAATCCTCCCCATAGGTAGCTGTTCCATTCGAGACCGTACATATGCACGGCTGCAATCAGCGGGGCTATGATTCCGGCCATTGTTGCCGTCAAATAGGGGAAACCAAGCATTCGCGCGGCGGCAAAGAAACACACTGGCAGAAGCAGCAGCGACAAAAAGCGGATACACGCGAAAACGGTCATTAGTGGCACTGTTTTCCCGAGCGCAAAATAGAACGCGGCCACAATGCTGTGTGCGAGAGGTGGGTACACGCGAATCTCTGGATAACCGAAGCCCGTCTCGGGGCTCCAGAAGTCGAGAGGATTCCGGCCCTGCTCGATCGCTTCCACCATTCCTCGAATCAGGGTGAAATGCGAAATATTGTCATTCCGATCGTTGTGAGTGATCGAGAGTTCGGGCCACAAGCCGGCAGCGATCGAAAGCACTGTGGCGAAAAGCACAAGCAGCGCCAGACGCCTTTCGCGGGCAAGTTCCATGCGGGGAAACTGCTAGTATAGCGGCAAGCGTGACATGGGAAGGAATTTTACCATTTGCTCAGTACGTGATCCAGCGACGCTGTGAAAGTTCGGCTAATACACGTTGCGGTTGAGAAACGGGATTACCGGAAAGTGAGGCGGTCATCCCACGGGTGGGCTAGGTCGGAAGTGACGCCGAAGAACTCGGTGGCGGCCCTGTTGCATCGACTCCCGTCGCCGCTGGACCGCCATTGCCGATAAATACTGGCTCGCGAAGACTTCCAGGCTCAATTTTTTGGGCCCACCTGTTCGGATTTTTTGTTACAGAGGCGGGTTGTTTACGTCGCGCGAATCAGATACACGGCCACTTCCGCCAGCAGATTCGGCATCGCATGCACCTTGTGATGACCCGCCAGGAAGTAGCGCCGCTCCACCGCCAGCCGCTCCGCGCTGATGAGGGATTCGAAATCGCTCACCGTCAGAAAGTGGATGTTCGGCGAATCATACCAGTTGTAGGGGAACAGCTTGGTCTTCGGCGCGCCGCCGCTCACCAGCATCGACAGCCGCACCCTCCAGTGCCCGAAATTGGGAAATGCCACGATCACGCGCTGCCCGACGCGCAGCATCTCGTGCAGCACCTTGAGCGGCCGCTGCGTCTGCTGCAGTGTCTGGCTGAGAATCACGTAGTCAAACGCCTGGTTCGGGTAGTCGGCCAAACCCTCGTCGATGTCGCCCTGGTAGACCGAAACGCCGCGCGCGATCGCACGCTGGACCCGGGCGCTCGAAATCTCCACGCCGCGCGCGTCTACCCCCTTGTTTTCGGCCAGCCATTGCAGCAGTTCGCCCTCGCCACACCCGAGGTCCAGCACCTTGGTGTTGGGGTCGACGATTTCGCCGATAATCGAGTAATCGCTGCGGCCCAGCACTTCGGGCACGAAGGCCGTCTTTTTTTGCGGCTCAGCCGTCATTGCGCCTTCTCAAATGTGCTGCCGAGAAATCCGCGAATCAAATCGGTCTGCTCCGCGACATCCACCAGAAAGGCGTCGTGGCCGTAGTTCGACGGCAATTCCACATAGGCCACATCGCAATTGCGCGTGCGCAGTGCGCGCACAATCTCCTGCGATTGGTAGCTCGGGTACAGCCAGTCGGAGCTGAAACTGATCACCAGGAAGCGCGCCGTCGCGGCCGAGAAGGCCGTCGACAACGTGCTGTGCCCGTTCGTCAGGTCGAAGTAATCCATCGCCTTGGTAATGTACAGGTACGAGTTGGCGTCGAAGCGGTTCACGAACTCGCTGCCCCGGTACCGCAGGTAGCTTTCCACTTCGAAGTCGACATCGAAGTCGAAGCCGAAGTTCTCCTTCCCCCGGAGCCGCCGGCCGAATTTCTCGCGCATCGAGTCGTCGCTCATATAGGTGATGTGGCCGACCATGCGCGCCACCGCCAGCCCGCGCGCCGGAAGCTTGCGTCCGTGATAGTTGCCTTCGTTCCAGTCCGGGTCGGCCATGATCGCCTGCCGCCCGACCTCGTTGAACGCAATCTGTTGCGCGCTGTGACGCGTGGTGGTGGCGATCGGAATCGCGCTCACCACCCTCTGCGGATACGCTAACGCCCACTCCAGCGCCTGCATGCCGCCCATCGAGCCGCCCGAAACCGAAAGTAACCGTTCGATGCCGAACCAATCGATCAGCATCCTTTGCAGCCGCACCATGTCCCCGATCGTGATTACCGGAAACGACATCGCGTAGGGGCAACCCGTCGCCGGGTTGACCGAAGCCGGCCCGGTCGTACCCCGGCAGCCGCCCAGAACATTCGAACAAATCACAAAATACTTATTCGTGTCGAAGGCCTTGCCCGGCCCGATCATGTTGTCCCACCAGCCCGGCTTGCCGGCTTCGTGGCTGATGCCGGCGGCGTGCGCGTCGCCGGAAAACGCGTGCAGGATCAAAATCGCGTTGGTTTTCTTCGCATTCAGCTCGCCGTAGGTCTCGTAGGCGACGTCCACCGGCGCGAGCGTGGCGCCATTATCCAAGGATATGGACTCGAAGCGAACACAACTGGCGTCTACGATCATTTCGCGGGTTTTTCATCATCATAGCAAACCACGAAAAACCCGCCGAATTATGCTCTTAGGAGTATTGAAAGCGGCGGTTCACTTGTGTAAACATGGCACCCAGAGTCGCGACGCTGCTTGCGACTCCGCAAAACACTGATGAGCCTCCATGACTGTTAGGACTCGCCGTTTGGCCGGGGTCGCACCCCTTCTCCTCATTTCCGGGGCCGTTTCTCTGTCCGCCGCAACGCGAATCAAGGCGCGCCTGCTGACGCCGGTTTCCTCCTACCGTTCCAAAACCGGCGATTCGGTGGAAGCGCTCGTCGTGCCGCCGGCCTGCCCGCAACCGGTCAACGCCTTTCCTGCTCAAGCTGTGCTGGTCGGGCGCATACAAAACGTGCACCGCGTCGGTCTCGGTGTCGCGCACGAAACCGCGCGGCTGCGCCTGGACTTTTCCCACCTCCGGTTTCCCGACGGTGCAGGCTTCGAAATCCAAAGCCGGCTGGCCGGGGTCGACAATGCGCGCGAGCGCGTCGACCGCAACGGCTCCATTCACGGCATTCGCGCCACCGACAGCCTCGCCAGCCGTCTCGGCTCGCGGATCGCAATCGAAGCGTTTGAACACCCTCTGCTGCTCGGTCCGACACTGGTCCTGGAATCCGGCCTGTTCCGCTTCCCCGATCCGGAAATCGAGTTCGATCGCGGCACCGAGCTGAACCTGGACGTCACGCTTCCCGAATCCCTGGCGGCCCCCGCCTGCCCGGCCGAGGAGCGTGACGCGTCGACGGGCGCGCCTGAGGAAATCAGCAGCATCGTCGCCGCGCTGCCCTATTGGAGTTACTCCAAGCGCCAGCCGCAGCCCATGGATCTGATCAATCTTGTCTTTATCGGTGACCGCAACGAGATCGAGACAGCCTTCGCGGCGGCCGGCTGGACTGGGGCGCGGCCCAACTCCGTGACGGCGGGCCTGAAGGTGGTCCGAGCCATCGCCGAAGAACGCCCCTTTGCCTTCGCGCCGATGCGCACGCTCCTACTCGACGGTGATGAGCCCGGCCTGACTTTTCAGACCGCCTTAAACACTTTCGAGAAACGCGATCATCTGCGCATTTGGGAGCAGCGCGGCCAATTCAACGGCAGGCCGGTTTGGGCTTCCGCCGCCACCCGCGATCTGGCGGCCACGTTTTCCATGGGGCATCCTTTCGGCTTCACGCACGAGATTCAGAGCAACGTCGATCTGGAGCGCGACAAGGTAGTCAGCGATTTGCAACTGACCGGCTGCGTTGACTCGGTGGAGTACATCCGGCGGGGACGCGCCGCTCCGCAAGAAGCGCGCAAAGGCGTCTACACGGACGCGCGCGTGGCGGTGATCACGTTGAACCAGTGCGCCTCTCCCGAGGAGGATTTCTCGGAGGCCGCACCCGAACCGCCGCCCCCGCTGGCCGTCCGTGTGGTCCGGCGCCTGACGCTGACCACGCGCAATCACTTCCTGCGCGACAACATTGTGTGGCGCAGCGCCGACGCGACCCGCCTGGGCGTGGAGGCCATTCGCCACTGGTACATCCGGCGTAACGAACAGCGGCTGGCCGCATCCTCTCTCCGCGCCAGCTTAAATTAGAAGAGTGCTCCTCCGACGCGCCGCGTTCGCCGCGCTGGCAGTTTCTCTGTTCGCCGCTGTGCCCGAATATCGCCGGGCGCTGCCGGGCTACCGGTTCGAGTTTCCGCGCGACCATTTCAATCACCCCGAGTTCCGCACCGAGTGGTGGTATTACACCGGAAACCTGCGCGCCGGCGACGGCCGCCGCTTCGGCTTCGAGCTCGTCTTCTTCCGCCAGGCGCAGCGCCGCGGTCCCAGCGACAATGTCTCGGCGTGGCGCGTCGACGATTTATATCTCGCGCACCTGGCGTTCACCGACATTGCCGGCAAGCGGTTCCGCTATTACCGGCGTCTGAACCGCGCCGGCCCGGGGATCGCCGGCGTCAGTTTTGACGAAGGCCGGATTTGGAACGGGAACTGGGAATCGAAATGGGATAGCACCACGGCTGTGCAAACTCTCTCGGCGGTCGCCGAAGACCTGCGGTTCACGCTTCACCTCACACCGCGGAAGCCGCCCATCGTAAACGGCGAAAACGGCGTCAGCCAGAAAGCCGAAGGCTTGGGCAAGGCGTCTTACTACGTCTCGTTTCCGCTGCTGGCGGTCGCCGGCACCTTCAACGGAAGCGCCGTCACGGGCACCGCCTGGATGGACCACGAGTGGTTCACCCATCAGCTGGAGACGTTTCAGGCCGGATGGGACTGGTTCAGCGTGCAGCTCGATAACAATACCCAGTTCATGCTCTTCCAGCTACGCCACCTTGATGGCAGCATCGACCCGTACTCGTCCGGCACGTATGTTGATGCCGCCGGCCGCGCCCGCCATTTGAAACGCTCGGATTTCCAGCTGCACCCGCTGGAATTCTGGACCAGTCCCGTAACGCACGCGCGCTATCCGATCCGCTGGCGTGTCACGATCCCATCGCTAGAAATCGAGTTAGATTGCGCCGCAGCCCTGCCGGACCAGGAACTCGGCGTCGAAGACGTGGGCAGCCCGCCGTATTGGGAGGGTGCGGTCAGTTACACCGGCTCGGCGGCCGGCGTCGGTTATCTGGAGATGACCGGTTACGCCAAGCCCATGCGATTGTGATGGCGATTATAATGAGGCCATGAAGCTCTCCGATGGCAAATTGCGCCGCATGAAGGCGCTTTCCAATGACCGCGGGGTGATCGCCGCCGCTGCGATGGACCAGAGAGGCAGCCTGAAAAAATCGCTGGCCTCCGCGCGCGGCGTAGACGCGAAGACAATCACCAACGAGATGATGGGCGAGTTCAAATCCATTGTTACGCGTGTGCTCACACCGCATGCCAGCGCCATCCTGCTCGATCCCGAATTCGGCCTCGACGCCGCCAAGGCGCGCTCGAAGAACGCCGGCCTGCTACTCGCCTACGAAGAGAGCGGCTACGACAACACGCAGCCCGGACGCCTCCCCGACCTGCTGCCCCATGTTTCGGTGAAGCGCATCGTCGATTGGGGCGCCGACGCGGTCAAGATTCTGATTTACTACACGCCGTTCGACGATCCGAAAGTCAACGACATCAAGCACTCCTTCATCGAGCGCATCGGCGCCGAGTGCGAGACTTACGAAATTCCGTTCTTTCTCGAATTCGTCGGTTACGACCCGCAGGGCGGCGACGAAAAAGGCCTCGAGTTCGCGAAGAAGAAACCGGCAGTGGTCAAAGGCAGCATGCAGGAATTTTCCAAGCCCCAGTACAAGGTGGACGTGCTGAAGGTGGAAGTTCCGATCAACGCCGATTTCGTCGAAGGCAGCAGCGTGTACAAGGGCCAGAAGGCTTACACTCACGCCGAAGCGATGCGCCATTTCAAAGATGCGGCGGCCGTCGCCACCAAGCCGTTCATCTATTTGAGCGCCGGCGTCGGCAACGCGCAGTTCACCGAGTCGCTGAAAATGGCCTCCGAAGCCGGCACCGATTTTTCCGGCGTGCTCTGCGGGCGCGCCACCTGGAAAGACGGGATGCCCGTCTACGCCAAGCAGGGCGCGAAGGCGCTCGAGGACTGGCTGCAGAAAGAAGGCGTCAAAAACATCAACGCGGTCAACGACGCCATCAAGTCAGCGGTCCCCTGGCACACCAAGCTCGGCGTCCCGGTATCGGCCTGAGGTAGCCGGCGCCAGGTGGGGCGGCTCGTTCGCGGCCTGGCGAATCTCCAGCGGCTTTGGATCGGCCGCGCAATCCGGCAGGGGCGTCCCGGAATAATAGTTCAAGCCGTAGCGCCAGGTTCGCTGGATGTCGCCGACACAGGTGTGGCCGACGCGCGCCTCCACTTTCCGCCACAGCCCCCGCGCGGACGCCAGGCGATCCAACTCGGGAACAGACACGGTTTTCAGGTAGACGAAGCCCGCCGTAGCGCATGCCGCGACCGTGAATGTGGCGGCGAGCCGGCGGTCGTTCCAGATCCACACAGCGGCGGCAACGGCGGCCGGCAGCAGCCACGTCCACTCGAAATGCGGCCGTGCCGCTCGCGAGAGTCCCACGGCAACCGCGCCCGGCAGCACTTGTGCCGCAATCGGAAACGCCACCAGCAACAGCGCGCAGGCGGCCAACCACGGCCGCGCATTCGGCACGTCCTCAAGCCCCAATGCCATCAGTACCGCCGCTGCCGGAAACAGCGGCAGAATGTAGCCCGGCAACTTATTCGCCGAAACCGAAAAGAAGATCAGGCCCCACAAGATCCACAACAACAGAAACGCGCGTCGCGGATCTCTCCAGGCCCCTCGCCGAAACAGCAACAGCAAAAGCGGCGACCACGGCAGCATCCCCGCAACGAAGATCGGCAAATAAAACCAGATTGACTGCACGTGCAGGAGCCCACCGGAGAGAAACCGCGACACGTGATGCTGCCAGAAGAAAACGTTTAAGAATTCACCGCGATTCTGCAGATAACACAATAGATACCAAGGCAGTGATACAACCAGAAAAGCAGCCAGCACAGGCACGCGCAACAGGTCGCGAATTCGCCCCCGGGAGACCAGCGGGACCGCCAGCACGAGCGGCACCAGACCCTTCGCCAACACGGCCAGCCCGAGAAACGCGCCGGTGGCCGGTAACGGCCGCGCGTCGCCCTTTGCAATCCATGGCAGCGCGAGCAGCATCGCCGCTGAAAACATCGCGGTCAACAGTAAGTCGGTGACGCCGATCTGGCTGTATCCAACCCAGCCCCAGCACGTCCCCAGAATCAGCGCGGCCCTTGCCGCGGCCCGGCCCCCGAACTCCCGTGCCAGCACCCACCCATACAGCATCAGAAACAAAACCGCAGCCAGCGCCACCGGCAGACGCGGCGCCCACTCCGGACCCAGGCCCGCACGAAATCCGGTAGCCGTTGTCCAGTAGAGCAGCGCCGGCTTTTCGAACCAAGACTGACCCCACAGCCGCGGCGTCACCCAGTCGCCCGAGCGCGCCATCTCGCGGCCGATTGCCGCATAGCGCGGCTCATCGGGGCCGAGCAACCCGGCGCCATCGAGATGATACAAGTACAACAGGTACGCCAGCGGCAATGCCAGCCAGAGCAGGCGTGGAATCGTCCGTGGCATTTCCCTCATTATAGGCTGCGGTTGCGGCGCACCCGCTATAATTGGGGCGAATGCTGCTGGATATCGCGCAACTGCCGACAGCGGAGAATTCCGCGCTCCGCCTTCATCCGGCCGATAACGTCGCCATCGCGCGCGTACCGCTGTCCGCCGGCGCGGAATTGCGCATCGGCGACCTGCGCGTGGTCACGCGCGAGCCCATCGCGGCCGGTCACAAAGTAGCCATTCAGCCGATCGCGGCGGGCGAAACCGTGCACCGCTACGGGCAATCGATCGGCCGTTCGCGCACGGCCATCGAACCCGGCCGCCACGTCCACACCCACAACCTGTCGTTCGAAGAACTGGAATTGAGCTACGAGTTTCCCACGGGGGAAACGCCGCTGCCCGAACCGCCGAATGACGCCCCGACTTTCCTCGGCTATCCACGCGAAGACGGCCGTGCCGGCACACGCAACTACATCGCGGTGGTCGCCGCCAGCAACTGCGCGGCCCATACCGCCGAATTGATCGCGCACAGCTACGCCGGCGAAACGCTCCCGGCGAATGTCGATGGCGTCGTCGCGTTCCCGCACGGCGAAGGCTGCGGGCATGCCTTCGGACCCGATGTCGACCAGCTTCGCCGGACGCTCGCCGGCGTGCTGATGCATCCCAACGTCTCGGCCGCCCTAATCGTCGGCTTGGGCTGCGAAGTGAACCAGATCGATCACTACCTGGGCCCCGGCGCCCCGCGCAGCGGACGCCTCGCCGGCATGACCCTGCAGAGCAGTGGCGGCACGCGCGGAACAGTCGAAGCGGCCCGCCGCGAGATCGCGCGCTTCCTGGAGCAGGCAGCTGGCGAGACGCGCATTCCCGTGCCGGCTTCCAAACTCGTCCTCGGCTTGAATTGCGGGGGGTCCGACTCGTTCTCGGGCATCACCGCCAACCCGGCCCTCGGCCATTGCTCCGATCTGCTGGCCGCCTGCCGTGGCACCCCCGTGCTGGCCGAGACCCCGGAGATTTTCGGCGCCGAACACTTGCTTGTAAAGCGCGCTCGTAACCGGGAAGTGGCTGAAAAACTACTGACTTGCATCGCCAATTACAAGCAATACCTAAGACGCTTCGCCGGCAGCTTTGACGACAATCCCACGCCCGGCAACAAGGCCGGCGGCCTCAGCAACATTCTCGAAAAATCGCTCGGCGCGGTCGCCAAAGGCGGAACATCGCCACTTGGGGCTGTCTACGAGTACGCCGAGCGCATCACTGCGCCCGGATTCGCTTTCATGAACACACCGGGATACGACCCGGTGTCGCTCACCGGACTGGCAGCGGGCGGCTGCAACGTCATCGCGTTCACCACCGGGCGGGGCAGCGCCATCGGCTTCCCCACCATCCCGGTGATCAAGATCGCCACCAACAGCCAAACTTTCCGGCAGATGTCCGACAACATGGACATCAACGCCGGCTCTATCGCCGACGGTCAAAAGTTCGTACAGCAGGTCGGCGCGGAAATCTTCGGCTTGTTGCTGGAAGTGGCATCGGGCCGCCGGACCTGCGCCGAGCGGCTGGGGCACCACGAATTCGTTCCCTGGCGGATAGGCCCCGTGTTGTAGTCAGGATTGTTTCTGTTGCTGTCCCGGCCGGTCGAGCCGCTCGCCGACGCGCATTTCCTTCCAGTCATACGCGAACTGGCCGCCGCAGTCCAGACAAACGACATAGGGTCTGCCGGTGCCGGACTTCGTCATCGGCGTCATCGGCAAGGTGAGCCGTTTGTGTGAGCACCGAAACAATAACCGGAGAACCCGTTCCACCATTTCAAAAAGCCAGGGAGGCTGTTCTTCCACCGGGAGGTATTGCACCGGGCTTCTCGCACGCGCGGGGCCAGAGCGGCAAGCCCGCGGTGCGCATGGCACTTGCGGCTTTGCGCGGAGCTTTGTAACGACGGCGAAACGGATATTGGTGTAAAAACTACTGCCTGCCAGCCTCGTCAAGAACCCGGATGCCGCCGCACGCTCCACAATCATGAATCGGCATTTCGGCCGTGCCCCTTCAGTCGGGTCAGCGCCCTATCGCACGTAGGGATTCGTAGTTTTGCTTTTAAGGTTGACGGCGCGCTTAGCGGCGGCCCTTCTCTTGCGCGCGGGCGCCGGCGAGAATGTCCATCATGGCGTAATTGCCTTCGTGACAGGCGTACTCGTACAGCGTGCCCTCGCTGCGGGTCATAGGAATGTCCGCGCTCCAGGGCCGCGTGAAGGCCGTCGGATCGTCAATCGTGAATTGGTAATCGATCAGATCGGCGGCGACACGCTGGAACCTTTCCACCACGCGCAGGTTTTCGTCCGCGCCGCGGTATCGCGTCTTGCCGGTGAAATTCGTGGTCTCCACCACCAGCGTGTCGCCTTCCCAATGCCCCCGCGGATCTCCCATCCACTGGCGAATATGGCTGGGCAGGTGCGGACGGCCGTCGGTCGGAATGACGCGCGCGTCATGAATCATTTCGACCAGGATGACGACATATCCCGGGCCTTGCAGAATCTGGTAGTTGTTGTTGTACGGTCCCGGCGCCATGGGCGGACCCGCCGTGCCCCACAGGATGCAGCGTTCGGCGAGCGGCCGGCTTTCCGGACCATCGGCGGGATGCTGCGCGGCATACGCCGCGGCTTCCTGCTGCCGCTTTTGCGCCGCGGGTGTCAACGCCGGCACGCGCCCGTCGGGCGGATCGACCACGAGCGAACTGCGCCTGGTCCCGACCACCTTAGTCCCGCGGTCAAACCAGAACTGGTTGTAGCCCCCTGGATCGCCCGGCGGAGGGGGCCGGTCTACACGGCCTTCCGCTGCCTGTTCTTCCACAGCAGCCGCTTCGCGATCGGACAGAACCGGCTTGCCGCTCAACGCCGCCGGGCGTTCAAACGGAGTGATTGTGGCATTGGTCCAGACTCCCTGCAGATCGGGATGCCCGTCCGGCGTGCGTGGAACCCGCCACACCTTGGCGTGTGCTTTCTGGAGAGGAACGGGCGGCGCTTGGGCAAACACTCCCGCTGCAAGCAGCAGGAATGCTCCGCCGCCCAATGCAAAGAACCAACGAGGGCTCATGAACGATGCAGGCGCGCGCCTGCGGCGTTCCTATTTCGACGATTCGGGAGCGCCTTCACCCGGGCTCTGGTTGCCGATGAACAATTTGCGGCCGTCGGGGAAAGTGACGTCGCGCCCGTTGGCGCGGAACGATCCGTCTTTGGCCTGATACCCATCCACAACGATTTCCGTACCCGGCAGCAAAGAATCCTTGGTGAAGCCGCGCCGCAACAGCGTGTTCGGCGTTCCGCCTTCCACCATCCAGTTGGTCATCGTGCCGTCCGCATTCTTCACATCGAGATGGATCCACGCATGCGGGTTGATCCACTCCATCTTCGTGACTTTGCCTTGCAGCTTCACCGGCTTCTTGGCGTCGAACTCGGCTGCAAACGCGTGATGCCCCCAAACCGGCACTGCAGCCAGAAGCAATCCGGCTCCTGCCACGGCTAACACTAGTTTCGTTCTCATCTCCAGATTCTCCTTACCTGCTTCGAACCTTGTGCCTATCCTTATTGGGCCGCCTCTTGTGCCCGCGCCCCGCGCAGGATGTCGGTCAAGGCGTAATTCCCCTCGTGACAAGCATACTCGAAAATCTCGCCTTCCGCTCGGGCCATCGGAACTTCGGCCTTCCACGGCCTGGTAAACGTGCTGGGATCGTCGACTGTGAATTGGTAGCTAATCGTGTCCGGACCTGTGCGTGTGAACCGCTCGGTCAAGTGCAGGTTCGCGCTGGAACCCCGGAAATTGCTCTTTTCGGAAAAATTCGTGGTGTCCACCACCAGCGTGTCGCCTTCCCAGTGGCCGCGCCCGTCGCCCATCCACTGCCGGACGCCGGGTGGCAAGTGCGGCCGGCCATCCAGCGGAATGACGCGGGAGTCGTGAATCATCTCATGCAGGATCACAACGGCATCGGGCGTCTGCACGATCTGAAAATCGTTATTGTAGGGGCCGGGCAGCATCGGCAATCCGCGCGTGATACAACGCACCCAGAGATTCTGGTATTCCGGCCCGTCGGTCGCATGAGCGCGGGCCACCGCGGCGGCTTCCGCCACGCGCTTTTGCGCTTCCGGAGTCAGCAGCGGCACTCTGCCGTCCGGCGGATCGACGACCAGCGAAGTCCGCCGGCTGGCGATGACTTTGGTGCCGCGGTCGCGCCAGAACTCGTTGTACGACCGCGCGACATCCGCGTCCGCCCCGCCATCGCGCCGGTCACCAGTCAGGTTGGCGAAGGTCCGCTTCTCGTACTCCGCAGCTTCCTGCTCGGTAAGATACGGCTTTCCGGCGAGGTCGGCGGGACGTTCCAAAGGGGTGAGCGTGGTGTTGGACCAGGTGCCCTGTAAATCGGGGTGGCCATCCGGCGTTCGAGGCGTGGTCCACGTCTTGCTCTCGGCTTTTGCCTTGGCGGCAACTGCCGAAACCTGGCACCACGCGGGCACCGCCGACAACGCGAACACGGCGACAACTGCACAGTTCCTCAGGTGTTGCAACATGGACCGGTCTCCTGTCCCGGTTGAGCCTACTTCTTCGCAGCCTCTTCGGCCGCCCGCCTCTCCACGGCGCGCGCGCCGCTCAGGTTATTCGCCATGCCGTGGTTGCCTTCCTGGCATGCGTACTCGTAAACCTGACCACCAGCCAGCGTCCAAAATGTCTTCGCGCTCCACGGCGTGGCCCAGGTGTGCGGATCGTCCACGGTGAATTCGTATTGCAGCCGGTCGTCCGCCAGGCGGGTGAACCGCTCGACCACGTGCAGGCTGCCGCTGGACCCTTGAAACGCCGTTTTGTCTGTGAAGTTCGTGGTATCGACGACCAACGTGTCGCCTTCCCAGTGACCCGTGGAATCGCCCAAATACTGCCGGATCCCGGCGGGCGCGTGCGGCCGGTTGTCGGTCGGGATAATACGCGCGTCGTGGATCATCTCCTGTTCAATGGCGACATAGCCCGGTCCCTGCACGATCTGGACGTTGCTGTTATATCCGGGAGACATCATCGGCGGCCCTTCGTTCGGCCACACGATGCAGCGCTCGCTCAGCGGCCGGGTCTCCGGCCCGTCCCACTGGTGCTCGCGCTGGAAAGCGGCGCGATCGGCCGCGCGCTTCTGCGCTTCCGGCAGTCGAGCGGGAATCCGGCCGTCCTCCGTCGTCACCAAGGAAGTCCGCGTGTCTTCCGCAATCTTCATGTGCGCGCGGTCGAGGCCGAACTGGCTGAGATCGTAATGGACATCCGCCGCTGTTCCTGGTTCGGGCCGCGCTGCCCGGGCGCGCCCGCCGCCGGTTCCCGCCGGCCGCTCCAGCGGCACGTTCGTCGCATTCGACCAGACTCCTTGCAGGTCCGGTGTCCCGTCGGGATTGTGCAGAGGCGCCACTTTGTTTTCGGTCACTTTAGCGGCCGCCGCGGTCTTCGACACCGACGCCGGCGTCTGCGAGAAAGCAGAGCCGATCCAGAAAGCGGCGCACGAAGCCGCCGCTACACTCGGGACGCGAGAGAAATGACGCATCAGAACACTCCTTTACGGGTTGGCTCTGGGCTGCTTGCGCAGCGGTCCATACAACAGTTCTTCCACAAACTCGACGCACTTGAATTCCAGCAGCTGTGCGTTCTTTTCGACGTGACGGTACAGCGGCATGCTGATCTTCCACGGCCGCGCGAACACGTTCTTGTCTTCGATAGTGGCTTCGTAGTTCATCGTCTCGGGGCTGCGCGGCGTGTAGCGCTCCACCACGTGCAATGCGTCGCTATGGTAGTCGCCGACACGATCCAGCCAGGAATCTTCATTGAAGCCGGTGACGTCGATCACCAGCGTGTCGCCTTCCCAGTGCCCGTTCGACCATCCCATCCAGCTGTCGGTGGGCGATTTGGTGGGCTTGTCCATGTTAATGACGCGCACGGCACCAGCATATTCGTAGCTGAACATGATGGTCTTGGTGGACTGCACGACCTGAAACGGATACGGCATATAAGTGGCGCGCGGCACGCCGGGAAGGTAACACTTCACTTCGGGGTCGTCTTTCAACCGGTTGGCGTAGTTCTGATCTTTCTTTGCTTTAGCGGCCGGCAAATAGGGGATATCGTCCGCGCCATCGATCACTCCCAGCCCCGGCGCTTCGGCGTCTTCCGAGCCCAGCGCCACCACGCGACCCATTCCCGCGGCGTGCCCGCGGAGATCCCAGTTGGCGGTGTTCAATGCCTGCCAGATCCCGTTCAGGTTCGGATGGTTATCGGCCAACCGCGGCGCCCGGTAGGGCGCCGTCTGAGCGGCGGCCGGCAACGCCGCAAGCACGAACAGGCCCGCCGCGCCTGCCATTGTGGCGATTCTTAACTTGTTTCGCATGAGTCTGAATCCCTCCCAGCCTGCTTCCGCAAACCCCACCAGATCGGTTAACAGGTTACATTTAAACGAGTTTGAAGTCAAGGAAGGCGGGGCGTCAATGGCTCGCTCCGGGTCATTTCAGCCCCTTTTCCGCAGTCAATCGATAGCGATATCAAAACAGCAGTTTCAGCGCGAATTGCAGTTGTCGGGAGTTCGCCGCGGAAGTGATCTGTCCGGCCGTGTCGCTGTAGCTGCCTCCCTGAAAAACCACCGGATTCGGGTAAAAGAAATTCGAGTGGTTCAGCAGGTTGAAAGCCTCGGCCCGGAACTGCAGATTGAATCGCTCGCTGAGCCGGAACCTCTTGAACAACGACGTGTCGACGTTGGTCAGACCCGGGCCGCGAAATACGCCGCGCGACACATTTCCGAAAGTTCCGGGAATCGGCAGCGTGAAGGCGTGCGGATCAAACCAGTGATCCACTCTTCCCGTGACCACCGGCCCCGTAAAATTCGGATTCCAGTTGGGTACGTCGGTTACGTTGGTGTCGCCGGTCCCGGAATTGTTGGACCCGATCATTGGAGTGAACGGAAACCCGTCCTGGGCCGTGATGATCCCGTTCCACTGCCAGCCACCGATGATCTGTTTGAGCCACCCTTGGGCATCTCGTCCAAAGGGCAATTGATAACTGAAATTGCCGCTGAACTGGTGGTTCAGGCTGAACGACGCGGGGCCGCGGTTTAGGAACAGGTTGTAGGGACTGAACACATCGGCAGGCTCATTTTCGCCGGACGGAGCCAGGATCGCCGAATTCAAATCCATCACCTTTGCAAACGTGTAGTTGGCTTTGAACGCGAGCCCGTGCGCGACCCGCTTTTGGAGCGACACAGTCAGCGCGTGATAACTGGCAGTACCCTCATCGACCCAAGACGTAGGGTTCGACACGTAAGGATTCGGGCGGGGTCCAGGCGCCATGTAGGTAGTGCCTTGCGGCACGATGCCCTTCGCGCCGGCCACGCCGCCGCTCGCGCATCCCTGCGCGTTCTGGCACACCTGCGGCTGCGCGGAGTTCGTATCCATTGTGAGACTTGTGTGATAGGACTGGCTGCCCGCATAGCCTACTTGCAGCATCAGGTCGCGCGTAAGTTTCCGCTCCACGGTAAAGCTCCACTCCTGGATGGTTGGCGTGAACATATTAGGATCGACGCCGCCTGGCTGATAGATCGAGCACGGCGAAGGCACGCCGGGACCGCATGTCGGCGGAAGCGCCGCATTCCTGTTCAGAGGAAGGAGCGAAAGAAACCCGGCGGCCGGTATCGTCAGTTGCTCGCGGGCATTAAAGGGCGGAGCGTTGTAAGTTCTGTTGGCGAGATTATCCAGGAGATCATTCAGAATCGAGAAGCCCGCGCGCACCGACCAACTTCCCGTGCCCGTCGGGTCCCACGCCAGGCCCACACGCGGCTGCCACAGCGCCTTGGCATGGTTCTGCGCCAGGCAGGAGCCTCCGATATGCGGGTTGATGCCGATGCCATACGTGGGGTCGTAGAAGTAGTTGACACACCGGTTCGCTACTTCATTCCATCCGGTAGTCATCTCGTCACGCAGCCCCAGGCGCATGGTGAAATTCGATCGCAGCTTGATTTCATCCTGCGCGTACCAGGCCGCTTGCAACGAACGGTAGCCAACCTCCACCGGATTCCTGACCAGGATCGCCTGGGTCGGCTTGTCCTGGAGGAAGGCCAGCACGTTGGGATAGGCGACATTGGCCCCGGAGCCCTGCGCGGCCCCACTCACGTCCGACTGGATCTTCTGAAGCCAGCCGCCGAAGCTCAAGGAGTGTTTGCCTCGGGTCCAGTGCACGTCATCGGCTGCGGTGAAGTAGTTCCGGACGCCGATGCTGGGATTGTTGCCGGGCGCGGCCGCCACTGCCGACGGCTGCGCAGTGATCACGCTGCCGCCAATAATAATCGAACCGGGATTGCCGCCCGGCAAAAATACGAGGTCCGAGGGGATCGGCACGGCGGGAGCCTGGACCAGCGTGGCAAAGGCACGGCCATATCCTACGGTTGCGACATTCACCAGAGCCGGAGAGAAGACATGCGTCTCCTGGATGCTGGCGGTATGCCCGTCGATTTCCGAATTCGTGTTGAAATTCGGGTCTACAAACGGAACGGACCTGAAGCCATTGTCGACGTTGTAGTTCACCGATAAAGAGTCCGCGGGCGAAATGGCGTAGTCGAAACGGGCCAGGCCAAAGTCCTCGCGCCGCGTCTCCCCGGGATTCGTGAAAGCAAGCGCCGTTCCATCGGCCGCATCGCGCGTAGTGGGCGCGGGCCAGAAGGCATTGGCATACGGAAGAATACCCCGGTTCAGGTTCGGTACAGGTGAACCATCCGGCATGAGTCCTTGGCGGGCGTTCGCGCCAGGGACCACCGCCACGCTGCTGCGCGCCAGGCTTTGCCGGAATGCTTCATAGTTCCCGAACAGGAACAGCTTGTCTTTCTTGATCGGACCGCCGAGTATCCCGCCAAACTGGTTCCGCTTGAACGGGGGCGTGCCTACGGTGGCGTCGAAGAAGTTTCGCGCGTCAAAATCGCTGTTACGCAGATACTCGAAGACATCTCCGTGCAATTGATTCGTCCCCGAGCTCGTCACGATGTTCACCGTGCCCCCGGCTCGCTTTCCGTACTCGGCGCCGTACGTGTTCGCCACCAGATTGAATTCGCGCACCGCCTCTACCCCCAGCAGCTGCCCGCTCACTCCGTACGGCGTGATGTACTGGGCTGTCGCGTTTCCTCCAATCCAGTCGACCCCGTTGAGCAGAAACCGGTTGGTCTCCGGCCGCTTGCCGGCCACCGAAAAGCCGTTCCACGAGGAGTTGTTCAGCGTGTTGCCGCTGTTATTGGAAGTGCCCACATTGAGCGTGATGAGTTGATCGAAGCTGCGTCCGTTGAGCGGCAGGTCTTTCACTTGCTGCTCGTTGATCAACCCGGAAGTCGAGCTCAAGGTCGTATTCACCAGGGGAGCTTCCTCCGTTACGTTGACCCGCTGCTCCACATTTCCCACCTGCAAAGTGAGATTGACCAGGGCTTCCTCCGCCACGGCCAGATTGATTCCCTGGCGCACGTCCAGCTTGAATCCTTCCTTCATCGCGGTAATTTGGTACTCGCCGATCGGAAGCGAAGGAATGCTGTAGCTGCCAGCGGCATCGGTGAGGACGCTGCGCGTCAATCCCGTCTCCGTCTGTTTGACCGTGATCGCCGCGCCGGGCAAGACCGCTCCGGACGCATCCTTGACGGTGCCCAGGATGGTTGCGTTGATGCCCTGTGCGTAGACCACGCAGCTTCCGAATACGATGAGGGCCAACAGTCCCGCCACTCGCCTTGGCACTGCGCGAAAACTCTCTCCCGTTACCTTGACCATAGCTCCCCCTTTTCGGACGTAACGCGATTCCTCCGGGACTGCGCGTTCCCGCCAATCCCGGCCTTACCCCCAAAAACCAACTATGGCGAACCTTCTTCTTTATGGCTTATGAAAGCTCACGGATCAGGTCGATCCCGTGTTCTGGTTCGGGCTCTTGCAGCTTCGAGAGAATCTGCAAAAAGGTGGCGTGTCAAAGACGCGCCGGCTCGAAGTTATGGCGCCCGCTCTCATCGCTCATCCCCGGGCGATGACTGATGGGGTATATACGACCCCTTCCCCTCTTAACCAAGTAACGACATTACTTGGATAAGCGGAGAGTACGCTTGTTTTCCGTTGGTGTCAAGGCACCCAGTGTCCGAAAGAGCCTCCTTGCCCGTTGGGTGATATATACTTGCTCGGATCGGAGGACAACATGAAAAAGGTGACGATACTTCGAGCGGGCGTAGTAGCGGCCGGACTCCTGATCTGTGGGCTCCCGGCGCTAAGAGGCGCGGGCGGTGTGCACGCACCAATTGTGATTGCAAGCGATTCGGACTTTTCAGCCTGCGGCTGCGTCTCGGGCGGCTCCGGTACGGCGATGGATCCCTATATCATCGGCCCCTGGACGATTAACTCGCTTCCGGCGGGTGGCATCGCGGTTTCTGTCGATGGAACACACCTGACAAAATCCTTTACGCTGTTCAACCTGACCATCGCGGGTAACGGCGCGGCAACGAGCATGGGAATTGTGCTTAAGTACATCAACCCCACCGGACAGAACTCGATTTCGGCGTTGGTCACGGGTTCGCAGACTTCCATCCAGAGTGCGGGAATCGGGATTCTCGTCATGAATTCGAATTTCGTTACGCTCGACGGCGGAGGCGCTAACCCAAACGGGGCGGGAATCGGAACTGGGGCTGTGGGGACGATCAACAAGAATTTCACCGGCGCCATCGACATCGAGAACAGCGCGAACGTTATTGTGAAAGGCTGGCAATTCAGTGCCAACGGTCAGGACAACACCCCAGACTGGATCACTTTCGACCCTTCCCTGGCGAACTGGGGTGTCGGCGCCGTGCGGCTCTTCGGCAGCAGCAACTCCCTGATTGATCACAACGCAGCCAATAACTGCACCACCGTGTCATTCCCAATCTTTAACTCCAGCCACAACACGATTTCCAACAACACCGCCGACTATCCGTACACCAGCAACCTGCTGATTACGGACGGGTCGTCCTACAACACGGCCAGCAAGAACGACTTCGGCACCGCGGATTTCGTAGGGATTCTGATCGCCGACCCGCTCCCGGGGACGTCGACATTGGCTCAGTACGGGCCATCTCACGACAATCTGATTCAGGGGAATCTGGACCACACTGATGGCCCCACCGGAAACGAGAGACACGGCGGGATCGCCCCATCTTTTGTCGGCGGCATCGTGATTCTCAATGGGACATACAACAACAGGATTCTAGGGAATCAGGTGATTGCCGCTGCCGGCAGTGGTCTGGCGTGGGCTCAAGCCATTCCTGATCAAGGCTCGCCCATAGGTGTAGCGATTGAGCCTCCAGTAGTTCACTGCAACGTGACCGTCTCGGAGGGCGGCGGCGGGATCGCCAACGCCAATGGAAATGTATGGTCCCGCAATACCGCCCGGCAGACCGATAGCTGCATCCCGCCCCAGTAGGCGAGATTCAACAGGGATGACGCCCCGCAGGCACCCGCGGTCCCGTCAATCGGCTTGCCGATGCAAAAACCGGGCATATAATAGCAGGTTGACTCACTCTTGAATTGAAGGGATACACCGGCACATATGCGTCTCAGAATATTTGTCACCGTAGCGGTCGCCGCGTTGCTCGGCGCCGGCTTCGCAGTCGCCCAGCCCGCGGCACAAGACAAGCCTCTCATGGCCGACCAGATTTTCAAAAACATCCAAGTGCTCAAGGGGCTCTCGGTTGACGACTTCATGGAAACGATGGGCGTCATGACCGCCGCCCTTCAATTCGACTGCTCGGATTGTCACGCCAATGCCGGCACCGACCGCGTCGACTGGGCTGCCGACACGCCGCGCAAGCGCACCGCGCGCCGCATGGTCACGATGATGCAGACCATCAACAAGGACAACTTTGCGGGGCGCCAGGAAGTCACCTGCTGGACCTGTCACCGCAACCGCGACCGCCCACTGATCACGCCCACCATGGAAGCGATTTACAGCATGCCGTCGCTGGAGGGCGATGATGTGCTGAGCACGCCCCCCGGCTCGCCGACGCCGCAATCCATCCTCGACAAATACATTGCAGCTTCGGGCGGAGCGCAGAAACTGGCCGGCCTGACGAGCTTTGTGGCTCGCGGCACGAGCGTCGGATTCGGTGGATTCGGCGGCGGCGGCGATGTTGAAATCGACGCCAAGTTCCCCGACAAGCGCGCCACCATCATCCTGTTCAAGGCCGAGACCGGCCGCGGCGACCAGATCCGCACCTACGACGGCAAGACCGGGTGGGTGCGCACGCCGCTCAACGTGGTCGGCGAGTATCAGTTGAACGGCGCCGATCTCGACGGCTACCGGTTCGACGCGCAGCTTTCCTTCCCCGGCCAGATCAAGCAGATTCTCACCAACCTGCGAACCGGCCCGCCGAACTCGATCAGCGATCTTCCGGGCCCTTCCAGCCAGACCTCGCTGCAGGATACCGCGCCGCTGCAGAATCACAGCGTCGACGTGGTTCAGGGGACCGGCCCCCGAGGCCTTCTGGTCACCTTGTTCTTCGACAAGGACACACACTTGTTGTTGCGCGAACTCCGCTACGGCGCCGGCCCGATTGGGCGCGTGCCCACGCAAATCGACTACAGCGATTATAAGGACGTCAATGGCCTCAAGCTGCCCTTCCGCATCACGTACGCGTGGCTCGACGGCCGCGATTCGATCGTGCTGAATGACATTAAGACGAACGTCCCGATCGACGAAAAGAAGTTCGCCAAGCCGGCCCCGCTGAAGAAGTAAGGCGGGTCCAGCTCCGCGGTTTACTCTCGTGCGACTGCGATCGTCGCAGCCGCCGGAATTCTGGATTCAGTCACGCGCGTTAGTGAGCGATCGTGTCGAGAACCCAGATGCCGCCGAACACCGCACCCGTTGCCAGCAAGACGCCAAGGGTGACCAGCAATTGCTCGCGGAAACCCGGCGCTGGTTTCTCGACGTGATTTCGCGAAGGAACGTCGGGCTCGGTCATGCGCTCCTCCGTGCTGCTGTCAGGTAGGATGCTTCCCACGTAGCGCCGGCCGCCGCGCCGGGCGCAGCCACGCGCAATACCGGGCACTCCGATTCGGCGCCCAGAATCGCTTCCCGCAGGTTGCCGGTAACCAGAAGCCCGCTTGCCTGTCTTCGGATCACCTCACTGACAACCGCGGTATGGGAGCCCGCTTCGACAGCAACATCGACGCGCTGCAAAAAACGGCGCCGAAGATTCTCGATGCGTTTTGTTGCCTGCGCCACGGCTGAATCCCGCAGCCGTTGATTCCGCAACAAGACCAGCGAGTGTTCGGCCGGCTCACAGACCGCCTGAATAACGGTGAGCGCAGCATTCAGGTTCCCGCTAACATCTTCAGCCGAGCGCAATACATATTCGTCGGATGCGTGATTGGCCAGGGCGCAGGCCACGCGGCGCGCGTACATACCGGCTCGCGGGTTCGAGTGCGTCCAGCCCCAATCGAGCCAGACACGGCACGGAGCTTCGGCGAGAACCTGATCCGCCACCGAGCCGAGCGGCGCTCGCCGGGCACCGGTGGCGCCGCGTGCTGCAATCGCCACCAGGTCGACTTGGTGAGCCCGTACATATTCCAACACCCGCTCCGCGGCGACGCCGCGCTCCAAACGGAATTTGACAGAGCGCGCGCCCAGATGCCCGGCGATGACTCGCATCCTGGTCGTGATCTGCTCCAGCTTTTCCCGTTGGCCTGGCCACGCGCGCGCCTCGATTACATGCAACAACGTAACCTCGGCGTGCCAGTACTCAATCATCCTCCGAATGGTGGGCAACAGGGACTGGCATGCCGGTGAAAAATCGACCGGAAATAGCACACGATGAATCGAAGACATCTTGACCTCCTCATTCTGTTTCTTCTCATCACTTATTGAGACCTCGCGGGGACACACTGATCCGGTCGCACGGGAGCCCTCAATGGAATAACTGGAAGTAACTAGAGAAGGACAGGAGGGGATCGGCCGCTGTGTCGAAGAACCGCCCCGGTCAGCAAGCGCGCCGAACGATTGACGCGGAGTTCTGAGCACAATAAGGTGAACGATATCTTGGGAGGCGCAGATTCTACCGGATGCGCCAGACGGTGACTGGGCGCCGACGCGCTCATCATCGAAGCCTGCGTTAACGGGCATCGCAGTGAGACGTGCGGTATGTCTCGAGTCAATTGGGAAGCGGGCGAGTTGGAAAACGCGACGGCTGCTGGTCCGCTCGCCTGAAGGGCGAGACAAAGCAAGAGGATCGTCAAACCGTATCGAGTTGGGCAAGAACGGATCACAACGATTCCCAGATGAAGCCTACTTAATGTTTAGCAGCCTTACTGGAGCAATTCAAGAGAACTGGTCTAAAGATAGTCTGAGGGATACATGTGGGGTCCGGCGCACTATTCCAAATCCGGCGGCGTCTCGCGCGCGATCCACGAGTCGTAGTCCTTGGTATATCCGACGCGCTGCTGCAGCTCGCGCAGCCGTTGCTCAATCGACGCAATCTCGGAGTCAGAAAGCGGCGGCAGACTTTCGATCTGTTCTTCCACGGCGCGCGCTTGCGCCGCGCCGCGCGCTTCCGCCGCCGAGTACAGCGCTACGTAATCGGGATTGCCTTCTCCGACGCCGATGTAATTCTCGATCAACCGGTTCGTCACTTCCTGGCTATGCACGAGCGAAGCGCGAATATTCCCTTTCCCTGTAACCACGTTGCCGACACCGAACACCCGGTCGCTGTACTGCGGCAGAGTCTCTTCCTTCTTAAAGATGTAGTATTCGCCTTTCATCGCGATTCCCGGAATCACTTCCGGCACCGAACCAATCGAAGAGATTACCTGCGGCGCGCGCAACTCGTGTTCCGAGCCGGGAACAGGTTCTGCCTTGCGCCCTTCCACTTTCGTTTCCACGACCTTCACGCCAGCCAGACGCCCGCCTTCCGCGATCGGCCCCACCACCATCCGCCGGTCCTGGACCCGAAACAGATACTTCTCGCGCGCCAGGCGCAGCATCTTCTGGCGCACGCCTTCGGTCCGCGCAATCTGTTCGGGAGTGGCATTGTCGGGAGGCTGCGCCAGCGGCATATCCTGCTCGCGCCGGCGATAAATCAGCAGGCACCCCTGGACACCCAGCGACTCCGGCTGAATCCCGTGCAGTTTGCAGATCGCCGCGATGCCCTTCTTTTCCAGCTCATGCATATCGGTCTGGATGCCGCGCGCCTTGAGAGCCCGCTCGTAGTTTTCCAATTGCAGAATCTTGACCACGTCGATCGACGCCAGACCGCCGCCGACGACCAGCGTCTCGTCAGGAGTCTCGTACCGCGGGCCGGCATAGGCTTCTTCCTTGTGGTGGTTGTACCAGTAGATAAACGGATTCTGGTAGATCAGGCCTTTGCCCAGAAACGCTTCTTCCCCGGGTATCCCCAGCTCGCGGTCGCGCCACGCGCCATTGGCGAGAATCACCGCCGAAAAACCCCAGTTGTGGCACACATCGTCGAAGCCCAAATCGCGCCCGAGCTTCGTGGCGGGCACGTACATCACCCCAGGCTTTCTCATGCGGGCATCGATACGTTCATACTCCTGCTTGCGCTGCTCGACATGCCAGCGCGGCAACCCGTCTTCGATTTTGCCGTACGGCCTCTTGTTCTGTTCGATCACGGCCACGCGAGTGCCGCGGTCGGCCAGAATCTCCGCCGCCACTGAACCGGCAATCGCGCCGCCGATAATCGCCACAAAATGCTTCCCGCGGTGTCCGTTCTCTGGCATGACTGGTTAGTACCTTTCCAAATCACTTAAAAATGGGAACCGTCACAGCCCAGGCACGGCACGCGTGTAAAAGGCGGCCAGATCGGTCTTCAACTGTTTGAGCGCATCGACATTGAGATAGATCATGTGGCCGGATGGGTAGTACGCGAATTCGATGTTGCCGCGCAGCTTCGGCTCCAGCTCGATGTGAGCCAGATCGTATTCCGTGATGAAGAATGGAGTCGCCAGATCGAACAGGCCGTTCACCGAGAACACGCGCAGGCGCGGGTTCTTGCGGATCGCGTCCGCCAGGTCACCGGCGACATAGGCATCGCGCATCGGTTGGCCTCCCTGACCACCGCCGGTGGGCAGGGCGGAACCCAGACGGTGCGTGTGGTCCCACATCTGATTGACGCCGGGGCCGCTGGGAAGGTAGGTTTCCTCGGAAGCGTACTTCAGCTCGCGATCCAGGTAATCATGCAGCGCGGTGACGAACGCGCCTTCGATGCCGGAATTGGACGGATCGTAGCCGGGATTCTCACCCGCGGCATCAATATCGCTTCCCGCGAAGCGCGCGTCATAGCGGCCGACAATGGCGCGCTGGTCACGCAACAATTCCTTGCGGAAACGAGGCGGGCTGACGCGGAGGTTCGCTTCCTTGATGTAGGGCACGCTGAGACCGGTGTAGCCGGCCAACTTCGCAGCGACGGCGTCGACCTGTGCCTGCGGCAGATTGTGACCTAGCGCGAGAGCTTCGGCGTACGGGCCTCGGGCAAAGGCGCGGACTTCATCAAGAAAGGCCTTCTGGTCTTTTCCCTTGTGCGGAACTTTTTCGTAATGCCAGGCGATGGCGGCATAAGAAGGAAGATTGCCGATGAAGATGGCGTCCGAGCCGGGCGCGAGCGTGAAGTAGTTCAGGATGGAAGACATCAGGATCACGCCGTTCATCGACATGCCGCTGTTTTCCAGCGCGTCCACCAGGGCCGCCGAGCGCGTGGTGCCGTACGATTCACCGAACAAGAACTTTGGCGAGTTCCAGCGGTGATTGACGCTGACATAGCGATAGATGAATTTCTGGAACGCGCGCACGTCCTGATCGGTGCCGGCGAAATCGCGGATATTGCCCCGGCCGACCGGCCGCGAGTAGCCGGAGCCGACCGCATCGACGAAAACCAGGTCCGATTTATCCAGCAGGCTGTACTCATTCGGAGCGATCTGATACGGCCCCGGCCCCGTGGCCTCCGGGCTGGCTGTCAGGACGCGCACCGGCCCGAGCGATCCCATGTGCAGCCACATGCTGGCCGAACCGGGGCCGCCGTTGTAGAGGAAGGTGAGCGGCCTCGTCCGGCCGTCCGAGACGCCGTCGAGGGTGTACGCAACGTAAAAGACACTGGCGTAGGGCTGGTCGTCCTCGCCGGGAATCAAGAGGGTGCCGGCGGTGGCGCTATACCGGAGAGTCTTGCCGCCCAGGGTCAATTCGTGAGAAGTCACCGAATTCCTCTCCGGAGGAATCGGCGTCGCAGGCCGTTCGGCATTCGCCGCGGCCGCGGGAGGCGCGTTACCGGCGCGCTGCGCCGGCACGGCAGGCGCGAAGAGACAGGCGACGAGACAAGCAGAGGCGTAACGCGAATGGGGCAAGGAAACCCTCCTTATTCGGCCCATTTTGGCATTGCCGGCGCCGAACAACAAGGGTCAGGGCTACTTCCGAAGTTCCCGCAGGCGCGCGAGATCCGCCGGGCTGAGGACCAGGGCACTGGAGATGAGATCTTTGCCGGAAAGGGCGGCACGCTGCACTCCCTCGCGACCGTGCGCCTCCGAACCGGTCAATACATGGACCAGTTCGTGTGCCAGCACACGCCCCAAGGCACGGCCGAACAGCAGGTCTGCCTTCGGGAAACCTTCTCCCTCCAATGCGGAACTTACCGAGGCCGCTACTTTGGAGCACGAGACTTCGGCGAAGGGCTGTACATTTCCATCACTGGAGTGGGTGAACGCCATCGGGCCCAGCTCGTCGTAGACATACGGGACGGGTTCGAACTGGCAGGCGCCCTTGAACTCGACCACGACGAGGTCGTCAAAACTCTCCCGCGCCGCGTCGGTGGCCAACCGCCAACCCAAACTCAGGCCAGCCGGCTTCAAAATGTCCTCTGTCTCACGCTCCATTGCGGAAAGAGCGCGCTGGGAAAGGCTTCCCTGAAAATCCATTACGACCGTGAGTTTGGATGGTGAATGGGTACCCGTACCGGCCATCAAGGCGCAGGCTGTTACCCAAAATACGCAACTCGGCGCGCGAAACATTCTCTCCGGGGAGACTTCCAGCCACTTGGCTTGACCGTCATTATATGCAAGTTTGATGGAAAAGTCGCCCCCGCCAAACCACGATGGTTTGGGAAGTTCGCGTAACCCCTTTGCCATGAGTACCCGCTTCAAAATCCCAAACCATTTTGGTTTCGGGCCTCGTTCCGCGCTATACTTTCCTCGACCGACCGCGTTCGTCCCATCCACTCCGTTGTCCGGCCAATCTTGAAATCAAGCGCGTCTCCGCCGACGATACTGGAGAAAGCATGCATCAAACATTCGGCCCGAGGTTGGGACCCTCGGTTTGCCTCTTTGCCGGTCTGGTTCTAGGCCAGTCGGGCCAGACGCAGACTTTGGCGGAGCGCGAGGAAGGCATACCGGTTACTGATCCGCTGGTGATCACCAAATGCGGTGGCTGCCACACTCGCGACGAGGGGGGAAACATGCAGCGCGTTTCCTGGGAGCGAACCACTCCGGAAGGCTGGCAGGACGCCCTGAAGGACATGATCCTGCGCGAGGGGCTCTCGATCACTCCGCCTGAAGCGCGGTCCATTGTCAAATACCTCAGCGATTCCCATGGGTTGGCGGCGGAAGAAGCTGAACCGGTGCGCTACGATCCGGAGCGCCGGATTCACGACGAAACCGGAATGGGGAGCGAGAGCCTGCACGAAACCTGCGGCAAGTGTCACTCCTTCGCGCGCGCTCTCTCCTGGCGGCGTTCCGCCGCGGATTGGAAGCAATTTGCCGATTCGCACGGGAACCGTTATCACATTCCCTCGACGGCAGCAGCAGTGGAATACCTGGCCAAAATGGCGCCGCTGCACAGTCCGGCTTGGGATAGGTGGAATGCCCGAACGGGCGCGCAGAATCTGTCCGGGCGGTGGCTGGTTACCGCCTCGATGCCCGGGCACGGCACTTATTCCGGCGAGATGCAGATCGACCGTGACGGCGACGATGAGTACAACACCCGCGCCACTCTCACTTCTATCCGGGATGGCACGCGGATTCTCCGGACCGGGCGCACCATTGTTTTTGGCGGATCTGCCTGGCGCGGCCGCTCCAAGGGCAGCAGTTCGGCGGTGGCTCCGGATGGCCTTTCGACCGAGGCGCGCGAGGTACTGCTCCTTTCGGCGGATCAGTCGACCGCGGAAGGCCGCTGGTTTTGGGGGCAATACCAGGAATTCGGGTTTGAGGTGAAACTCCGGCGCGCTTCTTCCGAGTCAACGCTCCTCGCCGTAGATCGCCTCTCCTTAAAGACCGGCTCGCGGGCCACCCGCATTCGTTTGATCGGAGATCATTTTCCCGGGCAGATTGGCGCGGCCGATCTGAATTTCGGGCCGGGCGTGACGGTCCGCGCCATCGCGTCCAATTCACCGAACGAAATCGTCGCGCAGCTGGACGTCGCCGCCGACGCACCGCTCGGGAAACACGACGCCGCGTTCCGCAGGTCGTCGCTGCCGGGCGCGCTCGCGATTTACGATCGCGTCGACTACCTCAAGGTGACTCCCGATTCCATCGTGGCTGCGTTTGGCGATCGGAATCATCCTAAGGGCTACCAGCAGTTCGAGGCGGTCGGCTACCAACGCGGTCCGGATGGCAGAGCGCACACCGCCGACGATGTAGCGCTCGGGCCCGTAGACGCGGCTTGGGCGGTCCAGGTGTTTCACGCCGCGGAGGGCGGTAGCTCCGATTCCGTCGGCGCTATCAACTCTCAGGGTTTGTTCACGCCCGCGGACAAGAACCCCAACCTCAACTTCGATTGCTGGGTAATCGCGACAGCGCGAGACGAAAAGGGCCGCGACGGAACACCTCTGGTGGGCAAGTCGTACATGGTGGTCACCGTCCCAACCTATACATTCAATGGGCGAAGGTACGTCCGCGATCTGGATCGTTGGGTCGACGACGGGCCGGACCGATGACAGGAGGCAAGATGCGAACCCCTTCGGTGCTAGGGATTCCCTTTCTGGCAGGGCTGCTGCTGCCGGGTGCGGTTCAAGCCCACCACGGCTGGCAGGAATTCGACGAGAAAACGGAAGTCACGGTAACGGGCATGGTTACGGACTTCCACTACGTGAATCCCCATTGCGTAGTGGAATTCGATGTCAAAGACGACAAGGGCCACATCCAGAAGTGGCAGGGCGAATTCTCAAATCCGGGTGTGCTGTCGCGCCGGGGCTGGCACGCCGCCTACCTGGAGGCGGGAGACAAACTCACAATTACCGGTCATCCCGCCAAGAAAGATGGAGTGCTGGCGCTGCACGTCACCCGGATTCTTTCGGCCAACGGCGAGCTGAAGCTGGAGCTGCGGGAATGAGGCCCGCTTTAGTCTGAAGGCCCGTGTGTAAGCGCGAGGACGGCGTAGGCTGTGGCCGCATCGCTCATAAAGAGTCCGGCCTCCGATGCCAAGTCACGCTTCTTATTCAAGGACGAGGCAGGCCAGCGGCCATCCTCGGCTTGATTCGCATTCAGCCATTGCAGGGCCCGTTTCACAGCCGGCCGGACCTCCGGCACCGGGAGTTGCTCCAATGCGAAGGCAACCAGCCCGGTTGCGTAGCCGTCGCTCACGCTTTCCAAAGGTGTGTCGTCCTTGCGCTTCCAGGAACCGACCAGGTTTGAGAGGGTGAATCCGCCGTCCGCCTGCTGGCGCGGAAGAATGTCGGCGGCGATGGCTCTTTGCTGGTCTGGGGTGAGTAACCCAGTCAGCCTCGCGGAAGCCCAAAGCAGCACCGTACGATCCAGGGGCGTTTGCGCCTCCATACCTTTCACAAGCCACGCGCGCATTCTCTTGATTCCATCCTGGACTGCCGGCTCCGCCTGGTAATTGCCGGGAGCAGAACCGACCGCAACGGCAGCAAGAGCGGTTCCGTAAAACTGCGAGTCGCCCTCCCAGGGCGCGTTATGAAACTGAAGCCAGGCCCACGACCCATTCATGTCACCGGATTTGAGCTGAAGCGCCCACATATTGTCGAGCGCAAGCCGGGCGTCGGGACTGAGGCGGCCCGCCGGCACGTCGTTCCAAACAAGGATCAGGGCATTCAAAATCGACTCGGTTCCGCGGGATTCGGAGGTTTTCGGGAGGCCGGAAGTCTGGTCGGAATAAAACGGCTCTACCTCATTCCAACGCCGAACGCGGGTGGTTATGTTGTCCAGCAACTTCCGCTCGGCAGGCGGCGGCGCGGTCTCGCCCAGAACGCCGTGCAGCGCGGGACGGCCCAACGCAATGGGAGCAGCCGTGTGACAGGAGGTGCAGAACGTTCCGTGATCGCGGGCGGATTTCGGCCAGGTCATCCACCACGACGTGCGGCCGTCCAAGTACGCAGCAGCTTTGACGGGACTCCAGCCGGGCGCCTTTTGGCCGAGGGCTGCACCGGCCATGAGTATCCACCAGACCCACGCACTTCTCATCGAAACCTCCCCGGCTCTAGGGAGCCGTCACGTACACTTTCAGAATCATGTCGTTGGGCCTTGTCGGGACGTTGCCCGAGGTGTAGTCCCGCGCTTCCTCAGTATAAGGAAACTCTTTCGGGAATGCGCGAATACCGCCGAACAGGTATCCGGCTAAAACCCGTTTCCCCCGAAATTGGCGCAGATCGAAAATGGGAGCGTCTTCGCGGATTCTTTTGAGCCCAGCCACCGGAAGGAATGCACCGTTGGCTCCCACGTACCCGAAAAGGCGGCTGTCCTGCTGCACGAACTCAACCAGTTTCCCTTGGTTTCGAACCAGTGTGCTGATCTCATTGATCCAGGGGAGGCCGTCGAGATAGCCTCCCGGCCGGGTCCTGTCACCGAATTGAGACGCCTGTACAAACTGGCGGCTCGTATCGTTCCAGCGCCATCGGCTGATGCCGCCAAAGAACGTGGTGTACATAGCAAACGATTCCGGATCGTAGAGAAGCAAAGTCGCGCAGGAATAGGCGCTCATCTTTTGCTCAAAGCGGCCCTCCACTTGGGGCGCAGCGCCGGCCCTGAGCCAAATCGGGTGCGTGAAGTTCAACTGGTCCTTGGTGAACACGCCGCCATAGGCGGCAGCTCCGAGCGACTTCCCGTCTTCGAGAATCGTAAGCGTTGCATTGAGGTCGCGCCGCGCGAACTCGGGATCCGGGAAACTCTGGACCAGCGAAACGTCGAGTTTACCTGGTCCAGCGCGGGTCAAACGGAGCTTGCGAATTTCGCTCAAATAAGTCTGCGACGACTTGGGGGTGTTCTTTTCGTCCGAGGCCTCAAAGCCGCGGTAACTGCCCATGAAGACGTGTCCGCCGATGAGATAGAAGAATCCGTCGTCCAATTTGACCAGTTCCCCGCCGGTCGACTGCACGGCGGGCGATTCCGCCCAAGCGATGGTTTTCGAAAAAGTATCTTTTCCGTGGATCACGCCGTCCACTAACGCGGGCAGGTTTACCGATGAAACCACAGAGTAAGTGATCAGTTCGTGGACGGAATTCTCGCCGTATCCACCTGCCAGGTAAAGCGTGTCGTTGTCCTGAAAGTGGAGGAGGTTGCTCGACATCCACTGGTCCTTCACAACACCGAGGGAAGCCGGCAGACTCGCAACCGGAAAGCTGTACACCTTGGCAGGTCCCGAGGCGGGAGGTTCGATGATCCAGATTCGCGCGTTGGCGTGGGCGCGCGGGAAATCCACGTCGCCTTGACCGACGCCGTGATATCCCCCGGTACGGCCGGCGATGAAGATCCATTTCCCTTCCCATTGCGCCCAGGCGAACGCTTGCAGACGGGGTACTCCCGGGAAATCGGCGCTGACGTCTTCCGAGGCTTCGATCCGGATGGGGCGCGCACCAGGGCCGCCAGCGGCCGGCAGCAGGCTTCCTGCCGCGACAATCGCGCTAAGCAGGCGCGTCATGTGGTCGGCTCTCAATGTTTTTGATTGGCAAGCCAAGCCGCAAGATCGTCCAGAACTTCCGGCGCCACGTTGCCGGGATTGTGATATTCGGCCGGCGAACTCTTCCCCTCCCCCTTGATGAACAGGTCGTTCAACGCAGAGTAGGTGTGAAAAGAAACGTTCTCGCGCCCGGCCAATGCCGACTTCCAAAGGGCAAAGTCCTTCATCGTCACTTGAAAATCGCGCTCTCCTTGCATGATCAGCATCGGCAGGCCGAGCCGCCTGGCCTCCAACGCGGGATCGTAGCCTTTCACATTCAGCCACCAGCCAGTCGGCAGCCCCATCAGCACAGGAGGATTGTTGGCTTTGGGATCGAGTTGCTTGACCTTGTCCCGTTCAGCCTTCAACTGGTTGAGTCGCGCTTGTTCATTGGCGGCGGGCTCGCCCTTGAGACGCATCACGTAGTCGGTCTGATCAAACGCCACGTCCTCAATGGGCCGGGCGGGACCGGCCATCAGAATCAGCCCGGCAAGTTTCCCGTCGCGCGCTGCGATCCGCGGGCCCGCGTAGCCACCCAGGCTATGCCCCAGCACGAAGACGCGGGCCGGATCGATCTCCGGCTGTTTGCGCAGCAGCACCACGGCGCGTGTGGCATCTTCCACGGTCTCATCGTCAATGGTGTAATCCGTCTCGCTCATTTCGTCGCCGTATACTTTGGATCGCTTGTCGTACCGGAGGACGGCATAGCCCCGCGACGCAAGGCCCTCGGCGAGGTCTTCGAACATGCGTGTTGCAAACAGCGACTCGTTCCGGTCATTGGGCCCGGGTCCATGCACCAGCACGACTCCCGGAACTTTTCCCTTCCCGACCGGGACGGTAACAGTGCCGCCCAATTTCCACTGATCGGCTCCGACCGTCGCTTCCCGCTCGTGAAAACTCTCGGGCTTGCTGTACGAAGGCCGTTTCCAGGTATAGGGCAGAGGCTTGTCGGGAGGCCGGAAGAACATCCCGACCACCTGGCGGGATGAATTCAGAGTGAATTGGACGTGGATACTCGTATTGGCGAAGCGCACCGGAAAGCTGACCAAATTGTTCGGCCCATCCGTGCCGAGGACGGGCTGCCCGATCTCCTGCGCCGCGCCGAACTCCTTCAACTCGGCGCTAACCCGCTGCTGGAGGAATTCGAGCGTGATTGTTTGTTTGAAATTGTCCGAGAACATCGCGCTCAGCTCGGGGTACTTTTCGGCGAGCAGGAGATCGAGCGCTTTTCTGCCGACGGCCTCGGGACTGCGGGCAGGCTGAGCAGTCAGCAACGCGGAAGCGATGAGGAAGAGTCCGCCGGGAACCGCACTTCTCAGGAACATGAACCCTCCGTTCTTATGGCAAATACGCCGCCGGGCAATCATGACAAATCGACGGACGAGGTCTTTGACGGGGAAACAGGTGCGCACACACAGCGCGAAGCAGGCGGAGCGGCATGGCCGCGAATCCCGTGTCCGAAAATTAGCATTACGGCCGATTGTTGTCAATCGACATCAAGTCAAATCCGCGCAATTGATAAAGGAACCCGGCGTGGGTTTGCATTCGGCCGGCGCACCATTCGATTCCCTGCCGCAAGAGCGCCGCTTCCTGATCCCACCAGGAGCCGCCGTAGCCGGATTGGTAGAAACTCAAGGAGGCCGCCAGATGGCGCTGAAATCCGAGAAGCAGACGGGCCTCGTAATGGCGAAGAAGCGCGCCGGCGTCCCCACCCGACCAGATCGCTTTCACCACGGCCGAGGCGAGAATCGCTTCGCGGACTGCGTGCGCCGTGCCATCCCCGCAGATCGGATCGAAGGCGATACCAGCGGTACCGCACGCGAGCCAGCCAGAACCGCCGAGTGGCGAGACAATGCGCGGGCTTGCGGGAAACTTGGCGGACAGTTCGCTCGACGACGCAATTCGACCGGCGATCAACGTGCTGCGCTGAAGCATCATTTCCGGCGAAGCGCCGACCGAGAGAAGCCAGCCGAAATCCGTGCTGTTCGGAATCAAGAAGAGCCAGCCGTCATCGAGGGACTCGATCCAGCAGGCTGCCGAGTCGCTCGAGTTTCGTAAACCGATCCGCGTGGCAGAGGCAGTGCGCGAGCCGAAACAGTGCTCGACAGCGTCCGCCGGCAGGGGGCGGGAGGCGAAGATTGTGTACGAAGTCTCTCCGGTGGCGGCGGTGTCCGGAAGTTCCTGTTCCAACTCGTGGAGGAGTTCGGCTTCCGATAAAACCGCGGCCGAGTGCTCCAGCTCCAAGGGCCCGGCATGCCGACCCCATTGAACCACGCGCCGGGTGATGCGATGAGCCGTCCCAAACAGGCCGGGTTTCTCGAATACGTCCTGAATGAGAGCCAGCGCGGCATCGCTCAACATGATGGCGGGCAGCCTGGGACGAGCGGTCCGCTGCAGTGCGGGATTGAGGCCAGCCTTCGTCAGCAGGTGAACGCAGCACCACGCGGCGACACTATCCCCGCGGATCACAGGGCTCGAAAAGTACATTGACAAGATACTAGCGAGTGGGTATACTTCGAGGCAACCTAGTCGTAAGTACGCTCACCTAGTAGTGACTGGCGACTCCATGCACTCCGCCCTGTCGAGTCGCTCTAATCAGTAAGACACCCCCCACGTTGGGCCCTTTTCACAACTTTCTCACAAAACAAGCGGTGGAGCATACGATGCCGAGTCAAATCACGAGCCGGTTGCTTCTCACAACCATGATTCTGGCCGGAGCGGCCGAATCGGCGGCGGCGCAAGCCAAGGAGCCGACGCAAGGAATACCGATCGATCACAAGCTGACGATTGAGAAGTGCGGCGGGTGTCACCGGAGAGACAAAGACGGCATGATGAGCCGGATTTCGTACATCCGAACCACTCCGGAAATCTGGGAACAGAACATCAAACGGATGATCCGCCTCAATGGCGTCGTGGCCAGTCCGGCCGAAGTCCGGGAAATCGTGAAGTACCTCAGCAGCAACAACGGTCTGGCTCCTGAAGAACAGGAACCGGCTTTCTGGGAAGTGGATCATAGCCTGCCAGGGCACCAGTTCGACTACGTGCCGGAGGCCTTGGGAAGGACTTGCAACTACTGCCACACTGTCGGCCGGGTCCTTCTGCAGCGGCGCACGCGCGAAGACTATGAAAAACTGGCGGCGCTTCATGTGGCGCTCTTCCCCGGCGCGGAGAACCAGTTTCACCCGCAACGATCGCGCAGAAGAAATGGCGAGCGGCCCGCGATCATACGGGATTCCACCGCGAATGGAGTGGTTCTGAACGAGCCGAGGCCGGAAGACGCGAGGGGACCCTACCCGATCGACACGATCCTGAACTATTTGACAAAGAACCAGCCGTTGATCACGCCGCAATGGACGGCGTGGAAGGCCTCGATGGCCAACCCGAAGCTGGCTGGAACCTGGGCAGTGAGCGGCTACCAGGCGGGGAAAGGCAAGGCATACGGAACGCTGACGATTGCCGCTACGGCAGCATCAGATGAATTTACGACCAAGTTACAACTCTATTTTCCGGCAAAAGACAGCACGCTGACGCGAACCGGAAAAGGAATCGTGTACACGGGGTATAGCTGGCGCGGGAGGGAGAAGGCCGACACGACGCCGGCGGCCAGTGCCGATCCAGGCACCAATCCGGGCGAGTGGCGCGAAGCCATGATGGTATCGCGTGATGGGAGTAGCATGCACGGCCGCTGGTTTTGGGGCGGCTACGACGAATTCGGCATCGATGTCACACTGACGCGAATGGGGCCGCAGCCGGTCGTGCTGGGCACCGATTTGTACTCTTTGCAGTCGCCCACGGCAAAGGGCGAACTGAGAGTTTTCGGCGCCAACCTGCCCGTCAGCCTGAAGCCGTCGGATATCGATCTGGGCGCCGGTGTCACGGTAACGCGGGTGGTGAAGGCGACGCCGACCGTGGCCACGGTCGAGGTAGCGGTAGACAAAGGTTTGGCCGTCGGTGTTCGGAATGTGGCCGTCGGCTCCGCGACGGCGGTGAAGGCGCTGGCGATTTACGACAAGATTGCCTATATCGAAGTATCGCCGGACGCCAGCATGGCGCGACTCGGCGGGGGAATCGCGGCTAAACAATACACGCAGCTCGAAGCCATCGCCTATGCCGCGGGGCCCGATGGCAAGAAGAACACCGACGACGATGTGGCGGTCGGGCCGGTGAATGCCAGGTGGGCGCTCGAGGAGCTGTATTCAACCCCGGACGACGACGATATCCAATTCGTCGGCTCCGTCAACGATTCCGGGCTGTTCACGCCGGCCGGCGAAGGGCCCAACCCGGCGCGCAAGAAACAATCGAACAACTTCGCCACAAACAATTGGGGCGATGTGTGGGTGGAGGCCGCGTACGACAGCGACGGAGTCACCTTGAAATCGAAATCGTTCTTGGTGGTAACGATTCCGCAATATATCCGCTATGACCAGCCGGAGGTATCCCAATGAGCGCGGTTGCCGAAGCGTTGCCATCAATCGTTTACCGGCCGGGAGAAGCGCACGCGTTTCGGGCCGCGGACGCTGATTTTCTGTACCTGGTGCCGAGCGGCGCGATTTTCCGCATGGAAGGCTTGGCGCGGGAAATGATCGAACAGGTGCGCCAGGGCGCGATGACGCGATGCGACCTCGTAGAATTCTTCTCACGGCGCGGGCACGACATCGCGGAGATCGAAGCCACACTCGACGAACTCGACCAAGCCGAGGTTCTGACATCGAACTTCTCCCGGCGGCCGCCGCCAGTAGTGCCGTTACAGAGTTTTCCGTTGCAGCGGGTGGTCCTCAACGTGACCAACCAGTGCAACCTCGCTTGCACCTACTGCTACGAATACAGCGCGGACAGAATAGCCCAACAGGACGGCAAGCCAAAGTACATGAGCGTGGACGTCGCCGAGTCCGCGGTGGAAATGCTGATCCAGGAATCAGCAGGGCGCGAGGGTCTGCACATTACATTTTTCGGCGGCGAAACCCTGCTGAACTTTCCGGTAATGCGCTCGACTGTGGAATACGCGAAGCGGCGGGGCGCGGAACTGAGCAAACGAATCGAGTTCAGTGTAACGACGAATGCGACGCTGCTGACCGAGGAGATCGTGGACTTCCTCTCGGAGAACCGCGTCGGCGTCACGGTCAGCATTGACGGCGACCAGGAGCTCAACGACCGGATGCGCGTGTTTCACGACGGACGGGGCAGCTACAGCGTGATCGCGCCAAAAATCCGCAACCTGCTCCACAGACACCGGACGAATTCGATCGGGGCGCGCGTGACGCTCACATCTCAGGTCAACGACGTGAAGCGGATCTACCGGCACCTGACGACCGAACTGGGTTTCGATTCGGTCGGTTTTTCACCGGCAACCGCGAGTCCGGACCGGCTGTACCACATCGGCACCCGGAAGATGGACAATATCCTGGATTCCTTCTCGGAGCTTGCCTGGGAATATCGCGACTATGCCGTGGCGGGCCGCCAGCACGGATTCACCAACGTCAGCGACACTCTCAAGGAACTGCATTCGGGAGTGAGCAAAGCGTATCCGTGCGGCGCAGGGGTAGGCCTGCTCGGTGTGGGAACAGCGGGAGACATCTCGCTCTGCCACCGTTTCGCCGACGCGCCAGTGGGCAAAATGGGGCATGTGAAGAACGGCGGCGTCGATCACGAAGCCCGCCGAGAGTTCCTGAACACGCATCACATCGGAGCCCGCTATGACTGCCACACCTGCTGGGCGCGGCCGGTCTGCTCGGGCGGATGTTTTCACGAAAGCTACATTCATTACGGCCGGACCTCGGCCGCGAACCTGCATTATTGCGATTGGATCCGGGGATGGAACGACGTCTGCCTGCATATCCTCGGGGAAATCAGTGTCCGTAATCCATCGTTTCTGGACCGCTTCGAAAACTGAGCGTAGACAACAACCTGTTTGGCAAAGGAGAAATTGAGTGAGCCGACTAAATCCAGTAAATAAAAAGGCCCGCAAAGTGGAACAGATGATCGACGCCGCCAGCGGCGACGTCGAGGCTTTACAGAAGAAGTCGAAGGCAAGCCCGGCACGGATTTACTATCCGATGGGCTGTACGCTCAATTTCACGCCAGGCTGGGAAGTGGACAATTCGGGAGGGACAGCCGGTCTGTGCCAGCCAGTCGAGCGCGATCTGTTCGACTGCTATCTCGGCTGCGGCTGGCCGGCACAGGTGCCGGATCATTTGAACAATGCCCCGGATTGGACGGACAAATGTTCTTCGGCAGTCAACGATTGGCGTAAAGTCGACGTTGTGTTTCCTTAGGAGGAATCCGGTGCGGAAAACGCATACCAATCGCGCGGCGCGGCTGTGGCAGACCGGCTTGATTTGCGGCATGCTTTGCTGGACGCCCGTGTTGAGCGCGGCGGGACTCGCCTATATCGGCACGCTCGACAAGAAACTGCTGATCTACGACGAGAACCAGGAAGTGGTGGTCGGGGAAATCCCGCTGCAAGGGATTCCGCGTCAGACCGCGCTGACAAAGGACCAGTCGAAGCTGGTCATTCTGACGACGCAGATGGCGGTTGAGACGGTCGACCTCAACGCGCGCAAGATGATCAGCCATTTTGAGTTGGCCGATGGTAGGAGCAAGCCCCGGATGTCGCGCGGGGGCGGAGGGCTGGCGCTGGATCCAACCGGGCGCTATCTCTACGCCACGTTTCGCGCCTCGGTGAAAGAGGCGGACTACTACAAGATGGAGCCGCCGCAGTTCGTCAAGATCGATCTGCAGGCCGGCAAGATCGTGCAATCGTTCGCGTTCCCGCCGGAAATGGACCAAGGATTCGGAGCGGGTGTCACTTACAAGGTGTCGCCGGATGGCAAATCGTTGTACGTCTTCGACGAGGACGTAATCATCTACGACCTGGCTACCTTCAAGGAGGTGGACCGGATCGAGATGGCGCGGCCCGAATATCCGGGGGCCTCTCCGTACCGGCTGAGTCCGGAGAACGATCCGAACGCACCGGACAACGTGTACACCTCGCTTTTCACGGCGGTCGATCCGGTGGTACACAAGGGGACGTTGGGGCTGGCGACTCTGGATCTGAACTCGCGCAAATCGACGTTCGTGCCGATCGGAGTGGACTTACCGTCACTGGGATTCCTGGTTTCGCCGGATCAGAAGCGCGGTTACTCGATCATGTTCGACGGCGTCGGGGGGAACCGCAAAACGGAATTCTGGGTCTGGGATCTAGCCACCCACAAGGTGATCAAGAAAGCGCCCTTTGAAGCGCGGCCGACATTGCGATTCGGCCTGAGCGGCGACGGCAAGAAGATCTACCTGTACGGAGCCGGCTCGTCGTTCGAGGTCTTTGACGGGGATACGCTGCAATCGAGAAAGCTGATCTTCTTAAATAAGGATACGACCACCAACCTGGTGACGCTAGCGGCGAAGTGAGCCTCTCGTGCACCGGCTCCTAAATGGGGTCTGACGCGCGGGGCCGGAATTGCGGAGGCGGGGTTGATCGCGTCGCGTCGCCGGCGCTTGACATCGAATCGTGGCGAAGTGTTAGACTGCGCCACGCGGGGTATTTTTGTCTAATACGGGAATCAGCTGGCGGGAATATGGCCGGCTCAAGGGATTTATCGGCCCATATGCGAGGCGTCTGACGGCGATCCTGGCGGTCAACCTCGTCGCCACACTTCTAAGCCTCACGCAGCCTTACATCTCGAAGCTCCTGATCGACCACGCCCTGCTGCGCCGGGATTGGACCGCACTGTGGCAGGTGGCCCTACTGATGTTTGGTGCGACAGTTCTCGGGTTCGCGCTCAACATTCTTTCGAGCTACCAGTACGTCCGCGTTTCGGCGGCGATGCTATTCGATATGCGGCTCGCGCTGTACCGGCATCTGCAGACGCTCTCTCCGCGCTTTTACGCGAAATGGAGGCTGGGCGACCTGGTTTCCCGGCTGAACACAGATATCGGCGAAGTGCAGCGCGTTTCGGCCGATTCCTTGCTGTCGGTACTGAGCAATGTCGTTTTTCTTACGGGCAGTGTCGTGATGATGCTGGGGCTCAACTGGAAACTTTTTGTTTTGAGCGTGGTGCTCGTGCCGCTATGCCTGTATACGTTCACGCACTACCAGCGGAAGCTGACTGTGCTCACCAAGGATCTGCGCGAGAGAGGCGCGGACGTCGGGAGCCTTTTTGTCGAGACGCTGATCGGCATCCGGTCCGTCATCTCCGCCAACGCCGGCGAATATGAGGCGCGGCGATTTGGCGAACAGAATAACCGCTTCGTGAACGCGCTGCTGCGCCTGCAACTGGTTTCTTTCTTGTCCGGGGGCCTACCGGGAACCATTCTGGCAGTCTCGACCGCATTGGTGTTTCTGTACGGCGGCAAGCTGATCATCGATGGAAAAATGACGATCGGCACACTGGTGGCGTTCATGGCGTATCACGCGCGACTGCTGGCGCCGATTCAGAACATGATGGGTCTTTCGGCAAATCTGGCTTCAGCCCGAGTATCGCTGCGGCGGATTTTTGAGATTCTGGACACGCCGGCCGAGGTGACGGAGCGGCCGGATGCCGCGGCGCTGGCGCCGGTCCGCAGCCGGATTGTGCTGGAAAACGTGATGCTACGCCACGATCGTGAGGCGGTGCTGAAAGGTGTGTCGTGCGAAATCGCCGCGGGGAGGTTCTGCGCGATCCTGGGACCGAGCGGCGCCGGGAAATCGACGATGGCCGACCTGCTGGCCCGTTTCCTGGATCCGGATTCCGGCCGGATCACAGTGGATGGCCGGGATCTGCGCGAGTTGCGGCTGGAAGACTTACACCGGGAAATCGTGCTGGTCGATCAGACGCCACACCTGTTTCACACTTCGATCGCCGAAAACATCTCGTATTCACGTCCCGAAGCGGCGCGAGCCGACATCGAGGCAGCGGGGCGCGAGGCCGGCTTGGACGAGATGATTCAACGGCTGCCGGAGGGCTACGACACGAAGACGGGAGAACGTGGGCTGGCGCTCTCGGCCGGAGAACGGCAGCGGATCGCGCTGGCGCGGGCGCTGCTGCGCAACCCGAGCGTCCTGATTCTGGACGAGCCGACTTCGGCGCTCGATTCGGAAACCGAGCGTATTGTGGCCCAGAATCTGCGCCAGTCGCTTCGCGGACGCACCGTGATTGTGATCACGCACCGGCCGGCCCTGGCGGAAATCGCCGACACGGTATTTCACCTCCGGGACGGGCGGATCGCCACGGAGCTGACGCCCGCGTGAGTCGCGCCGAACCGTTTGCAGGTTTTACCGGCAAAGGCCTCCGCGTCGCCGTGATCGATAGCGGCGTGCACGCGGGACACCCCCACATCGGCGGCGTCGCGGGCGGCGTAACGATCGGCCGCGAGCACGACGAGGCAGGCTACACGGACGTGATCGGGCATGGCACGGCGGTGATGGCGGCGATCAAAGAGAAGGCACCGGACGCCGAGTACTTCGCGGTGCGCGTATTCTACTCGTCGCTGCGAACCACCGTTGAGGTGCTCCTGCGCGCGATCGAGTGGAGCATCGTAAACCGGATGGACGTGATCAACCTGAGTCTGGGCACCACCAATGCGGCGCACCGGGAAAGGTTCGCGGCGATGATTGCGCGGGTCCGGGAAGGAGGCGCGGTGCTGGTGTCGGCCCGGGACGCGGAGGGAACGCCGGCTTTGCCGGGAAGCTTGCCCGGAGTAATCGGCGTGGAGCTGGATTGGGATTGCCCGCGGAACCTGTATTACTGCACAACAAGAGCGGAAGGGCTGGTTGTGGTTGCATCGGGCTATCCGCGTTCGCTGCCGGGTGTACCGCCGGCGAGGAACCTCCAGGGAATCAGTTTTGCGGTGGCCAACGCCACGGGATTTGCGCTACGGGCATGCGAGGGACTCGCAGACCGGTCGTACAAGTCAGTCTGCGAGGCCCTGGCCACTGCTCAGAAGGAAACGCGGAACGTGCCCTGAATGGAACGAGGGCCCGCACCTTCGGCCGACTGCAGATTACTGATCGTGCCGAAAGCGGCTGTGTTGAGCGTAGTGTTAGGCACCGCGTAATTCGGGTGGTTAAACAGGTTTGCCGTTTGGGCACCGAGCTGAACGCGGTACTTCTCCTTGATCTGGACCGTCTTCAGCAAGGACAGGGAGATCGACTGGGTGCCGGGCCCCTGGGCCAGACCGACTGGTGACGTGGGGAAGCGCCCAATGTTATTCGCCGGAACGGAGAAGGCCGCCGGATTGAGCCAGGTGTGAATGCTCTGATTCGCCGCGTTGAGGGGCTGGCCGGAGACGATGTCGGCGCGGCCGTTGCCTTCAATCTGCGGGAAACCGACGCCTGCCGGGTCGGCACCCGGCACGGTTACGGTGAGGAACGGACCGCTCTGGAAAAGCAGGACACCGGCCAGTTCCCATCCCTTGACGATCGGATTCATAATCCGTCCGGCACTCAAAGTCCCCTGGCCAAACGGGAGCTGGTAGAGAAACGTGCTCAGAAACCGGTTGCGGCGTGTGAACGCCACATTTCCGTAGTCGAGCATGAAATTGCTGACGCTGGTGGCGTTGCCGCCAGCTTCGGTTGCGAAGGCGGCCGGATTCCAGCCTTGCGCATCGGTGAGGTTCCTCGCAAAGGTATAGGTGGCGAGGAACTGCAGGCCGCGCGTAAAGCGCTTATTCAGGGAGACGGTCAATGCCTCATAGTTCTGAATGCCCCCGCCGACTTCGGACTCCACCTCGCCGAAGAGCGGGTATTTGAGGAGCGAGGTGGCCGCGTTGAACCCCACAGTATTCGGCGGAAGCTGCCCGAGGTTGACCTGCACGCCCATATTGCTGCCGTGGTTGCCGTCGTAGGACACGCGCAGGCCCGTATTGAATCCCAGGTTCCTCTCGAGCGTCAGGTTCCATTGCTGGATCACACCTTCCGGGTAATGCAGATCGCTAGCTTGTTGGAAGAACTGGCTACCAGAAACAGCCAGGTTGGAAGGAAACGGCGACGGGAATTTCAGCGCCGGCACGCCGTTAGCGATGCTGTTGTTAAAGAAGGCCTGATCGGCGCTGTGGATAGCCCAGCCCGCACCGAGCAGGCTTCCCAGGGGGATTTCGATATATTTGCCATAACCGCCGCGGAGGACCGTCTTGCTGTCGTTGGTAAGCCGGTACGCAAAGCCGATGCGCGGAGCAAAGTCGTATTTGTTGGTGATGTGGAGGTTGTTGCCGAGGCCGGCCTGACTGGCGAGCAAAATCGGCGTGGGAGCGATGGACTGAGCGAAGCCGGGGCTGAGAATGCTCATTCCGTCGTTTGGGATGACCACGGCACCCAGGACCGACTGACCGTTGATGACGGATTGATAATCCGGTAGGAAATTCGAGATGTTGGCGTCGTGGTCGTAAAATCTCGGGTGCAGTTCATACCGCATGCCGAAGTTAATGGTTAATCGCGGTGTGGCCTTCCAATCGTCCTGGGCGTAAAACGCGTAGGCCGGATCCCAACCGTCGATCTTATCCTGAGTGTTGGTGTCGAGGTAGGTCTTATCGGGAATTCCCAACAGAAACGCGGCGAAGGGATTGCCGATGAACGCATTCTTCGCCCCGAGAGTGCCGGTGACGGCACCGCTGAAAAGGTACTGACCGAGCTCGTAATTATCGTAAACGTTCTGGCCGTGTTCCGTCAGATACCGGTAATCGGCACCGAATTTCATGGTGTGGGAACCTTTGATCCAGGTCAGGTTATCGAGAATCTGGTAAGTGCCGTTGCGTCCGCGGGTCCCCGAAGACCCGCCCGTGGCCTGGAATCCCTGGATGTTGAACCATGGCGCCGCACCGCTGGTCGGGTAAGGCTGCGGCAGATTTTGAAGACCGATCGCGTTGACATACGCCGCCGAGCCCAAGTCGTTGATCACGGTTGCGGTGTGGTTTCCGTTAAAGCCGCCGCGCACTTCGTTGATGAGGGTTGGCCGGATGACCCAGTTGAAAGCGACTACGTAGCCGAAATCGATTTCTGGCTGCGAGAACGGGCCCAGGAGCGGGGAACCCGTGGGAACGTTTAGAACCGAGCGAATCTTATAGGTACCCCTCGCGAAGGCCGTCATTTTGGGATTGAATACCTGGTCCAGACGCAGGTCAGCCTGATCACTCGATATGGACGTCGGAATGTTCTCGACGAAATTGTTCGCCAATGCGTTCGGTCCGCCCGTGTTCGGCAAGGGGAACAGGTACTTAAGGGCGTTCTGCGCCACAGGCGAGATCTGGTTCACGGGAATTTGGTTGTTCGTGAACGGCGTGTTCGTGCCGGGCTGGTAGATGGGCGTGGAGTAGGCCGAGAGGTCACCGCTCCGCAACGGTACGGAGGGAACGCTGTCAACCACCGTAGTTTGTTTGGGCAGGCGCAGTCCTTCGTAGCTGGCGAAAAAGAAAGTCTTGTCTGTCCAAATCTTGCCACCGCCATAAGCCCCAAAGTCATTGAGCTTTACGACTGGCTTGGCAGCGGCGAACAAGTTTCTTGCATTCATATCGGAGTTCTGAATGTTCTCGAAGGCGCCGCCGTGAAACGTGTTCGAACCGCTCTTGGAAATAGTCGTGATGTCGCTGACACCGCCGTACTCGGCAGCGTTATTGACTTCGCTGACGCGGATTTCGGCGATGGTGTTAAAAGAAGGAAACATTTCACTCATCGGCCCGCCGACGGTGCCTGAGGCAGCCCGGGGGCCGGTGCTGCTGATGCCATCCACGCTGACGGAAAGCATGGTGGGTTTGGTACCCGCCACCGAAATATTCCCGTTGGCATCGGTCATGACGCCGGGCTGGCTGGTGAGGGTTGAGATGGGACTGGTCGAACCGCCCGCCCGTGTGGCGATGGCCACGGGCAAATCGATCAGCTCGCGGCCCGACTTAGTCTCCGCGATGTTGGACACATCGGTATTGACCACAGGAACTTCGGCTTCGACACTCACGCTCTGCGCCTGGCCCGCGACCGCCAACTGCGCATCCGCGCGCAGAGTCTGACGGGCCGTCAGTTCGAGCTGGCGAACATAGTCCTGAAACCCGGGCGATTTGATGGTCATTCGGTACATGCCGGGTTCAAGGTTCACGACGGAATAGTCCCCCGACGGGTCGGTGATCGTTTCACGCCGGGACGAAGTGCCAAGGTTGGCCACCTCAACTACGCATTTCGCCACGACTGCGCCCGTTGCGTCGTGCACCGTACCAATCACGGACGCAAAGGTCGACTGGGCCGCGACGTGCATCGGTACTGACAGCATGCAGACAATCACCGCCCCCAGGAACCTCGAAAGACTCAAGCGATTCTCAAACACTCGAATACCCGTCATTTGCCGACTCCTCTGCGTGAATTTGAATACGCGCCAATGCATCTAGTGTTCGGGAGTTCCGGCCGGGAGATCGGAGCCCGGGAACTCGGTCCCGACGGACACGTCAGTTCGGTCTCAAAACGTGGGAAGTGGCAACGCTGCCAGAAAGGCGAAGGCTACGGTCCTACAAAAACGGCCTGACTGACGGCAGCATGTCCGAACCTTGGACCGGTACCGTCCGCCACCTCGCAGTGGAAAACGACCGCCGATGGCCTAAAAAGGCCCGTCAGGTTATACGTGGGATCATGATACCACCGGATGAGAGGAAGAGAGAGTTCGTCCCGATAGAATCATTTTATCGGGATGATCGCATCTTTGAGTTTCAGCGGCGGGCCGAAGTTAGTTTGCGGGATCGCTACTTCGCGCCTCCGAGGTATCGTTTCCTCATTTTGGCAACGATTGTGAATTCCGGATCCACTACGTTGGAGATCTCATACTCCATCCCCTGACCAAGCAGGAGGCTGGCGCCTCGTTCGTCGAATCCATAGCTTTCCATGAGCCATCGCATCAATTCGGTGGTCGCGTGCTGAAGCGCTTCGTTGAGCGCACGGGAGCTGCCGAGCACCATGATGAAGTCCTGGTTTTCGAGGCGCGGCCAGTTGATCTTCTTCCGTTTGAGGAGGTCTACGGAGAATTCCACGTCGAGCGAGGTTTCGATCGCGCCGCCCTCGACCTCGCCGTCTCCTTGCCGCGCGTGACCGTCGCCAAGAAAGAAGAGCGCGCCCGGCTCGAAGATGGGCAGCATCACGGTGGCGCCGGCGCCCATACCGTTGTAGTCCATGTTGCCGCCGAAATTGTCCGGGTAGCTGGTAGGGATCGCGGCTTTATTCGGCGGAGCCGTGGCGATGCAGCCAAGCATTGGGCGGAGGGGGAGCTCGATGCGCGGCCCCTTGAAATCGACGGGGTCAAGAAAGGCGATGCCCTTCTGCTTGTCGATGTGCCAGGTCACTCCTTTCGGCTCGCGCAACGACTCAGCGCGCAAAAATCCCGGATCGACTGTGTAGGGCGCCAGCAGCGTGCCGGAAAAGCCGGTGGCGCGATTGGTCTCGAGACGAAGTAAATGAACAACCAGCGTGTCGCCGGGTTCGGCGCCTTCAATGAAGAAGGGTCCGGTTTCCGGATTGGGTCCCTGGCCGCGCTTGACACCAGCGGCATCAACGCCCCCGGCATCGATGGTCGAGGTAATCACATGGTCGCCCGGCTTGATTCGCAAGACGGGTGAATGGCTCGAAGAGAACGTATTGTGAAAATCTTTTGGTTCGAAGCGGTACGTTTCGGCGCAAGCGGCAGCAGCGAGCACCAGTGCAAGGAGCAGCTTCATTTCGGCACCTCCGAATTTGGCGAACTTATTCATCATGGCACCGAGCGCCCCGCACAGTCAGAAAATAAACCTCCCCGTGACCCGGATGACCCGTGGCGCGGCCCTTTCCGCGCTCTGCAGCGCGGACCTATGCGGCTATGCGGATGCGGCTTGACTTGAATTTCGTATCTCCCGTATACTCCAACTCTAAAGAATCCGCGGCCTGTTCTGCGCTCCAAGCGCGACGAACTTCAGGCCTGTTGTGTCCGGCGTACTCCCTGTCAGAGAATTGAGTTACTCAAAGCGGTTGGAGGCCCTATGGATACTGCCGAGTTCCGGTTTTGCCTGGTTGCTGCCGCCTTTTTGGTGGCGGGCCCGGCGCACGGTTGGAGCCAGCAGGAGACAGTTGCTCCGATCGTACAACCCGGGGCGCCGGGTCAGGACAGTAAGATTCTCTCACCGGCAACCACGGGCCTCCCCACGCGAGAAGCTACGGAAGCCGACACGAAGTTCATGCAAGGCATGATCCTGCACCATGCGCAAGCGGTGGAAATGACAGCACTCATGGGCGCCCGAACCCGCAACCGCGCGCTCCTGGCGTTCGGAAAGCGCATCAGCATCTCGCAGACCGACGAGATGACTTACATGAAGCAGTGGCTGGAAGATCGCGGCAGGCCGGTACCGACGGAGCGCGACCAGATGATGCATATGAACCACATGCCGGCGATGGCGCATTCGGGGCAAATGGATATGGGCTCCATGGGGAGGATGCCCGGCATGTTGACTCCGGAGCAGATGAAGGCCTTGGCCAAAGCATCCGGCGCGGCGTTCGACCGCCTCTTCCTGACTGGAATGATTCAACATCACACAGGCGCCCTGGTGATGGTAAACGATCTGCTTGCTACACCGGGCGCCGGCCAGGATGCCCAACTATTCGATTTCGCGACCGATGTGGAAAATACTCAAACCGCGGAAATCAACATCATGAAGGGCATGCTGAAGGAGAAACGATGATCGCAGAACGAATTTCACGATTTCCCGGGCAACGTGCGGCGACGCTGTTGCTGGTATCTGCATTCTGCGGGTTGTGCGTGTCGCAGACCGGACCCTCTGTGTTTACCAATCCGCGTGCGCCATCAGATGATCCGCGCATCCGGCTAAAGGGAGGATTGAACGACGCGGGCGAGGCGGCTTTCGGCATGCAGAGGATTGCGACTCTGGCAAAGCCCACTGGTTTTGACGCGGTGACGAACACGCCCGCGACCCCGGCAGAAGGCGACCGTCCGGCGCAGCCCGCTCGGATTCAATACGGCACCACCAATTCGGATCTGGCCTTCAGCGGTAATCACTTGTTTGTGGGGAACTATTTCGGTATCAATTTCTACGACATCGATAACCCCACGAAAACTCTTTTGCGCGCCTCGCTCGTGTGTCCCGGCGGCCAGGGCGATGTTTCGGTGTACGGCCATCTGCTGTTCATGTCGGCGGAAGCGTCGAACGGAAGGATCGACTGCGGCACGCAAGGAGTGCCGGTGCCGGAGGGATATAAGCCGCCCCCGCCTCCTCCGCCGGCGGAAGAGGGTGCGGTGCGCCCGCCGCGCCCACCGGATCCGGCCAGTGCCGAGCGCTTTCGCGGGATTCGTATTTTTGACATCAGCCAAGTCACGAATCCCCGACAAGTCGCCGCCATCCAGACCTGCCGCGGGTCGCACACGCACACACTCGTGATCGACCCGAAGGACAAGGAGAACGTGTATATCTACGTCTCCGGAACGGGCACGCCACGGCGGCCGGAAGAGCTGGAGGGCTGCTCGACCGGAGATCCGACGGCCAATCCGGACACCGCCTTGTTTCGCATCGACATCATCCAAGTGCCGTTGGCACACCCGGAGCTGGCGAAAATCGTGGCCGGCCCGCGCATCTTTACCGATACGCAGAGCGGTGCGATCAACGGCCTCTGGAAGGGGGGCAAACACGGAGAAGGCACTCAGACTACCGCGATCACCGACAAGTGCCACGACATTACGGTTTACTCGGCACTTGGACTGGCCGCCGGAGCGTGCTCGGGGAATGGAATTCTGCTGGATATCTCCGACCCGATGCGGCCCACCCGAATTGAAGCGGTCAGCGACCCGAACTATGCGTTCTGGCATTCGGCGACGTTCAGCAATGACGGTACCAAGGTTCTCTTTACGGACGAGTGGGGCGGCGGGGGACAGCCCCGATGCCGCGCGACCGATCCGATGAACTGGGGCGCCGATGCAATCTTCACGTTGTCGAAGAGGAAGCTCACGCTGGCCTCGTATTACAAAATGCCGGCGCCACAAACGGAAATGGAGAACTGCGTGGCCCACAACGGCTCGCTAGTCCCAATCCCCGGGCGTGACGTGTTCGCGCAGGCATGGTACCAAGGTGGCGTTTCGGTAATGGACTTTACCGACGCCACGCACCCTTTCGAAATTGCCTACTTCGACCGCGGACCCGTGGATCCCAGCCGGCGCTCCGGAGGGGGCATGTGGTCGGTCTACTGGTATAACGGCTACATTTACGGTTCGGAGATCGCCCGCGGCCTGGACATTTTCAAGCTGGTGCCCAACCAGTACATCACCCAGAACGAGATCGACGCGGCCAACCAAGTGCACTTTGACGAACTCAACGTGCAGAACCAGCCCAAGATCACCTGGCCGGCGAACTACATCGTGGCGCGAGCCTACCTGGATCAACTGGCACGCACGAACGCTCTTGCCGCCCCCCGAGTGGCGTCACTGCGGGCGGCAATCGACCAAGCCAACCCTTCGCCCTCGCCGAAGGAACTGGCTCAATTGAGGGCGATGGCGGCGAGCCTGGACAAGGACGCGAATTCAGCGAAAGCGCCCGCGGACGCGAACCGCATGCGGGCCCTGGCGGCAATCCTGAAAGATGGAGGAGTGGCGGGGCGGTAAGGTCGGGCGTCTAATTGAGAACGATCATACCGGCCATGGTGACGTCGTTGCTCAAATCCCAGGTTCGCTCGTGCTTGAGGGTCGCGGCGTCGTAAACTTCGATCTCGAAACCTGCGCCGTAGAAGTACAGTTTCTTCCCGTTTCCCGCCATTCCAAAGCTAAACCGGGTACGGCATGGGACCTCGGCAGTCTGCGTGATGTGGTTGGTCCCGAGGTTAAAGGCCCAAAACTCACAGCGCTTGTTGCCTTGGGCGCCATTGGCAATCACAGTGTAGGCCGTTTTTTTGTCCGGCGCGACCTGAAGACCAGCCATTCCCGATGGAGCCGGGCCGATGGGCGTGAAATCGACCTGACGGGTGCTCAGATCGAAACGGGCGATGCCAAATACGCGGTTGTGCACGATCGGGTCGGCGGAATTGAAAACCGAAATGTGTTTGCCGGGCTCGCTAATGGAGTCCAACTGTCCGCCGAAACCGACATTCTCCATGCCGGGGAAATCCGGTTTGGCGAGGTCAATGCGGTCGACAACTTTGAAGTCGTCAGCGCTGAGGATCACGACCTTGTCCCGGAACTGGTACAGATACTTGCCGTCAGGGGAGATTTCAAAGCCGCCGCGCCCGTAGTAGCCGGAGTTGCCATTCTCATCTTCGTGCGCGATATCGACCATTTTCGTGATCTTTTGCTGAGCGAGATCGATCACGGTGTACTTGGGCTTGGCGATCTCATAGCGGTCGTTCAGCTTGTTCATCTCAGTGGCGACCGTGTAAAAGACCTTGTCCTGAGGATCGGGCACGCCGCCGTTGAACCGATAGCGTTTCGCCGGTGTATCGAGGACGAAACGATTCGTCACCTTATGCGTGGCGACATCGATTACCTCAATGCCATTGTGGTCGTTGGTGGTGACGTAGATCTTCTTGCGATCCTCCGAAAGACGCATGCTGCTGGGGAGGCCGGTGCTGAGAGGGATCCGGTCGACTATCTGTCCTTTGGCCTCGTCGAACACGAGGATCGAGTCCGGATACGCACCCAGGAACAGCGTGGCTGCCGGCGCAGCCGCGGCACACAGCACAAGTGAGGCCAGTAAAGTTTTCATACGGATTATGGAAAAACCAGATCGAGATTCCGCCAGTCTTTGGTCGCAGCCGCGCATTTCTTCGCCCAGTCGGGAGAATTGTTCAGATGATCGGGCACCTGAGCCGGCCAGAAACACGTGACATAGCAATCGTAGATGTCGCGCTCCACGGGCTGGCAGAGGCCGGCCGTGCCTCCGGCGGAATCCACCTCCCAGCCCGGTGAAAACGAGAGAGAGCAGCCCATCGGGATGTGGGGCCGCGGCGGGCTTTGCAAGGCGATGACGTCTTCTCCTGGCGCTGAGATCCGGGCGGCGATGCGGGCGGCCTTCTGATTCAAGGGACGCAGGTGTCTCATGATACTGCCTTTCGTTCGGCGAACAATCTCAAGAACTGCGGGTTGTGAATGCTGATGGCGGCGTAGATGCGCAGACAGGTATCGGTCCAATCGCGGATCCAATCGCAATAGTGCAGATTCGGATGGCCCGTGTCGCCGTAGCGGACGTATGCTTCGTGGTGGCAGCCTCCGGCGCAGAGCGGGCGCGCCCAGCACGTATGGCAATCGAATTTCGAATTGATGTGCCCGCGGCGCAGAAAGTCCTTCTGCTTGGCGCGGTCAATTCCGTTGGAGATGTGTCCCAGGGAATGCGTATCCGAATCGACAAAGCGGTGACAGGGCGCGATGTCGCCGGAGGGCCCAACCCCCAATAGCCCCAGAGCGGCGCCGCAGGGATGCGATTTGTTCACGCCCTGGCACAACTCCGATAGGGTATCGCTCACATTCGAGAATCCGTGCATTTCGCCGCGGATCGCATATTCCAGGTACTCGTCGGCGAGCCGATGGAATTGATCGAGCACGTGATCCATACCGTTATCGTTAATGGCGTAGAGGCGATTCGGCGAGGTCGTAACCGGCGCGAAGCCCACTTCATGGAAACCGATATCGTCCTTCAAATGCCGGAAGATACGCACCACGTCGGCGACGCCCGAGGTCAGGGTGACACGGGCGGTGATGGGCCGCGTGCGGTGATTCTGAATCAGCGCGCGCACGCGGGGCTCGACGATGTCATAGCTGCCGCGACCGTTGGCGAAGACCCGGAGTTTATCGTGCAAATCCGCCGGTCCATCCATGCTGACCGTGACGCCGATGCGATTCTCGGAAAGAAATTCGATGATCGCCGGCGTGAGCAGCGTGGCGTTGGTGGTCAGGCTGAAGTCGATGGAACGGCCTTGAGCGGCGGCACGCTCGCCGGCATAGGTCACCACGCTCTTCAGCGCGGGGAAGTTCATGAGCGTCTCGCCGCCGAAGAACGTAATGTGTACCGCACCTCGTCCCGCCGAGCGTTCCAAAAGAAAATCCACCGATGCCCTGGCGGTTTCCAGATCCATGAATTTGGGCTTGCCGTCCGGCGTCGCCACCTTGTCGGCCCCGAACTCGTAGCAATACTGGCAAGAGAGATTGCACTGGTTGGTGAGGTTCAGAACCAGGGTCTGCAACGGAAAGTCGGCGGGCGCATCCTGCGGCGGATCCGGCGGCAAATCATCGGCCACAATGACTCGCGAGTGATACAGTTCCGCAAGCAGATCCTGGGCGTCCGGAAGCGCCAGGCCCCGCCCGGTTAAACGGGCGGCCAGCTCGTCGTGCGAAACTTCTCCTCCTGCCAGCTGTTCCAGCACCGCCTGGGCGGCCGAATCCAATTCGAAGATCGCTCCAGCCGGCACGAGGTAGAGGAACTGCCTGCCGCCCGTGGAAAAGGAATGGAATTCGCCGCGGCGATAAACGCGTGTCTCAACGGCGATCACTGGGAAACCTCCGGCTGGTCCCAACGGACGTAGGTTGGCACCGCGACCACCAGATAAGAGCGGCCGGTGAGCGGTTTGCCATCTTTATCTTTCTCATTCTTCGCTGTTGCCACCACCCAGACATCGCCGTAATTGTTGCGGCCGAACTTGCGTTTCGGGTTCGGTCCGTCGAGCGCGGGAGTGAACAGGCCGGTGGGGCTCAGGGTGCCGACGAAATCTTTGTCATCGTCGCCGTAAACGGAAAGATACTCTTCTACCGACCAGGAGACATCAATTGGGCCCAGTTCGACATCGTCGGCGGTGTGCAGCTTGTCATCGGCGCCGCGCTGGTAAGCCACCACCTCAAATTGCTCATAGCCCTTGGGATGAACATCACTGCCCAGGTGCGCGATCGAAGCCTCCGGCAGAACCTTAATATAATCGACGCGATCGTAAAGGGCGACGGCGTTTTCGAACACGGCGCGGCGAATGGCGATGTCCCTCTTACCGGGGACTGCGGTGGCGGCCACATCGACCTCCGCGACGACTTCATTGGCACTGTGCGAGGCAATGCGGCGGACAGTTACGCCGGAGCCGAAATCGAGGTCGACGGCCGCGAGTTGAGCCGGGAAATTGTCGCCGATTAAACGAACGCGGTTGGCCTGCGATCCGATTTTGAGCATCGTACGATCGGCACCGAGCACGGTCACGTCCGACGTGGCTCGGACGAGTCTGACGTCGAAGCCGAACTCCTGGTATTCGCCCCAGAACCACCGGCCCTCCGCCCAGAGTTGATCGGGCGAGACCCACAGGGTTTCTCGCATCTCCCTGGAAAGGTCGTCGGGAGCCGTTCCCGGCGAGCCGGAACCCTTTGATCGCCCGCGCCAGGAGTACCCGGCATAGACGATCGCTTGACCGGAGCGCGTCAGCATCGAGCCATCCGTTGCGGAATGGAGGGTCACACGCGTTTGGAATTCGTCCTCGGCGGAGCCAGGCTCCACCACCATTTCGCCGTAGTATCTGCCGCGGCCGGGAATGTGGGCCGTGACCAGCCAGCGGCCGATTAACTTCGGCGGCCTCATCCGGGCCCTCCAGGCCGCCCACTCGGGCGTGTGCAGGGGAGAGTTCTTAGCCAGAAAATCCAGGCTCTGATCGACCAACGGAGGAGCGTCCTCCTGGCTTTGCGGCACTACGGGAGCATTGCCGTTTCCGAAGAAACCGCGCCTAAAAGCCACGTCCGCTTGCGGATACAGGAACACATGCAGGTTCGTCAGCAGTCTCCAGTCTTCCTTAGAGCGGCGCCAGGACAGGCCCCGACCGAGAGGATGGCATCCCATGCAAGTGGTTCGCAGGGCCTCGTTCGGGACGGTCTCATCCAGGATGCGGTGTTCGGCCATGTACATGACCGGCTTGGCTTCCTGAGGGGCCAGCCCGTGATACGTGCTGAGGTATTTCAAGACCGACCGGGCTTCGACCGGCGTGATGCTCAAGCCGTTGAGGCGCACCATGCGCTTGATCGCCTCTTCCCAGCCTTCCGGTGTGCTCCGCTCCCAGGAGATACGCGAAAGGTTTCCCTTATCATCTTTGGTATGGCAGGTTCCGCATTTTGCAATGACGACCGGATCGGTGACGGGGATGCCTTCCTCGGGCTTTTCCTCGGCGCGCGGCGGCGTTCCCGCCGGACTGGCAGGTTGCGATTGCCCCAGCACCGCTGCAAACAGGGTTACGAGGACGGCGCACACACCCGCTCTGGTCATCGTCTCCTCCTTGGCCAATAGACTCTTTTACAATACTTCGCTGTCAGAAAGTCAAGCGCCCGCCAAGTTGAATTGCGCGCGGGCCGGTGTCTTCGGCAGACTGCAGGCTACTGATGGTGCCAAAAGCAGAAGTGCCGAGACTTAGATTCGGCAGGCCATAGTTCGGATGGTTAAAGAGGTTTGTGGCCGAGGCTCCGATCCGCAGAGAAACGCGCTCCTTGTACTTGAAACTACGATAGACGGAGAGCGAGACTTCCTGAGTGCCGGGGCCGGTCACGGCTCCGACCGGCGAGTCGCCGAAACGGCCGATGTTGTCTGGTGGCAGCGCGAAAGCCGCCGGATTGACCCAGTTGGTGATCGTCTGTTGCGCCGGAGTGATTGGCACGCTGGCCACGATATCGGCACGCGGGTCGCCACCGTTAAAGGAGTTATCGAAATTGGTGCCCGAGGGGTCTGTGCCGGGCGCCGTCACACTCAGGCGGGGGCCCGTCTGGAACACCATCCGGCCTGCCAGTTCCCAACCTCCATACACCTGATTGAGCACCTTGTTGCCCGTGCGACCCGAGGTCTGATACAGGAAAGTCACAATTGCCCGATGGTTTCGCGTGAATGGCACATAGCCGTAGTCCAGCCCGGGATGGTAATAGTCGGTGGTCTGCCCGCCACCTTCTCCAACGAAAGAGGTCGGATTCCATCCGCCCGCGTTGGAAAGGTTCTTGGCATGGTTGTAGCTGAACTCGAATTGAAGACCGTTCGACATCCGTTTCGTGAGAGTCGCGGTGAAGGATTGGTAATTGCTCCGGCCGCTGTTCTCTACGTTCACCAGCGAATCCCAGATCGGATAGGGCGCGCTGGCGGTCGCTTTTGAGAATCCGAGCGTATTGGCAGGCACTTGATCGGGGTTGGTAGTCACGGACAAATTGCTGCCGTGGCTGCCGTCGTACGAAAGACGCAAACCGGTCTGGAAGCCCAAATCGCGTTCGATGGTGAAGTTCCACTGCTGCACGTACGGATCCTTGTAGTGCAACTCGTAGGACAAATCGAAATCCTGGGTTCCTGGCTGTGCGAGGTTCGAGGGGAAAGGATAAGGAAAACTGTATTGGGCTTTTCCGCCCTTGATGGAGTTGGTGAACGTCGCGACATCGCTCGCCTCCACGGCCCACGAGGACAGGATTAGAAATCCAAGGGGTGAATCGATGAATTTGCCGTAGCCGCCGCGAATCACGGTCTTGCCGTCCGAGGTGACCCGCCAGGCGAAACCAATGCGGGGGGCGAAGTCGGTTTTCTGGGAATAACGCAGGCTCTGCGGAATTCCAGCCTGGCTTGCCGTCAGAATCGGAGTGGGCAAGATCGAGCCCGCAAAGCCGGGATTCACTAGTTTTAGGCTTCCATCGGGAACCGCCACGGCCCCGCGGACGATCGAGCCATCCGTGCCTGTATAGGAACCCGGTAAAAATGCCGCAACATTCCTGTTGTGGTCTTCGAACATAGGATGGTATTCCCACCTCAGGCCGTAGTTCAGCGTTAGCCGCGGGGTCACCTTCCAGTCATCCTGAGCGTAAAACGCGTAGGCTTTGCCATAAGCATTGGTGTCGGGATAAAGGACCGTGGCGATCGTATCGCTGCTCGGCACGCCCTGCAAGAACGCGGCAAACGGATTCTGAATCGTAGACCCGATCACGGAGCTCGTAAAATTGTACCGGCCCAACCAGAGAGTGTCGAAGACGGAAGTATATAGCGCGGTCAAATAGCGGAAGTCTCCTCCGAGCTTATAAGTGTGCTTCCCTTCAGAAAACGTCAGGTTGTCGAGTAATTGATAGGTCTGAGTTTGCTGGCGATTCGAGCCCACTCCGCCCGTGCGCTGGAAACCGGCGATCCGGATGTTAGGAGCGGTATTCACTCCCTGCAGGAACGAGCGCCCTTCGGTGATATAAGGCGTCAATCCCAAGGCATCCTCGATGCCGCTGCCGGAAATGCCGTAGCTTTGGGCCTGGTGGAGACCAGTCCACCCCGCGCGGAACTCATTGACGACCTTGGGGCTGATCACGAAATTGTAAGCGCCAGTCACGCTCCAGGTTCTTTGCGGGACCAGCACTGCGCCTCCAAGAGCCGACCCGTTGAGGTTGTTCGACGTGCAATTGCAGGGCAGAAGCTGATTCTGCCGCAGCTTTTCGGTGAATCGCGCGAATACCGTCTGCCTGGAACTCACGTATTGGTCTACCCGGGCATCGCCCTGGTCGCTGACGATCGGCGTCGGGAAATTTTGAACAAAATTGTTAACGATCGCGTTCGGGGCGCCTGCGTTCGGAAGCGGGAACAAATACTTCATGATGGATTTCGAGACCGGACTGATCGCGCTGTCGGGGACCTGATTGTTCGGATATGGGGTGCCGCTGAGGTCTCTGACTGTCCCAGCCGCGTAAACCGAAAGATCGCCATTTCGTAACGGCAGCGAGGGAACGTTTTCCACCAGGACCTGCTGGAAGGGTAAGCGGAGTCCTTCGTAATCCATAAAGAAGAACGTCTTGTCCTTGGCGTTATAGAGCTTTGGAATTGAAAGTGGGCCGCCCAGCGACGCGCCAAAATCGTTCATGATCAGCTTGGGTACTTTCGAGCTAAACGTATTGCGAGCCGCGAATGCGGAATTCTGGTGGTTCTCGAACAAGCTGCCGTGATACTGATTGGTGCCGCCTTTGGAGATCGTGGTGACGTCGCTGATGCCGCCGAATTCGGCGCTGTTGTTGATTTCGCTGACGCGGATTTCGGCGATCCCGTCGAACGACGGAAAAAGCTCCGTCATGGGCGCGCTATTGCGCGGACTCATCGTGCTGACTCCGTCGATGCTCATCGATAGCATGTCGATATTGCCGCCGGCGACAGAAATATTACCGCCGTTATCGGTCTCGACGCCTGGCTGGATGGTCAAGGTCGAGAACGCGCTGGTCGAACCGGACGCGCGGGAGCCCAGGGCTACGGGAAGGTCGATCAATTCGCGTCCGAGTTTGCTCTCCGCGATACTGGAGACTTCCGTAGTAATCGGCGCTTCAGCTTGAACATTCACTTCGACCGCTTGAGCTTGGGAAGCCAGCGTGAGCGCCCCGTCAACACGAACGGTCTCCCTGGCCAGGAGTTGGAGATTAGCCCGGGTCAGTTTCTGGAATCCCTGCATGTCCATGACGACCTCATAGTCGCCTTGTTCGAGATTGACCACCGTGTAGGATCCGGTCGAATCGGTAATCGTCGATCGGGTTGCCGACGTCCCAAGGTTCTTCACAGTGACCTTGCACCCGCTGACTATGCCTCCAGAGGGATCTCTCACAGTTCCGACGAATGTTCCGAATGTGGATTGAGCCAGGATGATGCCCGTGGAGAGGGGGACGACCGAGGCAAGGAATCCGAGGAGAAGCACTCGTCCCAAGAGACACTTTGAGCTGAGAAGACCCGAATGATACGACATCGCAAATACCCTTTCAGACGGATGATTGAGATAGTTCCGGCTTGGGATTGACGAAGCGTCTTCTTGGGCGCGGCTCTTCGCAGAGGTTGCGGGTGCTGGAGAACCGACGTGGGTTTACGAAGAGATTACAGTATGGATTGCGGGCTTGTCAACAAAAACAGAAACCTGTTTGCGCCAGTGGACTTCCGAGACGCGAATATAAGAAAGCGATGAAAGACGAGACTTTTGCGCCGGGCGGGCAACGAGCCCCTAACTGGCCCTTTTCTCGCGCAGCAGCATCTCGAGTGCGTGTTCCATCGAGCCGGCGAGCGCGATCGCTCCGGAGTTCACGAAGAAGATCTGGTCCACTTTGTCGATCGTATTCAGGCGATGCGCGATGATGACTTTGGTGGTTTGCGCGGGGAGTTTGGCTAGAATCTCTTCGAGAAGCTGCTCGGTGACCGTGTCGATGTTGGCAGTGGCTTCATCGAGAATCAGCAGTTCCGGACTGCGGAGCGTGGCACGCATGAAGGCAATCAGCTGCTTTTGGCCCAGGCTGATGCTGTTGCCGCTGCTGGCCACTTTGGTCTCCAAACCTTCCGGAAAACGCGAGAGCAGGCTCGACAGGCCGGATTTTTCTAAAACGGCTGCCAGCTCGGCGGCCGTGCACTTCGCGTAGTCTTCGTTGCCGTATACGATGTTGTCGCGGACTGTTCCGGTGAAGAGGAAAGGGTCCTGCGGAATCACACCGATCTTGCGCGCGCGCTCGGCGGGAGGCACCGAGCGAATGTCGCGCCCGTCGAGCAGAACCGATCCGGCAGTAGGATCGTAGAGGCGGGCCATCAGGGACGCCGTGGTGGTCTTGCCGCCT
>CAYTJD010000104.1:0-16871 GCA_964438005.1 uncultured Solibacteraceae bacterium | reverse complement strand
CACGCAGCGGTGATTGTCGAAGAACTTGCCGCCATGGCGTGGCAGACCCTGACGATCAATCCGGCCGCGCAACCGCTTCCCGCTGCCCATCGCGACAAACACTATTTCCGGAAACACGGGCCCGGCGCATATTACGGACAGAAGTAGGCCAGGGCTACGCCAGTTTCGCCCGAATCATCGTGTACGAATGCGGCGGGAAGCTGTAGCGCAGAGTCTTGCCTTGCGCGGTGGCAGGGCGCTGAACCGGCTTCACCGAAACACTATCGAAACCGTTCTCGGCCTTGATATCCGGACCGTTCACTTCGGTGGCGTCGGCAGACCCGCTGAACTGCTTGTCTTCCAGTTGGAATTCGGCGGCGATCGCCTGATCGGGGTGGCGGTTCACAACGTTCAGCGTCAGCGCGCTGTTCTCATAGCCGGCCGAAGCATCAATATACGGAATCTCGTCGAACCTCCGGCTCTTATAGGTTGGGCTGTCGACGAACAAATCGAGCGCCTTGCCTTTGGTATTGTTGGCGAAAAGCTGGAGCGGATAGTAGATGGTCTGCAAAAACAGGCCGTTTTCGTTCGTAAAAATGGGTGCGATGACGTTCACCAGTTGCGCCATGTTCGCGATCTTCACGATGTGCGCGTGATTGACGAACGTATTGAGGAAGGTCGCGACCACAAGCGCGTCCTCGAGGTTGTAGTGCTCCTCGAGGATGCGCCGGCCGCGCTGCGCGTTGCCGCGCGCCCGGTACCAGACATTCCATTCATCCCAGGCGATATAAATCCGGCGATTGCGCACACCGGAAAGCGCGGCGTCGATGATGCCTTCGGCCGTCTTAATGCGCGACGCCAGTTCGATCGAGCTGGCCAGGAAATCGCCGTAGTCGTTTTGCGCGTTTCCGACGTAGGTATGGAGCGACAGATAATCCGCATGATTTTTCAGATATTCGAGAATCGCGCGGTTCCAGCCCGTCCAATCCGATCCCGGCCCGAAATTGGAAGATCCCGCGGCGATCAGTTTTACGTTCGGGTCGGTAAACTTCATGAGCTTCGCGGCTTCGAGCGCGAACTTGCCATAATCATCGGCGCTGCGGTGCCCCATCTGCCACGGGCCGTCGATTTCATTGCCGAGGCCCCAGTAAGCAACCTTCCAGGGATCGCGGCGCCCGTTCTGGCGGCGCAGGCGCGTCATGGCGGTATCCTCGGACGAGTTGCAGTATTCCACCCACTGCTGGGCCTCTTCCCAGGTGCCCGTGCCAAGGTTGGCGCAGATATAGGGCTCAGCGCCCAGCATTTCGGTGTAGTTCAGGAACTCGTGGGTCCCGAACCGGTTGCTTTCCACCGTGCCCCACGCCATCTCGAGGCGCGGCGGCCGCTGATCGCGCGGGCCGATGCCATCGCGCCAATGATAATTGGACGAGAAGTTCCCGCCCGGCCAGCGCAACTGAGTGACGCGCAGTTTCTTCGCCGCGTCCAGAACGTCGCGCCGAAAACCATTCGCGTCCGAAAGGGATGATTTTTCGTCGAAGATGCCGCCGTCAATGCAGCGCCCGAGATGCTCGGCGAAATTCCCGTAGATCTTGGGATCGATCTCGCCGATCACGCGCTCGGTATCGATCTTCACCCGTGCTTTCAGCGGCGCCTGCTGCGCGCGCAGGGCCCATGGGACGACACCCATTGATTTCGCAAACGTACGCCGGGACAGCATCACGACCCTCCTCTAGGCTTCTCCAGATTTCTAGAGGTATCGCATCGCAAGAATCGGGTCAAGGCGGTACAGGACACTCCGATCACAGGCCGCGAAAGATCGGGATCAGTTCGATGATTAGAATGACAACTACAAGCATCTCCAGCAGAAAGCTCCGGGCTTCCCGAAATTCGTTCACCATGAACTCATACAGATCGCCCGCCGTGCGCAGCTTCTGATCCACCAGAGCCCGGTAGTCTCCGGCGCCGACCTTGGCTGCCGCCAGCCGATACGCCCGCGCATAGTACATGTCACTCAAGAATTTAATGGCATTATCGGCCCGTTCGGTGAGTTCGGTCACATCGAGCCGAAGCTGGTTGAGGTGGGCCGCCTCACGCGACAAGCGCCAGCGGGAAAAAAAGCCGCTGCGATGCTCGAGCGCCGCATAAGCTCTCTTCAACACGGCCGTCAGGATTTCGTCGTAGCGGCGATATTCCAGAAGCTGCGTGTTGGCGTACTCCACCAGCTGAATGAGTGGGTCGGCCCCTTCCCGAGTATCGTACACCAGCGCCGCCAGCCAGCCGAGCACCAACACGTCGGAAGGATAGTACGACAGACTCGAGGACAGCACTTCCTTCTGCTCGATCTCCGCGAGCGGCTCATTTTCTCCGCGGATTACCTGGCTGATTTCGCGGCCATATCGCGAAATGAGCTCGGAGCCGGCCGGATGGCGCCCGTCTTCTTCAATCACCTCGCTGAGGTGGATGATGTAATACGCTTCGTCCAGCCAATCTGCATAGGGCTTGCGAATAGCCGGCTGCAGCTGCGCCAGGCGGGCCTGAATCGTCTTCGGGCCTCGGCGCTCAACTTCGCCTGCGGAGATCCACCGGTTCGAAAGGGCGATCAGGCCCGGCCAGTCGGTTTCAAACGGCATCTCGAACTCGAGGCTGATGACGCCGTATTCGAAATAGCGCAGGCTGGCGCTCGCCGATTCGCCGGTGGTCAGCCGGATTGGCTCGCACGGTTCGGTCACGGGAGGCCGCTCGAAACGGACGTAATCCGGCGCCGGCCGCTTGAATCCGGGGGAGCGCGCAGGCTTTTCGCCGCCGATGAATGTGCGCAACTGCGCGACATCAAGCTCCTCAGCCACGTCGTACAAGAGCAGCGCGCGGAAAGAACCCCGGCAGGTCAGCACACTAACAGTGTAGGCATGGAAGCCACCGCCGGGTTGATCCCGCGCTCGAAGTTGATACACTGGACCACGGCGCGGAAGAGCGCGCCGGCAAGCGGAGACCAACTCAATGTTTCACCACAATCGTCTAATCACTTTTTTGTTCGTGACTGCCTTGGCAGCAGCTCCCATCCTGCGGGCTCAGGCGCCCGCCGGCGGCCGGGGCGCGGCCCCGCCGGCAGCCCCTCAGAAAATCATGCAGATCAAGCCCGGTCTGTACATCGTCACCGGTGGCGGGGGCAACAGCACGGTGCGCGTAACCAAGGCCGGCATTATTCTCGTCGATAGCAAGAACCTCGGAGACCAGTTCTATAACGAGCTCGTGCAGCAGATCAAAACCGTTTCGGACCAGCCCGTCAAAGAAGTGATCGTCACGCATGTCCACCAGGATCACAGTGGTAATACCAGCAAGTTCATCGGGGCCGGCGCCCGCGTGACCGCGAACGAAGGGGAGAAGGCGGAGGTCGCCACTTACACCAGCCCCGCGGGCAAGCCCGCCGCACCCAGTGCCACCTATACCGATAAGACCGTCGTCAAGCTGGGCGGAGCGAAGGTGCAGGTCTTCCATTTTGGGAGAGCACACACGGGCGGCGACTCGATCGTTTACTTCCCAGACCTGAAAGTAGTTTCGGGCGGAGACGCGATTGTCGGCGTTCAGCCCAACTTCGATTATCCGAACGGTGGAAGTTTGCTGGAGGCACAGAAGGTGCTCGCGCAAGTCGCCAGGTTGAAATTTGACACCGTGGTACCGGGCCACTCGGCTCCGAATGCGACGACGATGACTCGCGCGGATTTTGACGCCTACAAAAAGAAGGTAGACACGCTCGTCACGCGGTTCCAGGAACTGATCAAAGGCGGCACGCCGAAGAGCGAAATCCTCGCGAAGGTGAAGACCGACGACCTCGGCTGGAACGTGAATATCGCCCAGTGGCAAGCGCCGGGCCGTCTGGATCCTCTCTATCAGGAATTCGGGGGCCAAAAATAGGCCGTGACAGGCGCGGCAAGTTCCGGGCAGGAGGTCTGGCGTTATGAGCTTCCGTTGGACGGCCGGCTCGACCGGCATCGCAGTCGTGGCGATTATCTTCGGATTATCGGTCGCTGCGCAGCAGAAGAGTGTGGCGAGGCTAACGGCCAATGCCGTCAGCGGTGATTGGCCCTTCTATCGTCACGATCTCCGCGGCACGGGCTATTCTCCCCTCGCGCAGATTACGGTCCAAAACGCCAACCGGCTGACCCAGGCGTGGACGTATCGCTTTCCCGCCGGCGCCCCAGCAGGCGCCGCGAAAGGCAGAGGCGGAGGCGGACCCAATTCCGAGGCCACGCCGATTGTGGTGAACGAGTTGATGTATCTGCCGGCCGGCAACCACGTGGCGGCCTTGGATCCCGGTTCGGGAAAGGAGGTCTGGGATTATGTGGTAACCGGCGGCGCGCCTTCCCGCCGCGGCGTCGCTTACTGGCCGGGAGACGCCGCGCATCCGCCGCACATAGTCTTCACGGCCGGACGGAGGCTCATCGCACTCAACGCGAACACGGGGAAACTCGATCCGGGTTTCGGCAACGAAGGCGAAGTGGACATGGTGGTGCCGTACAACTCGGTTCCCCTGATTTACCGGGACACGATCGTGGTGGGCGCGAACACGCCGGCGGGTCCGGTTGGGGCGCCGGGCAACGCGCGCGCCTTCGACGCCCGCACCGGAGCGAAGCTCTGGGAGTTCAGCTCCGTCGCGCAGCCCGGCCAACCGGGACACGATTCCTGGGAGGGAGACAGCTGGAAGGACCGTTCGGGCAACAACGCCTGGCCGTTCTATTTCACGCTGGATGAGCAACGCGGCTTGGTGTACCTGCCCCTGGCTTCGCCGGCCAGCGATTTCTATGGCGGCGATCGAAAAGGCGCGAACCTGTACGGGAACTCCGTCGTCGCCGTGGAAGTGGCAACAGGAAAATATCGATGGCACTTTCAAACCATCCATCACGATCTATGGGACCACGATCCGCCCGCGCCGCCTGCCTTATTCGATATCGTGCGCGGAGGGACCACCATCCCCGCGCTCGCCATCACCACCAAGTCCGGCTACATGTACATCCTCAACCGCGAAACCGGCCAGCCGGTGTTCGGTGTCGAGGAGCGTCCGGTTCCGAAGAGCGATGTGCCTGGCGAACAGGCCTTTCCCACCCAGCCCTTCCCCATCAAACCTCCGCCTATCGCGCGCAACAGTTTTCGCCTGGAGGAGCTGGTCACCGCGGAGGACACAACCGCGGAACACGCCCAGGCCTGCCGGGACCTGGTCGCGAAGAATGGCGGGGCGAACAACGCCGGCCCATTCACAACGTGGGCTTTCCGTCCGGAAGGCGCGCCGGTGAAGAGTTCGCTCGTGTTTCCGGGCGGCTTGGGAGGAGCCAACTGGGGAGGAGTCGCGTGGGACCCGAATACGAAGTACGCCTTCGTCGTGACTCAGGATGACGGGGCGTTTGGCTGGATGGAGAAGACGGCGGATGGATCGCCAATTCCCTACGATCGAGCGACGCTCGACGGCGCCGGACCCGGCCGAGGCAACTTTGACGTTCGTATGGGTGGTGTCGCGTGGCCGTGCCAGAAGCCACCCTGGGGGAGACTCACGGCCGTGAACACCACTACTGGAGATTTCGCGTGGCAGGTTCCGCTGGGAATCACGGAAGGCCTTCCCGAAGCAAAGCAGAACACTGGCCGTCCCGCATTAGCCGGCGCCATCGTCACGGCGGGCGGAGTTTTGTTTGTCGGCTCCACGGATGACAATCGCTTCCGGGCGATCGACGCGAAGACCGGCGCGCCGTTGTGGGTCACCAAGCTCGACCGCCGCGCCAACGCCGATCCGATCACGTACCTCGGTCGGGATGGCAAACAGTACGTCGCGATTGTGGCCACAGATGCCTTGGTCACTTACTCCTTGCCGTAGGTCATGATGCAACTCAGGAGGGGAGATTGAGAAAACATCACACTGCGGCTGGGCTGGCCGTTTTCCTCTTGCCGGCCTTCGCTGGCGCCCAGAGCGAATGGTTGACGTGGGGGTACGATCCGCAACGCACGGGTTGGAACCAGTCGGAGACCGTGCTCACGAAAGACAACGTGCCTCAGCTGGAAGTGAAGTGGAAGGCCCAGCTACCCACTGCACCGCGGGAACCAGTCCTCTCTACTCTTACGGCCCCTTTGGTGGCTGCGGTGAACGGACCGCGAGGTCCGGTGACGCGTGTGTTTGTGGTCGGAAGCGATAATACCGTTTATTCGATCGATGCCGAGACGGGCGCCGTCACCTGGCAGAGGCGATTCCCCAACACATTGACCGCGCCTACGAAAGCCGATTATCGATGTCCGAACACGCAGAATGCCACTCCGGTGATCGACAAAGCCGCCGGAACGATCTACGTATCGATGAGCGACGGAAAGCTTCGCGGATTGAGCCTGGTGGACGGCGAAGATCGCATGGCGCCCGCGGACTTCACCGCTCCGTTCGCGCGCAACTGGAGCTTGAATCTGATCGAGGGAGTGATTTATTCGCCAACGGCCCGGGGTTGCGCGGATACGCCCACGCGTTTCACGGAGCTGGATTTACAGGATCCCCGGCGAACGTCGGACTTCCACACCAGCGCCGGTGTCCCGCCGGATTCCCGGAATCGGGAGGATCCATCGGGCGCTTGGGGACGCGGCGGGCTGGTTCTGGGGCCGAAGGGCGTTTATGCCCAAACCGCCGACGGCCCGTATGATCCAGCATCCGGCCAATTCGGCGAAACGGTGGTGGCCGTCAGTCTCAAAACTTTCCGCTTGGTCGACTCATACACGCCGGCGAATTGGGAGTATCTCAATAAGAAAGATCTGGACATCGGCTCGGTCAGTCCGGTGATCTTTCCGTTCGAGAAATGGACGCTGGTCGGATCGGTGGGGAAGGAGTCGGTTATTTCTCTGCTGGACGCCAATAACTTGGGTGGCGCCGACCACCACACGCCTCTCTACCGGTCGCCACGCTGGGGTAATGACGAGGAAATGCTCCACGATCGGGGAGTGTGGGGATCGATGGCGACGTGGCAGGACCGTCAGGGAAAGCGATGGCTCTTCGTGCCCATGCAGGGGCCGCCATCCAAAACCGCGCCGAAGTTCCAGCACAGCTACGGAGACGCGAATCAAGGCAGCATCATGGCCTTTGAGGTTCGCATGGATGGCGATGGCGGGAAACCGATGCTCGAGCCGGGGTGGATATCCCGCGACCTGCACACGCCGGATCCCCCCGTGGTGGCAAATGGCGTAGTCTACGCGCTGCAAACCGGGAAGAATGCGACGGAGACGCGCTCGGGGGGAAAGCAGCCCGGCACCAATGCTGTGTTGTACGCTCTCGATGCCGAAACGGGACGGCAATTGTATTCGAGCGAAAAGCGGATCGCCAGCTTCACTCATTTCAGCGAGCCCGTAGTTGCCGGGGGCCAGATCTACGTCTCCACCTGGGACGGAACGGTCTACGCGTTCGGGCTGAAGAAGTAACGACGTCAGGGGCTATGGCAGAGCGTCAAGCACCTGCTGGGGAATGGCATCCCGCGGGTTGGTTGTGCGGATCGGCGTCAATACGGCGCGGTATTCCGCAGCCTTGGCCAGTATCTCCTCCCACTCCATCGGATTCCGGGCGTCTCCACGCGGAGTGCTGACCAACGCTGATTGGCGCTTGCCGGATCGCTTCACAACCACGCGGGCAGGCCAGGTATCCGGATACCGGGTTTCCAGGCGGGCATCCGCGCGGACGTGAACCTTCGCCGCGAGCGCTCGGAGCGCCGGAGTTGCAAACGGTGGTGTACGGGCGAAGTCCATCCGGCGCTCCGGAGCCAAAAGCGCCAGCGCGATCTGGTACTGGATGCCGGCAATAGATTGCATCCGGTTCGCCGGCCAGGAAGGGTGGTTGATGATTCTCGCCTGCGCGGAAGGGACACTCACCGTGATCGCGGAAATGCCTTTCGGGTTGCGGCCGGCCAAGTCTCTACAGGCCTCCACGGCGGCGAGTCCCTGCCGGGCAATCGGATAAGGTTTCAAGCCGACTTCATCGAAGAAGAAACGGGTTCGCGAATCCTCCAGCAATTTGCGCGGAGAGATTCGAACACCAGCGATGCGCCCGGCATGCCGCTCCAGAAGCTGTACGTCTCCGAGCGCGCCTTGCTTGGCGGCCATCGCCGCGAATACGCCATACTCGGCGGCGAAGCCAAGCGCGATGCATCGTGAAGAATCGGACGCCGTGGCGGGAGGCGCGATTCCCGTCGAAGCCGCCAACGCCGTAGCCAGCGCTCCGGCGGTCTGCGGTTCATCCAGTTTCCACGCGCGGCTCGCCACGGCGGCGACCCCGGCAGCGGCCGCGAAGAGGGTCGGCCAGATCTTCCGGGCCAGGATGCGCGGGCCATCGATTGCGTATCCAACGCGGAGCAGCGTTTGATAGCCGGCAAGCGCGGCACTCACGAACTCTCCCCACGTTGCGAAAGCCCCTCGGGAGGCCAGATAGAGCGCGGCCGGGACGACTACCGAGCCAGGAGTGGTACAGGAAGTCAGGTGGATATCGTCAGCCTCGGTCAGACGGGCCGACGCGCACCAACCGGCCAGGCGGGAACCGCATGCCATCGCTGTTCTGCCTTCGGGCAATGCCGCTCCCTGGAGGATCATTGCGAGCGTGTCCGCGATGTGCAGGCGGAGGCGTTCCCAGTTCGCCGCATGCGTCTCATCCTGTACAAGAGCGGCCAGTGATTCCAGAGCGGAGGGCACGGTTCAGCGCCGGAGCGTCTCCGTCGCGGCAGCATCGATCTCGAGTGTCTCGGGATCGAGAACTACGCCGTACTCGCGAGCCGCGGATTCGATCGTGACGTAGCCCTCGACGACATCCTGCCGCACCAATTGGGGATCGCGGCGGAAAGGATCGCCCCATCCTCCTCCGCCGGCGGTGGCTATCACCGCCGAGGTTCCCGCGGGAACCAGGTGGCGCACGACGTTCACCGGTTTGTACGCCTCTTCCCCAGGCAGTTTCATTAAAGTGGCCGACGTCGCGCCAGGCTTTCCTCCTTCGATGCCCCATGGCGGGTACGCCTGTCGGCCCATGTCGCTCAATGACCAGTGCCCTTCGACCAGCCCTTCCACTTCGGTTTCCAGGCCGGGACCGCCTCGATGCGTGCCAGGACCGCCGGAATCGCTGCGCAGCTCGCGGCGGTGGACCAGGATTGGCCAGCGCAATTCCATTTTTTCGATCGGGGCGTTGCGTACATCGCCCTGGCAGACCGAAACACTGGCGGCTTCGCCATCGCCCGTGGGCCGGCCGCCCCATCCTCCTCCTTCGATGCTCTGGGTGACGAAGGGCCGCTGGGTTCGCGGGTCGTTGCCAAAGAAAACCACTGGACCGCCCAGAACGCCCATGTGGGCGGCCGGCAGTCTTCCCCGCAGCGCGGGTTCCAGTGCCAGAAAAATGGTATCTACCACGGTGGGCAGAGTCCGGCCCCACGAGGCCATGGCCGCCGGATGCCGCGCCATCATGTAATTGCCTTCCTGGATTTCGATCTTCAGCGCGCGAAAGGCGCCTTCATTGATGGGCTCCGACGGAGTCGTCAGAGCCTTGTAAGCGATCAGCGGGGCCGCGAGTGTTCGGGCGTTGATCGGAGCCCGGCGCTGCTGCGAACAGTGAGTCAGGTCGATAGTCATGTCGCTTCCATGAATGACCACGCGGACCTTGATTTCGACAGGTTGATTCCCATCCAGCGGGCTGCCCGCGAACCGGGACTCCGCCTCATAGACGCCGTCCGGCAGATCCGCGACTACGGCCCGGCAGCTTGCCTCGGTTTGGTCGAAGATCCGTTCGATCGCCTGCTCCACGGTGGCGCGCCCGTAGCGCGATATCATTTCTTCCAGCCGCCGTTCCGCCAGACGGTTGGCCGCGATCTGCGATCTCAGGTCCCCCAGCGAAGCCTCCGGAAAACGAATGTTGTCGCGAATCAGGCGCCACACTTTTTCATCCCGCTTCCCTGCCTCGTAGAGCTTGATCTGATCCAGCTGCAGGCCCTCCATCCACGGGTCCAGTGCGTTCGCGCCTCCGAAACCGGTGCTGAGGCCGCCGACGTCGGTCCAGTGGGCGCGCGTCGCTGCAAACCCAAACAATCTGCCGCCTTCGAAACACGGCGTGTAGATCAGGATGTTGTTCAAATGCTGCCCGGCCACACGCTGATGATTCGTGATCACCGCATCGCCGGGCTGGAAACCGTCTTCCCCGTAGCGTTCCACGCCATCGCGAATCACGTCGCCCAGGTTCGCCACGAAGTGCGACACGCCGCCGACGTTTTGCGCCAGCAATCGTCCCGTGGTGTCAAGCAGTCCGCAGCAATAGTCGCGGACTTCGTAGATCATCATGTTGTGCGAAGTCCGCTGCAACACAAAAGACATCTCGTTAGCGATCGCCGGCAGGCCATTGCGTATCACTTCCAGCGTGACGATGTCGAGTTTCATTCCGATCCTCCCACCCGGATCAGCAGCTCGCCGGAAGGTGCGACTTCCGCGCAATCTTCGGGAAACAATACGGTCGTGCTGGCATACTCCTGGACCACTGCGGGGCCATCGATTCGTTCGCTCGAAGCGAGCGATTCTCTCCGGTAAATCGGGCAATTGACGGCGTCGGCGTTGAAAATGACCGGGCGCGTCCCAATCCGCGCGCGGTCCCGGCACTGTGGCGGCGCGGGCAGCGTCTGCATGATCGAAGCAGCGGTAGCAGCCAGCCGTGCATTCACGATCTCCAGCGCCAGATCGGCGTCATGATAGCCGAAACGAGTTTGATGGAGTTCGTGAAACTGATCGCGGACGGTCGCCTGGTAGCCGTCTGCGTAACATTTCGGATCGACCGGGATCGGCAAGGAGAAGTCTTGACCGGTGTAGCGCACTTCCAGGAAATGGCGCATCCGGATATCCCCACTTCCGATCCGTTCTTGCGCCAGCGCTTCCATCTCTGCCGCGATCCGCTGGAGGTCTCTGAACTCAGTCTGATCCAGTGGCCGATAATACGTTCGCACAAAATCGTGGCGCGGCTCGGCCATCAGCATTCCACTGGCGGAAAACTGTCCCGGAAAATTTGGGATCACCACCAGCGGGATGTGCAGGGATCGGGCAACCTCACTCGCATGAAGAGGACCGGCGCCGCCGAATGCGACCATGGCGAAATCGCGAGGGTCGTCGCCGCGTTCAATCGACACCTGGCGCACCGCCAGCGACATGTTCATCACAGCGATCTGAATGATGGCGCGCGCGGCTTCCGTTTCCGACAGCCCGAGGGGCCGGGCAATCGACCGTTCGATCGCCTTGCGTGCCGCCTCGACATCGAGCGGCATCTCTCCGCCGAGAAATCGATTCGGATCCAGGCGCCCCAACACCACGTTGGCGTCGGTGACGGTGGGCTCGGTTCCACCTCTCCCGTAGCAGGCCGGTCCCGGCTCGGCCCCGGCGCTCACTGGACCAACCTTGAGTGACCCGCTACGATCCACGCGCGCGATACTGCCGCCGCCGGAGCCTACTTCCACGGTATCCACCACCGGAAGCATCATCGGCTGGCCGGACGCATAGCCGCCGATGTGGTAACCGTGCGCCATTTGCGGCTCGCCACCGCGTGCGGGACTGGCTTTCGCGGTGGTTCCCCCCATGTCGAAGCCAATGACATTGGGATATCCGAGAGCAGCGCCGGTTCGCGCGGCGGCAATGAACCCTCCGACAGGACCCGATTCCAGCGTCGCAACGGGCAGGCGCCGCGCCATCGACGCAGACATCGCGCCGCCGTTCGATTGCATAATCCAAAGCTTGCCTCCGAAACCGTCTCTCGTTAGCTCGCGTTCCAGCCCTTCCAGATACCTGCTCATTCTGGGGCCGATATACGAATTCAGAACGGTAGTGGAGATCCGCTCGTATTCGCCGTACTCGCGGAGAATTTCGTGCGAGATGCTGCGGTAGAGTTCGGAGTGCGAATCCAACAACCCGGCCATCTGCGATTCGTGAGCCGGATTCGACCACGAGTGAAGGAAGCACACGGCGACAGCTTCGGCGCCGCTCGCGGCCACTTTTCGGGCAACGCTCTCCGCCTGAACGGCATTCAATGGAGTCTGGACCGCGCCCGTCGCCAGCAGCCGTTCCTCGACTTCGAAGGTGAGATGCCGCGGCACCAGCGGCTCCGGGCGCTGGAACCAGATATCGTAGGCATCGGGCCGATTGCCTCGGCCGATCTTGTACACGTCGCGTGTGCCCTTGGTGACGACGAGCGCCGTACGAGCGCCCTTCCGCTCCAGCACCGTGTTGATCGCGATCGTGGATCCGTGGACGAACGAGTCGATGGCGGCGACACTTGCGCCCGCCTTCTTCAGGCAGTCTTGAATCCCTTCTTCGAGAGCTTGCGGAGTCGTCGGGGCTTTGGAACTCAGCAACCGGCCGCTGGCTGTGTCATAGCCGAGGAAATCGGTAAACGTTCCGCCAATGTCCACTGCGACGATCAGCATACCGCTCCCCCCGGCTGCAGCTCAGTTCCGATGTACGGCGCCTGCGGGAAGTTCCTGAGCCGCGACCGGAGGGAGCGGCGGAAGTTCGGATTAATCATCGACTCTCCACGAATCGAAGCGCGCTTCCAGCGCGCTCAAGCTTTGTGTGCAAAGAACGCCGAGAACTATAATCACCACCAACGCCGCGATCAAATCGGTGGTCTTCAGCAATCCCCCGTAGTACGAGATGCTGTAGCCCAGTCCGGCCGTCGATCCGAAGAGTTCGCCCACCACCACACCCATGAGCGCGCGGCCGATGCCCAGGCGCAAACCGGCAATCACCGTGGGCACGGAGGCCGGCAAGACGACTTTCCACAACAGGTCCCTTTCCCCGGCCCCGAAAGATCGCGCGGCGCGAATCAGGCCCGGATTGACGTTCTGAAATCCGTTCAGCGTGCTCGCCGTGATTTGCGGGAAGGACAGCAAGAACGCCAGCGCAATGACCGTGGGAACGCCGAGTCCGAACCAAAGCACGAAAATGGGATAGAACGCGATGAGGGGAGCGGAATAGAGGAACCATAGAAGCGGATCCAAGGCATATTCCACAGTTCGAAACCGGCTCGCCAGCGCCCCCGCCAGAATTCCGACGACGACAGACAGCCCATAGCCAATCACAAATTCACGGAAGCTGACTGCCAGGTTGTGCCCCAGTTCGCCGGATCTGGCTGTACGGCTCAGCGTGGCGGCGACCGCGGAAGGCTGTGACACGAAGAACGGGTTGACCCACCCCAGCCGCACGGCCGCTTCCCATGCCAGGAGGATGATCGCAAACGAGGCGATCCCCAAAAACACGGGTTTCATTTTCCAGCCGTCCATAATTTCTCCTCTAACGTTCGCACCGCCGTCGTGGCCGCCAGCCCGAACATGGAAATCAGCAGCACGTAAACGAGCAGGTAATCGGTTCGGAATTCGGAGCCATATCGCATGACCTTGTTTCCCAGGCCGGCTTGCGACTGGTACATCTCTCCGACGACCACGCCCAACACCGCACGGCCCAGTCCCAACCGGATGCCGAGGATCACGCTGGGAAGCGCCGCCGGAAGGATGACTTTGACGAACACGTCCCATTCGCCCGCGCAAAAAGAGCGCGCCGCGACGACCCAGGACCGCTCGACTTCCCGAACGCCCGCCGTTGTGTTCACCAGGATTGGTATGACACCGCCGACGAAGGCGACCGCGATCTTCGATTGCATTCCGATGCCTAGCCAGACCACGATGATCGGCAGCAGCGCGAGATGCGGAGTTGCATAAATCGCCATGATCGGCGGATCCAGGAGATGGCGCAACACCGGGAATCTGCCCAGCACCAGACCCAGCGGCACTCCAATCGCGATGGCCAGGCCGAATCCGATGGCGAACTCGGTAAGGCTGACGGACACGTCATTGAGAAATCCGCCGGCAGTCACGATGGTCAAACCGGCGGCGATCACGCGGCTCGGCTGGCTGGTAAAGGTTACGTCCACTACTCCGGTTCGCGGCGCCAGTTCCCAAACCACCAGAAACGCGGCGACTGCCAGGGTCGAAACGAGTGTGCGGTAAGTGAGCTTCATGAGAGCCGTTCCCGAATTCGCCGCCGATACTCGATGAACTGCTTGGAGTCCATGGTCTCGACGGAGCGCGGACGCGGCAGATTCACCGGGATGATTTCCGTGATCCGCCCGGGATTGGCGGCCATCACCACGACTTGATCGGCAAGAAAAATCGCTTCGTCGATGCTGTGGGTAACGAACAGCGCGGTTTTCTTGTCCCGTTCCCAGATGCCGATCAGCTCGCTCCCCATTTGGTCCCGCGTCTGCGCGTCGAGCGATCCGAACGGCTCATCCAATAGCAGGATTTCCGGATCGACCGCCAACGCCCGTGCGATTCCGACCCGCTGCCGCATGCCGCCGGAGAGCTGATGCGGGTGATACTGCTCAAATCCCTTCAGACCTACCAGCTCGACATACCGGCGCGCCCGCGCTGTCAGATCCTCCGCCGTCAAGCCAGCAACCCGCTGCAGTTCCAGGCCGAACCGGACGTTCGCAATCACGGTGCGCCAGGGCATCAGCGCAAAGTCTTGAAATACCACTGCACGATCGCGGCCCGGACCGGTAACCGGTTTCCCGTTGACGCGCACGCATCCGGCGGCCGGTTTTAGCAGGCCCGCGATGGACAGCAGCAGGCTGCTTTTGCCGCAGCCGCTCGGACCGACAATCGTGACGAACGTGCCGCGCGCGATCTCGACGCTTGCCTCAGAGACGGCGATGAGTTTGTCCGCCGCGTGAGGCTTTTCATAGGCGACGGTCAAGCTCTCGACCCGAATATGCGGGACCGGCTCTACGACGGGGCGGGCGTCCATTGACTGTAGCTGTCCACATAGGTCGGGATCCAGAACCGGGCGAGCGGCCAACGCTCTTTATAGCGCCCTGCTTTGATACCCATCTCGAAGAAGACCCGAAGGGATTTCTCGTCGGGCAAGCGGCCATCTTCGTAAAGGTGGTTAATGACGTTGGCGTACGTCCGCTCGACATACCGGGGGTCGATTTGAAGGTGTTTCATCAACGATCGTTCCGCGATTTGCTTGTTCTGCTTCGCCAGCCGCACCCCGAGCGTGTGACCCCGTAGGAGAGCCTTCACCGTCTTGGGATAACTGGCGAGAAACGACTCGGTCGCGAAGATCAGGTGCGTGGGATAGTCATCGGACAATTGTTTCTGCGAATAGATCAGCTGATAGCCCTGCTCTTCGGCTAGAAATTTTTCGGGCGTGGCAAAAATGCTGATGTCGAGTTGCCCGGCGCGCATGGCGGCAAGCCGCGTCGCGGGAGGACCCGCTTGGATGATCTGCACATCTCTGGAGGGATCGAGCCCGTTCACGGTCAGCGCGTACCGCGTGATGAAATCGGTAGAAGAGCCATATTGGGTGATGCCGATACGTTTTCCTTTGGCGGCGGCGAGACTCTTTATGGAGGCGGCGCCATACCAATCGAAGTCGGGGATGTTAAATCCGGCGTAGAAGGCCTTCAGCGGCTGCCCGGCATCGATGCCTGCCGTGATTTCCGCGAGAGAAACGGCTCCCACGTCAATGGATCTCGAGACGATGGCCTTGATCAGCTCCGACCCGCCACGAAATTCCACGAGATCCACCTGGAGGCCCTGCCTGGCGAATGTTCCCTCGTCTACCGCTACGTAGAGCGGAAGGTAAGTCGCCGTCGGAACAGCCAGCCCGATTGTAATATGGGTCTTCTCTAAAGAGGATCCAGCCGATGTGGTTAGTGCCGGCGGTCTGCCACATCCGCTAAACCACAACGACCAGATGGCGCAGAAGAACGCCGGCTTTCGAAATGTACTGGTACTTTTCGGGTTAAAGCGGAGCGCCAACTTCGACCACCTGTTTGAGGCCCAGAATCTGGCGGGCGTTGCTGTAGAGGATCTTTTCCAGGTCGGCTTCGGGCAATCCGATCTCCTCGATCAACCCGAGAGCGGTTGCCGGATCCCAGCACGGATAATCGGAACCATACATAACCCGGTCCGCCCCGTAGTATTCAATGGCGAATTTGATCCCCATGCTGTGTGGAGAAACGGTGTCGGTGAACATTCGCCGCATATATGTGCTGGGCGGGCGCGGCAGCTTCGCATTCTTGCCGTTCTTGTCCATTCGGCCGGATTGGTAAGGCAGCGCGCCACCCGTGTGCGACATCACGACTTTGAGGCCGGGATGATGTTCCATGAGACCGGAAAAGACCAGCCGCGAAGCCGCCACGCTGACCTCGATCACCCGGCCAAGGCTGAGATGCAGGGCGCCGCCATAACCCTCCAGAATCCCGCCAAACACCGCGTCGGTGGGATGAAGGAATAACGGCACGCCGAGCTGTTCGACCCGTGCGTAAAAGGGGGCCAGGCGCTCCGCATCGATTCTCGTGTCAGGTCCGATGCTGCCGGGAAGGTTCACTCCCATTAAACCGAGCCGGTTAATCGCGTGGTCCAGAACTTCGAGGGCGATCTTCGTGTCCGTCAACGGAACGGCCGCGCTGGCCCAGACCCGGTCCGGATGCTTCTTTTGCGCCCCGGCCATCGCCTCGTTCCACTGCATGGCGGCGTCCCGGCCTTCCTCGGGAGGCAGATCCGAAAAGTAGATGGAAAAGGGGCCGAGCGAGCACACCACGCTCACCTCATGCCCGAGACCATCCATGTGCTCGAGTTGCCGGTCGAGGTCAAACCATTCTGCCCAGGAATTCAGCGACGGGCGTCCCGCACGTCCCACATAGTTGTATCCGCCGCGGCTGTTCGGTTCCGCGTGCGGATAGCCGCTCCGCTTGCAGAGCTGCTCAAATATCTCTCTCGGCCACCAGTGGAAATGGGAGTCGATGATCCGCATGCCGTTTACCGCCAGATCCTAGCATACAGGAACCAGAGCGCGACGGTTCTTGCTGCTCAACC
>CAYTJD010000103.1:0-11362 GCA_964438005.1 uncultured Solibacteraceae bacterium | reverse complement strand
CGCGGTGCGCTCCTGCTGGGGCGCGCTCTGGGCCACTCGCGCGCTGCGCTACATGGCCACACACGAGATCGACCCGGCCGACACGGCGATGGCCGTCTTAATCCAGCCGCTGGTTTCCGCGCGCGCCGCCGGCGGCGGCCTGAGCGAATCAGCCGAAGGCACGCTGATCCTGAGCGCCACCTGGGGTCTCGGCTCCAGCATCGCGCAGGGCGAAGTCACACCCGACCGCTACGAACTTTCCCGCGATGGAAGGCTTCTGAACCTGATGCCCGGCCGTAAGGATCACCAGGTCGGCTGCATCCACCGCCAGGAACCCGAAGCCCGCTGCGTGCCCCGCGCACAGATGACGGTGCCATGCCTTACCGAGGCCCAGGCGGTCGAATTAGGGCGCCTCCTGCTGCGTGTGGAACAACTCATGGAGATGCCGGTGGAAATCGAATGGGCGCTGGATGAGACCGGCTTCCAACTCCTGCAGGCCCGCCCTCTGCATGTGCAACCCGCCGTGGTTCCGGATATCCTCTGGCAAAACAGGCCGCGCCTGAATGGACACGCCGCCGGCATCGGCTGGGGCACGGGCAGGGCCTGTGTGGTCAATTGCGAGTGCGAGATTTCGCGCGTAGCGCCCGGCGACGTCTTAGTGACGCGAGTGGCCGGTCCGGCGCTGAGTCACATCCTGACGCACGTGGCCGGTGTCGTGACCGAACGCGGTGGCAGCACGTCGCATATGGCATCCCTCGCTCGCGAGCGCGGTATCCCCATGGTTCTCGGAGTTTTGAATGCTACCGAGCGCATCCCCGACGGCTCCACTGTAGCCGTGGACGGCGTCGCCGGCGTGGTCCGCTGGATGAACTGAGACCGCACCGCAGCCGGTCCGCAATTCCCTGCATTCCCTAGACTGAATCCTGACGCTTGCGCCGCCTCGCCATGATCAGGACTGCCGCGCTCAGGGACGCCAGTAAGAGCGCGGATGGTTCCGGAACTTGGCTCCACTTCCCAGGAACCGAACTGAGCGCGTCCCATTCGTTGGGAAGGCCGAAATTGATTTCCACGAAGTCTGCGAGGACGCAGGTGGAGCTGGCGCCGCAGGGTACAATCGCGGTGGGATTGATCAGACCGGCTTCCGCCACTCCCGTCTTTCCCAGTACTTCATCCGGGAGTGCGAACATGTCCCAGTTCAGAATATTCCCTTGGCTGTCAGTCGACAATGCCAGAGGTGGGGCTCCCGCGGACGGGAACCCGGTCAGGTAGTTAGCGGTATTTGGATCCTTGGAAGAAAAAGAAAAATATCCGAGCGCGTCCTTGAGTGTCCATCCCGTGAGCGACGCGGTCAGGTCAGTCAGCGGCAGGTTGGGCGCGAGTGGTCCTGCGAAAGAAATCGTTGCGATCAGGTAATCCGAAGTGTAATTCGCCGGGCAAGAGCCAAAGCTGCACACCGTGAATAAATTCCCGGTGTAGGCGTACATCGTGTCGGCTTTCGCCGAGGGCGCGGCTGAGCTAATCAACAAAAGGGTCGCTGCAAACCATCCATGAACGGGCCGGAGTGCCATAGTGGAAAGCATAAGTAATTTTTCGCGCCTGAGGCAAGGGAGAAACCGAAGACCAAATCCATTAGAGTTTTAGGACCTCAGATCTAGTGGTTTTTCGGTGGTTCGGAACGGTGCTATGAGCTTGCCTGCATCTTCTGCTATCATGTAGGCATGAAAAAGCAGGCGGAGGTTCAGTACACCGTCCGGGGTGTTCCCAAGGAGGTGGACCGGGCTCTTCGCGAGCGTGCCGCACATCGCCATCAAAGCCTCAATCAACTCATCGTGGAGGAATTGACCGAATCGACTCTCGGAGGGCGGCCACGCGCCGACTTCTCCGATCTGGTGGGCTGCTGGACGCCCGATCCCGAGTTTGACGAAATCCTCGCCTCACAACGGCAGATCGATTCGGATAAGTGGAAATGAGAGTTGCGCTCGACACGAATCGCCTGACCGATTTGTTTCAAGGAGACTCCGCACTCGCGGAGCGGCTTGGCGCCTCTGAGGAAGTCTGGCTGCCGCTGATCGTGCTGGCCGAGATCAAAGCCGGGTTTTATGGCGGCTCGCAGCAGCATCGCAACGAGTTGCTCCTCCGAAAATTTCTAGCCAAGGAGAGCGTTTCCGTATTGCTGCCCAGCCGCGAAACCGCGGAACAGTATGCGCGTCTCTTTGTACAGCTCAAGCGCGCCGGCACGCCGCTTCCCGACAATGACCTTTGGATCGCCGCTCTGGTTTTGGAGCACAATCTCACCCTGATCACAAGGGACCACCATTTCCAGAAAATTCCTCAACTCCTGTGCGCGTAGCCCGGATTTGCTAGTTCGGACGGCGTGGCGACCGTGATACGCTGGATGAACTAGTGCCTCCCCTCATCGCTGTTACAGACTCGGTTTTTCCCAACCTGGACCCGGCCCAAAAGGTCTTGTCACAGATCGGCGGCGAGCTCCGCGTGGCCGTGCAAACCACGCCCGAAGCCATCCTGGCGGTTGCCCGCGACGCGGACGCCGTGCTCACTACCTACGCCAAGATGCCGGCCCAGGTGGTCTCACAATTGACGCGCTGCCGGATCATCGCCCGTTTTGGCATTGGTGTAGATAATGTCGACATACCTACCGCTTCCAACCGCGGCATCGTCGTAACGCGCGTTCCCGACTACTGTTTGGATGAAGTTTCCGACCACGCTTTGGCGCTCTTGCTGGCGCTGGTTCGCAAGATTCCGTCGTCCAATGCCCGCACGCATTCGGGCCGCTGGGAAATGAAGGCGGTCACACCGATTCATCGGCTGCGCGGCACGGTTCTGGGATTGGTGGCGTTCGGACAGATTCCGCAACTGGTCGCCCCCAAGGCACAGGCGTTTGGTATTCGCGTCGTGGCCTACGATCCTTACGTACCGCATGACGTTTTGTCCCGCGCGAGTGTGCAGCGCGTTGAATTTGACGAGCTCGTGCGGATCTCGGATTACATCTCCATCCACACGCCGCTGATCCCGGCGACGCATCACCTGTTTGACGCGGAGGTCTTCCGCCGCATGAAGCCGACCGCGTACCTCATTAACACGGCGCGCGGGCCGATCGTCGACGAAGCCGCGCTTGCCCACGCCCTCGACGAGAAGCGACTGGCCGGCGCGGCGCTCGACGTGATGGAACAGGAACCGCCCGCCAACTCGCCGTTATTCGGGCGCGACAACGTTATTCTTACGCCGCACACCAGTTTTTATTCGGAAGAATCTCTCATCGATTTGCAGACGAAGGCAGCCGAGGAAGTGCTTCGGGTCCTCACCGGCAAACCGGTCCGGAACCCCGTCAATCCCGAGGTCACCAAGTCCGCGACAACCTAGCCCACCTGGAGGAATTGACCATCATGTCTCAAGAACCCTGGAAAACCGATAAATGGTTCGTCAGCCCGTGGAACTTCAATGAGGCCGTGCGCGCCGAGTTCCATTTTCCCAAGAACATTCAGATTCACGACATCACGCTGCGCGACGGCGAGCAGCAGACCGGCGTCATTTTCACGAAGGATGACAAGATCCGCATCGCCGAAGGTCTGGCCGAGGCCGGCGTGCATCGGATCGAAGCCGGCATGCCGGTGGTCTCTCCGAGCGACCAGGCGGCGATCAAGGAAATCGTCAAGCGCAACCTGGGACCGCAGATTTTCGCGTTTTCCCGCTGCATGGTCGACGACGTCAAGCGCGCCGTCGATTGCGGCGTCTCGGGCGTGGTGATGGAGGTTCCCTCCAGCCAGCACATCATTCAATATGCCTACCAGTGGCCGCTCGAAAAAGCGATTCAACTGTCGATCGAGTCGACGGCTTATGCCCACTCGCAGGGCCTCGAAGTCGTATTCTTCCCCATCGACTTCACGCGCGCCGATATGAAATGGGTACTGGACCTGATTCTGCGGGTGGCGAACGAAGGCCATATGGACGCGCTGGCGCTGGTCGATACTTTTGGCGTAGTTTCGCCGCACGCCATGCAGTATCTGGTACGCCAGGTCAAGGCGCGCGTCAACAAGCGGCTGGAGGCTCACTTCCACATGGATTTCGGAATGGGAGTCGCCAACACGATCATGGCTGTGGCGGAAGGGGTCGAAGTGATTCACTCCACCGTCCTCGGGCTCGGCGAACGCGCCGGCAACGTCCCCATGGAAGAGACCGCCATGGCGCTGCTCACGCTCTATGGCATCGATATCGGCCTGAAGTACGACAAGCTCTACAGCCTGGCGCGCCTCGTGCAGGAACTCTCGGGACACGCGGTGCCGAGCAACCGCCCGGTAGTGGGCGACGCCCTGTTTCAGATTGAATCCGGGATCATCGCCAGTTGGTTCCAGAACTGCGGTCAGGAACATCCGACCGAGTTGTTCCCCTACCGTCCGGACGTAGTCGGACAACCGCCGGCGAAAGTCGTGTTCGGCAAAGGCAGTGGCATCGATTCCATCAAGAACGGTCTGAAGAGGCTGGGAGTCGAGTTCACCGAAGACGAGGCGATGCAGGTGGTCATGGCGGTCAAGGAATTTTCGCTGCAACACAAGCGCCTGCTCACTGAAGGCGAATTTCGCAATATCGTCGCAAAGACGCTGCCGAACCGGCTTGCCGCTCAGGTTGCCGTGTAATTCGAGATCCGCTCTCTACCCGTCGCGGTTCGGCGACACTCGTGTCGCGCTCCTCGCGGATGGCCGCCCTGAACACTGCATGCTGAACGGATATCACTCATCCAGCCAGGACGAGTGTGAGCGTCTTCTCCTTTGCGCGGCTGAGATTCGTCTCCCGGGTTGAGGTGACTGCCGGTTTCCGAAACCCGCCGTCCCGCTGGCTCGTCGGAGATACTTTGAGAGACTTGCGCATGCCGAAATCCCTGGTTTTCGTGGTCTTTCTGGGACTTATACCGGCTTTGGCCGCTGCGGCTCAGCCGAATCGGATTTCCGGACGAATCGCCGCCGCCCAGCGCGTCCAACTCGCCGGCAATGTGCATCCCAAAGCCGTGCCAGAAAATGATCAAGGCCCGGTGGATCCGAGCTTGCAGCTTTCGCGAGTGACCATCGTGCTGCAGCCTTCCGCCGCCCAGCAGGCCGCCCTCGAGCAGTTGCTACGCGACCAGCAGGATCCCTCTTCGGCGAACTATCATCACTGGCTCACACCCGAGGAGTACGCCGATCGATTCGGCGTCAGCCGGAACGATGTGACCCAGATCTTGACGTGGCTCAAAAGCGAGAACCTCACGGTGGTCGGAGTCTCGCGCGGACGCGACTGGATTGCGGTCTCCGGATCGGCTGGCTCTATCGAACGCGCGTTCAACGTCCCGATTCACCGCTATCGGGTGAACGGCGAAACTCATTTCGCAAACGCCTCGGAACCGTCTGTCCCGGCGGCGCTGATAGGAGTCGTTGCCGGGATTCGAGGTCTCAATAACTTTCGGTTGAAGCCGGCTTCCCGGCCGCGAAGCCTGGGCCCTTCTGCCGTGCACCCCGAATACAACGCGACCCTCTGCGGGGGCCATTGTCTCGGACCGGATGACCTCGCCACCGTTTACAACGTGACTCCGTTGTTTAACGCGGGGTTTAACGGTTCCGGCCAGGCAATCGCTGTCGCGGGCCAGACGCAGATTCGCCTCGCCGATGTGGAACAATTTCGCAGCTTCTTTAATCTGCCTTCGAACGATCCGCAGGTATTGCTGGTGCCCGGCGAAACGGATCCCGGCGTGGTGTCCGGCGATTTAAGCGAGGCGGATCTGGATGTCGAGATGGCGGGCGCGATTGCCCGCAACGCCACCGTGATTTACGTATACTCGTCCGACGTCATGACGTCTGCTCAATACGCGATTGACCAGAACCTGGCCCCGATTCTGAGTATCAGTTATGGAGACTGCGAAGCGGCCTATGCTCCATCCGACGTGACGCATCTGCAGGCCATGGCGCTGCGGGCGAGCGCGCAAGGGATCACGTGGTTCGCGCCCTCCGGCGACAGCGGCGCCACCGATTGCTTCGGCGACGGCTTCCCCGGAGCGGACACCCTCGTATCCATCGATCTGCCCGGCGGCTTGCCCGGAGTCACCAGCGTAGGCGGCACCGAATTGAATGAAGGCGCCAACAATTACTGGAGCGCGATAAACACTGCCAGTAATGCGTCGGCTCTCTCCTACATTCCGGAGACCGGCTGGAATGATACCGCCAACGACAAAACGCCGTCGGCGAGCGGAGGCGGCCGCAGCACTTTGTTCGCCAAGCCATCCTGGCAAACCGGAACTGGCGTGCCGGGCGACAACGCCCGCGACGTGCCCGACATCTCCATCTCCGCCTCCGCGGACCACGACGGATACGTGATTTTCACCAGCGATCCATCGGCCTGTGGCGGAAGACGGGCAACCCCCACGCAATGCGAAGGCGTGTTCGGAGGTACCTCTGTCGGTGCGCCATTGTTCGCCGGTGTAGCGGCTCTGCTAAACCAATGGGTCGTCTCCAAGGGTCTGCAAGCGCGCGCCGGGCTGGGTAATATCAATCCGGCGCTCTACGCGCTGGCCCAGACGGCTTCGGCTGCATTCCACGACGTCACCACTGGCAACAACATGATCAACGTCACCTGCCCGCCAACGCAGCCAAACTGCACAGCCGGTCCGGTGGGCTACGCTGCCGGTCCTGGTTACGACCTCGTGACGGGCCTCGGCTCGGTGGATGCCGACGCGCTCTTCTCGGCGTGGCTGACAACTGGCGGCGGACCGGTGCCGCCGGGCGGTACGCCTCCTCCCGCGATCACGGCGATTGGCAACGGCGCCTCGTACCAACCGAACTATGCGCCGGGCATGATTTTGACGATTATGGGCGCCCAACTCGCATCCACTACGCTCTCGGCCACAAGCATCCCTCTACCCGTTCAACTGGGCGGCGTCAGTGTCATGATCAACGGCGTTGCCGCTCCCCTCTGGTATGTCTCACCAGGACAATTGAACGTACAAATCCCGTATGAGACGCCGATCAACACAAGCGTGACGTTGACAGTGTCCAATAACAATCAAAGCGTATCAGCCTCAATTGTGGCGGCCGCGGCCGCTCCCGGGATCTTCACGGATACTCAGGGCGATCCTGTCCCTTTTTCCAGCGCGGCGCCAGGGCAGATCCTGACCATGTATGTCACCGGCGTGGGTGCGGTGTCTCCGGCCGTGATCGACGGCACCGCTCCGGCCGACGGCACTCCTCTGAATTTGCTTCCTCAGCCGGCGCAAAATACAAGTGTCACGATCGCCGGCGTGAACGCCCCGATCGAGTTCATCGGAATTCCTTGGGGGCTGGTGGGCGTGTTGCAGATCAACTACCAAGTCCCTGCCCGAGTCCCGATCGGCCCGCAACCGGTGGTGTTCACTGTAGGTAATCTTTCGAGCAAGGCAGCAATGTTGACGGTAACGCCCTAGCGCGCTTCCCCAGGTTCTATTCGGCTACGGTTGTGCGGGTCTGAGTTGCGGAAGCACTCAGCGCGAGCCACAACAGAACGCCCACCAACGGAGTCACCGCGATCAGCCAGAAGATTTCGCCGAAACGCTGCTGATCGAACCACCGGCCCAGCACCGGGAGAATGATCGCGGCCACGGCCGACCACGCGCCCGACGCGGTTCCGCCGGCCAGTGCGGTCTTGTCCCGCGGGTACATGCGCGCGCCGGTCCGCAGCGCGACCATCTGAAAACCGCCGGTCACGAACATCGACCAGAAAAAGAGAAGCAATACGAGGGCCGGCGAAGTGCTCCACGGTACAGCAGCAATCGGAAGGCAGCAGATCGCCAGTAAGAAAAACATGCCGGCCGGCCGCAGGCTGTTGGGGGCGAACCGGTCGGCCGCCCATCCCCAAAAAAAGTAACCGAGCTCCCAGCCGAACGGAGGAATCCACAGCACTTTCCCCAAATCGGCCTCTGAGAAATGCAGCACCCGGTTCAGATACAGCGGGCTGAAATACAGAACCGGTCCAATCGCGATAGCACCCAGCGCGTAGCTGGTCACCAACGCCCAGAAGCGGCGCTCGAACGGATTCGGCCACGCCATGCGCCGAGGCTTGCGAACGGGCGGGCTCAAATAGGGGGGCCGCGCCACCCCGGTCCACAAGACCAGCCAGGCCAGACCGAGGGCCCCGGAGAAAAAGAACGCTGCACGCCAACCGTAGTGAACGGCAATCGGCACAACCACTAGCGGCGCCAGAATCGCTCCCAGCGAACCGCCGCTGTAAGAAACCGCCAGGCCGCGTGAGTGCCGGTCCGCCGGCAGCGAATCCATCGACGCGCGCAGCCCGCCGGGAAATGTCGCGCCTTCGCCCAGTCCCAGAAGAGCGCGCGCCGCGGCGAATCCGAAAAATCCCGCCATCCACGCGTGCGATGTGCTGGCCACCGTCCAGATCGCGACTGCCGCCAGCATGCCGGCGCGCAGTCCGACATAGTCCAGGATCGAGCCCCAGAGCGGGTTGGCGATCATGTACGCGACCGAAAACGCCGAAACCACCTCGCCGTAGCTCTGTGCCGTGAGGCCCGTGTCCCGCAAAATCATCGGCGACAGCACGGCCAGGATCTGCCGGTCCACGTAGGAGAGCCACGAACACAGCATCATCGTGACGCTGGCAACCCAGATTCGCCAGCCTGCGGCATGCGGCGCGGGCTCGACGGAGACGCCGGCACTCGGGCTCAACGACATTGCCTTCGATGCTACCATAGGGCCCCCTTTAGACCGCGGGATCGTCATTATAATGGAACACTTAAGGAGGCCGCCTATGAAAACAGTCCGGCGGTGCGCGACGCTATTCGCTTTCTGCTCCGCGCTGGCAGTGACGCAAACCACGCAAGAGTTGGTGAACGATGCCAAGAATGCCGACAACGTCACCACTCAGAGTATGGGCTACGACCGCAAAAGCTACAGCCCGCTCGCGCAGATCAACAAATCGAACGTCAAGCGCCTGGTGCCCATCTGGAACGCAAGCGTCATGAACGACCAGGGCGAGTTGGCCCAGCCCACGATCTACAACGGCGTCATGTACGTGATCAACGGCAAGTGGACCTTCGCCATCGACGTGGCCACCGGCGACCAGGTTTGGCGCACTCCCGTCGAGCTGGAAGCCGGAATTCGCCGGGCTCCCTTTCACCGCGGCGCGGCCACCATCTACAACGGCAAGCTCTTCCGCGTGACCATCGACAACCATCTCCTGGCGCTCGACATGAAGACGGGCCAGCCGCTCTGGAACCAGAAATTCGCGGATGCCAAGGATGGGTATTATGCGACCGGCGGACCTATCGTCGCCAACGGCGTTTTGATCTCCGGCGTCGCGGGCGGTGAGTCCACCACACGCGGCTTCCTCGATGGATGGGATCCCGACACCGGCAAGAAGCTCTGGCGTCGCTACACCATTCCCGCTCCCGGCGAGCCGGGCTCGGAGACCTGGCCGAAGAACAGCGATGCGTGGTCGCAGGGGGGCGGGCCTACGTGGCGTTCCGGCTCGTATGATCCGCAGCTCGATCTGGTCTACTGGGGAACCGGCAATGCCGAGCCGTACGATCCCCGGCCTCGCCAGGGCCTCGACAGCCTGTTCACCAACAGCGTGCTCGCGATTCATCCCAAGACCGGCGAAGTCGCCTGCTACTTTCAGTACACGCCCAACGATGTCTATGACGTGGATGCCACCGATGAGCAGGTGCTCGCAGATATCCCGGTGAACGGGCAGATGAGGAAGGTCATGATTCAGGCCAATAAGAACGGCTTTCTCTACGTCCTCGACCGCACCAATTGCAAGTTCATCGCCGCGCACCCGTTTGTGAAAGTCAATTGGGCGTCGGGCGTGGATCCCCTCACCGGCCGGCCAGTGCTGACGGACGTCTATAAACGCTTTGCCGCGGGAGAAGAAGTGGAAATCTTTCCATCGCGCGGCACCAATGCAGTGCCCATCGCATTCAATCCGAGCACGGGTTTGATCTACGCCAGCGGCTGGGAGGTTCCGCGCATCCAGAAGCTCTCGACGCCCAAGCCTCCCGTCAAAGGCGGCGAATCCACCGGCGTCACCGCAAGATTTCCGCAGATGAAAGACACCGACGTTTTCGGGCACTTCGCGGCAATCGACCCGCTCACCGGCGAGAAAAAATGGGAGATTCCGTTGGTCGGCATGCCCAGTTCCGCCGGCATGCTCGCCACCGGCGGTGGGCTCATCTTCACCGGAAAATTGACCGGCGAGCTCGTCGCCCTCGACCAGGACACCGGCCAAACACTCTGGCAGTTCAAAACGGGTTCGAGCATCAACTCGACAGCCATTACCTATACCTACAAAGGCCGTCAGTACGTTACAGTCGCATCGGGCCTGGGCGGCACATTGGCCACTCGCTATGCCGGCCGAAAAGTGCCGACCGGCGGCTCCATCTGGACGTTTGCGTTACAAGAGTAGCACCGGCGATCTGGTTGCCGGTGCGTTCGGAAAGGGATTCCATGAATCGCAGATCGTTCCTCGGCGCCGCCGCGGCCGGAGTCACCGGCGCATTCGGCGCGAAAGCACAGGTGACCGGCCTCACCCCGGGAGGAGGCGGCCCGCCCTTCCGGCTGCCCTTGGGCGCGCTCGACTTCCTCGACAAAAAGACTTACATGCACAACATGGAAGTCATCAGCCATGTCTCCGGCTCGACGATCGCCGGAGGCGAGCCCCTGATGGCCCTGTGGGCTCGCGGTAAACAACGCCTGTTGCCGGCCAACGGCGGGTTCGTCGATGTCAGCGATCCGAAGAACCCGGTCGTGATGAACAAAAACGTGGTCCGCGGCAATGGCGCGGTTGTCTATCGCACCGACCTCAAGAAGTGGATCATGATGTGCACGGCGGCCACGCCGCTCACCTCCGCCACACCCGAATTCCCCGATGGCCAGTATGATAAACCGCTGCGCGACCGCGTCGTCGGCTTCAAGGGCCTGCGCGGCATTCGGAATTACGACATCACCAATCCCGCCAAGCCCGACTTGCTCGAAGAATACAGTACCGGCGAGAAGGGTAATGGCACTCATCATAATTTCTACGATGGCGGCAAGTATGCCTATCTCGATTGCGGCTGGGACGACCAGCTCCGCCTCGAGAACCACCAGCGCCCGTTCAGCAACGCCATCATGATCGTGGATATGTCCGACCCGGCAAAGGTGAAGGAAGTTTCGCGCTGGTGGGTGCCCGGCCAACGCCTCGGCGAAGAAGCCGAGTACAAGAAATATGTATTCGCAGGCGATCGTGCCTCCTGGACCGGCAATCATGGCGCCGTGAGCGTGCCCAGGCGCGTCGAGGACGGCGGTAAGGTCGGTTACGCCGGCTTCGGCGCGTTCGGCATGTACGTGATGGACCTCAGCGACATCACCAAGCC
>CAYTJD010000102.1:0-7256 GCA_964438005.1 uncultured Solibacteraceae bacterium | reverse complement strand
AGATTTTGGTGTGCGGGTGGCGCGCGCCGAGGCGTTGCTCGGCGGCGATCGGGAAAAGAATCTGGCGATCGCGCGGGAGGTGCTGGGCGGGGAGCGCGGCGCAGCGCGGGACATTGTGCTGGTGAACGCCAGCGCCGGGCTGGTTGCGGCGGGGCGGGCGTCGTCGTTCGCGGAGGGTATCGAGAGAGCGGCGGCGTCGATTGACAGCGGGGCCGCGCGGGCGAAAGCCGAGGCGTTGGCACAGTTCACCGCAGAAGCGGCGTAGGTGGTGCCGCATTACTGCTGGAGACGGAAAGTGACGCTCAACGAGCAGGTCGACGCGAGGCCGGGGGCAACATTCGAGATGACACCAAGCTGGAAGGTCGCGATTCCCGACACAGAAACGAAAGCGAACGGGTCGAAGATCGATGCGAATGCAGGTGCGGCGTTGCCCTCATTCAGGTCGAGGATGGTTCCGGCGGAGACGCCGGCCGCGGCGGCCACCGCCTGCGCCCGCGCCTGCGCGTCCTTTACGAGGTCCGTCTGAGGGCAAGTCTGAGCGGCCGCCAGTTGCGGCGAGACCTGCGTGCCCGAGACGAAGAAGGAAAGGCTCGCGTCCGCCGACGCCTTAGCCAGCGCCTGTTGGGCCGCAACAATCGCTGCGAGCGTGTCCTTGGTATCGGAAAGCGGAGCAGTCAGGCGGAATGTCCATTGCAAGCGAGGCTGAGACCCGGTTCCGGGCGTAAATACCGTTTGTGTGTTTACACCAATGAACGCGGCTCCCGAAATTCCGGCCTGTTGTAACGCGGCCGTAATATCGTCCAGGCCCGTGTTGAGACCTGAGCTGACACTTAAACTGATCAAGACCTGGTCGGGCTGGAGGGCGCGAGCCCGGGACGCCACGACGGAAATCGAGCTCGGTTCCACGAGCATCAATTGGGTGCCCAACAGGAACCGCACGGTTAGAAAGCAGGATGCATTCGGTCCCACCGAAGTGGAAATCGATTGGATCATACCGGGCACCAACCCGGCAGCGCTCGTCAGTTGCTGCGCCTGCGTGCGGGCACTGGCGACCAGGTCAGCCAGGTTGCAATTTGCAGTTTGCTGGGACGAGGCTTGAGTCTGGAACAATTGAAAGGTAACAGAGAGGCCGCTGTTATTTTGAGGAATGTTCTGCGCCAGCGCGGTCAGCGCGGCCGTCGTGTCTTTCACTTTGGCAAGCGGTACGGTCAGCTGAAAGTCCCAACCGAGCTGCACCTGCAATGTTACGGCCGGCTGCGAAGCCGGCACCGGCTGCGGACCCACGGGAACCATATCGGAATACAGATTGACGAAGTTTGCCGCTGAAATGCCGGAGCCTTGTAAGGCTTGCAGGATATCGCTGAGGTTCTTGTCGATGCCGGACATGACGGTGACGCTGAAAATCGCCGTGTCCGGCTGCGCGGCAGCGCTTTGGGAGGCGGTGACTGTGACTGTATTGGCGGTGACTTGCGCCAACGACAGCACGGGTAACACGAGTAACAGAGCAAATTGGCCGTAGCGAGACATGGAGGAAGTATAACCCCGTGGGATAATTCGGGCCAGAGGGATTTCCATGATGGAAGCGGACTGGCCCGAATTGACGTTGGCGGCGTGGAAGGATACCTATGCCACCCTGCACATGTGGACTCAGATTGTAGGCAAGGTGCGGCTGGCGCTCAGCCCGCGCGTGAATCACTGGTGGCACGTGCCGCTGTATGTAACCGCCCGTGGACTCTCCACCACCGCGATTCCGTTTGCGTCGCGCCTGTTCGAGGTGGAGTTCGATTTTTTGGCTCACCAGGTGGCGATCCGGACCAGCGGCGGGCAGACGAAGACCGTCCGGTTGTATGCCCGCTCGGTCGCGGACTTCTACCAGGAGTTCATGAAGACGCTGGCGTCGGCGGGGATCGAACTGAAGATCTGGACGATGCCGGTGGAGATTCCCGATCCGATTCCATTTGACCGCGACGAGCAGCATGCCTCCTACGACCCCGAGTATGCCAACCGGTTTTGGCGCGTCCTGGTGCAGGCCGACGCGATTCTGAAGGAATTCCGCGGGCGCTATACAGGGAAATGCAGCCCCGTACACTTTTTCTGGGGCAGTTTTGATTTGGCCGTGACGCGGTTTTCCGGACGGCGCGCGCCGGAGCGCGAAGGGGCGGACGCGATGACGCGCGAAGCGTACTCGCACGAATGTTCGAGCGCGGGGTTCTGGCCGGGCGGCGGCGCCGTGGAGGGCGCGGCCTTCTATTCATATACGGTGCCGGAACCGGATGGCTTCGCGGCGGCCCGCGTGGAGCCGGCGGCGGCCTTCTATCATCGGGAACTGCACGAGTATCTCCTCATGTATGACGACGTACGGACAGCGCCGGCGCCTAAAACTGCGCTCCTGGATTTTCTGGAGAGCACGTATCAGGCCGGTGCTACCCTGGGGCGGTGGGACCGGGCAGCGCTCGACCGTAGCGCGGCGGGCTGACGGAGGCGGTGATGGCGGCGCATTGTAAACATCTGGATCAGGTTCGTGTTCGAGCGACGGCGAAACACGTATGCGAGGACTGCGTGAAAACCGGCGACAGCTGGGTTCACTTGCGCTTATGCCTGGAATGCGGGCACGTCGGCTGCTGCGATTCGTCGAAGAATAAACATGCGACGAAGCATTTCCACGCGACGAAACACCCGTTGATCCGCTCGATCGAACCGGGCGAGACGTGGATTTGGTGTTATGTGGACAATCTTTCACCCGGTGAAATGGAATGATCGGCCACGGGCTGTTGCTTTTGCTCACCCGGCGATGATGTAATTGCCCGAGGTACTCCCTGTGCGAAAGACCGCAGTTGCTGTGGCGCCGGCGCCCGCTGGATTGACGCGGGAGCAGAAGCGCGCCTTCTGGGCGGCCTGGGGCGGCTGGACGATGGACGGGATGGACTCGTTCATCCTGTCACTGGTGCTGGTACCGGCTTTGCGCGAGGTGCTGCCGAAATCCGGAATTGCGGCGACGACGGCGAACGTGGGCTACTACGGCGGGCTGCTATTTGCGCTGTTCATGATTGGATGGGGCACAGCCCTGGTGTGGGGGCCGGTAGCCGACCGCTTCGGCCGCGCCCGGACGCTGATGTTCACCATCCTCTGGTTTTCGGCGTTCACGCTACTGGCGGCATCGTCGCAGAGTGTGTGGTCACTCGCGGTATTCCGCTTTCTGGCGGGCGTGGGGATTGGCGGAGAATGGTCGATCGGCGCGTCGCTGGTTTCGGAGTCGTGGCCCGAGGAGCGGCGGACAGTGGGCGGTTGCCTGATGCACACCGGCTATTATTTCGGAGTATTGCTGGCGGCGGTGCTGAATTATTTTGTAGGCAGCCAGTTCGGGTGGCGCTGGATGTTCGTGCTGGGCGGCGGCCCGGCGCTGTTGATCGCCTTCTTATACAACCGGCTGCACGAACCCGCGCGCTGGAAGAACAAGCGTGTGGAACTCGGCAGCCGGCTGACCATGCGTGACTCGTTCCTGAAATTGTTCACGCGGCAGTACCGAGGGCGTACGATCCTGAATTCGATCTACTTAATCGCTTCGATTGTGGGGTTATGGGCGGGTTCAGTGTATGTGCCGGCGGCGATGACGGGCTTGGCGGAACGGTCCGGCGCCAGTGCGGTGAACACGGCAAAGCTGGCTTCGCTGGCGACCGCGCTGCTGGGCATCGGAACCATCATCGGCGCGCTGCTGACGCCGCTGCTGATCCGGCGGCTGGACCGGCGGTCGACGTTGGCGGTGTTCTTCACATTCATGCTTGTGTTTCTGCCCCTCTCGTTCGGGTATGTGTTTTACATGGGGGCGGGAGCACTCGAATGGTTTCTGGTATGCACTTTCTTCCTGGGACTGGGAGGCGCCAATTTCGTGGTGTATTCGTTCTGGATCCCGGAGCAGTATTCCACGGAATGCCGGGTAAGCGCGTTCGCGTTCACCACCAACATCGGCCGGTTTGCGGGCGCGGGGCTGACGTTCCTGGTGGGCGCGGGCGTCCGGCATTTCGGCACGCTCGGGATGCCAGTCGCATTAACGGCGCTGGCATTCGTGCTCGGGCTGGCGGCACTGCCGTTTGGCGTCGAAACCAAAGGCCAGGAACTGCCGTCGTAAACCCGACAAACCGCTATAGTTCTGTGATATCTTCAAGTTACCAGGAACGGCGGCCGGCGCCGCGAGCATGCCGAATCTCACCTTTACCCTGAACGGAGCGCCCACTTCGGTTGGCTACGAACCCGGGATGCATTTCCTCGAGGTTTTGCGGGAGGAGTGCGGCATCGTTTCGGCCAAGGATGGCTGCGCGCCCGAGGGAAGCTGCGGCTGTTGCGCGGTGATGGTGGACGGGCAGCCGGTGTTGGCCTGCCGGCGGAAGCCGGAACAGATGGAAGGGCGCGCTGTGGTCACGCTCGAAGGCATGCCGGAGGAAAAGCGGCGTGTGCTGAGCGAATCGTTCGTGCTCGAAGGCGGCGTGCAGTGCGGATTCTGCATTCCTGGAATCATGATGCGGGCGTCGTCACTGATGGAGCGCGGCAAGACCGCGGATCGCGAAGGTGTCGCCCAAGCGCTCTCGGGCCACTTGTGCCGCTGCACCGGGTATGCGCGGATTCTCGACGCCATTCAGACCGCAGGCGAAGTGTGGAACAATGGGCGCACGGTGGCGGGACGGGAACCGCGTCGCCACTTCTTCTTTGGCGAGCAATACGGGATGCAGCGCACCACGGCTGCATCGAACGCGACGGAAGGCGTGGGTCAATCGCCCAAGCGCTATTGCGGGGCGGACCAGGCGCTGGGGCAGCGGCCGTTCATCGCGGATATGCGCGTGCCCGGCATGCTGCACGGGGCACCGCTGCTGAGCGAGCATCCGCGGGCCAAGGTGCTGGCCATCGATTCAGCGGCTGCGGTGGCGATGCCGGGCGTCGTGCGCATTTTGACGGCTCCGGATGTGCCGGGGCAGCGCGGCACGGGACTGAACATTCCGGATCTGCCCGTATTCGTCGCGGTAGGCGAGACCACGTGCTGCGTGGGCGATTTTCTGGCGCTCGTTGTGGCCGACACGCTGTTTCATGCACGTGAGGCGGCCATGCAAATCAAGGTGGACTACGAGGTGCTCCCGCCCGTGACTGATCCCCTTGCCGCGCTGGAACCGGGCGCGCCGCAAGTGCATGCGCCGGGCAATCTGCACGTCCATCGGAATCTTCTCGATACCACGGCGTTCGCGCGCGGCGACGTGGATGCGGCGCTGGCGCAGTCGGCGCACGTCATCGAGCAGACGTTCCGCACTCAGCTTGTCGATCCGGCGTTTCTGGAGCCGGAAGCTTGCCTGGTACTGCCGCAGGGCAAGGGCGTCAAGGTGTACTCGCAGAGCCAGGGATCGACCTACGACCACAGCCAGATTTCGAAAGTCTTGAACCTTCCGATGGAGGATGTCGAAGTCGAGCTGGTTTCGAGCGGCGGCGCGTTCGGCGCCAAAGAAGAATTGTCCATCCAGGCGCAAACGGCGGTGGCGGCGTTTTTGTTGCAGCGCCCGGTGAAGGTGGTGCTCACGCGCGCGCAATCGACGCAGCATCATCCCAAGCGGCACCCGATGATTCTGAAGTACACGGCGGGAGCCGATGCCGAAGGCAATCTGCTGGCGGTGCGCGCGCGCATCATTGGAGATACAGGCGCTTATGCGGGCACCGGCGGCAAGTGCCTGCTGCGCGCGGCGTGCCACTCGTGCGGACCGTACCGAGTGCCGAATGTCGATATCGAATCCAAGGCGGTGTTCACCAATAACCCGACCAGCGGCGCGATGCGCGGCTTTGGCACCAACCAGGCGCACTTCGCCATGGAAGGCATCATGGACCGGTTGGCGGAGCGGGTCGGTGTGGACGGGTACGATATCCGCGAACGGAACGCGCTGCGTCCGGGCGACCAATTCGCCACCGGCCAGATCATGCGAGATAGTTGCGGCATTCTGCAAACGCTGCAGGCCGTGAAAGACATTTATAAGAAGGCGAAGTACGCCGGAATCGGCTGCGGCATCAAGAGTACGGGCATCGGCAACGGGACCATTGACAGCGGCCACGCGAAGATCCGCGTGCTGTCGGGCTGTCGGCTGGAAGTGCTCACCGGCTACACCGAGATGGGGCAGGGGGTGTTCACCACCATTCGCCAGGCGGTTTGCGAAGAGACAGGCTTGCCACTCGACGCGATGACGGTGCGCTGGGACAAAGAAATGGGCGCCAAGTGCGGCGAGACGTGGGCGTCGCGCGCCACCACGCTGAGCTGTGCGGCGGCGCAGCGGGCCGCGCGGCAACTTGCCGACGATCTGAAGCACGCGAGCCTCGCGGATCTGGTGGGGCGCGAATATTCGGGCGACTACGTGTGCAATTTCACGACGAAGCCGGGCACGCCGGAGGCTCTGCAAAATCCCACGACGCACCTGACGTTCAGCTATGCGACGCAGCTGGTCATTCTGGGCGAGGACGGGCGCATCCAGCGCGTAGTGGCGGCGCACGATGTAGGCCGCGCGATCAATCCGTTGGCCTGCGCGGGGCAGATCGAAGGCGGCGCGCACATGGGTTTAGGCTATGCGCTGTCCGAAGATTTTCCGTGCACCGAGGGGCGGCCGAATTCTTTGCTGTTGCGCGACCTAGGCATTCCCAAGGCGAAGGATACGCCGCCGGTTGACGTGATCTTGATCGAAGTGCCGGACGAAGTGGGCGGTTACGGCGCCAAGGGGGCCGGCGAAATCGGCTTGGTGCCGACGGCGGGTGCGGTGGCCGGCGCGCTGTATGCGTACGACCGGATCCGCCGCACGCGGTTGCCGATGCAGGACTCTCCGGCGGCAGCGCCGTCGGTCCCGAAATCGCGGAACACCGCCAAGGCGTAGGCGCCATGGCGCGGCCTTTTTTCGTCGGAGTGGTCTGCGTCGGCCTGGCAGCAGCACTCGATCTCAGCGCGCCGTTCCGGGGCGACCGCGATGATGCGGTGATCGGGTACGCGGTGCGGCCGGAGCACAACGCCGTCTCGGAACTGAACGCCAGGCTGCAGGATGGTTCCGTGCGGCTCGTGTTCGACGGAACGCCGGGTTACCTTCGCTCTGTGTTGCAGGCGCTGGATGTTCCGGTGGAATCGCAGCTTGTCGTTTTCTCCAAAACGAGCTTGCAGCAGCAGATCATCAGCGCGACCAATCCGCGGACGATCTTCTTTAATGATTCGGTTGCGGTGGCGTGGGTGCGGGGCGAGCCGTTCGTCGAGG
>CAYTJD010000101.1:0-13483 GCA_964438005.1 uncultured Solibacteraceae bacterium | reverse complement strand
AACTGAAAACCTGGACCAAGGAGAACGAGGTCTACACATGCAGCGTTACTGGATTCTTGTGTATGTGGCCGGTGTGATCGCGGCGATCGGCCTGGCAGACAGTCTTGGTGAGGACGGTTTTGGACAATGGCCGGTGGCGGGCCAGAATCTAAATAACACGCGTAGCGCACCGGATGAGGAGCAAATTTCGCCGGCCAATGCAGCTTCCCTCGCGGTGAAATGGACGTTCACCACCGGCGGGGACGTTTCGGCCACGCCGACCGTGGCGGGGAACGCAGTTTATGTTCCCGATTGGGCGGGCAACGTCTACGCCATTGACCGGCACACCGGCCACCCGATTTGGTCGGTTCAGGTGCCGGCGCTGGATGGCGTAGCGGGCGCGGTGAGCCGTGTCAGCCCGGCAGTCCACGGCGACGATGTAATCATCGGCGACATTGAAAACGACGGTGCGACTGCCCTTCACATTGGCGCCAATCTGATGGCGCTGAATCGTCAGACTGGAAAGCTGCACTGGATGACCCAGGTGGACAGTCAAGGGATGGCGATCATCACCGGGTCGCCGGTGGTTTACGGCAACGTGGTCTACGTCGGCATTTCTTCCAACGAAGAGATCCTCGCGATTCCCAACGCGTACGCATGCTGCGTGTTTCGCGGCAGCGTGGTGGCGGTGGACGCAAACACGGGCAAGATCCTTTGGAAAACCTACACCGTGCCGGACAACGGCGGGAAACCGGGCGGATACAGTGGCAACCCCGTCTGGCAACCGCCGGCCATCGACCCCGAGCGCGGCCTGCTGTATGTCGGCACCGGAAACAATTACACCGTCCCGGCCTCGGTCACTGCGTGCGTCGAAGCCAATCCGAAAGCTGATTGCACGGCGGCCGACGACTACTTCGATGCGGCTCTGGCGCTGGATTTGAAGGATGGCCACATACGGTGGGCGAAGAAGGTGGGCACCTACGATGCCTGGACCGTCGCTTGTTTTATTTCCCCTCCCGGGACGAACTGTCCGGCGCCTCCCGGTCCGGACTTCGATCTCTCGGGCTCGGGCCCTAATCTTCTGGATAACCTGGTGGTCTTCGGTCAGAAGAGCGGGTTCTTGTGGGCGTTTGATCCCCAGGATGGCACCCTGCGCTGGAGCACGGCAGTCGGCCCCGGCGGTATCTTTGGCGGGATCGAATGGGGCACCGCGACCGACGGCAACCGCATCTACGTTGCCATCTCGAACAGCGGCCACGTCGGGACGACTTTGTTGAACGGTCAAACCGTCACCAGTGGAGTTTGGAACGCGGTCGACGCGGCTACCGGCAAGATTCTCTGGCAGACTGCCGATCCGGACGGCTTCAGCGATTATGGCGCAGTCAGCGAGGCGAACGGTGTGGTGTATGGTGGTTCCTTATCCGGCAAAATGTTCGCTTTCGATGCGAAGACCGGCGCGATTCTCTGGCAGTTCACCACTGCCGGTTCGGTGATTGACGGGCCTTCGATTGTGAACGGCGTCGTCTATTGGGGCTCGGGCTATGGCCGCGTCGGCGGTACCGCCAACAACAAACTTTACGCGTTCAGCATTCCGCACTAGCGCAACGCCGGCGATCTTGCCGCCGGCTGCTGCTGCGTCATGCAGTGCAGCGCGCCGAGGCCCCAGATCAGATCGGTGCAGTTGATGCCGCTGACTTCGCGGTCCGGGAAAGCTTTCGCGAGAATCGCGAGAGCTGTGCGGTCGTTCGGATCGTTGAAGGTCGGCGCCAAAACCAGGTTGTTCGCGATATAAAAATTCGCGTAACTGGCCGGCAGCCTGCGCCCTGCGAACACGAGCGGCTGTGGCATCGGGAGCTGGATGACCCGTAACCCGGCGGCGCGTAGTAAGCGATGGTTTTCGGCGAGTGGCTCATGGTTCGCGTCGGAACGATTGGCCTCCCATGCGGCCACCACCGTGTCTGCCGATACGAATCGCGCGATGTCGTCGACGTGTCCGTGCGTGTCGTCACCGGTGATGCCGTTTCGCAGCCAGATGACTTGACGCACGCCGAGATAGTCGCCAAGCGTCCGTTCGATTTGCGCGCGCGACATGCCCGGGTTGCGTGCCTGCACCGGGCTAAGCAGGCATTCCTCTGTCGTCAGCACGAGGCCGGCGCCGTTAACGTCGATGCTGCCGCCTTCCAGCACCACCTCGGGATGCCACCTGGGAAGCTTCAAGTGTTCGCCGATGAACTCGCCGGCGCGCCGGTCGCATTGCCAGTCGTCGTACTTAGCCCAGGCGTTGAATTTCCATAACGTGAGTCCGACGGCGCCGCGCCGATTCTTCACGAACAGGGGACCATAATCGCGCGTCCAAACGCGGTTGGTGGGGCATTCGAAAAACTCCACCGCGTCGAGCCTGGCGCCAACTTTTCGCAGCACGCGCGTGGCTTGTTCCTGCAGCGATCGATTCTGCACAAGGATGCGCACGCCCTCCACCTGGCTGAGCTTGCGAACGATTTCGCCGTAAACCCACGGAATGGGGGCGAAGCGGCCCGGCCAATCCGAGCGGTTGTGCGGCCACGCGATCCAGGTGGCTTCATGCGGCTCCCGCTCGGCCGGCATGCGATAGCCCTGGCTGCGAGGCGTCCCGGGCGTCAATCGATCACCCGGCTGGTGATTCCGGCGTAGGCATCGATGCGGCGGTCGCGCAAGAACGGCCAGTTACGGCGGATCTCTTCGATGCGGCGCGGGTCGCATTCGACCACCAGCGTTTCTTCGTTGGCCTGCGAAGCTTCGGCCAGGAGTTGGCCGAATGGGTCGGCCACGAACGAGCCGCCCCAGAATTCGAGTCCGTGCTCGGGCGGCCCTTCGTAGCCCACGCGGTTGACGGCGGCGACATACAATCCGTTGGCGATGGCATGCGCGCGCTGGATGGTGCGCCAGGCGTCATGCTGGGCCGCGCCGTACTGCGCTTTTTCCGACGGGTGCCAGCCGATCGCGGTCGGGTAGAACAGAATCTGCGCGCCGCCGAGCGCGGCCAGGCGCGCGGCTTCGGGATACCACTGATCCCAGCACACCAGCACCCCGATATGGCCGTAGCGCGTTTCGAAGGTACGGAAGCCCAGATCCCCCGGCGTGAAGTAATACTTCTCGTAATACAGCGGGTCGTCGGGGATGTGCATCTTGCGGTAGGTGCCGGCGAGCGATCCATCGGCATCGAAGATCAGCGCGGTGTTGTGATAGACGCCCGCGGTGCGCCGCTCGAAAATCGAACCGATGATCACTGTCTGGAGATCGCGCGCGAGACAGGAAAAACTCTCGCTGGTCGGGCCGGGGATGGGCTCGGCCAGGTCGAACAGCGCGGCGTTTTCTTCGCGGCAGAAATACTGCGAGCGAAACAACTCCGGCACGCAGATGATCTGCGCGCCGTTTCCCGCCGCTTCGCGAATCCGCCATTCGGCCTTGGCCAGGTTCTCGTTGGGATCCGTCGAGCACGCCATCTGAATGAGGCCGGCGCGGAATTTCGATCGCTGCACATCCATATTGTAACGATGCGTGGTCTTGTTATGATTGCATTTCCTGGTGACCTACCGCGCTCTGGTTCTCTTCGACATTGATGGCACGCTGGTCCGCCGGGCGGGGCCGCATCATCGGGAGGCGCTGGTGGAAGGCATTCGGCGCGTCACCGGGTTTGACACCACCACCCAGGGCATTCCCGTGCAGGGCATGTTGGACGTGGATATCGTGACGAGCATGATGCGGAACGTCGGGGCGCCAGAGGCGCGCATCCGGTCGGCGATGCCCAGGATCATCAGCGCGGCCGAGCGGCACTACCTCAACGTCTGTCCGCCGCTGCGCGCCGCACATTGCCCGGGAGTCGAACCGCTCTTGCAGCGGCTGACGCGGCAGGCACTCCTGTTGGGTCTGGTGACGGGAAATTTGACGCGGATCGGCTGGCGCAAACTGCAGCGCGCGGGCCTGCGCCGGTATTTTCGATTCGGCGCCTTCGGAGAAATGGCGCTGACACGGGCCGGCCTGGTACGCCGGGCGGTCGGCGAGGCGCGGCGGCGCGGCTGGATCGGCCGGGCTACGCCGGTTTCGCTGGTCGGCGATGCGCCCGCCGATATCATTGCCGCGCGCGCCAACCACATCCGCATCATCTCGGTCAAAACGGGAATCACGCCGCCGGAAGAATTGCACGCGCGCGGCCCCGACTACCTGCTGCCCGATCTGCGCCACTTACGGTTGAATATGCTGGAGTGAAGCATGAGTGTCTTCCCGATCGTGCTGGGATTCCTGGCGTGCGCGGCGACATCGCTGGCGCTTGGCATCCCCGCGGTTCGCGTGCTGCGCCTCGAATTGAACCGGGCCGAAGCTGGATTGCTCGGTGCCATTTTGGGCGCCGCCCTCACCAGCTGTCTGACGCTCGCCCTCGCATTGCTTGGGATCGCCAGGGAAGAAATATTTCTCGTCCTGACGACGGGCTCGGTTCTGTTGCTCGCGCTGCCGGGGAGATGGCTGCGGCGCCTCAGCCCGGCGCCGTTCTCCACGATCCCTACCCCGCTGCTCGGTCTTTTCGTGCTGGCCTGGGTGGCTTACGGCGTTCTCTACTTTCGCCAGGCAGTGTCGCCGGAGATGAGTCCGGACGGCATGGCGTACCATCTCGGCCTGGTCAACCTGTGGAGCCATGCGCACGGTCTCTCCCGGAGCATCAGCATATTTGCCGCTTTGCCGGACGGCATGGAGATGCTATTCCTCTTCGCGTTTACAATCGGCCGGCACTCCGCCGCGACGCTGGTGCATTTCGGCTTTCTCATGCTGCTTCCATGGCTCATGCTTCTCTACGGGTGCCGGTTCGGCTGGTCGAGTGGCGCGGCCGTGCTGGCAGCTCTGCTTGTATTCGCCAGCCCTTTGGTGGGGATAGATGGAACGTCGGCATATAACGATGTCGGGCTCGCTGTGTTCACCTTTGCGGCAATCTACCTGTTGCAGCAGTGGCGGCGTACGCGTAGTCCGGGTTCTCTGCTGGCTGCCGGATTCCTGGCGGGTTTCTCGTTCGCCGTGAAGTACACCGCCGGCCCTTTGTTATTGATCGTCGCCGGCACGGCGTTGTGGGAATTGCGACGGCGCCCGAAAGAGGCTGCGCGCGCGGCGCTTCTCGTCTCGATTGCGATGATCATTGCCCCCGCACCCTATCTGATCCGGAATGTGATCTGGTACCAGAATCCGGTTGCCTTTCTGGGGAACAAGGTGTTTCCCAACCGGTGGTTTCACATCTCCTTCGAGGAGGGATATCGGGAAGCCATGGCGCATCCCTATGGGGTCCACTGGAGCGAGTTGCCGCGCGAACTCACCTTCGGCGGTGTGAAGCTCGACGGGAGCTTTGGGCCGGAGTTCATTTTGCTTCCGCTGGCGCTGGTGGGCTTGTTCTGGCCGCAGACCCGTATGGTCGTGCTTGCGGGAATACTCCTGGCATTGCCTTTTGTCGGCAACAAAAGCGGCCGTTTTCTGATGGCAGCAGCGCCGCCGCTAGCGATGGCCGCCGCGTTTGTGCTCGGCCGGCTGCCGCGATCGGCGCCGCTCATTTTCGTCCTCGCCCTAGGTCATCTCGTGATGTCGTGGCCTTCCTTCAACAACCGCCTGAAAATCTCTTCCGGATGGCGGATCGTCAATCACGTGCCGTGGAGCGCCGCGCTCCGGATCGAACCCGAGCAGCAGTACCTGCGAAGGGCCGATGAATTCGCTCTGGCGCAGTTGATCGAAACGCACGTTCCCGCGGCCCAGCCCGTGCTGGTGTTCAGCGATGCCATCGCCCAGTCGTACACCACGAGGCCCATCCTCATCCCCTGGGGTTCCGCCTTTGCCGAACGAATGATCGACCTGATTCAACAGGCTTCGCATTTCCCCGACTACGAGCGAACCTGGAATGCGCGGTTTCCTCGAATGCCCATCGGCGAAGTTCGCATTGTGCAGACAGCGCGGGAAGACAGAAGCAGGATCTGGAGCGTGAACGAAATCCGGCTATGGAACGGTCCGGCTCAAATCAAGCCCGAGAGCCCGGTTCTGAACGCGCAGCCGAACCCCTGGGATATGCCGCTAGCGCTCGACGGCTCTGCGATCACGCGATGGAGGTCGTGGGAAGCCCTGCGTCCCGGAATGTGGATCGATCTCAAGTTTGAGCCTGCTGAAACGATAGATCGGATCGAGATTCTCTGCGCCGACGGCGGGTACGGCAGCGAGATGGCAGCGCGGGTCCGGAGTGGCGCGGGCGCCTGGATCACCGTGCCCTCGTCGTGGAGCGTCGGTCTGCTTCCCGATTTGCGCCGGCAGGCCACGGCGGAATTGAAACGCTCCGGCGTTCAGTACCTCGAAGTAAACCGGGATGAGTGGGCGAAAATTTTTCACGGCGATTTCACTGGGTGGGGGGTCCGGCTTGTCGCTTCCAGTACGCACTCCCTGCTGCTGAAGGTTGATTGAGGTCGGGTTGAGTCAGCGGGCTTTGCGGGCGGTGACCTCGATTTCGATTTTCATCCGCGAGTCGGAGAGGCCGGCCTCGATCATTGTCGCGGCGGGACGGATCTCACCCAGATATTTTCGCAGCACCGGCCAGCAAGGCTCGAAATCTGATACACGCGGCAGGATGTACCGGACGCGGACGACATCGGAGAGGCAGGCGCCGGCTTCTTCGAGCGCCATGGCGATGTTGCGGAAGCATTGTTCGGCTTGTTCGACGACGCTCTCGGAGATGGTCATTTTCGAGTAGTCGAAACCGGTCGTGCCGGAAACGAAAACCCAATCGCCCTCGACGACGGCTCGCGAGTAGCCAATGTCTCGCTCGAAAGTTGATCCGGATGAGATCAAACGGCGCACGCTTCTCCTCCTGTGGGGTGAGTTGTCCACTTCAATATCGCCGACGCAAGGAGGCGCATGCAACGACTCAAGCCTGTGGATGTGGTGATCGCCGGGGGCGGATTCGTCGGCCTCACGCCGGCGAAACGACGAAAAGGAATGACTGCTCCAATTGGAGCAGTTTTTGACGATCCCTCCATTGAAAACAGGGGAGTTCCGCTCCGGAGACTGCTCCGATTGGAGCAGCCGGCGCCGACTTCCTCGTAAAACACTCTCATCCGATTCTGATTATCGCGCCGCGGTGTGCGGGAAGCCCGCGGGTGGCGCGCCAAAGTCGCGAAAAGATAGGGATTTAAAAATCTCGAAAATCAGTAAACGGGCAAAGCGCGAACCTGGTTGTAGGGCCGGTGGGGGTTGTTGGGACTGTTGGTGGAACGGATCCAACTCTCGTGATACCCACGAGCCGCGAACGGGGCGAAGCCGGCGCCCCCGCTGATCGGGAGCGCCGGCGAAGGGCTTAGCCCCACCACTTGTGCCAGAGAGCGCTGTCGGTTCCTACACCGAAGATATCCAGGCGATTGGCGGACCAAGCGACGGCGTCGACCGCGCTGACCGAGAGCCTCGAACCAAAGAGCGGAGACTCGAGGATGCCGGTGAGAGATTCCCAGCCTCCCCAATGGGAGCCATCCCACCAACGGTGCCAGAGAGCGCTATCGGTTCCGACAACGAAGATATCGAGCCGATTGGCGGACCAGGATACGGCTTTGGGAGTGGATTCGAGGATGCCACCGAGAGATTCCCAACCACCCCAATGAGAGCCATCCCACCAACGGTGCCAGAGAGCACTATCGGTTCCGACGGCGAAGATGTCGAGCCGGCCTTCGTCCCAGGAGACGACTTCGGGCGGGGAGGTGAGGACGCCGCCGAGGGATTCCCAGCCGCCCCAGTGGGAGCCGTCCCACCAGCGGTGCCAGAGGGCGTGATCGGTGCCGAGGCCGAAGACGTCGAGCCGATTGGGCCCCCACGCAACGGCTTTGGGAGGAGCGGTGAGGACTCCGCCGAGGGACTCCCAGCCGCCCCAGGCGGAACCATTCCACCAGCGGTGCCAGAGAGCGTTGTCGGTGCCCAGGCCAAAGATATCGAGCCGGTTGGGCGCCCAGGATACGGCCGAGACCGAAGAGGTCAGCACACCGCCGAGGGATTCCCAGCCGCCCCAGTGAGAGCCATCCCACCAGCGGTGCCAGAGGGCGTGATCGGTACCGAGCGCAAAAATATCGAGGCGGTTAGTTCCCCAGGAGACGACCTCGGGCGGGGAAACGATGACTCCGCCGAGGGACTCCCAGCCACCCCAGGCAGAACCATTCCACCAGCGATGCCAGAGGGCGCTATCGGTCCCAACGACGAAGATGTCCAGACGATTGGGGGCCCAAGCGACGACACGCGGCGGCGACTCCAAGACTCCGCCGAGCGACTCCCAGCCACCCCAGGCGGCGGGGTCGAGAAGGGGGAAAACGTTGTCGGTCCCCACCAGCGTGACGGGTGTACCGGAAGGAAAGTGGCGCTGCAGCAAGGCCGAAAACGGGCCGAAGGCATTGGCAGAGCCGGTAAGGTTCTGATAAGTCTGCTGGAGCGTGGATCCGCCGGCCTGAACGATGCGCGCCAAACTGAAGTGAAGTTGATACCGAAGATAATTGATGAACAACGTGGCGCAGCCAGTGGAAACGTAATCGCGGTCGGTGGCTTCGGTGGTGCTGACCCAGTCCGGACGGGCGCTGTTGAGCCAACTGGCGGCCGAAGCGAAACCATCCAGACTGGCCGGATAGCGCTGGGTGGCGAGGACGCGCGAGAGACCCTCGCCGTTGCTAGATCCGCAACCCCAACCGGCCCCTTGATTGTTCATCATGACTTCATCGACTTCGGCCACGTTGAGCATGTTTTCAAGCGCGCCGTCGGTGCCGCCGAAGGCGGCGCAGTGGATTTCAGTGGCCGCGCAATTGGCGTGATAGGCGCCGAAAGAGCCCGGGTCGATATAGACGGAGAAGCGGCCGGCGGCTACGCCGCCGAACCAGCCGCGCAACTGGGCAAAATCGAACTCACAATTGGCCAGCACTGCGTCGGCGAGGGTCTGGCCGTTGGCTCCGAGGCTGTTGTCGTAGTAGACGTCGAAGTTCGCCGTGCTGCCGCGGCGTGTGTAGGGGCCGAGCGCGGGCAGCGCCGCGATCGAAACGGCTTCGCCTGTCTTGGTGAAGACTCTATGCTTTTCCGCCGGCGCGGGGGCCGGCGCCTCCGCCAATGCTCCGGCCATTCCCTTGCCTTCGCCGGGCATCTTGCCTTCTCCGGCTACGGCCTCCATCAAGGCAGCCAGCATGCCCTCTTCGCCGGGCATTCCTCCCGGAGCCTCGGGCGCTTCCTTCACCGCCATGGGATTGCCCTCTCCCGGCATTTTCCCTTTGGCGAGCGGCGCTTCTTCTAGCGCGATTCCATTGCCTTCGCCCGGCATTTTCCCTTTTTCGGGCGGTGCTTCCATCACCGCACCCGGCATACCTTTACCGGATGCTTTTCCTTTGTCCATTCGCCGGGTTGTCGATCCGTTGTCCATATTAGGCTTCCTTTCGTCGCAATGCGATTATTTCGACTTTTCGCGGAAACGAAATTGTTGTTTGCGCCTTGCGGTCGCACCGAACTGTTCCAAAAAAAAGGCGCGTATTTACTCTCGATCGGATGTACAGCATTATTTTTAGTAAGCGCGCTTTCCGCGAAAAACACGACAAGTATTTTGTCGAGACTGTGCGTGTCTGCACGTTCGCCGATTTGCCGTACGCCTTTCCGGTAATCACCGGGAGGCAACAATGCAAGTGCCGATTTTGGCCTCAGTGGGAGTAACCGATTTGAAATGACCAAGGAATCGAATGAAGAACGAGTTACTGGAGGCATTACTATGACTGGCATGCCTATTGTCTGAATAGACATCCGTTGCCACGTACTACTTAGTCGTGACCGGGTGAGCGTGGAAACGTCGCGCCGGTGCCGAGATTTTGGCGGTGTTACTGGGTGCGGGAGATGATGTAGGCCTGAATGGCGCTCACCTGTTTGGCGTCAAGGACCTTGGCGAAGGAGGGCATGCCGAGGGAGGCGCGCTTGCCGCCGAGGACGGTGTCGTCGAGATGTTCGAGGGTGTCTTTGCCGGCGTAGCGAAGGTCGGGGAGCGGCCCGGCGACAGCGTTGATGCCATGACAGCCGGCGCAGTGGGTGTTGAAGAGCAGATTGCCCTGGTGAATTTCCTGCGGCGAGGCCTTGGTGGTGAGGGGAGCCGGCGGGTCTTTGTGGCCGTATGCAGGAGGATTGAGCGTGGCGGTGCCACCGAGGGTGAAGGTGACGATGCGGCCATAGCCAGGTTTGACCGTACCGGAACCGGGAGCGTTGAAGAGCGCGGCGGATCCGCCCCAGCCGGCCATCACCGAGATGTACTGGTTGCCATCAATCGAGTAGGTGACGGGCGGCGCGATGATGCCGGTGCCGGCGTCGAATTGCCAGAGTTGCATGCCGTCGGTGGCGCGATAGGCGGCGAGGATGCCGTCGGCGCGTCCCTGAAAGACGAGATTGCCGGCGGTGGCGAGAACGCCGCCACCGACAAGGCTGGGGTAGGCGACACGCCACGCAGCTTGTTGCTTCACGGGATCCCAGGCGACCAGTTCACCTTTCGCCGGAGGCATGGTGGCCAGTTTGGCGTTGAGAGGACCGTCGTATTCGGGTTCGAGGCCGAGGTTGAGCGCGGCGGGATTGAATTTCCATTTGGCGTCGGGGGCGTGGATGAACTGCGTATTGGTTTTCGCCGCCAGGTACACGAGGCCGGTGGTAGGGCTGAAGGCGATGGGGTTCCAATTGTGCGCGCCGTCGGGACTGGGGGACACCATGACGGGTTTCATTTCGGCGACGCCGGGCGCTTCGATGGGGCGGCCGGTCTTCGGATCGAGTCCTGTGGCCCAGGTGACGCCGGTGACGAAAGGCGCGCCGGAGATGAATTCACCGGTCTCGCGATCGAGAACATAGAAGAAGCCGTTCTTGTTGGCCTGCATGATGACTTTGCGGACGCGACCGCTAATGGAGAGGTCGGCTTGGATCAGAGGCTGGGTGGCGTCGTAGTCCCAGTTGTCGCCGGGCGTGGTTTGGAAGTACCAGGCCAACTCGCCGTTGGCGGCGTGCACAGCGAGGATGGAAGCGGTGTAGAGGCTATCGCCGGCGCCGCGAAGGGCGCGATACCAGGCGGTGGCGTTGGAGGTGCCGAAGTAGAGAAGGTCGAGCGCGGGGTCGTAGGCGACGCCTTCCCAGGGATTGGCGCCCCCACCGGCTTTCCAATATTCGCCGGACCAGGTTTTGGCAGCGGCCTCCATGGCTTTGGATTCGAAGGGCTGCGAGGGGTCGCCCGGAACCGTATAGGTGCGCCAGGCCATTTTGCCGGTATCGGCGTCGAAGGCAGAGACATAACCGCGCGCGCCATATTCGCCGGCGGCGTTGCCGATGACGACCAGGCCTTTGGCGATGCGCGGAGCGGCAGTGATGGAATAAGGCTTGGTGGGATCGGTGGTTTCGGCGGTCCAGACGACAGTGCCGGTCTTCTCGTCGAGAGCAGTGAGGCGGCCGTCCAGGGTGGCGACGTAGACCTTGCCGTGGTAGAGCGCGACACCGCGGTTCACCACGTCGCAGCAGATGAAGTAGGCGCGATCGCGGTGGACTTTAGGATCGTAGGTCCAACGGACTTCGCCGGTCTTCGCATCGAGGGCTTGCACGACGCTCCACGCGCTGGTGGTATAAATGACGCCGTCTTTAACGAGCGGGCTGCCTTCGAGGCCGCGGGTGGTGCCCATCTCGTGGCTCCAGGCGAGGCCGAGTTTCCCGACGGTCTGCTCGTTAACCTGGTTGAGCGGGCTGAAGCGGTGGTCGTCGTAGGTACGGCCGTACATGAGCCAGTTGGCGGAATCCTGGTCGGCGGCGCGGAGTGCGGCGTCATCGAGGGTCTTTTGTTGCGCGCAGGATGCCAGCAGGACGAGAGCGGCGAATAAAGACCAGCCGTGGGTCTTCGACATGGAACGAGCCTCCGACGATGTGCGTTTCAGGTCAAATAATAGCACCGTGCGGCCGGGGCGCCGGCAACAAGATCGCCGGCGTTACGATAAATCAACCAGGAGGAGAAAGCAGGAATGGGAGCTACGCTTAGCGTTCTCGGATTGATGGCAATGACGAGCCTGCCGCTGGCGGCGCAGTGCGTCGACTACTCGAAAGACCCGGCGGGCTGCCAGCCGTCGACGTTCAAGACGCCGATCGGGCAGATGCCATCGCGCCGCGTGAACCGCGCCGGCAAAATCGACGCGACTTCTTCGGAAGCGGACGCGCGCGCGGGCGCGGCCAAGCTCGAGAAGGATCTACACCTGTTCCGGAACTTCGAGCCGCTGCATTGGGTGGTGACGGTGCCCTCGGAGAAAGATCCGGCCAACAATGGATGGAGAGGCGGCGATCTCGACGCGGCCGGCGACGGGCGCGGGCTGGGCATCGCGGGCAACTGCATATTCGTCGGGCACGGCAACGGGCCGGGCAGGCGGCACGCCATCAACATTTTCAGGATTCAATCGAACCCGGAAAAGGAAGCACCGATCCAGGTGGGCGAGATCCCGGCGATGTTCGAAGGCAACGAAGGGTTCGACGACCGGGAGCTGCGGTCGCTGGTGTACAAGACATCGCGCGGCGAAGACCGGTATCTCATGGTCCGCAACGGGGGGACGCGGACGCTGGGCGACATGATCACGTACCGCATCGACATGAACACGTGCCTGCCGACGTCGCAGAGCGAGGTGACGGATTTCCATTCGCAATCGCACGAATTCTTCCTGTGGCACGATCCGGGGAATCCGAACCGAGTGCTGGTGTACATGACGATCTGGACCTCCGGCTTGCCGGATCCGGAGCACGCGGGGCTGTACATTCCGGATGCGCTCGTGCTGGCCGTGACCGACGAGAACACGGGCGAGGTCCTTCCCAAAGCAAAGGTGCTGGCGACGTTCAGCCTGCACGAAGTGGGCGGGCCGCCGATCAATGAGAAGCCGGATGCGACGGGCCTGTTCTCCGACGGCCGCTTCCTCGATTTCAGCGGTCTGAAGAACCTGGCCGGGCGGCCGGGCAACTTCCAGAACCAGGAGCAGAACCGCCTGCATTCGCTTTCCGTGTCGGACGACGGAGAGCGCGTGTACGTGGCCGGAACGACGGCAGGATTCTACATTTTGGATTCCGAAGGGATCGCGCATCATAAAGACGCGGATCTGGCGGCGGGGACGGCAGGGTGCAACCAGCGGTCGACCATCGTCTCGGTTGACGGCGCGATGGATGCTTCGAAGATTCCCGCCGTCGCCAACGACTGTGTGCACATGGTGGTGAACAACGATCCTGGGCTGAAGGCGTTCCTGGCCTCCGACGCTTCGCCGCAGACCAAGGCCGAGCGGTACCTGGTGATGATGACGCGGTCGCGGTTCGATGTATATCCGCCGGTCAACGCACTTCCCACGGGCACGCATAGCGCGGTGTTTGTGCCGGAGCGGCCGGCGCAGGTCAAGGGTAATACCAAGAACCGGCCTGCGTATGTGTGGATCACCGACGAAAACGGGGGATGCCCGCTGAACTACGC
>CAYTJD010000100.1:0-15719 GCA_964438005.1 uncultured Solibacteraceae bacterium | reverse complement strand
AGCGGGTGGAAGCTGCTGTCGGAAAAACCGTATTTGTAAGTCATCGTACGCTGAAACTCAATCGTCAGGATCGCCGCGGCCGGCTTCCCGGAAAGAGAAATCACGCGAAGCTTCAACTGCTCGCCCAGAGAGCGAATCAGGTTTCGGAACCAAGCCAGCGGTTGCGGCGGCAGGTATTGTCTTCGCCGGGTCAAGATCGCCAGTTGATAGAACTTCTGCAGAAGATCTTCTGATCTTCCTTCCTCGTACACGAATCGTTCCTTGAGTGCCCGCGCCAGGCGGCGCCGAATGCAGCTCGGATGCAAGCCATGAAACAGCTCGTCCAGGCTGGGACGCAGGTCGAGCCGGTGCAGATGAAACCGCCCGGATTCCGAAAATCCCCGAGCTCTCTCGCGTCGATCGCTAACCGACCTGATTTCGATGTAACTCCGTTTCCGGCCTTCGCATTCACGCTGTAGAGTGGACAACAGGCACTCGAACTCCTCAGCCCTGTTTACGAGCGGTGTGCAATGATCGGCGAACGGTACCGACACCACCCGCCTTCCCGTCAGCCAGCTCTGGACACGGCAGAACACAACGGCGTTCTTCAAGTCCTCACCGGGCGCGGAGGTCGTGAGTGCGGAGACGGCGTACCCATAAGTCTGTTTCAGCGCGGAAAGCCACGCCGGCGTATGGAACACCGTGGAGTGACGGTGCTGGGCCAACAGTTGATGCCAGCGCGCATCCTGCAGCGGATCGATCTCGTAAGTGTTGATCACAAATTCTCCAATGGCGCTCGCGGTCTCGGATCAAGTATACGCATCGACCAATCGACTTGCTATCAGATTTGCCGTAGTGACGGTCTGTTACTGCTATGCACGGATTCTCAGGCTCTTCCGGTGCACCTGATTCTCTGGATACGGAAGTTGAAGATAGGGGCTGGCGCGCACTCAAGCTGTAAGGTTCATCACCAGATTTCAGGAATTAACGAGTCCTTAGTGAATCTTCTTTCGGTACTCCGGATACAGAGTTTCGGGGTTGCCCGTGGCAGCCTCGCGGGGAACCCCGTATCTCTTCGTCATTTCGTCGACAAAGGGATTCTTGTCGGGATCGTAATGCGGGGCGGTTTCGCCGACACTGGCTTCGTAAGCCGTGACACAGGGCGGCCCGGTGGGGGAGAGCGGTGTCGCGCTCAACTGAAAGCTGCGGGAGAGGATCCAGGGTTCGGCAAGGTAGATGGGATCTTCGATGACGGCGAGAACCGTGAGGATGTCGCCGTGCCGGTAGAAGCGCGTCGTCAGGGTGGCTTCGTCGCTGGAGGGTGCGCCGGTCTTGCGCAGGAATCCGGCCTTCATGTGGGTCGTGTAGGCGACCAGGGTGTTGCCTTCCCATTTGCCCGTGGTGAAGCCGCCGCGGGTGTGCTCGGCATATTGGGACGGATGGGGCCGGCCGTCCATCCAAATCGTCAGCGGCGCCCGGTCTTCCCACGCGCCGATGGTATAAGAGATCACATTGCCTTTTACCGGGTCGCTGTCGCTCCAGATCTTCAGGCCGAACGGGCCTTGCACCATGTAGAATGCCGGCCATCCCTGGCACTGGCGTTCGATCATCGAGAGCTGTGACTCGGAGTAAGTCAGCGCGCGAATCCGGCCCTCTTCATTGAGCGGGATTCCCGTGAAATCCACCGGCAGGCCGTCGCCCGCCAGGACCTCATGATTGCGTGCCGCCCAGGAGCCGGTGATCTCTGCCTGCGCCTCGGCTGTCCGGCAGGTCATCACGCACAAAGCAATGGCGGCCAGCAGCGCCGCAACGAAGCGAATCATCGGGCGGTGCACGGTGTCGGGTCCCATTTCGAACCGTCAGCCTCCTTCTTGAATTGGGAACTGGTGATGAACGGTTGCGCCAGATATTTCGGATCGTCGACGATGGTTGTGACCAACAGCGCCTGGCCGCTCCCGACGAGCGGCGCTACGTCGTAGTATTCGGTGACGGCGGCATTCTCGCTGTACGGAACTCCGTTCTTGCGCAGATATCCCGCGCGCAGATTGGCGGTTGCGACCTTCAGCGATGAAGGCAATTGCCACTCCGCGACCGAGATGCCTTGCCAGGTCCGCTCTCCGAACGTTGGCGGCGCTTGGAATCGGAAGAACCGGGTCTGCATGCCGGCATCGCTCTCGACCTTCAACGTGTTGTCATCCTGCCAGGTAATATGAAACCGGGCCGGCACGCGCATGAGGGCGGGGGCGCCATACGCCTTGCATTGATTGCCGGAAGCCTCATCGGCCGCCGGGTCCCAGGCATCGGCGACCTTGCGGGCTTCTTGGGTCATGGGGACGGCCTGGTAATCGCCTTTGCGCGGGGTGATCATCCGGAAACGCCAGTCTTCGGTCACCACCGCGACCCAGTAGCCGGTGATATCGATCGGCGCGGAAGACTTTGGCGAGCCGGTGGGGCGGGGCTGTGCGGCGAGCACACAGGCGGCGGCGATTGCGGCGGCGAAGAGTTTCATTGCCCTTTATGATTCATGGTGCGATAAATCGCCTCGATGAAATCGTTGGTGGTCCACGGACTTGTGTTCGATCCGTACCGGCGCGTATATCCGCGCGCCGGCGCGGCCGCCTTAATCTGGTCCACCGTGAGCCCCTGCTTCATCAACTCGCGGACGCGATCGCGGATGATGGTCACCATGTCGCGGTACTCCACCACATCGAGCTGATCGCAGATGCGGCCGTGGCCGGGAATGATGAGTGTGCCCGCTTCGCGGGAGACAATCGGCACCGACGGGATCGCGGTATCGACGAGTTTCTGCAAAGCCTCGATTTCTCCCCCGATGCTGCCGCCCTTGGCCGTATCGATGACGGGGAATCGCGTAGTATCCAGGACATCGCCCGCCACGATGACGTCGGAGCGGCGGAAGAAGACAATCGCGTCGCCGTCTGTGTGCGCCGCCGGCTGACGGAAGACTTCGATGCCCTCGTCATTGAGGTACATGTATTTGCGCGGTTGATTGAAGGTTTCGGTGGGCCACGCGGCCAGCGGAAAGGGGGAAGGTTTTCCGGTCGACCCGCTCATGCGCGTTAGGACTTGTTCGGCGGAAAGGATGGAAGCGCCGCCTCCCAGGAAATCGGCAGCCACGCCCGCCCCACCGCTTTGCGTGAATAGCGTCTGTCCGGCTTTGGCAATGGCGGCGTTGCCCCCCACATGATCCCGATCAGCGCTGGTATTGATGATGTAGCGGATCGGTTGTGCCGTGACTTTTCGGATGGCTGCGAGCACGGCGTCCGCGCTCGCTGCGGAACCGGAGTCGACCACGACCACACCATCGGCGCCGACCTGAATGCCGATATTGCCGCCCGCGCCGGCGATCATGTAGAAGTTCGGGCGCAGCGGCAGCACCTCGAGACTCCCGGCCCCTGTCTGCTGCGCGGCCAGACCGCCAATCGTCAGCAGAGCGGCGGCTCCGATCACAGCTCGGTGATGCCTGATTAGGATCATGCGCGTAAAGGCGTACTTATGATAACGTAAACCGCCGCGCCAAACGGAGATGGCGTCGGCGGAATTAGCGTCGCAGGGTGCGCGCCAGCTCGGCCCCCGCAAAATGCGAGCCCGAGATGAAGTTCAGGATGGGTCCAAAACTCCAGGCTGCCGGTTTCCCGACAAAATGAAGGCCGGCCACCGACGATTCAAAGCCTCGGGCAAGAACCGGGGAGCCGTTCCCGATCTTTATAGAATTCTGAATGGCGGGGCTCAGGTAATTGCAGCGTTTTACGTCCACGCGGTATCCAGTGGCTACGATCACGTGGTCGACGATGCGTTCGGAATTGTCGCTCAGCCTCAGCCAAACCCGATCTTCCCGCACTTCCGAGCAGGTGACGCGCCGCCCGGTGGTCATTGTCACCTTTGCCAGATACGGACGCTGCCAACCCGTGCCAGCCGGCCGAACCGAACGATAGCTGAGCCGATCCTGCCAGCTGCGTGGTAACCGGCGGAACATGTGAGGGAAACCAACCAGCCGGCTGAGCCCGGCAGGGCCGACATCCAATTCCGAATAGAGGCACCAGGAAATGACTCCAAGGTGATGCAGCCACGCATGCTCGCCAACCCATCGGATCTCTTTCTGTTTTGCGACTACCTCGACCTTGGCTCCATGAGCATGCAAAATGCGGGCTGCGTCCAAAGCACTCTGGCCACCGCCCACAACCAGCATTTCGCGTCCGGCGAAACGGCTCAAATCGCAATGATCGGAGGAATGGCTGACGCGAGCCTTGGGCTTGCCCTCCAACTCCTTTGGGATCCAAGGAAAGGGAGCAATCCCGGTGGCGGCGATGACCCGCTTCGATTTCACCACCTGTCCATCACTCAAAGTCGCTTTGAACCCGGTTCCGTTCCTTTCGATCGTTCTTACTTGGCAAGGTATCAAATCCGGCACGGCTTTCTTTTGGTACCACTGGCCGTATTCGACAAATCGTTCGAGAGGGACGGGCTGTTCGAATTGGCCCCCCGTCTCCGCTTTGAAATGGTCGAGTGTCAGACGGTGGTGCGGGTCGGAAATGTGGGAGGCCGGCCAGTTGGAACGGAGATACATGCCGGCAGGCATGTGATCGCGCCAAAAGCTCATCGGATCTCCAAAGGTTCCCACCCCGAACCCTTTGTCCCTTAAATAGGCGGTGCCGGATAACCCGTACGGCCCCGCCCCCACGAATATCACGTCGAAATCCATATCGAATTCAAGAAACCCCGTTCACTGAGGTCTGTCCGCTATTCGCATTATCACGTCTCCTGCGGCGGCGGCAAAGGACACCGTTCCTAGTACTGATTCAACTTTTCGCGTACATGTTCCACGCCGAGCCTGGACGAGCCGGGATTCGGAGACCGTTGGGGAATGCGCTAGAGTAGAGCGTTGTGTCGGATGGGTCCGTGTTTTCTCCATCCGGCAGCGGAGAAGACACAGGATGAAACGTTATCCGTTGGCACAGTTCGCCGGTTTGGTCCTGGGAGCGAGTGCCTCGCTCGCCGGGCAGGACCTCACGATTACCAACGCACGGATTATCGGACCCAATGCCACCGTCGTCGCGCGCGGCTCGATCGTCGTGCGGGGAGGAAAGATCGCTTCGGTGGCGGCCGGTGCGCCGGCGGGCGCCGCCGGGAGGACCATCGATGCCAAAGGCATGACCGCCATGCCCGGTTTCATCGACGCGCACAAGCACATCAACACCGGGCCTAAGGAAAAAGAAGAGATGCAGGCCCTGCTCGAGGCCGGGTACACGACCATCCTGTCGGGTGGCGGGCCGGCGGAGGGCAATCTCACGCTGCGGGATCACATTGAGAAGGGTCTGATCAACGGGCCGCGCATTATCCCGTCGGGGGCGCTATTTTCGCTCGGCAACCTCACTCCGGATTCGGCCCGCGCCGAGATTCGCAAGATGGCGGCGCTGGGGGTCAAGTTCACGGGCGAGATTGTGCTGACTCCGATCCCCGGGCCGACCGCGAAGGAAATCGAAAATCTGCGCGCCGTCATCGATGAAGGAAAGAAAGTCGGCGTTACGATCCAGGTCCACGCAGTCAGTTCCCGCACGATGGTCGCGGCCGTGGAGGCCGGGGCGCCGCTGCTGGTGCACCTTCCCAATAAAGACTGGGTCAGCAAAGAGGATGCGAAGAAGGTGGCGGCTGCGGGAACCAAGGTTCTGGGCACGGTCAGCTTCGGTTCGCCGGTCTTCGGCGTGTTCGCCCAGGACAACAAGCCGCGCTTCCGCGACGGCAAGCCGTGGCCCGACGGGATCATCGACGGGGTGCGGCTGGGCGAAGAGGCCGGATACATGCCGGTGAACGCCCGCACCGTTTGGGACGCGGGCGTGATTCTCGGCTACTGCACCGACACTGGCTATGAGCCGAAAGCCGGACTCGACCACGAGCTGAAAATGCTCAACGTGATGTTCTCGATGCAGGATCTGGTGAAGATGATGGGGCCGAATACCGCCTCCTATATCGGGATGGGCGATCAGGTCGGAACCCTTGAGCCGGGCAAGCTGGCGGACATCATTCTGCTCGACGGCGATCCGCTCGAAGGCTATTGGAACTGGCTGAAGACCAAGGTGGTGGTCAAGGGCGGGGTGATGGTGGTGGACAAGCGTTAGCCGCATCCGGCTCGGCGGCGCGTATACTACGAGATCGTGAAGCCGCGGGCGCCTTACCAGTATTTGTTGTCGCTGCCGGAGCGCGTGATCCGCTCGCTGGGCGCGCTCTCAGGCGGATTGCTGCGCGAAATCGGCAACGTCGCGGTGCCGGCGCCGCTGCGGCGCACTACGCTGTACCGGACGATGGTCGAAGTCACGTTGCGCTTTCTCATCGAAGATCTCGGCCAAGTCGAGGGAGTCTACCCGCCGGAGGGAAAACTGGCGGAAAATTTCCTGTTGCAGCGCACCGCAAGCCATGGCATCGAGCTGCTCGGCATCCTCGCCTTTCAGGCGTCTCCCGTCTGGGTGCTGGCGGCGCTCGCGGACGCGGCGGGCGGCAGCCGCCGGCTCATCCGCGAGATTGCGCAGGCGTTTCAGGAGGAAGGGCTGCTGGATAAGAGTGAGCGATTCGAGACCATGGAACAGGTGCTCGACGGTCTCGAAAAAAGCAGCGGCCGCCTGGCCACCACGCTCAATCTGCCGCCTGTGAATATTCCCAGTCTGCGGCGGGAGTGGGACCGGTTGAAGGAAGGCCTCCGCAGCATTCCGCCGAAAAACATGCCCAATCTGGAGCGCATCGAGCGGGTCTGGAAGAATTTGCGGACCTCGGCGCAGCAGCAAGGGCGCTCCGTCTTCCTTGTTTCCTCGGTGATGGCGGTTTCGGCAATGGCGCATGTGCCCGCCAATGTGCTCTGGCTGTCGCGGGCGGCCCGTTCCGCGGCGCGCCGGACCGGCAAAGTCCTGGGCGAAGCCGTGCTCGATCATTACACCAACGCCCTGGCCGAAATGGGGCGCGAGGGCTTTCTTCAATATTGGACCCGCGAGTTTCGCCCCTATCTGCGCGGCGCAGCCGAGCAGTTCGCGCCGGCTCACGAGTCGCTCACCGAGCGCCTGCTGCGGCGCAAGTAAACCGCCAAGAGGGCCGCTCTGCGTTTTCTGCGACACTCGCAGTATGGCCCATGACAAGGTGCGGTGGGCGGTCCTCGGCTCCGCCCGCATCGCTACCAGGAAGGTGATCCCGGCTCTCCAAAAAGGAGAGTGGTCGGAGGTCATTGCGATCGCATCGCGCGATTCGGCGAAAGCGCGCGAAGCCGCGAGCGAATTGCAGGTCCCGAAAGCGTACGGATCGTATGAAGAAGCCCTGGCCGATCCGGAAGTCGAGGCCGTCTATATCCCGCTGCCGAATCATCTTCACGTGCCTTGGTCGATTCGCGCCGCCGCAGCCGGCAAGCATGTTCTTTGCGAAAAGCCGGTTGCCACAAGCGTTAAAGAATGCCGGCAACTGATGGCCGCGCGCGACCGCGCCGGCGTGCGGATCGGCGAAGCGTTCATGGTGAGGACTCATCCGCAGTGGCTGCGGGCCCGCGAGTTGGCGCGCTCCGGCGACATCGGAGAATTTCGCGCGGTCGTGTGTACCTTCTCTTACTTCAATCGCGACGCCGGCAATATCCGCAACATCGCGGGCTTCGGCGGTGGCGCGGTCATGGATATCGGCTGCTATCCGATCCAGATTTCGCGGTTCTTGTTTGGCGAAGAGCCGGTGAGTGTGGCCGCTGTGCTGGAGCGGGATCCTCAATTCCAGACCGACCGGCTCAGTTCGGCCGTCCTCGGCTTCCCCTCCGGCCATTGCGTGTTCGTCGTCAGCACGCAGTTGGTCTACCACCAGCGAATCCAGATTCTGGGAACCAAAGGCCGCATCGAAATGGAAATGCCGTTCAATCCGCCGCCCGATCGCCCCTGCCGCCTACTGGTGGATCGCGGCATCGATCTCTGGGGCAGTGGAATGCGGATTGAAGAATTACCGCCCTGCGATCAGTTCACAATTCAAGGAGACCACTTCTCGCGTGCCGTGCGCGGCTTGGGCGAGGTCCCGACTCCGCTGGAGGATTCCCTCGCGAATATGGCTGTGATCGAAGCCGTCTTTGAATCCGCTCGAACCGGCGCCTCGGTGCGGCCAACGCTTCGCGCATGATGCTTATCGCATCGGAGGCGCGCCGGTTGAAACTCCCATCAGGGGCATGGGATACGCAAGCACATAGTGGAAATCGCTCACGTAGAACGTCGTTTTCAGCGTGGAATTGTCGAAGATCTCCAGCGTCGGAACCAGCGAGCAATAGAAAATCGGCAGCGCCACGGGCATCCCGGCTGTGGGTGCTGTTACGCTCGGATGCGAGATGCCGATGGTGACGCGAATCTGCTGGCGCGCCGAGGTCGTCGATGGATAATCGACCGGCATGCTCTTGCCCGGTTCTACCGTAACGGTGGCCGTCTTGAGCGTGGCGCCTGAATCATCCAGGAAGGTGACCTGCGCCGTGCAACTCGTTGTGGTGCCGTTGAGCAGGTTGCTGCTCAAATTGAGCAAATTCAACCGCGCAGTCTGGACCCCGGTGATGCCCACCATGCCCGAACTCTGAGTCTGCGTGAAAGTCGCAGTAGCTGGAATGGGCGCCTGCTGAGCAGCGGCAACCCCGGCAACCAGGAGAAGCAAAGTGAGAATTCTCGCGTTATGGCGACGCATAGTACTCCTTCGATCAGTCGTATATGTACATTTTCGCTCGATTGGAATACCGCAGCCAGGGGTCTGTCCCTGAGTAGCCCTGGAGAAAGTTCCTACTTACTTATGGGCTACTCCGGGCAACAACGCGAAACCGGCCCAGAAGAGATTCGTGGTGGGAGTCGTTTCGACGTCGTACTTCTGCGCAAACGCAAGGGTTCCGTCTGCACGCACTCGGAACAGCGTGATGCTGGCCGGAACCGTGGTCACCCGCGCATGGTCCCGCACGAGCTGAGGGGATTGGTTCGCCACCGCCAGGAAGGCGCCCGCGGCATCCAGGGCGAACGTGCGCGGCTGGAATCCGCGTGTGTCGATGCTCTGGATCAGCGACGGCTCTCCGGTCCGCTGGTTGATCGCGAACACCGCGATGCTGTTTTCGCCGCCGGCAAACACGCGTTTGCCCTCGAACTCCACCGTGCCCGTCGCGCGGTTGGCCGCGTAAACGAACCGGCCGCTGGGGTGGACGTGAATCGAGGCTACGGCCTGCCCGGCTCGTTTTTCGGCCGCCTGCGCCACCGTGTCCTTGACGAACAGCGGCGTCGCCTCCAGCGTTCCATCCGGCATTCTCCGATAGACGTGGATTTGATTCTGCCGCTCCAGCGTAACGTAAACCCACTGGCCCGATGGATGAAAGTCCACGTGGCGCACCTGATAATTGAATCCTCCGCCCGGAGCGATCGAAAGCCGGTTCGACACAACTCCGTTCGTGTAACCGAAAATCTTCAGCGCCCCCGGATCCTCGGGCTTCGCCGTGGTGGGCCCGTTCCCGCGCGTTACCAGGATGACCGCGCGGTTCGAGGGGTCCACGCGCACCTGATGCCCATAAATGCCGGCATCCAGCGCGCCCGCCGGCTGCACCAAATCGCCGATTGTTCCGTCGGGCAGGAGGCGGTGCACCGTCAACCCGCTCGGATCATTGTGGGCCGTCAACACGTGGGTGCCATCAACGTCGGTAGTGATGAAAATCGGCCGCGACGGCAACGAAGCCGGCGGGCCGTGCGGCGTGAGCGCGCCGGTCGCTGAGTCAACGCGGAACGCCGTAATGCCATGCCGGTCTCCCGCGGGCGCGACGCCGCCGGAGGAATAACTGGCGCCTCCATTGCTCCACGCCACATAGAGGAACCGGCGCGACGGGTGCTGCCACGCCTCCTGCACGTTAGCCGGCAGCATAACCGAGCCGCGCTCGATCAGCGTCCCGCTTTCCTTGTCGAGATCATATTGGGTGAGCTTAGCCCCAACCGCTGCGTAGAGGACGGCGCGCCCCGGCGGCTGGCCGGCGAGCAGGCCAGGCAGCACGGCGGCGAAGATCAGTGCGCGACAGTGTTTCAATTCGAAACTTGCATGAGCCCGGCGGCGTCCGCGTTTCGGTCCAGCAGGAATCCCAGGTTCGGAGCCATCATCTCTTCCCAACTCTGGAAACCCTGATAGACCCAGCGGCTCGGATCGGGGTTGTACTTGTTGTTCGCGGAATTGTCGTAGCGGAACTCAAACCGCATCCTGGTCCCCTTTGGGATATGGATCGACGTTCCATACGATAGCTGCCAGTTGAAATCGTAACGCGGCACGTTCAGAACGATTTCCTCGCGCCCATCCGGGTAGATCAGCCTGTACTGTGCGCTCTTGCCGCGCACATGAGCGTGCGGGCGCAGCCGCACCAGTTCCGCATCCTTCAGAAAGGTAATGTCCATTGGCGGCGCGAGATAGTTGCTTTCATTGGGCGGAATCGCAAATTGCGGATTGTACGCCGACGCAAAGACCGCTCGGGAGTTGGCGGCAGTTGGCGCAATGACGGGCGCATCCTCGCCCGCGCCCTGCACCATGAATTTCTTCGGCGGCGGCGTCTTGGCCACGGTGAAACCGATCTTGGTGTGGTCCACAGTCGCGTTGCCATTGGTCGTGTAATGCAGGCTGACGATGACGTCGGAACCCGCGGGCACGAACTTGCCTGCGTTCCACGCCCGATAGTCATCGTAGGAATTGCCAGGCAAGTAGCAGAAATCGAGATTTTGCCGCAGAGTCGGATGTCCCTGGCGGAGCTTGACTTCACTGCTTCCCACGTCGCGCGTGGCGATCGTCATATTCGGCAACTCGCCGAACCCCGTGTTGCCTTCTGTGGGATTGCCGGTCTCGTCCCGCGGCACCTGCACCCACTCATAGCGGTTGTAGACGATGTTGGGCTGATGCTTTTCGAAGCTGAAGCAAATGTGATGCACCACTGACGCATCGCCCGGTAGAATCTCCATCGACGTGACCCAGGCGTCGCCTTGGAATGGAGACGGAAAGGCAATCAGTTCCCACTCCAGAACGCCCTTGGCGGGTACATCGTGCGCCGGGAGATCCATCACCACTTCCGGCGGGACATTCCAGCCGCCCTTGGGCCATGAGACGGGTGCCGGCGCATCTTTAGGATTGCCTTCGGCGGCGCCGCTGTCGGCCCATTTGGCCAGCGTGTCGATCTCGCTTTGCTTCAGGGAACGGTCGTTCACAAAATGGCCATACTGCGGATCCGCGAACCAGGGCGGCATCTTCCGCAGCGTCACCGCGGCTTTGATCGCCTTGGCCCAGGGGCGCGATTCCTGGTACGTGATCAATGACATGGGCGCGGCCTGACCCGGCCGATGACAGTTCTGACAATTCTTCTGCAGGATGGGAAGTACGTCTCGGGAAAACGTGACGGGGGAGGATTGTTCGGATGCTCCGGCCGCCGCCGCGGCCGCCAAACCCAGAAGGAGCCAACGCTTCATAGCCCGCCCTCCTTAAGATGGATCGATTATATAGGAAGCAGCGGCCTATTGCTTGCGAGTGAAGCGGTAGTCGCCGGATACGTGTTTCACAAACATTTCCAAGGCGCCGCCGCCGCTCTTGCGGAAATCGACTCCGAGGCCGTAGAGACCGGTAAAAGACGCTTCCGATTGCGGCGTCAATGGCATCTTTCCCCGGCCGTCCATGTCGCCATAGAGCGTGCCGCCGGAAACCGAAACTTCAACCACGCGCGGCTCCAGTCTCCAGTACTTGGGCTGCTCCATGTAGGTGCCCACATACGTGGCTAGAACCTGTGGCGGGACTTTCACGGCGTTTTTCCGCTCATCCGACGCTTTGCCGACCCAGTGCTCGCGGTTGATGCCCTTCTCGTTGCAGACCCACTCGATCATTTCGGTATCGGGTGCCAGTTCCGCGCGCGCCGAGACGGTGAACGGCTTGGCGTAGACCGATGGATCCGAGAACGTCACCTCCACATCCATGCTGCCGAAATTGCGGCGGCGGTAGCGTTCGGTGGTGCGCAGCGCCTCGGTGTGAGGGTGTCCGACGTGATCGAGCCAGGTGCGATCGTTGAACCCGTTGCTCTCCACCACTAGAGTGTCTCCGTCCCAATGGCCGACCGAGTATCCCATCCAGCTCGGACTGGGCGCGGTCTCCAGACTGCGGCCATCGAGGTAGATCTGCCGGTACGTGAGATCGGGATTGAGAATAAGAATGAGCGCCGGCGTCTGAATGATCTTCATCATCTCCGCGCCGGTGGCGTCGGCGGCGGTGCTGTATCCGGGACCCAGCGGTAGACACAGCGCGTTCATGTAATCCTTCTCCAGATCTTCCTCGCGCTGTTTCACCAGAGCCTCCGCCCAGGGCTGCACCTCCCCGGGCTTGAGGTCGGCCGCGATGTTGCGCGCATACTTGGGCGAGATCTTGTTCCACAATCCGGACAGGTCGGGTTTTCCATCGGCCGTGCGGGGCCCGGGAGCCGCGAGGTTCGGTTTCCCATCCGGTGCGCGTGGTATGCCGGCCGTCGGATGATTCAGCCATTGGGCGGCCAGCAATCCACTCCAGGTGATGGTCAGTATCGTTAGGACCGCGGCCTTCATGCTTGCGCCTCCGGGACGATTCTATCGAATCTTCGCCGGCCCCGGAATTTGATACATTGAGTGGCCATGTACGCTCGTGTATTGCTGGCATTCGCGGTGGTTGCGGCCGCGCCGCTTTCCGGCCAACTCGCCGCTCCCAATGCGGAAGGGATCAGCTTCGGACATATCCACCTCGCCGTCAAGAACGTCGAGGCACAGAAACAGTTTTGGACCGGCATGATGGGCGGCACGCTCGTCAAAAACGGGCCCATGGAGCTGATTCAGTTCCCCGGTGTGTTCATCATGTTGCGGCAAGGGGACCCCACCGGTCCGCCCGAAGGCTCCATCGTGAATCACTTCGGCTTCGTAGTGAAGGACCTGCCCGCCTATCTCGCAAAATGGAAGGCCAACGGCCTGAAGATCGAGCAGGGAGAAAATCCCAACCAGGGATACGTCACGGCGCCCGACGGAGTCCGGGTGGAGTTCTTCGGCGATCCGTCGTTGAGTGCGCCGATCGTGATGAACCATATTCATTCTTACCCGGCCGACATCCCCGCCATGCAAGCGTGGTACGCGAAGACGTTCGGTGGCGTGTCAGGCAAGCGGGCGCGCGTGGCGCGGCCGGGCTGGATCGACTCCGTGGATGTGCCCGGCGTCAACCTGTCGTTTTCGCAGGGGGAGAAGGGCCTGGCCCCCACCAAGGGGCGTTCGCTTGACCACATCGGGTTCGAAGTCAAGAATCTGGATGCGTTTGTGCAGAAGCTTCAGCCGCAAGGTATCCACCTGGATGTGGCTCCGCGCGAAGTCCCCAACACCAAGGTGAAGATCGCCTTCATTACCGATCCCTGGGGCACGTACATCGAGCTGACCGAAGGCCTGGCGCAAGCCGCCGCCCGCTAGATCAGGAGACCAACATCGAATGGTGCGACATTTGAAAAGCGGCCAGTCCGCCGCAGCAAAGGCCGCCAACAGCCTGCAGGTGCGGCAGACCGTGGAAGCGATTCTGGAGGACATCGCCGCGCACGGCGAGACGGCGCTCCGGCAATACTCGGAAAAATTCGATAAATGGGCGCCGGCATCGTTCCGGCTCTCGGCGGGCGAAATCGAAGACTGCCTGCGCGCGCTCCCCAAACAGGTCATCGACGACATCCGTTTCGCGCAAACGCAGATCCGCAACTTCGCGCGGGTGCAGCGGGCGGCGCTGCGGGACGTGGAAGTGGAGACGATTCCGGGAGTCGTCCTCGGCCACAAGAATATCCCCGTGAACAGTGTTGGCTGTTATGTGCCCGGCGGACGCTATCCGATGGTGGCGTCGGCGCACATGAGCGTGGTCACGGCGAAGGCCGCCGGCGTGAAACGCATCATCGCCGCCGCGCCGCCCTTCGAAGGCGCGCCGCACCCCGCCATCGTCGCCGCAATGCACCTGGGAGGCGCGGATGAGATTTACGCCATCGGCGGCGTGCAGGCGGTGGCGGCGATGGCGCTCGGAACCGCGTCGATCGCGCCGGTCGACATGCTGGTCGGCCCAGGCAACGCCTACGTGGCCGAGGCCAAGCGGCAGTTGTTCGGCCGCGTCGGCATCGATCTCCTGGCGGGTCCGACCGAGACCCTGATCATTGCCGACGATTCGTGCGACGCCGAGATGGCCGCGGTGGACCTCATCGGACAGGCCGAGCATGGCCCCTCCAGCCCTGCGGTGTTGCTCACCGACTCCGCGGCGCTTGCCGGGAAGACTCCGGCCGCGATCGAACAGCTGCTATCGTGGCTCCCCACCGCGGCCATTGCCCGCGAAGCCTGGCAGAGCTATGGCGAGATCCTTCTCTGCGACACGCTCGATGAGATGGTTGCCGAAGCCGACCGGATCGCCTCCGAGCACGTCCAGGTCATGACGCGCGACCCGGACTATTTTCTCAACCGCATGACCAACTATGGAGCATTGTTCCTGGGCGCCCGCACCAACGTGGCGTACGGCGACAAGGTCATTGGAACGAATCACACCTTGCCCACCATGAAGGCGGCGCGCTATACCGGCGGCCTGTGGGTCGGCAAATTCATAAAAACTTGCACCTACCAGCGCGTACTGACCGATGAAGCGTCGTCGATGATCGGCGACTACTGCTCGCGTCTGTGCGCGATTGAGAATTTCGCCGCGCATAAGGAGCAGGCCGACTTGCGCGTGCGGCGCTACCGGGCGCACTCCTGAGCTATGGCGCAGGCGGAACGCGCGGTGGCGGTGGTTACTGGCGGCGCCGGCGGGATCGGCTCGGCCATTTGCCGGAAGCTGGCCGAGACCGGTATGTGCGTGGTGGTGGGTTACAACCGTTCCGAGCAGGCGGCGCGGCTCCTGGTGCATTCGCTACCGGGAAACGGCCACTCGGCCCGGCCGGCTCCGGTGACCGACAGCGCGCGCCTGGCGCAGCTCGCCGCCGAAATCGCCCAAGACTACGGGCGCTGCGATGTGCTGGTCAACTGCGCCGGCACGACTCGTTTTGTGCGGCACCCCGATCTGGACGCCCTCGACGATTTGCTGATCGATACCATCCTCGCTACCAACGTGCGCGGGGCGTTCGCGGCGGTGCGGGCATTCCGTTCGCTGCTGGAGAAGAGCCCGCTCCGGGGCGGCGGCGTGGTCATCAACATCTCTTCCGCCGCCGCCACTCTCGCCATGGGCAGCAACATCATGTATTGCGCGTCTAAGGCGGCGCTCGACAATATGACCAGGTCGCTGGCGCGCGCGCTGGCGCCGCGCATTCGGGTGGTGTCGGTCTCGCCGGGCTTGGTCGATACCGAATTCGTGAAGTCGATGGATCCCGCCTGGCACGATGAACAAGTGGCGCGCACCCCGCTGGGCCGGCTGGCCACTCCCGAGGAGATCGCGGACGCCGCCGCCGCCGCGATCACCGCAATGACGGGCGCCACGGGATGCGTTCTCTTAGTGGACGCCGGCCGCTCGCTCTCGTGACCGCTTGGCCGGCCCTGCTGCTCCCTCACATTTCGAGGCGAAACCGCGTTGCCGCCAGCCGGTAAAGCCTGCGCCACACCAGGCGGTTGATCGTCACCACCAGCGCTGCCATCACCAGCGTGCCGCCGAGCAGCATCGGAGAATTCCCGCTGTCGGTTGCCCGGCTGATCGAAGCGCCGAGTCCGGTGACTGTATACACATGGCCGCGAAAC
>CAYTJD010000099.1:0-53525 GCA_964438005.1 uncultured Solibacteraceae bacterium | reverse complement strand
AAGGATCGGATCGTCTTGCGATAAAATCATCAAGTTCGTAGGTCGTGGAGGTTCCGTCTGTGACGATCGCTGCGTCCAAACTCGCCGCCATTCTGATGCTCGGCTCCTTCGCCGCCCGGGCGCAATCGGGCGGCGGCCTCGAAGTGCTGCGGGTGCGGCCGGACTTCTATATGATCGCGGGGGCCGGCGGGAACATTGGCGTGCAGGTGGGTTCCGATGGCGTGCTGCTGGTAGACACCGGGCGTCCGGCGGCTTCGGACCAGGTGCTGGCCGCGATCCAGAAGCTCACCGATCAGCCGGTTCGGCTGATTCTCAACACCAGCGCGGACGCCGACCATGTCGGGGGGAACGGAAGGCTGGCCAAAGCCGGGCAAAGCCTGTTTCCGGTCACTCCCGAAGCCAACGAACTCGCCAAGGCGATGACCAACGGCGGCGCGGCGTCCATCCTGGCGCCGGAGGCGGTGTTGCGGCGGATGAGCGCGCGCACGGGAAACGTGCCGGCGTTTCCGGCCGAGAACTGGCCCACCGAAGCTTTCTATCACACGCGCCAGACGATGTACTTCAACAACGAAGGAATCGAGATGCTGTACCAGCGGGCGGCGCATAGTGACGCCGACAGCGTCGTGTTCTTCCGGCGGTCCGACGTGGTGGTGGCGGGCGACGTCATCGATACCAACCGGTTCCCCGTGATCGATATCGCGTAGGGCGGCAGCGTGGTTGGCGAAATCGACGCGCTCAACCGCATCATTGAACTGGCGATCCCGCCGGGGCCGTTCGTGTTTTTGGGCGGCGGAACTTATATAGTCCCGGGTCACGGCCGCCTTTACACGCAGTTCGACGTGGTGGAATACCGGGACATGATCGTGATCATTCGCGACGTCATCGAGGACATGATTCGCCGAGGCATGACGCTCGACCAGATCCAAGCCGCTTCGCCGGCAAAACCGTTTGAACGGCAGTATGGCGCCACCGCGGGCGACTGGACGACCCGGAACTTTGTGGAAGCGGTGTACCAGAGCCTCGCGGGGAAGAGATAGGTCATATGGCACGGGGAACGAACACCTGGCTTCTGCTGACCGCTTTCTTGTCGATCGCGGCCGCCGCTCAGGGACAGCGGGGCGGGGCGGCCGCGACGGGCAAGGCCGGCGCTCCCTTTGATCTGACCGGCTACTGGGTTTCGATCGTGACCGAAGACTGGCGCTACCGGATGGTGACGCCGACACCCGGCGATTACCAGGGGGTCCCGATGAACCTGGCGTCGCGCCAGGTGGCGGATGCGTGGGACCCGGCAAAAGACGAAGCGGCCGGCGAAGAGTGCAAGTCTTACGGCGCCCCGGCACTGCTGCGCGTTCCGGAACGGCTTCACATTACGTGGGAAGACGATCAGACGCTGCGCGAGGAGACCGACGCCGGGATGCAAACCCGGCTGTTCCATTTTGGCGATTGGAAAGCTGCTCCAGGGCCGCGGACGTGGCAGGGCGACTCGGTGGCGCGCTGGGAAACGTCAGGAGGCCGAGGTGGTCCGCCGCGGAGCGGCACGCTCAGGGTCGCGACGACGCACCTGCGCGCCGGCTACCTGCGCAAGAACGGGGTGCCGTACAGCGAAGATGCCACTGTGACGGAATACTATGACCTGGCGAAAGAGCGGAACGGAGATGTGTGGCTGGTGGTGACGATTGCGGTGCAGGACCCGAAGTATCTGACGCAACAATTCGTCATCAGCTCGCAGTTCAAGAAGCAGGCGGATAGTTCGGGCTGGGACCCGACTCCGTGTTCGTCGCGCTGGTAGGTTGGGAGGAGAAATGAACGGCGGTAGAGTCAATCGAGCCTCGATGCTCGGATGCATCCTGGCGCTGGCGAGTATCCCGGCGCTGGCGCAGGTGGAGCTTTCCGGGTCGTGGCTGGCGCTCAATCACGAAGATGGGCTGGAGCGCCTGGGCGGGCCGTATGCCGTGGATTACACCGGGATCCCGTTCAACGAGTTTGGGCGCGCCCGGGCGCTGAGCACCTCGCTGTCGCAAATGTCGGAGCCCGAGCGCATCTGCGCGTTCTATACGCCGTTCCACCTGATGCTGGGGCAGTTCCCGGTCAAAATCTGGAACGAGACCGAACCGTTGAACGGCAGAACGGTCGCCTGGAGGATCAGCGCGTGGGAGAACCGCGGCACGATCACCATCTGGATGGACGGGCGGCCGCATCCTTCCCAGTACGCGCCGCACGAGAAAGTGGGTTTTACCACGGGAGAGTGGCAAGGCGACGTCCTCACGACCTATACCACTCACATGGAAGCCGGCTACCTGCGGCGCAACGGCGCGCGCAGCACGGACCAGGCCACGATGACGATGCACTTCTTCCGGCACGGCGACCTGTTGACGGTCGGAGCGTGGCTGGATGATCCGATCTATCTGGCGGAGCCGTTCTACCTGACGAGGTCGTATCAAGCCAGCACGACACCGATCAACCCGGCGTCTCCGCCGTGCATCCAGGGGGACGAAGGGCCGCAGGAGGGCGAGGTGCCGCATCATCTTCCGGGCAAGACCCCGTTTATCGATGAATTGACCAAGCTCTACGGGATTCCGCCGGAAGCCACGCTAGGCGGCGCGGAAACCATGTATCCGGAATTCCGGAAAAAGATCAAGGATCAATTCGTGATGCCCGCGAAGTGCACGCTGAACTGCGGCGGACCGGCGCGCCCGGCACAGTAGCGGACGTTCGGATAATCCGCTCCGGCAGTTGGGCCGGTAGCTTCCAGCCCACTCAGGAGATTCGCGCATGCGCCTTAGAGGGGGCGGGTGAGGCGCGCGAGTAGATTAACGGCCCAGGTGTAGCGCGACGATGCCGCCGGTGAGGAACTCATACGTGACGTCGGCGAAACCGGCGCGCCGCATCGCATCGGCCAACTCGCGGGCGTTCGGGAATTTCCGAACCGATTCCGGCAAATAGGTGTACGCGTCGCGGTTGCCGGAGATTACGCCTCCCAGCACCGGCAGGATGCGGCGGGAATAAAAGTTATAGAGAGCGGCAAACGCGGGATTCGGCGGTTGGGAAAATTCCAGGATGGCCGCAGTCCCACCCGGCTTGAGCACGCGCCGCATCTCGCGCAAGCCGGCCTCATAGTTGGCCAGATTGCGAAAGCCGAACGCGACGGTGATTAAGTCGAGACTCGCGCCCGCGAGCGGCAGATAGAGGGCATCGCTCTCGAAAACGGGAGACCGGTTGCCGCCGCCGTGAATCTTGCGGCGCGCGGCCACGAGCATGGGATGGCAAAAATCGGAGCCGAGGACGGGAGCGCGCCGGGCCCGCTCGAGCGCCCGAACCAGGTCGCCCGTGCCGCAGCAAATATCGAGGACCCGCGCCGCCGGATTGGCGAGGATGGAGCGGACGCGGCGCACGGTGTGGGCGCGCCAGTAGCGGTCGATATTGAAGGAGAGCAGGTGATTGGCGAGGTCGTAGCGGGGAGCGACCCGCGCGAACATGCCGCGCACCCAGGCGGAGGCCTCCTGTTCGGTGCGCGCGCCGGCGGGGGTGGTGCCCTTCATGCCAGGGCCGACTGGATCGCGTCCAGCACGGTTCGTTCCGGGACTCCCGAGACGATTTTGACTTCGCCGATGCGAACCGGCAGCACAAAGTGCACGGCGCCGAGCACGGCTTTCTTGTCGTGAGCCAGCCGCGCTCGCAGAGCCGTGGGATTGATGCCGTCGAGAGCCGGGACCGGGCCATAGGCACCCAGGAGATCCAGCATATCGGCCGTGTCTTCGGCCGAGGCGTGTCCGGTCCGTTCGCTGAGAAAAATTGCGGCGCGCATGCCCCAGGCCACCGCCTCCCCGTGGAGGAACCGCGTGTAACTCGTCTCGGCCTCGAGCGCATGGCCGAAGGTGTGGCCGAAATTGAGGATGCGCCGGAGGTCGCTCTCTTTTTCGTCGGCGGAGACCACTTCGGCTTTGATGCGCACAGAATCCGAGATGATGCGATCGACTGCTTCGGGTTGGCGGGTCAAGACCTCGTCCCGGTGCTGGGCCAGATAGGCGAACAAGGCAGGATCGCGAATGATGCCGGCTTTGATGATCTCCCACAGGCCGGCGCGATATTCCCTCTCGGGCAGGGTGGCGAGAAGCGCCGGATCGATTAGCACCGAAAGCGGCTGATGAAAGCTTCCGATGAGGTTCTTGCCGCTCACCAGATTGACGCCGGTCTTGCCTCCCACGGCAGCATCCACCTGAGCGAGAAGCGTAGTGGGAATCTGAATGACACCGATGCCGCGCATGAAAATGGCGGCCAGGAAGCCGGCCATGTCGTTGACGATTCCGCCGCCGAATCCGATGATGAGGCTGGAACGGTCGGCTCCGCGATGGACCATTTCTTCCGCGAGGACTTCGAGCGGCGCGAGGCGCTTCTGATCTTCCCCGCCCGGTAAATAGAGGAGGTCGTGCGGCCGCCCCGCAAGCGCCGCTTCCAAGACGCAGCCCTGGTGGCGCCACACATCCTGCGTAGTCACGACGAAGATTTTGACGTTGGGAGGGAGGAACTGGGAGGTGCGGCCGGCAATGCCGCGCTCGACGACGGCGGCATACGGCCGCTGTGGCGTCTCAACGCGGTACGAGGGCATACGCCCTTTGTACCATGTTGCTTTGTTTCGGTTCTGCGGGACAGGGCGCTGTTTCGCGAAGCGTCTGGCCGTCAAGTAGCTGCTTGGTTCCGGCCGAAAGAGGTATTGAGTGTGAGTCGATTCTCACCCACTCGGCCGGCAGTGAAGGGAGTGAGCCTGTATCGCGGGCAAACCGGGATTCGAGAAAACCGGCGATGCCGAGACTGAACCAAGGCAGCTTGCTTACGACTGGTGGAGCGAAGGAAGAGGCCGGTCCCCGCAACCGGCGCTCAGGTTTGATTCTTACGACGCTGAGGTACTGGCGGCGGCCAACTGGCTATTGGTAACAGACCAGATGCCGGAGATACTCCCGCCCGCGCCGATGAACAGCGCAGCCGAAGCTAGAGCAACGAAGGCCATCAGTAACGTGTACTCGATCAAGTCCTGACCTTGATCGTCCCTCCACAGGCAGACTAACAGTGACTTCATGGGAAGCCCTCCAGGAGGAATTCTATGCTTGCAAAAAGAAGCTCAACAAGCTCCTAATAGTTAATCTAGCGGGCTCCTACCATTCCGTGTCGAACTCTTTGAGACAAGTCCAGCAGCGATACTTGCCATTAACCGGGCGCGAGATGGACTTGTGCACCAGCTGGCAATGGAGTTTCCCGAAACTCTTGGAAAGGGAAGCCCAGAGGCTCTTGGCGGAAAAACGCGGTTCTACTGCTTCCAAGCACATTTCCGCTGCGGCTAGTTTCGACATAATTCCTTCATTCCTCCGAAATTGGCTGCTTCAGACTGTGGCAGAGCGAACCGATCGGCCCTGACCTGCCCCAATTATTTCTCGGATAAGGGCCGATGCCTAGTACCGAGGGTAACGGGCGCGGTACCGGGACGAGAAAATAGGGTGAATCCGGGTAAGTAGTTAATGTTATATAGCACCTACTAACTATCCCATGACATCTTTCCCTGACCGAGGTTTCGCGGTTATATATCAATAAGTTTGCAGTTCACTGATCAAAGGTGTTACGGAAAATGAACGCACGATCGCTCTTCAGCAGGCTCTCCTCAGACTTGGCCATCGACCTAGGTACCGCAAACACGCTGGTGTACGCGCGTAGCCGGGGGATCGTCGTCAACGAGCCTTCGATTGTTGCACTTAGGAAGGACTCTGGCGCGGTGGAGGCGGTGGGAAGCGCGGCCAAGGAGATGCTCGGGAGGACACCGGAGCAGATCACGGCGGTGCGGCCGATGCGAAACGGGGTAATTGCGGATTTCACGGCCACGTCGCACATGCTGCAACACTTCGTGCAGAAGGCGCACGCGCGCAAGCGGCTGGTGCACCCGCGGATCGTGATAGGCGTCCCCTCCGAGACCACCCCGGTGGAGCGGCGCGCGGTAATGGACGCGGCGTATGGCGCCAAGGCAAGCGAAGTGCACCTGGTGCAACAACCGATGATGGCGGCAGTGGGCGCGGGGCTGCCGGTGGCGGAACCGCTGGGCAACATGGTGGTGGACATTGGCGGCGGCACAACCGACGTAGCGGTCATTTCCCTGGCGGGTATCGTCTACTCGCATTCGGTGAAAATTGCGGGCAACGCGATGGATGAGCGGATCATCGAGCATTGCCGGCGCAAATACAGTGTGTTGATCGGAGAGCGGACGGCGGAATCGGTAAAGATCGAGATCGGGTCGGCATTTCCGCTGTCCAACCCGATGAAGATGGAAGTCAAAGGCCGCGACCTGGTTGCCGGCATTCCCAAGACGCTGACGCTGAATGACACGGAGATTCGGGAAGCGCTCATGGGCTGTGTGACGGGCATTATTGAAGCAATCCGGGTCGCGCTGGAGCGTACGCCGGCGGAGTTGAGCGGCGACATCGCCGACCGCGGCATCGTGCTGACCGGCGGCGGAGCCCTGCTGAAGAACCTCGACGCGCGGATCAAGAAAGACGTCGGCCTGAGCGTTTCGGTGGCCGACGATCCGCTGACCTGCGTCGCCGTTGGCGCCGGCCAAGTACTGGGCGACTTCAATCTCTTACGCCGCGTCTCGATGAACTAACGCGATCGCGGCGCTCGCCTCCAGTTCGCAATCCCATCGTCCCCGATCGAGGCGTCCTGCCGCGCTCGTTCATACCGGGTAAATTCATCGCGCAAAGCGGCGGCCGGATCAACCGCGGGGTTTGCGACGCGGAGAATCCCGTGCGAACGGGCCGGCGTGGCGGCTGTGATATCATCGCGCATTACAGCCAACCTGAAGGGAACACTTACCGATGAGACGGAGCACCGACCACATTCTCACTACGCACGTAGGCAGCCTGCCGCGGCCGCAAGATGTGGTGGATGTCCTGCGGGCCCAAGATGCCGGAGAGAGCTATGACGCGCGCAAATTTGACGAGGTAATGCGGAGCGCGGTCGCGGATGCGGTGGAGAAGCAAACCCAAGCCGGTCTCGATATCGTCAATGACGGCGAGATGGCGAAGATCGGGTATGCGACGTACATGCGGCACCGGTTGACGGGCTTCGAACTCGGAGACGTGCCGCGCGCTACGCCGCAAGACCTGGACGACTATCCGGACTATCGCGATAAGATCGCCGCTGCCGGCGATACCCCGAAATACAAGCGGCCGATCTGCCGGGGCCCGATCAAAGTCAAGAACCTGAAACCGCTCCACGACGACATCGCGCGCATTCAGGAAGCGCTGTCCCGGGCGAAGGTCCCGGAAGGTTTCATGACGGCGGCCTCGCCCGGGACGATCGCCGTGTTCCAGCCGAACGAATACTATCCTTCGCACGAAGAATATTTGGAAGCGCTGGCGGAGGCGATGCGGGAAGAATACGAAACCATCGTCAAGGCCGGGTTGATTCTGCAGATCGACTGTCCCGACCTGGCGATGGGCCGTCATATCCGGTTCCGCGGCGTGGATGACGACGAATTCGTGCGGAATGCGGCGCTTCAGGTGGAGGCGATGAATCACGCGCTGGCCCATGTGCCGGCCGACCGGGTGCGGTTTCACGTCTGCTGGGGAAATTACGAAGGACCGCACCACCGCGACATTCCGTTCGTCAAAATTGCGCGTGTGGTGCTGAAGGCCAAGCCGATGGGCATATTGCTGGAAGCCGCCAACCCGTGCCACGAGCACGAGTGGGAGATCTGGAAAACGGTCAAGCTGCCGGATAACAAGGTTCTGATTCCCGGCGTGATCGATTCGACGTGCAACTACATTGAACATCCAGAGCTGGTATCGCAGCGTATCCTGCGCTTCGCCGAACTAGTGGGCCGCGAGCGGGTCATGGCGGGCGCCGACTGTGGATTCGGCACGTTTGCCGGATTCGGCAAGGTTCACCCCACGATCTGTTGGCAGAAGATGCGCTCGCTGGCGGAAGGCGCGCGCCGCGCCTCGAAGAAGCTTTGGACACGGGCGGCCAAGAAGAAGCGGCCCGCGGCGAAAGCAGCCAGGAAGGCGGCGCCGGCCAAGAACAAGAAGAAAACCGCCGCGAAGAAGAGAGCGCGGGCGCGCTAAATCCTTTCCGGTTCCCCTGGCGGGCCCTGGCGCTCGCACTCTGAACTGCAACACGAGGTGCTTATGATTGAGACCGGATTGCGGAACAAGGTCGTGATCATCACAGGCGCGGCTGCCGGCATCGGGAAGGCGACGGCGGGCCGGTTCGCACAGGAAGGCTGCCGGGTGGCGTCGTGGGACGTGAAAGAGGGAACCGCCGAAGAGGGTGGCCTGTTCCAGAAGGTCGATACCAGCGACTCCGCCGCGGTAAATGCAGCGGTTAGGGAGGTGGTGGCGCGCTGGGGGGCGATTCATGTGCTGGTCAATAACGCCGGCATTCTGCGTGACGGCCAACTGGTGAAGTACAAGGACGGTGCGGTGGTGGGGATCATGAGCGACGAACAGTTCGACGCCGTGATCGACGTGAACCTGAAGGGGGTCTTTATATGCGCGCGCGCGGTCGCACCGCATATGATCGCGGGCGGCGGCGGCGTAATTCTGAATGCCTCGAGCGTTGTCGGGCTATATGGGAACTTCGGGCAGACCAACTACGTGGCGGCCAAGGCGGGGCTGATCGGGATGACGCGCGTGTGGGCGCGCGAATTGGGCAAGTACCGTATCCGGGTGAACGCCGTGGCGCCAGGCTTCATTCTCACCGACATGGTGAAGACCATGCCGGAGAAAATCCTGCAAGGCATGAAAGACCATACGCCGCTCGGGCGGGCGGGCCAGCCCGAGGATATCGCCAATGCGTATCTCTGGCTGGCTTCCGACGCGGCTTCGTTCATCAGCGGAGCGGTGCTGAGCGTGGACGGCGGCGTCGTGACTGGCACCTAGCAGACCGGTCAAACCAGACTTGAGAGAATGGTATTAGCGGAGGCAACCAGCATGAAGCCGATTTATATTGCCGCGTACCACCAGTCCCGATTTGGCAAGTTGATGGATATGGGGGTGCCGGCGATCATCCACAACGCGATTCAGGGGACGTGCCGCGAAATTGGCGCGCCGGCTTCGGCGCTCGACGTGGGCAGCATCGGCGCGGCTTGCAATTTTTCTTTGAACGAGCAGGGGCTGCTGGCGGGCTTGATGGCGATGACGCCGGGGCTCGAAGGCAAGCCGATGGAAGCGGTGGAGAATGCCTGCGCCTCCGGCGGGCAGGCCGTGCTCTCGGTGATCCAGAAACTGCAGGTGGGGATGGGTGAGACCGGGATCGCCATCGGCTATGAGAAGATGCGCGACGCCGAGGGCAAGATGGACGGCAAGCTGATCGGCAAAGTGCTGGGATATTTTTCATTCCCCGGCGAGCGGGAAGGCAAGGTGTTCGTGTTTCCGCACCTGTTTGCGGAAGTGATGCAGGCATACATGGCCGAACACAAGGTGAGTGAAAAAGACTTGGCGGCGATTCCGGTGCAAGAGTACGCCAACGCGAAGTTCAACCCGTGCGCGCAGATGAACAAAGTGCAGATCACGCTGGACCAGGCGCTGAAGATTGAAGGGCTGAACCGGTACGTGGTGGAAGGGCTGCCGCTGAAGACGTACGATTGCTCGCAGATCACGGATGGGTATGCCGGAATGATTCTCGCGACCGGGGAAGGATTGCAGATGCTCGGCGTGAAGCGGGCGGACTGCGTGCAGATCGCCGGATGGGGACAGGCGACCGACCCGATTCGGAAGGCGGGGCGCGACGTGCTGCGGCCGGCGGGCGCGTATCGGGCGATGGGCACGGCGTACGAAATGGCGGGGGCGAAACCCTCGGACGTGAACGTGGCGGAAGTGCACGATTGTTTCAGCGTGATGGGCGCGATCGGCACCGAAGTCGTCGGCAAGGCCGAAGCCGGACGCGGCGCGCAGTATTGGGTGGATGGGAAGGCGCGTCCCGACGGAGAGTGTGGGATCAATACGTCGGGCGGACTCATCGCGAAGGGGCACCCCATCGGCGCAACCGGGATCGCGATGATCGGGTGGGCCGCGCAGCAGTTGTTGGGAAAGGCGCCGGCGGAAACGCAGGTGCGGAATCCAAGAACTGCGGCGACCTTTAATATCGGCGGGCCGATTTGCGCCAGTGTGTGCACCGTGCTGCGGGCGGGCAGCCGCAGCTAAGGGCGTTCAGCGCAGCGAATAAAGAGTGCTGAGGATCACCCGCTCGAGTTCCTTGCTGTTGACAGGCTTAGCGATGTGGTCATCCATTCCCGCAGCCAGGCACCGGTCCCGATCGCCGGCCATCGCGTGCGCGGTCATGGCGATGATGGGGATGTGACAAGAAGCTTGTTCCAGACTTCGGATCCGTCGGGCGGCTTCGTAGCCGTCCAATTCGGGCATTTGAATATCCATCAAGATAAGATCCAACGATCCCTCGCGCCATTTGGCCACGGCGTCGAATCCGTTCACGGCGATCGCCACAGAGTGCCCCATTTTACCGAGCATCGCCGAGGCAAGTTTCTGGTTGACAGGGCTGTCTTCGGCCACCAGAATCCTGAGACGGAGCGAACGCGGCTGGATGGCTGCCAGCGGGGCGACGGCATGCGGGAGGCCTTGGGTCTCGCCCAGTATCGCGCAAATGGCAGCGAGCAGGTCGTCGGGCCGTATCGGCTTTACGAGGCGCGTCTGCGTGGAGAGATCCTGAGGGGACGTTGAATCAGCACAAGTCGAATCAGCCGTGACTAGTAAGATCAGGCCGCAGCGGCCGGCGGGATCGGGGTGCGCCCTCTGGAAAGCCGCAAACCAATCGACCGGCGCCGTGTTTCCATCTAGAACCAGCACGCGAAAGGCGCGCCGGCCCGCGGCCTCTTCCAGCCGGGCCAGGCCGGCGGGCCCGCTTTCGGCCGTTTCCACTTCCATGCGCCAGCACCGCGTCATCGCCTCCAGAATGCGGCGGCGCTCGGGATGCTTGTCGATGATGAGGACGCGAACGCCGTGCAGGCTTTCTGGTTCCATGGGAAGACAACGCGAATCGCGCCCGGCCTGCTCGAACGCGACGGTGAAATGGAAAGTGGTTCCCACACCGGGGGTGCTGTTCATCCAAATGCGGCCCCCCATCAGTTGCACAATGCGGGCCGAGATGGCTAACCCGAGCCCGGTGCCGCCATATTGACGAGTAGTTGAAGAATCCCCCTGTTCGAAGGCCTGAAACAGCTTGCCTTGCGTCTCCGGGGAAATGCCAATACCGGTATCGCGAACCGCGAACGACAACATTTGGGCGGATTCAGCAGGCGCATCGCGACGTACGCGGACTACGACTTCTCCGCTCTCGGTGAATTTGATGGCGTTGCCGACGAGGTTGAGCAGCACCTGGCGCAAGCGCATCGGATCGGCGACGATATGGCGCGGCGTTTCGAGGTCAATATCGAGGACCAGGTCCAGACCTTTCTTGTGGGCGGAGAGCGCGAGGGTCTTCAGCGATGCCGACACCACGTCCACCAGATCGAAGGGTACGGGATCGAGCGTGATTTTGCCGGCCTCGATCTTGGAGTAATCCAGAATGTCATTGAGGATGCCCAGGAGCGACTCTCCGGAGGACCGGACAACGGCCAGGTATTCCTGCTGCTCGGCGCCAGTCGCCGACATCGCCAGTTCCGCCATTCCCAGGATGCCGTTCATCGGGGTTCGGATTTCGTGACTCATGTTGGCAAGGAACTCGCTCTTGGCGCGGCTGGCTGCCTCGGCGGCTTCCTTGGACTTGTGCAAATCGGCCTCAGCGCGCAACAACGGGATTGTGATGGCGTGCCGAATCGTCAGGTTCACGAGAACGGAAGCCACCAGCAGCGTAGTCAGGAAGACGATCAGAGCCAACCCACGGTTTCTTTCCGAGCGGATCTGCAGCGCCTCGAGGTTGTCTTGCAGGGCTCTCGAGACCCGCAGCTTCAGTTGCTTTAGCGCGTCATTGAGCACACTGGTGCGGGCGGCCAGTTCCCGCATACTCTCCTGAACTTCGGTCGTCATGTTCGCAGGGTGGCCCACGACAGTGGCATACGTTCCGTTGGCCTGCCCCAGAAACTCGGCAGCCGAGATGGCCAGGCGGCGGGCTTCCTCGGCCTGCCCGTCAGGGAGGGCCTGAATTGCCGCCACCGCGCGAAGATGGTCGACCACGTGGCGTCCGTCATCCATGGCGCGATCCAGCCCGACGGCGTCCTGTATCACCACGGCATCGCTGAATCCTCGGACGGCGCTCTGGAACGCGGCTTCGGCCTCCTGGCTCCGTAGAGCCGCCGGGAACAACCCTGCCGAAGTGTCGCGCAATCGTTGCTCTGTATTCCGGCCTTGGATCTGTTCGAGGGCCGTGCAGAAAACGAATCCCAGGAGGAAGATACCGATGGCCAGCCAGATCTTGGCGGCGACATTCAATTGGATCGCGATGCCTTGCTGAGCCGACCGCTTCGACGACGTCCGGGCTATGCGGCTCCAAAACATGTTGTGCCTCTCAGGCGCGTGCCTCTCTGTCTGCAGTGATGAGCCTTCATCGGTTTTGGGAAGGAGTTGCGGAGGGACGGTGGTTCCGGTTCTACTTCACCTCCAGCGTTTTGACTCCGGCAAGAGAGGCCGTGGTGCTCACGTAGCCGATGGCGCCCCTGGTCTTCGCCACATAGTTCACGACATCCGCATCGGAGCCGAAAGCTTTGGGCATTAGACCGCGTCCTGTAAAAACCATGCTTCGGTAATAGGTTTCCAGAGCGGCACCGCTCTTGCCGACGAATCGTCTCACAAACAATTGATGGACGGCGCCTGACGTCAACACAACGGGCTCAACATGACTGCCATCGGCCAGCGACGTCCTGGTTACGAGGAAAATACCTCGGAGTTCTTCCGGAGACACTGCCGAAAACTTGACGCTCGGGTTTGCGATCACCATCACCTCGACGCCGGAGGCACCGGCTGCCGCGGCGCTCCCCAGCAGCGTCATTATCGCGAGCAGGTGTTTCATTGTGGGTCGCATGGCTTGTTCCCTCAGAAGTTCCAGCCCGTCCGGATGAGGAACAGGTTGGTTCTCGGCTTCAGGCCTTGCGGATTGTCCTGCACATAGAAGCCACTCGGATAAGAATAAACGCCCCCATAACCATCGATGAAATGGCCTTCGACTTTCACATTCCAGTGACGGTTCAGGTCGAACCTCGCAGTCACGACTTTGTCGTACAAATGCCGGTCGGGTGACTCCTGACTGGGCGCTTGAACGACCGTCGGGAGAGTGCTGAACCAGGACACGGCCCAGCGGGAATAGTACGCGCCAATTTCCAATTGCTTGCAGACCCGGTACGAGCCGGACACGTACCAGCCACGCGTGTCAGCGGTGATCTCGTACCTGTTGTTCTGGATCACTTGGTCGCGCCAGTAACGCCGGTATTCCGCAGCCAGCCTCCAGTTACCGGCTGCGTACTGGCTAAAGAACTGATTGGTCCAGTCGCGGTTGGAATGCTCGCGAGACAGGACCTTGACGGGCGGGGTGCCGGGAGGCGAACCGGGAAGCACGAAGTTCCACAGACCTTCACCCTGGATATCGGCTCCGACATGGGAGGCGCCCAATAGCAGACCGTTGAGCGGCGTGTTCCATCGGAGATCCTGCCCGACTTGAAGACCGCCATAACTGGTCAAACGGCCGCCCAGGGCCGACAGCAGGTATGGGTAGCCGCCATACATGCCGTCCTGCCGCACGCCGGCGTAGAGCGTATAGGAGAGGCTACCGAGACGATGCAAAGGCACCTCGCCGTAGAGATCGCCGCCGCGGTGGCGGATCAAGGCATCTCGGAGATCGGTGGGATAGACAGACTGCGGCAGGAGCGCGAAGGTGTGAAGGAACTCCATGTCCTGGGTATCGGTCGACAGACCGAACACTGTTTTCACTACTCCGCCGCGAAACCCGAGCCAGTCCTTAAAACGATAGTCCGCCACCGCCCAATCGAGTTGGGGATGCCATTGCCCGAGATTGCCGATGTTCCGGCTATGGACCTGAGCCCCGATGCGGAGCCGATCGCTGAGTTGGAAAGAGGCGTTCGCACCCAAGTCCGTCATTGCGAAACTGCCGCGGCTGGTTTGCATGGTCAGGTAGTTGTTGTGGTCGGAGTAGGCGAAGCCTTGCGAGGCGAAACTGTGGATCTGGACCGGACGCCCCTTGACAGAGAAACTGAACTGCCCATAGAGTGCCGCCGGACCCGTGCCGACTACCACCCAGAATGCGACTGCCTTCACCCATGAGTGCATGGACTCTCCCTTCGGCGGGGCAGACGGACAACTGTCCCCTATGCCTATCGGCCGCGGCGCGGCCAACGTTTAGACAGGTGCACCAGGTGCTTGTATTCAACAAGGTTGCGCGAAGGATTCGGGGGAGGGATTAGAGGCTTAAGGCAGTCTTGAGGTCGTCGGAGAAACGCCGGATCGCTGCGACTTGGGCGGCTTCGGCGGGGTGTTCTCCGGATTTGCCGGCCAGCAGCGGCAGGTGGTCGCGCCAAATGAGATAGGCGAGTCCGGATTCCGTCATCATGCCGGTGCTCCCGATGGAGCCGTAACCCGCCTCGGTGCGCTCGACCAGCGCCACGCAATTTTCCCGCACGAAGACAAAATGCTTCGGGCCTTCCGCTGCGATTTGAATGTTGAAACTGGCGAGACGCTGCGCGACGCTCACATCTTATAGCGGCCGAAATCCTCGTCGTTCAAGCCTTCGAGCATGCGGCGCAGTTCATCATTGGTGGCTTTGTCAGAAACCGTGGAAGCTACTTTCGAAGATTTCAGAACGCTTTCTTCGACGTAGATGGGGCAGTCGAGACGCAACGCGAGGGCCAGCGCGTCGCTGGGGCGCGAATCGACGCTGATCAGTTCGCCATCGCGGTCGAGCCAGATTACCGCGTAGAAGGTATCATCCTTCAGTTCGCTGACGACCACTTTGCGCAGCCCGGTGTTCAGGCCCAGAAGGAGGCTCTTGATGAGGTCATGCGTCATGGGACGCGGCGTCGCGACTTTTTCGATCTCCAGAGCGATGGCGTTGGCTTCGTAAACGCCAACCCAGATGGGAAGGACCGTGCTGCCCTGGACGTCCCGCAGGATCACGATGGGCATGTTGGTCACGGGATCCATCATGAGACCGCGAATCTTCATCTCGACTTCCATGGCGCCCTCCCAGCTTTTATTACACCACAGTTGCACTTTCGCCCACCAACGAGTTGGGCCCGGAGCGGGTGACGCGCACGGGCAGGTACGTGCCGAGGAGATTGCCGCTGTTGGCGGCGGGATGGGTGAAGTTGAGAGTACGGTTGTCGGAGGTACGACCGATCCACTGGCCGAGCGCGGCGTGCCGTCCCTCGACCAGGACTTCCTGAATGGTGCCGATGCGCTCGGCGTTGCGGCGGATCTGAATCAGGCGCTGTTTTTCCTGCAGGATGGCGAGGCGCCGCTGTTTTTCTTCTTCGGGAACGGCATCGGCCCTGGCGATCGCGGCCGTGTTCGGACGCGGCGAATACTTGAAGCTGAACAGCGAATCGTATTGGACTTCGTCGAGCAGATCGAGCGTTTGCTGGAAATCCTCTTCCGTCTCGCCCGGGAAGCCGACGATGATATCGGTGGTTAACGAATAATTCCGTTTCGCGGTTTTCAGCCACTCGATGCGGCGCATGTATTCGTCGCGGGTATAGAGGCGGTCCATGGCGGCGAGAACGCGGCTCGAGCCGGATTGCACCGGCAGATGGACGTGGTCGCAGAGGATCGGGTTGGCGTCCATGGCGTCGACAATCGCGCGGACGAAGTCGCGGGGATGGGACGTGGTGTAGCGGACACGGCGGATGCCGGACACTTCGGCGACTCGCGCCAGCAGAGCCGCGAAATCCCAGCCGGCGGGCGAGGGGTCGCGGTAGCTGTTCACGTTCTGGCCGAGAAGCTGGATTTCGGTGTAGCCCCGATCGGCGAGGCGCCCCGCTTCCGCCAGAACGCTCTCACTGGTGCGGCTGCGCTCGGGGCCGCGCGTGAACGGAACCACGCAATAGGCGCACGATTTGTCACAGCCCTCGATGATCGTGATGTAGGCCCGGTGCGGATTATCGCGCCGGGTAAACGGAGTATCGAACGTCTCGTCCGTATCGAGGCTCAATCCAGTGACCCGGCGGTTGCCGGTTTCGAGTTGCACCAGCATCTCCGGCAGGCGGGTGTAACTGGCCGAGCCGCACACCATGCTGACGTGGGGGGCGCGCGCGAAGATCTTTTCGCCTTCCTGCTGCGCCACGCAGCCGAGCACTCCGAACACTTTGCCCTTGCCCGCCTCGCGCTTGAAGTTCTGCAGGCGGTGAAACACCTTCTGTTCGGCTTTGTCCCGGATACTGCAGGTGTTATAGAGCACCAAGTGCGCCTCTTCCGGCGTTTCCACCTGGGAATAGCCCTGCTGAATCAACGTGCCGATTACCTTTTCGGAATCGTGCGCGTTCATCTGACAGCCAAACGTCTCAATGTAGAAGGTTTTCGGAGACACTACTAACTATTTTTACACGAGTGGGATGCTATAATTCCGGGTAGGACGCGGGAGGGTAGCACGAGTGAAGTTCTTTCTCGATACAGCCAATCTCGATGAGCTGAAGAAAGGCGCCGCCTGGGGCATCTTAGACGGTGTGACCACCAACCCCACCTTGATCGCCAAAGAGGGCCGGCCCCTGGAAGAGCAAGTCCGCAAGATCTGCGATATCGTTGACGGCGATATCAGCGCCGAAGTGGTGTCCACCGAATATGCGGCGATGGTTCCGGAAGGCAGGAAACTGGCGAAGATCCATAAGAATATCGTGGTGAAGTGCCCTCTCACGCGCGATGGGATCAAAGCGACTTCGGCGTTGAGCAAGGAAGGAATCCGGGTCAATGTCACGCTCTGCTTCTCGCCCGGCCAGGCGCTGCTGGCGGCGAAAGCCGGCGCGTACTTCATCAGCCCGTTCGTGGGCCGGTTGGACGATGTAGGCCACGTCGGGATGGAGCTGGTCCGCGATATCGTGGGGATCTATAAGAACTATAGTTTTAAGACGCAGGTATTGGCGGCGTCATTGCGCTCGCCCACTCATGTGATTGAGGCAGCCGAGGCAGGAGCGCACATCGGCACCATGCCGTTTAAAGTCCTGGACATGCTCTTTAATCACCCCTTGACGGATAAAGGGCTGGATCAGTTCTTGAAAGATTACGCCAAAGTTTTCCAAGAAACTCCCGTAGCCGGGTAACTATATTTCTGGAATGTGGAACGCCCTGTCGTTCGCGAGCACGAAGGAGATTTTGCTCGTCCTCGCCGGCGTGCTGGTTCTGGCCGGCGCCATCTTCGGTTTTCGCGCATGGCGGAATTCGCGCATTACGCCGGAAGAGCGCGAGCGGCGGCGGCGCGCGGCGCTGGTGGCCCGTGGGAAGATGGGCGACGCCACCATCACCGAAATCCGCGGCGAGTTGCTCTTCTACTCCTATGAAGTCCGCGGCGTCGAGTACATCGCCTCGCAGGATCTGACCCTGTTGAAGGAGTACCTGCCGACGGATTTGTCGGTACTGATTGGCGCGGTGTCTGTGCGCTACGACCCGAAGAATCCCGCCAATTCGATCGTCCTCGCCGAAGATTGGTCGGGGCTTCGTCCGCATCCGAGCCCGGAAGAAGTCAAAAGTCTAAGGTCAAAAGTAAAAAGTAAAAAGTGATTCGGCTCGCTTCGCCTGCGGCTCCGCATCCTGAAGTTTTTTTGAAGGAACTCTGACGTGGGGTATGATGGGGTGAATCACTATGATTCATGATGTGCTTCCTGAGGGCCTGACTTTCGACGATGTTCTGCTCGAACCGGCCCGTAGCGAGGTGGTTCCTTCCGAAGTTGACACGCGCACCTGCTTTACCCGCCAGATCGGATTGAACATACCAATCGTGTCGGCGGCGATGGACACTGTGACCGAGTCGCACCTGGCCATCGCGCTGGCGCAACAAGGCGGCATTGGCATCGTCCACCGCAACATGCCGATCGATCGGCAGGCGGAAGAAGTGGACCGCGTCAAGCGCAGCGAGAGCGGCATGATTGTGGACCCGATCACCATCCGGCCGGAGCAGCCGATTTCCGACGCGCAGGAATTGATGCGCGTGTACCGGATCTCCGGAGTGCCGGTGACGCGCGACGGCAAACTGGTCGGCATTCTCACTAACCGCGACCTGCGTTTCGAAAGCCGCTTCGACCTGCCCGTTGCAGAAGTGATGACCAAGGAAAACCTGGTCACCGTTCCCGTCGGCACCACGCTCGAAGAGGCCGAGGCGATTCTGCACCAGCATCGCGTGGAGAAACTGCTGGTGGTGGACGACCACTACAACTTGAAAGGCCTCATCACCGTCAAGGACATTCAGAAGAAGCTGAAGTATCCGAATTCGGCGAAGGACCGCCAGGGACGATTGCGGGTGGGCGCCGCGATCGGTGCAGCCGGCGACTTCTTCGAGCGGGCACAGGAACTGGTCTCGCGAAAAGTGGACGTGCTGGCCATCGACACCGCGCACGGCCACCAGGCGCGCGTTCTGGATGCAGTCAAAACGATCAAGTGCAAGCTTCCCGAAGTGCAGCTCATCACCGGCAACGTCGCCACCTACGAAGGAGCGCGCGAGCTGATCTCGCTGGGCGTGGACGGAGTCAAAGTGGGCATCGGCCCCGGCTCGATCTGCACCACGCGCGTGGTTTCCGGAGCCGGCGTTCCCCAGATCACGGCGATTTCCGAATGCGCGCGTGCGACGCGGGACGCCGGCGTGCCGCTCATTGCAGACGGCGGCATTAAATACTCGGGAGACATTACCAAGGCGATCGCGGCCGGCGCGGATTGCGTGATGATCGGCAGCCTGCTGGCAGGCACCGACGAGAGTCCGGGCGAGACGATTCTGTACCAGGGGCGCACGTTCAAAACCTACCGCGGGATGGGTTCCCTGGGGGCCATGTCGCAGGGCAGTGCCGAGCGCTACTCCCAGGCTGCCGGGGCCAAGCTGGTGCCGGAGGGCATCGAAGGCCGCGTGGCCGCCAAGGGACCGCTTTCGGAATTGGTGTACCAGCTGGTGGGCGGCTTGCGGTCCGGCATGGGCTATTGCGGCGCGCAAAACATCCGCGAGCTGCAGTGCAATTCCCGGTTCCTGCGGGTCTCCCCGGCCGGCTTACGCGAAAGCCATGTCCACGACGTGATCATCACCAAGGAAGCGCCGAATTACCGCGTGGAATAACACCGGTGGTTGACCAAGTGCGCTCCCGAGCCCTGAAGAGGGGTGCCCCGGTCGCGGTTCTGCGTCCGTCAAGGAGCAACGGCAGCGCTACTTTCTTTTCGCGTACTCCTGGAAATCCGCCAGCACGGCTTCTTCCATGATGCGGGCTGCGTCGAACAGCCAGTCGCGGGGGCAGGCCGTTAAGTGATCCCGCAAGACCCGCGGCTTCGCGCTTCCCAGATGAATGTTGGCCGTTTCGAAGCCCATGGCGTGCAGCAGGCGGATCTCGTCGCGCTCCTTCGGCAGCGCGGACAGTTCGATGCGCGAACAGTCCGGCGCCAGGCGGCGGACGATCCACCGTTTACGCACACGCACGAACGGATCGCGGCAGCGCACCGAGCGATCGAGAATCTCCTGGTATCGGATAGGCGCAGTGCCCTTGCCGTTCTCCGCCCAGACGCAAGCCGAGGGCGCAAGCGCCTTGGCCTCGCGCGCCACCGATCCTCCGTGCCACTCGGCCAGGGCCACATACCGCTGCCTGCCGAGGCTGCCGAGGCCTGCGATGCGATGGGTGATCCGCCAGCGCAAACTCCGCTCCGGCATCAGGCGCTCGATGGCTTTTCTCGCGCCGGAAGGGCTGGCGCATTCCCGTAGGCCCTGGAGCTTTTCCCAAAACGGCTCGGGATCGTGCAACCGCGCCGTCGCCATGTGGCGCAGCACATGGTGATGTTCGGCTAGAACGAACGGCTGCCCGCCAACCTCCAGAGCGTCGGCATATCCCTGAAGGATCGCCGCAAGTCCCGGCCTGGCGCCGCAATTCATCCGCGCCAGTAATGCGCTCGTCGCCAGGCGAATGAGGTCGTTCGTATACGGCAGCAGCCAAGCCTCGTCGAAATCGTTGATTCCCCAAATGAGGCGGCCTTCGATGTCGCGCCACGTTCCGAAGTTTTCGACATGCAGATCACCGACCGCCAGCACTTTGGGCGCACCAGCGGCACCGGCGCAAAGATCTGCCCAGATCTGCGCCCATCGATAGTAGGTGGCGCGCAAGAACGGGAAGGGGGACGAGCGCATTTGCGCATGCTTGAGATTCAGATCTTTCGGGATTAGTTTGAGGCGCTTGCCCAGCCAGGCCTCGTACTGCGCGGTCGCCTGCTGGATGCGCATCACTCCCCCGCGGTAGCCGGAGTCAACAGCCACTTCAACGTGGCGTGCGGCTCGGGGCCGAACCGGTCGCAATCCACGCGCGCCAAGGCCGCCTTCTTGAAATCGACCAGCAGGGCCGGCGTGTTCAGCAAGAAGGCGAGCAGCGAACTCATGAGCGGCTCGTGGCTGGCGAGGAGGAGAGAAGTCTCGGTCTTGTGCGCGCGAATCTCCTCCCACGTTTCGTGGGGATTCGCGTCGGGCGTCAGCGCGCCGGTTTGCACCACCTTGCCGGAATAGCCTAGGGTTTCGACCGCCACTGCCGCGGTCTCGAGCGCGCGGCGATAGGGACTGGACAAGATCACATCGGGCTCCACCTTGGCCGCACGGGCCCGAGTGAGCACGCGGCGCAGTTTTTGGCGGCCCGCCGAGGTCAGCGCGCGATCGGCGTCCGGCATACCGGGAGCGGCGTCTTCGGCGATCCCGTGCCGCAGGAGATAAATCTCCATCAAACTTTGACCTTTTTCTTCAACGGCGGCCTGGAACTCGTCAACCGGCCCATGCGCAAGCGGGCGATGCGTTTCTGCAGCTCGCGGAAAATGCGCTCCACGGGCTGGCTGGCATCGATCACCGTGAAATCGTATGGCTCGACCATGGCATCGAGCGCCTTGATCAGGCGGGTCTGATAGCGCACAAAACTCTCGTACATATCGGGCCCGAAGCGCAAGTCCATGCCGCTTTCCCAATAGTCGAACTGGCCGCGTCCCAGCACCACGCGCGAGACCAGGTGCTCGACTTCGGCGCGCAGGTAGTACACGGCATGCGGCACGAGCGCGAAGCCCGCGACCTGCTCGATCCAGCGCCGGTCTTCGCCGCGGGCGATGGCGCGCGCCATAATCGAGAAAATATACCGGTCGATGAGGACGACGAAACCGGCGCGCAACGCCGGAATGATCTCATTCTCCAGGCGGTCCGCGAAATCGGTCGTATAGAACAAGGTCATCGTAATCGGCCCCAGCGTGTTCCCGGTCTTGGCCATCTTGATTCCCTTGCCGGCCAGCGCCGAACGCGCCATGCCGCTATCGATCACGGCGTGCCCTTCCTGCTCGAGCCATTGCCGCAGCAGGGTGATCTGCGTGCTGCGCCCGACCGCGTCCGGCCCTTCCAGAACAATGAGTTTGCCCTGCAACTCCGCGGTGCCGACGTCCGGCAGCGGCTCGTTATAGAACTGCAGAGGTTGTCGGGCTGCCATTGAACTCTTTTCCATCGGGCAAGTGCAGAATGCCGTTTTTCAGGCTGTCGCCCAATTCACGGACCACGATGTCGCGCATGGTCTGCTGCTGTTCTTCGATCGACAGTGTGGCATCAATCACGTGGAATCCCATTTCGCCGATCATGGCTTCGTACTCGTCCAGAATGCGGCCTTGAAAAATACGGAAGCTCTCTTCCACATCGCGCGCCAGCGCCAGATCCATGCCGGCCTCGTAATATTTCAGCGCGTCGCGGCCTCCCAGAATGCGTCCCAACGCCACGTCGAGCGGAACGCGGAAGTAGAAACTCAGATTGGGATGAAGGGCGAAACGGTACAGGTTCCGCACCCAGCTCCGGCTGACTCCGCGCGCCACATCGCGCGCGAACGCGGTCCCGGCGTAGCGGTCCGCGCAGACGATCGCGCCCGATTTCACGAGAGGAAAAATGTAGCTTTCCATGCGATCGGCGAAATCGGTGGCGTGGATCAGGCTGAACGTGGTGGGGGTGAACATCTCCTTCCTCTTGCCGCGGCGGGTCGTCTGGCGCACCAGTGGCGAAGAATTCCACTCGCTGAAGGCGACGGCATAGCCTTGTGAACGCAGCCAGTGGCTCAGGAGGGACAGCTGTGTCGATTTTCCGGAGCCGTCGATTCCCTCAACAACGATCAACTTACCCCGGTAGCGGTTGGGCACGAACAGAGGCATACACGAAGGCGCAATGCTTATTCTACTCCCGGGCAGACGGCGGTTTCCAATGCGTCACTGTTTTGTAATAAACGTGGCGGTTGCGGCACTTCGATTAGCATAAGGGTAGTGGCCCGTTACGCAGCCATCGACATCGGCAGCAACTCGATCCGCATGGAGGCGGCCGAAGTGGTTCCTGGCCAGCCGGCCCGTATTCTGGCTTCGGACCGCGAGGTGACGCGCCTGGGAGAGAGCGTTTTTCGCACGGGGTCCGTCAGCGAAGAAGCGATACAGGCGACTGCGGCCGTGCTGGCGCGAATGGCTGGGCTCTACCGCAAGCTCGATGTGGTCGGAGTGCGCGCGGTGGCGACGAGCGCGATCCGCGATGCGCACAATCAAAAGGAGTTTCTGGAACGGGCATCCGAGGCGGCCGGTACGCGAGCGGAAATCATTTCCGGGCGCGAAGAAGCGCGCCTGATTCATCTCGGCGTGGAAAGCTCCTGGTCTCACCGGGACAAAAGCGTGCTGATTATCGATATCGGCGGGGGCAGCGCGGAGATCATCGCCGCCGAGCATGGCCGGCTGCAGGAAGCATTCTCCAAACCACTCGGCGCGGTTCGGCTACGCGAGAACTTCCTGAGGGATGACCCGCCGCAACCCCAGCAACTCCGCCAGATGCACGAATATATCGCGGAAAAACTGTCGGGCGCGGTCCGCCGGCTCGGACACGGAAAATGGGATCGGGTCATTGCGACTTCCGCAACCGCATCCTCGGTGGCGAGCGTGCTGGCACGGATACCACGCGCCAAACGCGATCAGATCGACCGGCTACGCCTGTCAACCGCGCAGGTTCGCGAGCTCTATCAAAAACTCTCGACACGCGGATTAGTCGCCCGGCGCAAGATCACCGGCGTTGGTCCGCGGCGCGCCGAGATCATCGTGCCGGGCGTGGCGGTGCTCCTGGATTTCCTCCAACAGTTCCATGTCCCGGCCGCCTATTACTCGCGCGCCGGCGTCCGCGACGGCGTTATCGCCGATCTCGCGCTCCGCAATGTCGGCGCCGAATTATCCCGCCTGTCCCGCGAGCAGCGCCGTGAGGTAGAGACTCTGGGCCGCCGGTACGGCGTGGAGCTCGATCATGCGCGCCGCGTCGCCGAGATCGCCAACTTGCTGTTCGCGGCCTTGCAGCCGCTGCATCAACTCCCCGCCGGGCGCGGCAAAGAACTCGAGGCCGCGGCATACCTGCATGATGTCGGGCATTTCGTCAGCGATACCAGCCACCATAAACATTCCTGGTACGTGGTGTCGAACTCCGACTTGGCCGGGTTCACCGAACGGGAGCGTCTGCTCATCGCCGGACTTTGCCGCTATCACCGCAAGTCTCTGCCGAAGCCCGAACACAGCGCCTTTCAATCACTCACGGCCGAGGAACGCCGAGCCCTGCTGTACCTGATCCCCATCCTGAGGTTGGCGGAGAATCTGGACCGCGACCACGACCAGCGCGTCAAGGGCGTAGAGTGCCGGTTGCGCGACGGGCTCGTTCACCTCCACGTCCGGGCCCAGGGCGATATCGACCTCGAAGAATGGGCCGCCGAGCGCGCGGCCGAAGCCTTCCAGCTGGTGTACAACCATCCGCTCTCGGTGTCCCGAGCCCGCAATTGAAATGCGCGATCATGTCAAGCTCCAGACGGGGATCCTGCTACGCCGCTTCGCCTACCAGGTGGCCCACACCGCCAATTCCGAGACCGCGGACGCGATTCACGACCTGCGGGTGTCGATTCGGAGATTGAGTAATTGCCTGCGCGTGTTTACGCAGTCTTATCCGGCACACTCCGTCAAGCGGATCCGGCGCCGCCTGTCCGACCTCATGGAGCTGGCAGGCGCGGTTCGCGATCTCGATATCACGCTCGAACTACTTGTGCAGGCTGGCATGCCGCCGAAAGCCGCTCTTGCCGGCCGCCTTCGCGACGAACGCCGCAAGGCCGCCAACCGCATGGCACGGGAGATCCGGCTCTGGAAAAACCAGGGGTTTTCGAGAAAATGGAGGAGCCGCCTGGACCTGTAGCGGATGAACAAGCGGAAACATATCAAGTGGGATGAAAACAGCGGGCCTGCGGACAATGCCCGGCATCACCTCCCAGCTCTGGTCGCAGACTATTTCGCGCGCGTTCGCGAAACGATTGGCGGCCAAGCGTCGGCTTCGGAGATGCACGCTCTGCGCCTGCTGACCAAACGGCTGCGCTACACGCTCGAGCTGTTCCGTCCCTGCTACGGTCCCGGCCTGCGCGTGCGTCTCGCAGCGCTGCGCCAACTGCAGCAGTGCCTTGGAGAGATGAACGATTGCGCCGCCGCAGCGCGCATGCTGGCCGGGTACGTCAAAAAGAATTCCATCCAGCAGCGGCAGTTGGATCAATTCCTCGCACAGCGCGGCTTCGAAAGAGCCGCGGAATTCCGGCGGATCTGGACGCAGGAGTTCGACGCGCCCGGCAAGCAGCAATGGTGGATCCGCTACCTGGCCCGGCACGTCCGCCCGGCGCCGGGCAAGCGATAGCGGGCACGATCAGTACGCCTTCGCGATTACGACGCGGCGGTCCACCGGTTCTCCGGTGACGATGCACCTGCCGGGTCCGTCGCACTCATCTTCCAGAGGAATGTTTCTCACTGTGGCTTTGAACTCCTTGAGACGCGCGTCGCACGCTGCGTCGTCCTTCAGGTGAGCCATCACAAACTTGCCGCCGCCCTTTTCGGCCGTGACATCCGCCAGGATCGATTCCACCTCCTGCATGGAATTCGCCGGCACGGTGTTTGCTTTGAGGCGGTCTTTCGCCGCGCAGTACAGGTCGTTCTGCATCGCGTCAAGCGCCCGAGGCAGCGCCGCGGCCAGGTCCGTTTGCGCTACCGGCTGCTTGGCGCCCGTATCGCGCCGCTTGAGCACGATGCTTCCCGCCGCCAGATCGCGCGGCCCCAATTCAAGCACCGCCGGCACGCCCCGTCTTTCCCAGTGGAAGAACTTCGCGCCGGGCGTCTGGCCTTCCCGATCATCCACCTTGGCGCCCACGTCCGCCGCGATTCTATGCGCTGCTTCCAAGACTTTGCTTCGCTCCTCATCCTTGCGGTAGATCGGTACGAGCACCGTTTTCACCGGCGCCAGCTTCGGCGGCAGCACCAGCCCTTTATCGTCGGAATGGCTCATGATCAGCCCGCCAATCAGGCGCGTGCTGACTCCCCAGCTGGTCTGCCAGACGAAATCGAGCTGACCTTCCTTGTTTTGAAACTTGACGTCGAAGGCTTTGCCGAAATTTTGTCCCAGGTCGTGGCTTGTTCCAGCCTGCAGCGCCAGGCCGTTCTGCATCATGGCTTCGATGGAGTAGCTGCGCAGTGCACCGGCGAATTTTTCGGCCCTCGACTTCACGCCCTGAATCACCGGCATCGCCATCACATTCTCGGCAACCTCCGCGTACACGCGAAGAATGCGCAAGACCTCTTCGAGAGCCTCCTCGTGCGTGGCGTGCGCCGTGTGCCCCTCCTGCCAGAGGAATTCCGTGGTCCGCAAAAACAGGCGGGTGCGGAGTTCCCAGCGCACCACGTTGGCCCATTGGTTCACCAGCATCGGCAGGTCGCGCCAGCTCTGAATCCATTTGGCGAAAAAGTGCCCGATGATCGTTTCCGAAGTCGGCCGGATCACATAGGGCTCTTCCAGCTCCTTGCCGCCGGCTATCGTCACCACCGCCAGTTCCGGCGAGAACCCTTCCACGTGTTCCGCCTCGCGGTGCAGAAAGCTCTGCGGAATGAGCAGCGGAAAATAGACGTTCTGATGGCCGGTCGCTTTGAAGCGCGTATCCAGTTCGCGCTGCAGCAACTCCCAAACCGCATAGCCGTTGGCCTTGATGACCATGCAGCCTTTGACGATCTCGGCCGGCTCGGCCAGATCTCCCTGCAACACTACATCCTGATACCAGGCGGCGAAATCCTGGCTGCGGGGGGTGATCGGAGACTCGGGCATGATTGGAAATTTGATGATACTGTAATCCCCTTTGCCGGCGGGCCCGGGTCCCTTCCCGAGACCGTCGGGGACCCGCCCCAAGCAGGTAATAGGAGATTGGGTCCGGCTGGTTAACCGCCGATAGCTTAACGCGCTGCGACAACCGTGGTTATAATGTCCAAGGGTCTGTGCGAAAGAACACGGTCACCGGTTCTAGCCTTGGTGTTTAGCGTGGGGGTTCGATGAAAAGGATAACCTGGATCCCGCTCATTTTGGCGGGCTTGCTGGCGGGGACGGCTCCCGCGGCCACTCTGGCGCGAAGCACCAAGGGTGGCGCCCATAAGCGCAGGGCCCGGCCTGTCCCCCGCATCGATCCCACCCTCGGAGATAACGTTGATGGCGAGGATCTGGTAATCCGCCGGGCCGCCGTGGCTGCGCTCGGTTCCGTGAACGGCAGCGTGGTTGTAGTGGATCCCTCCACCGGCCGCATCCTCACCATCGTCAACCAGAAGCTGGCTTTGAAAAGCGGTTTCACGCCATGCTCGACCATCAAGCTGGTCACTTCGGTGGCGGCGCTGAACGAGCACGTGATCGATCCCGATACCACAGTTTCTATCACGCGCCGCGTGCGGTTTAACCTGACCACGGCGCTCGCCCGTTCGAACAATCAGTATTTCGCGCGGTTGGGAAACACTCTCGGCTTCGAGCGCGTTACGCGCTACGCGCAGATGCTGGGCTTGGGCGAAAAAGCGTCTCTCGACATTCCCGAAGAGCAGCCCGGCGTGATTCCCAGCGAGCCGCCCAAAGACGGCGGCGTCGGTATGATGACGAGCTTTGGCGAAGGGTTTCTGGTGACGCCTTTGGAACTGGCGGCCCTGGTGTCGGCCATCGCTAACGACGGAACGTTGTACTACCTGCAGTATCCGCGCAGTGAAGCGGAAATCGAACGGCTCTCGCCGAAGATCAAACGCACGCTCGACCTGCCCGACAGCCGCCTGCCCGATATTCGGATGGGCATGAAGGCGGCGGTCGATTTCGGCACCGCCCGGCGCATCGGATTCGATCCTGACGACCCGATCCTCGGCAAAACCGGCACGTGCACGGATTACCGCGTGTCCAGCCACATGGGCTGGTTCGGTTCGTTTAACGAAGTGAACCGCCACCAACTGGTCGTGGTCGTAATGCTAACCGGCGATCACCGCGTAAGTGGCCCGGTCGCCGCCGGCGTCGCCGGCATCATCTACCGCAGCCTCGCCGGACAGAGCTATTTCGCGGCCGATGCCCGGATTCCCGGCGGCGCGGACGCGGGCCTCGTTTCCGCGCGGTAAGATCCTCCGCGGAAGAGGGACGGGCGCGCCCGCCGAACCGGATCCGCCTCCCGCGCTTGCGCGACTTCGCCCATACCCATTCGTTGGGTCTTTCGTGACCGTCCGATGAGTGTTTTCCCCCAGGCGGAATCGGACTCCCCGGCCTTCGGATTGGCGAAGTTCCCGCATTTCCAGTAAGCCAGTCGGCGGATGGGCTTTGGCTGACAGCGTGCTCTTGCCCTCGCGGGTCCCTTTGCGTCATTTTCGAGCGCCGCTTAGAATTGCGTTCGCTTGGCGAGAGTAAGCTGTGAATCGGGGATTCCAATCCGAACCGCCGCTGCTGGTGCGGTATTCAATGGCGGCGGCCGGGGTAGTCGCCGCCACCGCCATCCGCTTGGTTCTGAACCCGGTACTTGGCACGCAAAGCCCGTATCTGCCCTTCGTTTTGGCCATCATGCTGGCGGCGCGATTCGGAGGGCGGGTGCCCGGGCTTGCTGCCACCGTATTGAGCGCCCTCAGCGTGGCTTGGTTCTTCGTCAGTCCCAGCGCTTCCTTTACCGTGCCGAATGCCAACGTGCTCTGGGGCTTGGCTTTGTTCGTTGTCACCGGATCCTGGATCAGTCTTTCGGTCGGGGCGCTGCGGTCTGTATTTCACGAAACGGTTCAGGCGCAGCAAGAGGCGCGTCTCGCCAACGAGCAGCGGAATCTGGCTCTGGAGTCGGCCGCCATGGGAACCTGGTCCCTCGACGTTCAGACCGGCCGGGTGGACTGGGACGAACGCTGCCAGACGTTGCTGGGCGTCCCTGTCCTCGCTTCCGGCACCTATGCTCAGGCCATCGACAGGCTGCACCCGGACGATCGCCGCCGCGTGGATGAGGCTGTTCAAAAGGCACTGGCCCCGGCCTCTTCCGGTGAATTCTCGGTCGAGGCGCGCACCGTGTGGCCGGACGGCTCTGTCCACCATTTGCTTTCAACCGGCTTGGTGCGCTTCGAGGGCGCAGGCCCGGCGCTCCATGCGGTGAGCATGGCCGGAACAATCCAGGACATCACCCGACGGAAGCGGGACGAAGACCGCTTGCGGGAGAGCGAAGCGCGGCTGCGCCTTGCCGTCACCGCATCGAATATCGGCTTGTGGGATTGGGACTTGGCCACCAACGCAATCTATTACTCGCCGGAATGGAAAGGCCAGATCGGGTATGCGGATGACGAGATCCCCAACCACTTTGACGAATGGCAAAATCGCGTCCATCCCGACGACCTCGAACCGACGCTGCGAAAGGTCCGCAGTTTCCTCGACAACCCGCAAGGGCGTCACGAAGTCGAATTCCGCTTCCGCCACAAGGATCGCTCCTATCGCTGGATCTACGCTCAGGCCGACGTCTTGCGTGATGTCTTCGGCAAACCCGTGCGCATGTTGGGTTGCCATGTCGACATCACCAGGCGAGTGATCCAGCAGAATGCCCTGGTGGAAAGCGAAGAGCAGTTCCGCACCCTGGCCAACGCGATTCCCCAGCTGTGCTGGATGGCGCATTCGGACGGTTGGATCTTCTGGTACAACCAGCGCTGGTATGCATACACCGGCACGACACCGGAGCAGATGTTTGGCTGGCGCTGGCAATCGGTGCACGACCCGAATACTCTGCCTGCGGTCCTCGAGCGTTGGCGGAATTCGATTGCCACCGGTGATCCGTTCAATATGGTGTTCCCGCTGCGCGGCGCCGACGGAGTCCTTCGCCCCTTCCTCACTCGCGTGATGCCCGTCCGCGACCTCGCAGGCCGGGTGGTTCGGTGGTTCGGCACGAACACAGATATCAGCGAACAGCAGCGGACCGAAGCAGCGCTGCGGCAAAGCGAGGAGCGTTTCCGCGCCCTGGTCACGGCGAGTTCCGACGCAATCTACCGCATGAATGCAGACTGGACCCGGATGTGCCTGCTCGATGGCCGGAACTCGATTCAAGATGTCGCATCGCCCCGCCTCGACTGGCTTCGGACTTACATCCACCCGGACGATTGGCCCCGGGTCACGGCCCTCATTCAAGACGCGATCCGGACCAAATGCGTTTTCGAACTGGAGCATCGTGTTCTCCGGCCCGACGGCACCGTGGGTTGGACGTTCTCACGCATGATCCCACTGCTCGACGCCGGCGGCGAAATCGTCGAGTGGTTCGGCGCTGCGACCGACATCACCCGCCGCAGACAGGCGGAGGAAGAGATCCGCCGGCTCAATGCCGATCTCGAGCAGCGCGTCCGCGAACGGACCGCACAGCTCGAAGCCGCCAACCAGGAGATGGAAGCCTTTGCCTACTCGGTGTCGCACGATCTGCGCGCGCCGCTACGCGGCATCGATGGCTGGAGCCTCGCGCTGCAAGAGGACTACTCGGGCCAACTCGATGAGCGGGCGCAAAAGTATCTGGCTCGGGTTCGGTCCGAAGCGCGCCGGATGGGCATCCTGATCGATGATTTGCTGCAGCTCTCCCGGATCACCCGCACCCAAATGGAGAGCCGCCTCATCGACCTCAGTTCCGCGGTGGATCAAGTCGCGGCACGGCTCCGGGAAGCGTATCCTCACCGTCGCATGGAGTTTCTGATCGAGCGCAATCTGACCGCGGCCGGGGATCCGCATCTGCTGGATGTCGCCTTAACCAATCTGTTGGAAAACGCCGCGAAGTTTACCTCCCCCTGCCACGAGGCACGCATCCAGTTCGGGGAGGCCCAGGCCGCCGGCGCGCGTGCGTTCTACGTGCGGGATAACGGCGTCGGTTTCGACATGGCGTTTGCAGGAATGCTGTTCGGCGCATTCCAGCGGCTGCACAAGTCATCCGAGTTCCCCGGTACGGGCATCGGGCTGGCGACGGTCCAACGCATCATTCACCGTCATGGCGGGCGCGTGTGGGCGGAGTCCCAGCCCGGCTTGGGCGCGACATTCTACTTCACTCTGGGAGGCTCATGACGATCCACGGCAACGCAATCTGCCCCGTCGAACACAGCCCGGGCGATAACGGGCGCCGGCGCAACCGAGGCAATGAAGATCGAGGCGCACTGCCAATGAGGTAATCCCACAATGAGCGAACAATTGCGTGTCTTATTGGTCGAAGACCTGGAAGGCGATGCCGCTCTGATGGTGCGGCTTCTGGAGAAATCCGCGTATACCGTGTATGCGGAGAGAGTCGAAGACGCCGGCGCCATGCGTGAGGCGCTCGCGAACCGGAAGTGGGACGTCATTCTCGCGGACTACCGCCTCCCCAACTTCGATGGCCCAGCGGCGCTGCGCATTCTCCGCGAAACCGGAGAGGACCTCCCGTTTATCATCGTGTCGGCCAGCATTGGAGAAGCCCTGGCCGTGGAACTCATGCGAAGTGGCGCGCACGACTATATCATGAAAAGCAACATGGCCCGCCTGGCGCCGGCCGTGGAACGGGAAATCCGCGAGGCGCGTGTGCGGCGCGAGCGGCGCCAGGCCGAGGAGCGCCTCGCTTTTACCATTCAGGCTACTCAGATCGGGACCTTCGATTTCTGTCCCCAGACCGGGGAACTCGTCTGGTCCGCCATGCACAAGCAACAGTTCGGATTGCGGCCCGAGGCGCCGGTTTCTTATGAGACCTTCCTTCGTGGAATCCACCCGGACGATCGCGAGAGGATTGACCGGCAGGTTCGCGAGGGGGTGGCCGATTCCGCTGGCCAGTTCTCCACCGAGTTCCGCGTGATCGGAATCGAAGATGGCGTCGAGCGTTGGCTGTCTTCGAAAGGACGGATTTTTTTCGACCCCCAGGGCCAGCCCGCGCGATTGGTCGGTGTGACCCTGGACATCACCAAACACAAACATCTGGAAGACCAGTTTTTGCAAGCCCAGAAACTGGAGAGCATCGGCCGCCTCGCCGGCGGCGTGGCGCACGATTTCAATAACCTGCTCACCATCATCGGCGGGTACTCCAAGATGATTGCCGACGAGTTGGGCGCCGGCCATCCGTTGCTCGACGCCGCGGATGAGATCCGCCTCGCGACAGACCGCGCCGCGGCTCTGACCCGGCAGTTGCTCACCTTCAGCCGGCGCCAGGTCAGCGAGCCGAAGAATATTCGCTTGAACGATCTGGTGGCGGATCTCGAGAACATGCTTCGCCGGCTCATCGGCGAGAATATCGAGTTAGTGCTCTCGCTCAACCCGGATGCCGGTGTGCTTCACGCCGACCCGGGGCACATTGAGCAGGTGCTGCTCAACCTGGTGGTCAATGCCAAGGACGCCATGCCGTTCGGCGGCAGGCTGCTCATCACTACAGGCGGTGAGGTGGTCGACGCCGGCTCTGCCGGAAGGAGCCCCGCGCTCACTCCCAATACCTATGTCACTCTCGCCGTCAGCGACACCGGAGCAGGTATGTCGCCGGAAGTGAAGGCGCATATCTTCGAACCGTTCTTTACCACGAAACCGAAGGGAAAGGGCACCGGACTCGGTCTTTCCACGGTCTACGGCATCGTCACGCAATGTGACGGCGCCATCTGGGTTTCCAGCGAACCGGGGCGTGGGACGTGCTTCCGCATGCTGTTTCCGGCCGTCGACGCCGAACCGGACTCGGTTGCCGCCGAGACGCGCGAGTCCAGCGAGATGGGGCACGAGACCGTGCTGGTTGCCGAGGATGAACCTGGAGTCCGCGATTTCATTCGCATCACGCTCACTCGACGGGGCTACAAGGTGCTCGCAGCACCGAACGGGCGCGAAGCGCTGTCCCTGTTGTGCCGGAAGTCCGGACACGTCCAGCTCGTCATGGCCGACGTGGTCATGCCGGAGATGGGGGGCGTGGAATTGGCAGGCGAGGTTGGCACCCGCTACCCGGACGTCCCTGTGCTGCTCATGTCCGGCTATCCGGAAGGTTTGCAAAATCGCGAGCGGCTGCCGGCGCACTATATCCAGAAGCCGTTCACCTCGGCAACTCTGCTGACCAGCGTGCGGGCCCTTCTGCACACCGCCTAGGCGCTTCGACAGGTATCATCCTCCTCTCTCTGCCGGGCTTCCCCTAGCCGAATAGCCGGTATGCAACCGGCCGGCTCCGCGGCATCCTGGAAACACGGGAGGGATTTTCCAAATGGCAAATGAATGGGCGGCGTTATCGAACGATCTTGCAGCCGCCGTGGAGCGCGCCGGGCACTCGGTAGTCGCCGTGCACGCGCGACCGCGCTTTTCTTCAAGCGGCGTCATCTGGCGCCCCGGCGTCATCGTCACCGCGCAACACACCATCCGCCGCGAAGAGGAGATTACGGTCACGCTGCCGGATGGCTCCAACCGGCCGGCGACCCTGGCCGGCAGCGACGGAGGAACCGATGTCGCCGTGCTGCGCCTGGCCGAGCCGGCCGGTGAGCCCATCGCGCAACTCGCAACCGCCGTCAAACCCGGCCATATCGCGCTCACCGTGGGCAGGTCGGAAGACTCGGGCGTCAATGCGACGCTCGGGATCATCAGTGCCGTGAGCGGGCCCTGGCGTACGTGGCGCGGAGGCCGGCTCGATCAATACATCCGGCTGGATCTCACCATGTATCCTGCTTCCTCGGGAGGTATCGTCGTCGACTCTGCCGGCGCGACCATCGGCGTCGCCACATCGGCGCTCTCTCGGATCGCCGGCCTGGCGATTCCAGCCGCCTCCATCAACCGCGTCCTGGATGAGATTCTCAGCCGCGGGCATGTCGCGCGGGCTTACCTGGGCGTGGGTCTGCAACCGGTGGCGTTGTCCGATCATCAAAAAGGTCTGATCGTTTTGTCGGTGGAAACGGGGGGGCCGGTGGCAAACGCGGGTGTACTCATCGGGGACATCTTCGTGTCGGTTAACGGCACGCCGGTCGCCGATACCGACGACGTGCAGATCGCGCTGGAAACCGTGCGTCCTGGCCAGACCATCGAGGCCGGCCTGCTACGCGGCGGCGCCGAAAAGCAGATTCGCATCACGGTCGGCGAGCGGCCGCGGAGGGAGTAAGATGCGCTCATTCGGAGAAGTGGCCGAACAATTACGCCGCTCGACCGTTCAGGTATTTTCCGATCGGCGGCAGAGCGGCGGCTCGGGCGTCATCTGGACCGCCGGAGGTCTCATCGTCACCAACGCCCACGTAACCCGTTCCTCGCGGAATGAAGTGGAGTTGTGGGACGGCCGCCGCTTTGAAGCGCGCATCGAGGGTTACGATGCCCGCCGGGATCTCGCCTCGCTGCGGGTTCCCGCGAGCGGCCTTCCCGAGGCCGTACACGCGGATTCGAGTGCGCTGCGTCCCGGCGAGTTGGCCATCGCCATCGGCAGCCCGCTCGGATTTTCGGGCGCGCTCACGACCGGCGTCATTCACTCGGTCGGGCCCATGCCCGGAATGGGCCGGCGGAATTGGGTGCGCGCTACGGTGCGGCTGGCGCCCGGTAATTCCGGCGGTCCGCTGGCGAATGCCCAGGGAGAAGTTGTCGGGATCAACACCGCGATCGTGCATGGATTGGGCCTTGCGGTCCCCTCGCGCGACATCGGCGAGTTCCTGCGGCAAGGCGCGCGTCCGCGCCTCGGCGTCACGCTGCGGCCCGTGAGCTTTGCCGACAACCGCGTCGGCATGCTCCTGCTCGAGGTCGAATCCGGCAGCGCCGCCGATCGCGCCTCTCTCCGCGTCGGCGACATTCTCATCGCCTGCAACGGCCGGCCGCTCGATTCGCCCGATGCCTTGGGCGACGCGCTCGATGCGGCTTCCGGCCCCGTCGCGTTGCAATTCCTGCGCGGCGATTACCACCGCACGCGCGAAACGGTGGCCCGTCTGGAGGCCCGGGCGGAGGCGGCGTGACCCGTTTGCTCATCGCGGCGCCCACGGCCGTGATGCGCGCGGGCCTGGAAGCGCTGGTCGCGGGCGACCCAACCATCGAGCTCGCCGGGGCGTTCCCCGATCTCGCTTCAGTCGAGGAGCTGCACCCCGACGTGATCCTGGCGGCGCTGCCGTTCGAAGACCTGGCGGTACCGCACGACGATCAGGCGCCCGCCATCGTCCTGCTCACGGACGACGCGCAACCGGCCTGGACCCACGAAGCCTTCCGCGCCGGCGTGCGCGCGGTCCTGCCACGCGACGCCAGGCCGGCCGAAGTTCTGGCCGCGGTCGAAGCCGTTTCGAACGGCATGGCCGTGCTCGATCCACACGATCTGGACTCGCTGCTTGCCGCCTCGGCTCCCGCCCCCCTCGCCACCGATGCGCCGGCGCTCACGCCACGCGAGCTCGAGGTCCTGCGCATGCTGGCTGAAGGAGCGGCGAACAAGAACATCGCCTGGAAGCTCGGCATCTCCGAGCATACGGTAAAATTTCACGTCGCATCGATCCTCGGCAAGCTGCACGCCGCCACTCGCACCGAAGCCGTCGCCATCGGGATGAGGGGGGGACTGATTCTGATCTGAGCGGCGCCGCGCGAAACGCTCAGCGCGCCGAGATCGCGCCGCTTCCGGCCCGCTGGCTGCACCCCTTCTTGGTTTCCTCGAAATTGTCGAACAGCCGACCGGCATGCTCTCCGGCGAGAGTTTCCATCCGGTGCGGCTGGCCTTTCTCCACCGTGTAGTGCGCCACGGTCCCCAACGAGCTCAGGTATTCGGCTTCCTTCTTCATCTCCGCGTGCCACCGGTACGGGTCGTTTTCGCCCACATACAGGAACACGCACATCTTCGAAACCGCTTGCAGCTTAGCCGCGCTCGGCTCCCACATGTAGCCGGGAAACGCGGTCACGGACAAGAAGTATTGCGCATTCAAGGCCGCCACGTGCATGGCCGCGATTCCCCCGTTCGACGGCCCCGCGATATGAAATTTGTTGTCCTGGATTTTGTAGTCGGCCAGGATCATTTTGAGAAACTCCGGAAAAATGCGCGCCCCGTCTTCGAAGAACAACTCGTCGTCGGGCGCCGCGGGCGCAACCACTAGGTAGCCGCGTTTCTCCGCCTCGGCCCGCAGGTTGTTGTTGAGCACCCGATCCACCGTGTCCATGGTTTGCGGACCTCCGCCCAGCGCCAGGATCGCCGGATACGCCCTCGCCGCATCATACCCGTTGGGCAGAACCACTTTATAGTGCACGGTGGTCTTGCCCACCTTCTTCGCCTTCTCCAGCAGCTCCGCGCGGGCGGGCTGGGTCGCGCTCAGCGCGACCACCGCCAAAACGAATACCAGCTCCTTCATCTCGCACCTCCACGTTTCACGAACGGTATCATCGATTGTATCCCGCGCGTCCCCGCTCTGCTATTTGTAAGAAGATGACACGCCTGCGCGGTAAGGTGGTCACCGGCGTATCCAGTTTCGGATACTGGATCGAACGCCTGAGCCCTTTCTATGAAGCGAAAACCGGCATGCGTTTGTATCCGGGAACGCTGAACGTCGAACTCTCCGCGCCGTACCCGCTCCCGCCGGACGTCTTGCGCCTCGAAGCACACGAATATGGGGGCAGCGTGTCGGTGAGCATCGTGCCTTGCCGCATCTTTGACCGCCGCGCGTTCTTATTGCGCACCGATCCCAATGAACAGGGCTCCGGACATCACCCGCGGAACATCATCGAGATCGCCGCCGACATCCGCCTGCGCGACGCCTATCATTTGAATGATGGGGACTGGGTCGAAGTCGAGCTTCCCTAGAGATTGAACGTCGCGCCCACCGAGTATTCCTGCTGGATCAGCCGGCCGCTCTGATTCATGAAATTGAAGGGCTTGCCCATGTTGTAGAACCGCACGTCGAAACGGATGCCCCAGATCGACGACAGCCGGAATTTGACGCCGCCGCCATAGTTGATTCCATACTTCGTGACCTGGTTGCCGTAATAGATCGAGGTGCCAGGCGGAACGAAACTGCTGAACTGCACGCCGCCCGCGGCAAACGGCCGCACTCGCGAGCCTTCGGGCCTTGCATAGGCCAGGAAGTCGTAGAATCCCTGGTGTATGGGAACACTGATGTTTTGCGCCGGTGTTGTGGTGACACCGGCCAGGCCGGTGTTGGTCGTGATCGGCGGGACATCCAAGGACGTGTGGTTGTAGGCGTAACCGAACTCATGTCCGAAGAAGCGCCACGAATTGAGTGTCATCCGAAACGTGAGGCGAAAACCGTCCTTCATGACGTACTGCGGATCGGTCGGCACACTCGTCGCGGTCCCCAACTTGGCATCGCCGAAACGGGTTTCCCCCCCGCTAATCGAGGCCTCGAAGCTTTGGCAAACACCGAGGGAAGAAAACAGGCACCCGAGAAGCAATGCGTAACGCATGCCTCCAGTGTACCTTCAGGCTAAGCAACTCGATATTTGTCGCGGCACTGCGCGGAGCAGAAGTACACCAGCTGTCCGTTCACGGAGCGGCTTAGGCTGCCGCTGGTCGAGACATAGGTGCCGCACACCGGGTCCTTCTTCAGTTCTCCTCCGGTGGAGACGGTCGGCGGCTGCTCCGGCTTGGAGGGTGTTGGGGAAGACGAACGGGCACTGGCGAAAATACTGCGGAGGACCGCTCTTACCAGGAACAGAAGGAAGAGCGGCAGGAGAAAGCGGATAACAAAAAAACGAATCATGTGGATGGGACGGAAGCCTTCGCCTTCCGTCCCTCCCTTCCCAATTTACTTCTTGCCCTTCTTCGCAGGCGCAGTCGGATTCTTATACGAAGTATCCACCGTGGCGCCCAGCGTCGATAACATCGCTTTAGCGGAATCCGCGAAGCCCCCATCCGGCTTGAGTTGGAGGTACTTCTGAAACGCGTCGGCGGTTCCGGCCACCGGCGTCACCTTTCCATCCGCGGCGATCGTCGCCTTCGACAGCAGAAATACGCCGTATTGGTACTGGGCGTCGGCATAGTTTGGATCCGACTCAATGGCTTTCTTGAAAGCGTCCCCAGCCGGATCGTTCTGGCCCGAGTTCACCAGCAGCGCGCCGAGATTGTAGTAATAGCGGCCGGCATTCGGCGGATCGAGCGTGGCCGCCTTCGTGAGTTCCGCCTGCGCTTCGGGGAACTTCTTAGCCTTCGCCAGCGATAGAGCGAAATTGTTGTGATAGCCCGGATCGTCGGGTTTTAGTTCGATGGCTTTTCCGTAGGCGTCCAGAGCCTTCGCCATCTCCGCGTCGGCGTCAGCGCCTTTCTTGGCTTCGGCGTCATTCATTTGCGCTTCGGCCAGTTGTGCCCACACGACGTGCTGCTTGGGGTCGAGTTCGCTGGCCTTGTTGAACGACTGAATCGCGGCGTCCCACTGCTTGGCCTGCGCCGCGGCGATGCCGGCGTTGAACGCGTCGTTCAACTCCTTGTTCTTCTTCATCGCCTCTTCGCGCTCTTTCATCTGCTTTTCGAGCTCGGCCTTCTGCGCCGCGCTCATGCCGCGCGTGGCATCCTGAGAGGCCTGGGCTTGGGCTTGAGCAGCCTGTCCCTGCGCTGCGGCTGCGGCGGCCTTGGAGAGATCAAAGTCGACGGGGGGCATGTCGGGGCGCAGGCGGACGCCCTTGGCGCCGTCCCGGTCTTTGCCATCGACACTTACCGTGACGTCATAGGTCGCCTGGCCGCTCGGTAAACCGGCGTGCAGGTAGTGGCCTTTCTTGTCGGTCTTTACCTGGTAATGGCCCTTGATATCGGTGCGGTCGATCTTGATCAAGGCGCCTGGCAGCGGCTTCCCGTCGTCCCCTTTCACGTTTCCTTCCAGATTGCCGGTCTGCGCAAGCGCCGACCAGGCAAACAGCATCATTCCCGCCGTGGACAAAGCCAGGGTTCTTAGCGTCATACAACCCTCCAACACAATGGTTTGTATTAAGACTCAGTATACCGCAATGAGACCGCGCTACTCGTCGAACAGTCCAATCTGTTCTTTAGCTGCTGGTTTCTGTGTACGTTTTCTCAGCGGGCTGCCGACTACGCCCAGCACCTCGACCGAACGTAACGCCGAGCGCGGAATGAAGACGCGCTGGTGGTTGCTGTACGGATCGGGGGGAATCACCGTAAACCCGTGCGGATCCGCCTGCAACAAATTGTTCGGCATCACACCTTCCATGACTTCGGTGTCCCGGAACTGGAAGCGGATCCAAAGGCCTTCCATTTTGGGGCGGGTGTTGAAGACCAGGCGTGTGGTTTCGTCGCCGGTGCCGAATTCCCGCACGAACGAGACGGTTTTGATGTCCTCGTACGGAACGGTGGCCACGTTGCCGTCCGCGGAAAGCAGCTCCACGCCGTTAGGTTGTTGGAATGACAGAGGATTGACGTATCCCGCCAAAGCTTCCCGGTCGAACCGCCGGATGACTGCTTTTTTGGTTGTGGAGCCGGCCAAAAAACCTACCTCGAGGTGGGGCGCTATGTTTCAAACATTTCGGGTGTTATTGTATCATTGGCTGAATGCCCGGAGACAGGACGAAGGAAGGGGTGGCGCTGCGTCCGCAAGTCCAGGCTTTTCTTGACTTTTGCCGCCTGGAAAAGGGCCTCTCGGCCAATTCTCTCAGCGCCTATACCGCTGATTTGGAAAGGCTTAATAAATTCCTCGGCGAGGCGGCCGAGGTGCCCGGTATCGAAGAACTGCGTAATTATTTGGATACCTTATATCAGGCGGGGCTGAGCAGTCGGTCGGTCGCGCGGCACATCGCGACGTTACGGAATTTCTGCAGTTTTCTGGTCCGGGAAGGCGTCCTGGCCACCGATTCTTCCGAGCATCTCCGTACTCCCAAGCAGTGGCAGGCGATTCCTAAGTTTTTGAATCTAGAGCAGATCGAGAAGCTAATCGCGGCTCCGGACAGAGCCCGGCCAACCGGGTTGCGCGACCGGGCGATGCTGGAATTGCTGTACGCAACGGGATTGCGGGTGTCCGAATTGTGTCGCGTCGGTGTAAGCGACCTCAACCTGGAAATGGGGGTCCTGCGCACCATGGGCAAGGGGAATAAGCAGCGGCTCGTTCCGGTGGGCAAAGCAGCCGTTCTGGCGGTCCGGACGTACCTGGAATCGGGGAGGGGAGCGCTGCTGAAGCAGCGCGCCAGCCGGTACCTGTTCGTGACGGCCCGGGGCGGATGCTTGACCCGGCAGGCATTTTGGAAGCTGCTGGGGGGATATGGCCGGAAGGCCGGGATCTACCACGGCCTCACACCTCATGTGGTGCGTCATAGTTTCGCCACCCATTTGCTGGAGGGCGGCGCCGACCTGCGGAGTGTGCAAGTCATGCTGGGCCACGCAGACATCTCGACGACGCAGATCTATACCCACGTGATGCGGTCGAGGCTGCAGCGCATAGTTGCGGAGCATCACCCCCGGGCTTGAGAAAGCGCCTGCGATGAGCGATTACATCTACATTCTCGAAAGCCACCTGAGCACCGATCAAAACCGGGCGGTGGAAGAGGTGCAGGCGGCCGCCGCGCAGGCGAACGTGAATCTGTTTCTGACCGGAGGAGCGATGCGGGACATGCTCGCCGGTTTCCGCATTCGCGATCTGGATTTTACCGTGGAAGGCGCCGCCTTAAAAATGGCGAAAGCCGTAACCGACCGCGGGGCTGCGAAGATCGTAGCCGAAGATGACAACCGCAAGAGCGCCGAGCTGGTGTTTCCCAGCGGCGTGACGGCGCAGATCGCCATGTCGCGGCAGGAAAAATACGCGCGCTCGGGTGCGAAGCCGCAGGTGGCGCCGGCGACCATCCAGGAAGATCTGCGCGGGCGCGACTTCACGTGCAACGCCATCGCGCTGTCGTTGAATCGGGCTTCGCGAGGGCTGCTGCTGGATCCGATGAACGGGCTCGCGGATATCGAGCGGCGCGAGCTGCGGCTGACCAACGCGTACGGGTTGTACGATGATCCCTCGCGGCTGCTGCGGCTGGAACGCTTCCGGGTGCGGCTCGGTTTCGCCGTCGAAGAGCGGACACAGATGCAGGTGGCCAACGCGCGCGAGGCCGAAGTGGAGAAATTGATTCCGCCGCGCGTGTTCTTCGAAGAACTGAAGCGGATCAGCGCCGAGGACAGCCCGGCCGAAATTCTCAAAGCGCTGGAAGACGCCAAGCTGGCCTCGCTGTTTTCGCCGGTGCTGGACGGACCGAAATCCAATCTGCAAGGGCTCGCGAAATTCGAGAAGCTCGCCAGGTTGCTGCCGGATGACCCGAGGACGCGCGCCGCGCGGCAAGGTCCTTTCTTCTACGTGCTCACCGAGAAGATGAACGCCAAGGAGAAGCAGACGCTGATCAAGGCGATCGAGATGCGCAAGCCGGAAGTGGATCTCTGGCAGAAGCTGGAGGGACGCGCCAAGAAGCTGGAGACGGCGCTCAAGTCGGCGCGCATTCGCAAGGCCTCGCAAGTGTATTTTCTCGTGGCGGGCGCGGCGCCGGATGAAGTGCTGTTTGTGATGTATCATTCCGGAGTGAAGCCGGTGCAGGAGCGGATGCGGAATTATTTCCAAAAATATCTGCCGGCCATCCAGGAGATCACGCCGGAAGAATGGGCGGCGGTTGACGCCAAAGCGGGAACGAAGCGCAACAAAGCGCGCGAGGAATTTATGACGGACCGGCTGGACCGGCGGGTGCGCAAACCGGTCGTGCCGCCGCCTCCTCCGCCTCCGGTGGAACCGCCGCGGCCGGCAATGCGAAGAGGGCCGGCCTAGCAGAAGGCCGCTGAGCCGACAATGCCGCGGCAGTTGTATCCAACCGGCGCTAGCGCATTTCGGCCATGGCGCCGTCGAGGCCGCGGTCCAGGTGCAACTGCTGCCAGTGGAACTCGGCCTTCAGCATGGCGGCAACTTCCTCGCGACCTTTCTTCTGCATCAGCATTTCGTGGACCCGACTGCGCAGGCGCAACGTGGAGTCGCGGAACTTGCGCATCTCGCCTTTGTTGGTGACAGGGCCGTGACCGGGGACTACCGCATCGAAATCCAGCATCAGAGCCGCATCGAGCGTATGAGTCCACTCTTTGCCGCTGCCGCCGCCGGCGTAGTCGATTAACTCCGGGACGTCGTCACCCATCGTGAACATGTCGCCGGCTGCGAGCGCGCGGTCGGCCGGAAAGTAGACGACGATATCGCCGTTAGTGTGGGCGCGGCCAAAGTGAAACATTTCGACGGTCTTGCCGCCCAGATGGATTTGCGCATCATGAGTGAACGTGAAGACGGGCAAACCGGGCTGCTTGCCATCGACCATGTTTTCCCGCGCCTGTTCGGAGGCGACGATCTGCGCATTCATCTGCTGCATGAGCGCGTTGCCGCCGCTGTGATCGCCGTGATGGTGCGTGTTGACGACGTACTTAATTGGTTGGCTGGTGATTTTCTTCAGCTCGGCCATGATGTTGTTGTGGTCGACTTCGAATTTGTCATCGACCAGTAACACGCCTTCATTGGTGACCAGCACCGTGGAATTGCCGGGCACCAGGTCATTGTGGATCACATAGAGATCGTCTTTGACCTTGATGGTGTTGAGCTTGGCAGGCTGAGGCCCCTGCGTAAAAGCCAGCCACATGCCGCCTAACAACGTGAGACCCGCGGACAAACGGACGATCACGCTTTTTTGCATAGGCCGAAGTATATCAAACGGCTGGAACGCGACTCAAGAAAGTGTGAGCGGTTCCACTAACTTTGGGGGAAACCCGTGCGAGTCCGCGGGCTACGCGTTACCATGACGCTGATACCACCCATGAACGACTACCTGCTTTCCTTCATTCTGGGCATCATCGAAGGCCTGACGGAATTTCTTCCGGTCAGTTCGACGGCGCATCTTCGGATCAGCGAAGCGGTGTTCGGCATCGACCTTTCCAACGGCTATTGGAAGATGTTCTCCATCGTAATTCAATTGGGCGCGATTCTGTGCCTGCCGATTTATTTCAGGAGGCGCATCCTGGAGTTTCTGGCGACTTTTCCGCGCGGCATCCGCGGAGACCGCACGGCGGCGAACCATCCCCTGACTCTGACGATTCTGGCCTTCCTTTGCACGGCGATCCCGGCATTTCTGCTGACCAGGCTGATTGGAAAGAATCTCGAAAAACTGTCTCTGATGGCGTGGAGCCTGATCATCGGCGGCGTGGTGATGTGGGTGGTGGATGCGATCTACGGGGAGCGCAACAAATCGGGAGACGTGGACACGATCCGGACGGGCCAGGCGATCTGGATCGGGTTCTGCCAGACGCTGTCGGCGGTGTTTCCGGGGACTTCGCGCTCGATGTCGACCATCACCGCGGGGGAACTGGCGAGCCTGTCACGGTCGACGGCGCTGGAATTCTCGTTTCTGGTTTCCATCCCGACGATGGTGGCGGCGACCGGGTACGACTTATTCAAGTTCGTGAGGCATCCGGAAGAGAGCGGTTCGATTGGCGGCTTTGGCTTGAATGGGCACGGGGTCATGGTGCTAGGCATTGGATTCCTGGTTTCGTTCCTGGTGGCCTGGGCGGTGGTGGCCTGGTTCATGAACTGGGTGCGGCACCGCGGGTTTACGCCTTTCGCGGTGTATCGCATTCTGGCCGGGATCGCGGTACTGGTTTGGGTCGTACGCTGAGGGTGACACTGCTCCTCGATACCCCCATCAAAACTCAGCCGCGCGGTTCGGCGGCCGTTTGAGAATCGGGAAACGACCTGTTCCTGGCTGCGTCACAGAACTGAGAAAATTTCCCGATCTCCCTTCGAACCAATTCGTTACCGCCAAAACCACGGCACCCTGCAACCCGCTTCTGAGGCACCCTGGTGTGATAATGAGGTCGTGAGAGAAGCTCAACACAAACGCCGCGTCGCCCTGCTGGGACGCCGGCAAACAGGATCGGCTCGCTCCCCTTGGTACCAAGCGGAGACCGCGCGCTAACCTCTTTCCTTGGAACAAACCTTCTCCGATTTCCGCAACGATCGTTTCCCAAGAGACTCCAAAGTCTCTGCGCGCCCGATCGAAGCCGAGCCCGAACCTCCCCGAAAATAAAATGGCTTTACTTCGGATCTCCGATCGGCAGCTCTTCCGGTGCCTCGCCGGCGAACATCTTGGCGCTGTCGTAGAAACCCGCCGTGTTCAGGTGAAACTCGATTTCTTTATCGGTCTTGTTTTGCCAGAACCACCCGTGGATCCCGGTCTTCGGCGCCGTGAACGAACCGAATGCGTGGTCGCTCCCCGCTTGATCGTTCAGCTCGTAGCTTTCGTAATAATCTTTGCTCGGCTTTTGATCCGGTTCGCCGTGAAATTCGAAACGCAAATTGCCGTTGGCCTTCCACCCGTATACCATCACCGCGCCCTTTTGCATGTGATACTTCAGTTCCACGCCTTCTCCCGGAAGCAGCATGAAATCTTCGCTGTCCACTTTATAGCTGTTCGCTTGCGCGTGATTCGCACCGGCCACCACCGGCGCCTTTGCTTCTTTCGCGGGCAACGCCGCGAGGAACAGGATCGCCAGCGCGATCGCCGGGATCCCGGGCCACTCCATCGGTCTCATGATTCCTGCTATACCGCCTTGCGCCCCCGGCATCAAGCCCGTTGCGCCTGGGGCAGCAAAGAGCCCTGTGCCCCGAGGCGCTGGCGATCCTTTCCCCAGCCGGCGCCGCTGGCGCCTGGGGAAACCATTAGTACCGTGCTGCGGCATTTCTGGGTTTGCAATCCCGGCGCTGATTTTGCTAACATCTATGAGGTCGATCGGAATCCTCTTCCTTTGAAGTACCCAAAATCCAACCAACGGAGCTAATCAACCAACTGAATGAGTTTTACTGTATTTCTTGGCAACCTCCCCACTTGGGTCACTGCTGACGATATTAAGCAATGGTTATCGGCAGAAGACCTTGTCGCCGACTCCATTAAAGTGATCCGCAATCACGAGACGCAGGAATCCAAGGGCTTCGCGTTTGTCGAAGCGCCCACCGCCGATGAAATGCAGGCCATCATCCGCCGGTTCGATCGTGCGCCTCTCGAAGACCGCCTGCTGCGCGCCAACCCGGCCCAGCCTCCCAAGGGGAAGGACCCGCGCGGCGCTGCCGCCGCTTCCGTCGCTCCGGCTTCGGGCAACGGCCCGCTTCACGCCCAGCAACCCCCGCGCACTCACCGGCGCAAACGGGGTGGCCGCGACCGGGAGCAGGATTCCCGCGGTGTGTTCGCCACCGAATTGGCGAAAGTCCTCTAATCGCGGACGCGCCTTCCCGCGCGTTCAGTATGCCTCCACACCTGTGAATGCCAGTCACATTCGCATCCAGTTCATCTGTTTTATTTTCAATAATTTAGACCTGGCACCCTGTGTGCATTTCGGGGGCGCATGAAACTCGCTTCGGTGGTCTGCCTGCTCGCGGGCGGCTGCCTCACTCCTCTGATTCTTACCGCCCGTCCCGAAGATCCGGAGCTCAACGTCAACTCCCGCTACACAGTGCAAGCCGTAATTGTCTCGGGCGACGGCTGGTCCACCAATCTGGCTTCCGATCATGATCAGAAAATCAGCAGCCGGTTGCGCAGCGACATTGCCGCCCTGATCGGGACCAAGCTGAACCCTTCCATGCTCGACGACCTCGGCGGCCGCCTCCGCAAAGAGTTCCAAGCCCGCGCCGTCACTCACCGCGTCCAGCGCGGCGATGTCCCCGATTCGGTTCGCGTCGAGTTTCAGATCGTGCAGCGCCCTGCGCGTTTCGATGTCGCCGTCCCCAAGTTCCTTTACGCCAGCAAGCAGGGATGGAGTGGGGAAGCCGAAGGCACTGCGACAGTAGGCCGCTACAACAGCTTTACGTTCGGGTTAGCGAGCGATGGCGATGCCCTGGTCGAGCGCTACACCGGCCTGCTCGCCCGCTACGAAAACACGCGCCTCGGTACCGACCGCGCGCATCTTCGGTTCCAGTTCGAGAGTTACCACGACAATTGGAACGGCGCTACACGCACCGCGTTGGCCGAAGGCGCGCCCGGCACCGATCTGACTTCGGGCATCTACCGCAGCCGTCAGAATTTCGAGCCCATGGTCGTGTTCGTCCTCGCGCGTCCCCTGACTCTCAGCGTCGGCACCAGCTTCCAGCGCTTCCAGGAAGAGGCGCCCGGCATGCCGTTTGACGCAGCCAATGCGCTAATTACAAACCTGCAATATCAGCGACATACAGAGGCTGCCGAATCCGGCCAGGATCTGGACGCCGGCTATAGCCTGCGCGCCGCCACCCGGGCCTTGGGCAGCGATTTCGTTTACGCCCGCCAGCACTTCGATGCTCGCTACAGGGTGACCCACGGCAAACACATGATCACCGACGAGGTCCAGGGCGGATTCCTCACCGGCCGAGCCCCCCTGTTTGAGCGGTATGTTGCCGGAAACAGCACCCTGCTGCGCGGGTGGAATCGGTATGAAATTGACCCCTTCGGGGGAAACCGGATCATTCACAATTCCGTCGACTATCGGTACGGTGTATTTCAGGTGTTCTATGACACCGGGGCAGTCTGGGACAGCGGGCAGGCCGCCGTTCCGCGGCACTCGGTCGGAGTCGGTCTGCGCCAGAGCGCGTTTTTCCTGGCGGTGGCCTTTCCTGTACGCGAACATCGCGCCGACCCCGTTTTTCTGGTAGGCATGAATTATTGAACGAGCATTCCGGACGCACACAGATCAGCCGTCGTAGCTGGCTCCTGGCCGGCCTCGCGGCTCCTCTGTTCGCGGCCCGGGGCACGGGCAATTTAGCCATCTCCTTCGACGGCGACGATCTGCATGTGGCTGCGCCGCAACTGCATTTCTTGTCCGGCCGCCCGCTGACCCGCCTTCAGGACGGCGCCACCGTCACCTTTCTTTCCCAGCTCACCATCTTCCGCGACGACCGCGGCACCGTCTGGCGCCACGCTCCCGAGCGCCTCACCGTCAGCTACGACCTCTGGGAAGAAAAATTCAGCGTGATTCTGGGATCCACCAACCGGCGCATCGCGCGGCTCTCGGCGGCGGCGGCCGAAACCTGGTGCCTCAACAACCTCGCCATCAGCGCCCTGGGTCTGGAGCCGGAACGGCCTTTTTGGTTCCGCCTGGAATTGCGGACCGCCGATCCCAAGGATCTTTCCGCGGTGGCCGACGACCGCGGCATCAGCATCCGGGGCCTGATTGAAATCTTCAGCCGCAAGCCGGGCGCCGACCAGGATCACTGGACGCTGGACGCCGGCCCGCTGCGGCTGGCCAACCTTCCTCGCATTTCGCTGCGCGGAACCCGAACCCTGTGAACCGGCTGCGCAACAGACTCGTTCTGATCTTCCTGGCGGCCACCCTGGTGCCGCTCGCCGCGACCGTCTGGATGACCACGTCGCTGCTCGACCGCAGCCTGGAATATTCCTCCACTTCCGAACTCGACGCGCTTTCGAAATCGCTGCAACTCACCGGGCGCGAATATTACCAGCACATGCGCGATGAATTGAAGCGCCAGGCGGAATCGGGCGCGATGACGCCGCAGAAGTTCTTACAAGGCACGGGTCCGGACAGCGTGCGCGCTTTTGCGCAGAGTGATGAGGCCGAGCGCTTCGCGACCGCGGGCGCCGAGGGCAACCGGCTGGATTACCTGGTGCGGCACGGCGGCGAAGTCTGGGTGTATTCGGCCGATCTCGGCAAAGTCGGAATGGACCGGCTGGCGCAGCAGCTCGCCGGAGCGCGCGGCCTGGTCGAACAGGCCAGCACGCGCGATCTGCATCGCGGTTTCAAACTGGTGTATGCGCTGCTCGCGGCTTCCATTTGGCTGGTCTCGCTCGGATTGCTGATTTTCTTCGCGCACCGCGTCAGCCGGCCGATCCAACAGCTGACCAAAGGCCTGACGCGGCTGGCGTCGGGCGATCTAAGCGCCCGCGTGCCGGTGCATCGCGACGACGAAATCGGCCGCGCCATCCAGGCGTTCAACGGCATGGCGGAACGTCTGCAGGAATCGACCGAACGCCTGGTCTATCTGCGGCAGCTGGCCGGCTGGCAATCGCTTGCGCGCAAGACCGCGCACGAAGTCAAGAACTCGCTGACACCCATCCGGCTCACCGTCGAAGAGATGGTGGCGCGCGCGGCTTCCGAAGACCGGGCGTTCCTCGAGCAAGCCGCGCAGATCGTTGTCGATGAAATCGAAACACTGGAACGCCGTGTGCGCGCGTTTTCGCAATTCTCGGCCGAGCCGCCGCTGTGTCCCGCGCCAGTCGACGTCAATTCGCTGCTACAGGAACGCATCTCGTTTCTGAAGACGGCGCATCCGGAAGTGGCGTACGATTGTGCGCTGGCCGACCCGGCGCCGCCGGTGCTCGCCGATCAGGACGTAGTGAAGGGGATCCTCACGAACCTGCTCGAGAACGCCGCCGAAGCAGCGGGCGAAGGCGGCCACATCCTGGGCAAGACCTGGGCCGACAACGGGCGCGTAGCCATCGAAGTGCACGACTCCGGACCGGGCTTGAGCGAGCAGGCGCGCGCTTCGCTGTTCCAGCCCACCATTTCGTTCAAGAAGCGCGGCATGGGCCTGGGTCTTTCCATTGCGCGCAAAAGCGCGCTACTTTCGGGGGGAGACATCCAGCTCGTGAAAGGAGAGTTGGGCGGCGCTGGATTCCGCGTCCTGCTGCCCGCATTCGTCAATGGCCACCAAGCGCATCCTGATCGTGGATGACGAGGAGAACATCGGCCGCTCATTGCGGATGATTCTCGAGCGCGAAGGCTATAGCGTCAACGTGTGCCGGTCGGTGGCGGAATTCCGCGTGCATCCGGACAACGGCCGCGCCGACGCCTACCTGCTCGACATGAAGCTGCCCGACGGCAGCGGCATCGACGTACTGAAGACCGTGCGGCAGAACGGTGCTCCCGCGCCCGCAGTGATGATCTCCGGCCACGGGACGATTGCCGACGCGGTGGAAGCCACGCGCGCCGGCGCCTTTGACTTTCTCGAAAAGCCGCTCAGCCGCGATCGCGTTCTGCTTGCCTTGAAGAACGCGCTCGAACAATCGACGCTACGCAAGGAAAACGAGCGGCTGCGCGAACTGGTGGGTGGCTCCGCGAAGATGATCGGCGATTCCCCGGCGTGGCAGCGGGCCGTGGAACAGGCCTCGATGGCTGCGCGCTCCGACGCCCGCGTGCTGCTCATCGGCGAGTCGGGCACCGGCAAGGAGTTGCTGGCCGCGCACATCCACCGGTCGAGCCCGTTCGCGGGCGGTCCGTTCGTGAAAGTGAACTGCGCCGCGATTCCGACCGAGCTGATCGAGACCGAACTGTTCGGCCACGAAAAGGGCAGCTTCACCGGGGCCACCGGCACGCGGCGCGGCAAGTTCGAACTGGCCGACGCCGGCACGATTTTCCTTGACGAAGTCGGCGACTTGCACGGCGCGTCGCAAGCCAAGCTGCTGCGCGTGCTGCAGGAAGGCGAATTTCACCGGGTGGGCGGCGAAGCCATCATCCGCGTGAACGTGCGCGTGATTTCGGCCACCAACCGCGATCTCAACGCGATGGTCGCGCAGGAGAAATTCCGCGAAGACCTCTACTACCGCCTGAGCGTGGTGCCGATCCGCGTGCCGGCGCTGCGGGAGCGTCCCCCCGACATCCGGCCGCTGGCCGAATATTTCCTGGAAGATTTCTGCGCCCGCAACAACTTTAAGCGTAAGACGATTGAGCAAGACGTCATCCCGCTGCTCGAAGGCTACGGCTGGCCGGGCAATGCACGGGAACTGCGCAACGTGATCGAGCGCATGGCCATTCTCACGCCCGGCGAGCACCTGACGCGCGAGGCGATTCCGGTCGAGATCCGCGTGCAGCGCGAGGCCGGCCCGAAATCGACGATCCAGGAAGCGCGCGAATCGGCCGAGCGCGAGCACATTCTGCGGGCGCTCGAAGAATCGAAGTGGAACGTCAGCGGCGCCGCCCGCGCGTTAGGCATGGAGCGCACGAACCTGCACAAGCGCATCCGCGCGCTCGGGCTGAGCCGGGAAAAGTAAGACGGCGGTCTTGCCGCCGGCGAGTTCACATGCCCACACTCTCAGAGCAGTTCGGACACATTGACATCTACCTCTTCGATCAGCTTCTGCGCGGGCGCATTGCGCCGGGAATGCGGGTTCTGGAGGCCGGGTGCGGGTTTGGGCGCAACCTGGTCTACTTTCTTCGGGAAGGGTATGAGGTGTTTAGCGCGGATGCGGAACATCGGGCCATCGAAGCCGTGCGCCGGCTGGCGGCTTCGCTGGCACCCCGGTTGCCGCCGGAAAATTTTCGCGTGGAGCCGGTGGAGTCGATGTCGTTTCCGGATGCGCTCGCGGACGTCGTCATCAGCAGCGCGGTCCTGCACTTCGCGCGCGATGACGATCACTTCGAGGCGATGCTGCGCGGCACGTGGCGCGTGTTGAAGCCGGCCGGACTACTGTTTTGCCGGCTGGCTTCGTCGATCGGAATGAAAGACCGCATGCAGCAACTCACGGGGCGGCGGTTTTTGTTGCCGGATGGCTCGGAGCGGTATCTGGTGGATGAGGCGCTGCTGCTGCGGCTAACTGAAGAATTGGGTGGGCGGCTCGCCGACCCGCTGAAGACGACTGTGGTTCAAGACCAGCGGTGCATGACGACGTGGGTTATCGGGAAGAACGCGTAGCGCGGCGCGCGCTATGCGCAGAAGCGGTCGAAGGCGGTGGTGAGCAGGGCGGCGATTTCGGCGGGATCGCGTCGCTCGATGTCGCTGCGGTGGAGCATGAAAACCGGCTTGCCGTTTTGGATCAGCGCCATCGAAGGGCTGGACGGCGGATATTCGGAAAGGATCGCGCGCACGCGGGCCACCGCGGATTCATCGGCGCCGGCAAAAACAGTCGCGGTTTTCGCAGGCCGTACTGCATGCTGCAGCGCGAGGCCCACCGCGGGGCGGGCGCGGCCGGCCGCGCAACCGCAAATCGAGTTCACAATCATGAGGACGGCGCCGTTGCCGGGAGCGAGGAGGCGGTCGACATCGGCGGCGGTGCGCGCTTCTTCCACGCCGAATTGCGTCAGGTCGGCGCGCATGGGAGCGATGAACTGTTCCGGATAAGGCATCATTTCGATTTTACCGCTGCGGCGGCCGCTCGCTCGAAGGCGGCACGATTCCTTTGATGCGCAGGAAGGCGCCGATGATGCCGTACATTTCGTTATCGTGCTCGATGTTCCAGCTGAGGAGGCCGAGCTTGCTCATGTCCCAGCGCGCCCAGCGCACTTTGGCGGAGGCTTCGGCGTCGGTGATGGAAGCGTAGATGGGATCGCAGTAATCGAAGGACGCTTTGAGGACGGCGATGAGGTCGGCTTTGGATTTCTTCGAACCGGCGTTGGCAGCGACTTTCTCGCCTTTCACGACGGCGCACATCAAGAGCTGGCCATCGGCCACGTGCGCGATCATCTCAGCGAACGTGCGGACCTCGGGGACGGTGCGAAACGAATAGAATTCTTCGGGCATTTCTTCGGCGGCGCGAAGCAGGCTGGGCTTGATAAGCGCGTAGGTCTGGCGGGCATCGTCGGTGAACGGGTTGCTCTGGGCGTGGAGCGCGGCGGCCCCGAGAACCGCTGCGACGATCGTCATCCTCATGGGGCCGAGTATAGCAAGCGGTCACTGATGCCGAGCAGCTGAGGCGGAAGATCCCATCGAGCGGTGACTGATCGACTCCGGCCCATCCAATGAATTCGCTACTCTGATTGAGTATGAGAATCGCCTCCACCGGCCGGCCTGTCTTGCTCATGGCCCTGGCAGCCTTCCTCGCTTTTATGGCATCGGGGCAATCCCAGCAACCAAGGCTTCTTGAGGGGTTCGTCGATGTTCCTGGAGCGAAGATCTATTACACGGACTCCGGCGGCCCCGGCGCTCCTGTTATCTTTCTGCACGCTTCCACCGGAAGCGCAGAAGTTTGGGAAAAGCAAATACCAGCGTTTACACGGGCGGGCTACCGGTTCATCGCATATGAGCGCCGCGGGTTCGGCCGCACCGTGGCCGACGCGAAGGGCCCTGCCTCCACGGGTTCCGACGATCTACTCGCCTTGGCCGATTACCTGAAGATCGACAAGTTTCACTTGGTGGGGACTGCGGGCGGTGGATTTGTGGCGCTGGATTTCGTGATTTCTTATCCGCAACGCGTGCGCAGCTTTACCCTGCTCTGCTCACAAGGTGGCGTGCAGGACGAGGATTACCGGGACGCGATCAAGCGGTTGGCTCCCGAAGGCTTCGACAAAATGCCGCAAACTTTTCGCGAGCTCTCGCCGTCCTACCGGGTTGCGAATCCGGACGGCGTCGAGCGTTGGTCGGCATTCGAGAGCAGAAACCGCGCACCACAGGCCGTACGAGGTCCTGCGCAGCCCACCAAGAACCGGGTCACGCTGGCACTGCTGGAAGGAATCAGGATTCCGACGTTACTGATCGCTGGCGACGCGGATCTTTACGCGCCGCCGGCCCTGATGCGTCGACTCGCGGATCGCATCCAGGGCACCGAGTTTGTAGTGTTCCCCGATGCGGGGCACTCCGTGTGGTGGGAAGAGCCCGACCAATTCAATCGCACCGTACTGACGTTCATCGCCGGGCACTAAATCGACCGCAGTAACGCGCCACCGGCCAGCGCGATCGACACGGAAGGAACCAGGGCACTGCATGTGCAACCGGCTGGTTGGCGAATACGGTTTATGCCGGGGGCTCATCCTTATATCGCAAGGCTCAGCTTACCGGCTGACCTGGATACTGTCTGCAGTTCCGCCGCCACGACCGGGACGAGGGCTGCGACCGCTGGAGACAAGCTTTACCCAAAGCGTGCCGTCTCCCTTGTAGTACGAGGTGCTCGTGGCACTGCGCAGTGCCTCCATGCTGGTTTGTGCCGTGCCCGTGGCTGCGGTGGAGTATCCCGGTAATTCGACGAGAACCCAGGAGCCGCTGTCCAGCTCCCGTACGCTGATGTTCAGGGACGGCGCTTCGCTTTCCGCCCGGATCTCGGTACCGGCAAGGACCGTGGTGTCCCCGTTGACGGAAAGTTTCCTACCATTGCGGGTGAGAACGACCGGTGGAGCGCCTCCAAAGAAACCTCCTCGACCGCCAAGTCCGCCACGACCTCCGGCCGCGCCCGGACCGCCCGGTCCACCACGACCGCCGGCACCTCCTCTCCCGCCGAATCCGCCGCCGGGTGCGCCAATCTGCAGGCGGCCGAAATCGCCCTTGCACACGGCAGCGTTCCAGTCTGGCTTGATTTGACAGTGTTGCGGGTCGTCCGCGATGCCGTTGTCAATCACGATGTACGAATCGCGGACGCCGCCGACCGACCCATCGATATCGTGGAACACCGCGCCATTCCAGCCGGTAAACCTTCCGAATTCCCCGGAGAAGGACCAGCGGCGATCCTGCTGCGGCGGGAAATACACCGGCTTGGCATTTTCGAATTGCAGGCCTTCGACATCGTTGTTGGTGCTGATGGGAAAGCTGGTGTACAGCAGGTACGAGATGGCTCCGGTTTTGCGCGTGGCATTGTCCACGAAATTGACGAACTTGCTGTTGATCACATGGTGCGTGAAGTCGTAGTATTCGAAGCCGCGGATCGGGTAATCCGCGTCCGTGCGAGGCATGCTGCGGCCATACGCAATTTCCGCTTCGGTTTTGGGGGTGCCTTGATTGCCGGTTTCGCCCACGAACAGGGAGTCCTCGACTTTCGAGGTATAGTCGCCGTGGTACGGGGCCACACCAGGGTACGCATGTGTGTAGCCGATACCGCTGTCGGCCAGTTTCAGGTCGCGGAACACATGATTCTCGCCACGGGCCCAGATGGCAGCGCCATTGTTCTTGTAGCTGGTAAAGTCTGTGATCACGCTTTCCAGCCTCGCGCTGTTGGTGTCGCCGGGGTCCGTATAGGGCAGATGCGAGTTCCCGCCCAGGTTGAATTTACCCTGCGCATTGGGTCCGCGATCAAACATCAGCCCGTCGACGTCGGAATGCGCGACGTTGCCGGAAAACTCCCGCAGTTGCATGCGGCGCGGCCAGGTCTTCGCACTGATCTCCGTGCCTTCAAATTTACCCGCTGGATGTTCCGGCAAAGCGATCCAGATGCCGGTTGCCTCAGAACCTGCGGACACATTCCCGCGGTACGTATTGTCGGGGTTGGTGATCCAGAAGGTGGACGCCGTG
>CAYTJD010000098.1:0-17226 GCA_964438005.1 uncultured Solibacteraceae bacterium | reverse complement strand
GCTCAGCCCGACGGTGGTGGTGGTCTTGCCTTCGCCCAGCGGAGTGGGCGTGATGGCCGTCACCACGATGTATTTTCCATTCGGCTTGTCCTTCAGGCGGTCGCGCACCGAGAGGTGCACCTTGGCTTTGCTCTTGCCGTAGAGTTCGAGTTCTTCGGGCAGGATGCCGGCCTCGGCGGCGATGCGGTCCACAGGAACCGGCGTCGCCGCCTGGGCGATCTCGATATCGCTGGGTACCGGGACAAGCGTCTTCTGTAGTGCGTGTGCCATCGATTGTGTCTTTCTTTTGCCCGCAGGGCGTTTCTCACTTTACTCGGGACCCCGCTGCAGGCGCAAACCGGAATCCTGCTGCCTGCTATCAACATTACTGATACACCCGCGGCAGCGTCGGCGATCTGGCCACCGATACCTTCTGAAGACCCTCCTTCGCTGCCATAATAGCCATACGGAGTGGACAGACCCATGGCCATGACGATCACCCAGACCCGCGGCGGCGCCTTCCTGATCGAGGACCGGACCCCCAGTGAAATCTTCACCGCCGAAGACCTGACCGAGCAACACCATGCCATCGCCCGCACCACCGATGACTTCTGGGCCCAGGACGTGGCGCCCCACCTCGAGGCCGTCCGCCGCCACGAGCCTGGCGTCGCCCGCAAGGTTATGATGAAGGCCGCCGAGCTGGGCCTGCTCGGCATTCCCATCCCCGAAAGATTCGGCGGTATGGAACTCGATCTCGCCTCCGCCATGGTGGTCGCCGAGCACCTCGCCCGCGACGGCTCCTACGCCGGCTGGGAGGGCGCCCACGCCGGCATCGGCACACTGCCGCTCCTCTTCTTCGGCAATGAGCAGCAGAAACAGAAATACCTGCCGAAGCTCGCGCGCCTCGATATGCTGGCGGCTTATGCGCTCACCGAGCCCCAAGCGGGCTCCGACGCTCTAGCCTGCCGCACTCGCGCCGATCTCGGCCCCGGCGGCCAGCACTACATCCTCAACGGTCAGAAGATGTGGATTACTAACGGCGGCGCGGCCGATCTGTTCACCGTGTTCGCCAAAGTCGGCGGCGAAAAATTCACGGCCTTCCTGGTGGAGCGCGCGTTCGGAGTCAAAAGCGGCGCCGAAGAGCAGAAGATGGGCATCAAGGGCAGCTCCACCACCGCCGTCTACTTCGATAACGTCCCGGTCCCTGTGGAGAACGTGCTCGGAGAGATCGGCCGCGGCCACATCATCGCCCTCAACGTCCTCAACATCGGGCGCCTCAAGCTCGGCCCCGCCTGCGTTGGCGGCGCCAAAGAGGTCTTGGCGATCTCCCTCAAGTATGCCGAGGAGCGCAAGGCGTTCGGCTCCTCCATCGCGGAGTTCGGCGCCATTCAGCACAAGCTCGCTGAAATGGCCATCCGCATCTACGCCGCCGAAAGCATCACCTGGCGTGTCGTCGGCCTCATCGAAGGCCAGCTCGAAGATTTCTCCTGGGACAAGCCAAACGCGTCGCAAATCATGCTCCGCGCCGTCGAAGAGTTCGCTGCCGAATGTTCCATGGTCAAAGTCTTCTCCTCCGAGATGCTCGACTTTGTGACCGACGAGGGCGTCCAGATCCACGGCGGCTACGGCTACCACCAGGATTACGAAGTCGAACGTGCCTATCTCGATTCGCGCATCAACCGGATCTTCGAAGGCACCAACGAAATCAACCGCCTCGTCACCACCGGCATGCTGCTCAAGCGTGCCCAGCGCGGCCAGCTTCCTCTGGTCGCGGCCGTCCAAAAGTTAATGTCGGAAATTCTCGCCGGCCCCGGCGCCGCGGACGCGTCCGACGACGAGACGCGCCTCGTCGCCCATGCCAAGAAGATTACTCTGATGTCGATCGGCCTCGCGTATCAGAAATATCTCGACGCGCTCGAAAAACAACAGGAAGTCATGATGAGCGTCGCCGATATGATGATGGAAACCTTTGCTATGGAATCCGCGCTGCTCCGCTCCCGCAAGCTGACCGCCGCCGGCAGAGGTGCCAACGCCGCCGACATGACCGCGGTGTTCCTGCGCGACGCCATGTCCCGCGTCGAGCTCTCCGCGCGACACGTTCTCGGCGCCTGTTCCGAAGGCGACGCCCTGCGCACCAACATGGCCGTCCTCCGCCGGCTCGCCAAATTCGATCCCGTGAATTCAATCGGACTGCGCCGCCAAATCGCCGCGCGCCTGCTCGCCCGCGACCGCTACGTAGCCTGACGTCTCCGGTGCGTCCAAACTAAATCCGGTCGCCCGGCGGGCCCGAATGTTCCACCGCTTCCTCGGCGAGTTGGCGCAACTCCGATGCCGCTCGCGTCAGGCCATTCTGGGCCGCGCTAGCCGTCTCTAAAGCGGCTGCCAGCGTCACGAGCTCGCTCGTGAACACCACATGTGCGAGCGCCAATCTTGGATCTGTGACCATCGCTTCCCCTATCGGCAGCCCGGGCTTTAATCTTTACGCCGTTGAAATAGCGAGATCCCCGCAATCCCACCTGCCCCCGCCGCCAGGCATTCTGCCGCGTTTGCTTCAGTGATTCCGCCGAGCGCCAGCACAGGAATCCGCACCGCCCCCACCGCCTCCCGCAGCCGCTCGATCCCCTGCGGCGGCCCGTAAGCCGCCTTCGACGCCGTCGCGAACACAGGCCCGTACACTACGTAATCGGCCCCTTCGGCTTCCGCCGTCCGCACTTCTTCCTCCGAGTGCGTCGAGACTCCAATCAAGAATCCTTCTGGCACGATGCCGCGCAGAACTCGCGGCGCAATCAACCTCGCCGGAAGATGCACCCCGTGTGCACCCGCCAGGAGCGCGATGTCCGCTCGCTCGTTCACCAGAATTCGGGTCGCGCGCCCGTGTGCCAGCCCCACCACGCGCCGGGCCAGCTCGCACAGCTCGCGCGCCGTCAGATCTTTTTCGCGAATCTGGATCCAATCGACGCCCGCTGCCACCGCCCGCTCTACGAATCCCAGCAGCCTCTCGACGCCTCCGGCGGTGCGCCGGTCGGTGATGTAACAGCGCAGCATCAGAGCGGTTCGTAGTACCGCTCGCCCGCGCAGGCGCGGCACAGCACGCGGCCGTCGCGCTTCACCTCGCGCTTGAAGTTAATGCCTTCGCCGCATTCCGCGCAGACCACGCGCGCTTCCTTGTAGCCGGGCATGTCCTCCGGCCCGATGTGCACCCGCACCCACTGGCTCGTGAACAGTTCTTCGTCGCTAAGCTCCCGGTACGCGCGCATCTGCTGCTGGTTCTTGTCGGGAATCTCGGGATGCAGATCCCGGGCGCGCTGCTTCGAGCTCTCGCGTGCCACCAGCCGGACTGCCCGCCCGTCGCGCAGGTCGCAAAACGTCGCCGCTACCTTGCCGAAATCGCGGAACTTTAACGCGCGCTTCCCCAGCCGGCAGCCGGTCACGATCGGAATCGCGTCGGTCGCGCAGCGGTCGATCTCGATGTATGTCACCAGCCGCTTGCGGTCCGCGCCCGTCGGATCGTCGATCCCCAGCAGCCTCACCCCGTACAGCGCCATGCGCAGCCCCAGCACCTGGCCCGCGCACATGTGCCCGTGCGCCGCTTCCGCCAGATGTTCGTATTCATCCAGGCTCTTGAGAGGCATCTATCAGAGAACGCGCAAGGCGTCGGCCGGCAGTTCCGCCTGCCAGTCTTTATTATCCTTCTGGCGGGCGTATTCCTCCGGCGACAAATCGGCAAAGATTCCACCCGCAAACTCCAACCGCACCGAATCCGCGCGGTGCGAAGCGCGCAGCAGCTTTACCGGTACTGCGTTGCCGCCAGCCGCGGCGGCCGCTTGCACACGAACCCGCTCCGGCCGGATCGCGATCCAGACCCGGTCCCCGCGGAAATGGCCGGGCAGGTACGGGCCTGTTACTTTGAACGACGCCGCTTCCAGCCGGCTACTATTGCGCCCGGGATCGAGTCCAGCGATCGTACATTCGAAGACATTCGGAATACCCAGCAACCGCGCCACTTGAACCGATTCGGGATTCTCCATCACCTCGCGCGGCGTCCCGCGCCGCAGAATCCGCCCCGCCTCCATCACCAGCATCCGATCGGCAAATGCCGCGCACCGGTTCAAATCCCGCGTCGCCACCAACAGCGGCCCTTTGAATTCGGCCCGCATCCGCTGAAACACCCGCTCGGGCCATTCCGGCTCGTCCAGCAACAAGACCTTCGGGGCCGCGATCAACGCCCGCGCCACGGCGGCGCCCTGTCTTTGCGCCGCATCCAGTTCGGCGGGGCGGCGCGCAGCAGCTTCGACAAGCTCGTAGCGTTCCAGAAATTCGGTGATGCGCCGGTGCCGCTCCAGCCGGCCGCCTGCCGCCGCAAACGCCAGGTTCTGGCGCACCGTCATGTGCGGAAACAATGCGTTTCGTGCCGGCAAATAGCCGCAGCCGCGCCGCCGCGCCGGCACGTGCACGCGCGCTTCGGCATCGAACAGCAGCATGTCGTCCCGCAAAATCCGCCCCGAGTCCGGCCGTGCAAAACCGGCCACGGCTTCGAGGATGAACGTCTTGCCCGAGCCGGCAGGGCCGAATAGCGCCGTCACGCCGTTGATTTCGAACTCGACGTCCAGCGAGAATCCAGGCGGAATCTTTTTCGCCAGCCGGACGTGCGTCATCGCCCTACCCGCGACGCGATCCAGACCGCCGCCCCGAACTCCGCCAGAACGCGCGTAAACGCCAGCGCGGCCGCGCCAAGCGTGGCGCGCCATACCAACGGGAATTCCACCCGCCAGAACACGCGCCAGTCGGAGCACCCGAGGCTGCGTGCCACGTTCCCGTATACCGGTTCAATCGACCCGAACGCCAGGCGCCCCGCGCGCACCAGCATCGGCGTCGCCGACACCACCGCCGCCCCCGTCATGCCCCACCCCCAGCCATGCTGCCGCTCCACCAGTAGGTAGTAGCAGATCACCGGCGCCGGCAACGCCAGCGCCGCCGTCACGAGCGCCCCGAGTTCGCGCCTCCCCGGAAACTGGCGGTTCACTAGCAACCAGGCCAGCCACACCCCTGCCGCCAACGACACTACCGTGGAGATTCCCGCGATGCGGAGGCTCGACCAGAGCATGAAGAACCCCAATTATAGCTGTCGGAATCGCGCGCTGAAGTGCCGCAAGAACGGCGGCTCTTCCACAATCTCCATCCCCCGGATCTCGTGTTTGCGCGCGTTCACTTCCAGAATCGCTTCCACCACGTAATCGATATGACTCTGCGTGTAGACCCGCCGCGGAATCGCCAGCCGCAGCAATTCGTGCTGCGCCGCCGCCCCGAACATCACCGACCCGATCTCCACCGAGCGAATCCCGCCATGCCGGTAGAGCGCCACTGCCAGCGCCTGCCCCGGAAATTGGCTCCGCGGAATATGCGGCAGCATCCGCGCCGCGTCGATGTAGATCGCATGCCCCCCCGGCGGCTCTACGATCGGCACCCCGTGATCGGCGATATGCCGGCCCAGGTAACCAGTCGACACGATCCGGTACCGCAGATAATCCGGATCCAGCACTTCCGTCAGCCCCACCCCGATTGCGTCCAGGTCGCGGCCCGCCAGCCCCCCGTATGTCGGAAACCCTTCGGTCAGGATCAGCAGGTTCGTCTCCTGCTGCGCCAGCCGGTCGTCGTTTGTAGACAGGAACCCGCCGATGTTGGCGAACGCATCCTTCTTGGCGGAGAACGTGCAGCCGTCGGCTAGTGAGAACATCTTCTGCGCGATCTGCTTCGGCGACCAGTTCCCAAATCCCGCCTCGCGTTCGTGGATGAACCACGCGTTCTCCGCAAACCGGCACGCGTCCAGGTACAGCGGAATACCGTGCCGCCCGCACACGCGCTGCACCGCCTCGATATTCGCCATCGAGACCGGCTGGCCGCCGCCGGAATTGTTCGTCACCGTCAGCATCACCAGCGGGATGCGCGCCGCCCCCTCAGCCGCGATCAGCGCTTCCAGCCCGCCCACGTCCATGTTCCCTTTGAAATCGAGCCGCGCTTGCGTGTCCGCCGCTTCCGGAATCGGCAGGTCCACCGCCCGCGCCCCCGTAAACTCGATGTTGGCCCGCGTCGTATCGAAGTGCGTGTTCGACGGCACCACGTGCCCTGGCTTGCACATCACCGTGAACAGGATCCGCTCCGCCGCCCGCCCCTGGTGCGCCGGAATCATGTGGCGAAATCCCGTCAATTCGTCGGCTACGCGCTTTAGCCGGAAAAAGCTCTCGCTGCCCGCGTACGATTCATCGCCCCGCATCACCGCCGCCCATTGCTCGGTCGACATCGCGCTCGTGCCCGAATCGGTCAAAAGGTCGATCAGAATTCGCCTCGCTTCGATGCCGAACAGGTTGTATCCGGCTTCTTCCAGATACCCTTCCCGTTCTTGGACTGTGGTGAAACGCAGCGGCTCCACGCTCTTGATTCGGAACGGCTCAATGATCGTTTTCATAAATTTTTTATTTCTCCCTTATGACTCCCTTATGTCCGCTCCCTTATTCTTGATTTGACTCCACTTAGGGCCGTCAAAGGTTTTTCAATGCCGTGCATAAAAATTATTGTCTTGTGAGTGTAACAGGCCGGGTTTTAAGATCCGAATACGTTCGCACGTTCGCTGCACTCAGTCGTGCGCGAGACCTGGCGCCTCTCGCGGCGTAAGGGGACAACACAACTGTCACAAGAAAAACTCTGAGGAGAATTATGCGATTTAACTATTTAAAGAGTATTTGTGCGCTCGGACTTGCGCTCGCCTCGGTGTGCAGCGCACAGAATGCGCCCGCCACGCCGGCGTCACCGGACCAAGCCGCCAAACCCGCCGAGCCGCCACCCCCCGCGCCCCTGTCCGCGCCTTCGATGACCGGCCCGTTGTCCAACCTGCCGCCCGCGGTTTTCGATGCCGGCCCGTTCGGCAAAATCTCCGCGAATGGCTTTCTCAGCGGCATGGGTTTGGTGCAGAACAATCCCGTTCCCGGCGACAAAGATTCACAAGTCGGCGTGAGCAACGGCCAGATCATCCTGCAGAAGGCGGATGGCGTGTTCCAGTTCTATTTGCAGGCCGGCATGTACAACATTCCGTCGCTCGGAACGCCGTTCCTCCAAACCGACAAAACCGTGAGCAACCTGTACGGCCCCGTTCCGATCGGTTTCGTGAAACTGCAAGCGGGCAAGAACACTTCTTTCCAGATCGGGTCGCTGCCGACCCTGATCGGTGCCGAGTACACCTTCAGCTTTGAGAACATGAACATCGATCGTGGCCTCTTGTGGAACCAGGAGCCCGCCGTTAGCCGCGGCGTCCAGGTCAACCAGACGATGGGCAAATTCACCGCTTCGGTGAGCTGGAACGATGGCTACTACTCTAACCGCTACTCGTGGATGAGCGGCTCGCTGGCTTACGCCAATGGCCCGCATTCGATCGCGTTTGTGGCCGGCGGCAACCTCGGCCAGACGGCGTTCACTCGCTACTCCACGCCCGTCCAGAACAACAGCAGCATCTACAACGTGATTTACACCTACTCGAAGGGTTCCTGGATCATCACCCCGTACTTCCAGTACAGTGACGTGCCGACCAACACGAAGATCGGTATTACCAAGGGCGCCTCAACCACCGGCGGCGCGCTGCTCGTGAATCATACCTTCAAGCACGGGTTCTCACTCCCGGTTCGCTGGGAATACCTCGCCGCCTCGGGTTCCGCCACGGACGGCTCGATCAACTTGATGTATGGTCCCGGCAGCAACGCTACTTCGGTCACCGTAACGCCCACCTTCCAATACGGTGGCTTCTTCGGCCGTGTCGATCTCGGCTTTGTGCATGCGGGCACGTATGCCCCGGGCTCCGTCTTCGGGCCTGCTGGTAACAACAACAACCAGACCCGCGCCGTGGCCGAAATCGGATTCGTGTTCGGCAACAATATCGTTGAGAAAAAACCGTAATTCCTGACGACGACTGCAACTGACGCCGGCGGCTCAGCCGCCGGCGTTTGTCATGTTAGCCTGAGTTTTGGAGGAGCACTCCGGTTCCTGTCGCGGAGCAGAGCGAGAAACAGTCGGCCGCGCTGAGCTCGCTGATCGCCGCTATCGGCCTCACGGGTTTCAAGTTCCTGATCGGCATGATCACCGGAAGTCTCGGCATTCTGGCCGAAGCCGCCCATTCGGCGCTCGACCTGGTTGCCGCGCTGATGACCCTTCTCGCCGTCCGCATTTCCGCCAAGCCTCCCGACCACTCGCACCTCTACGGCCACGGTAAAGTCGAAAATCTTTCCGCGCTGTTCGAAACCGGCCTTCTCGTCATCACCTGTGCCTGGATCGTCTGGGAAGCCGTGCGGCGCTTGCTTTACCACCGCATCGAAGTTGAAGTGACCTTCTGGTCGTTCGCTGTGATGATCACTTCGATTGCGATCGATTTCTCCCGCTCGCGCGTCCTCGCCCGCGCGGCCAAAAAATACAACAGCCAGGCCCTCGAAGCCGATGCCTTGCACTTCAGTACCGATATCTGGAGCTCTTCGGTGGTGATCCTCGGCCTGATCGCCGTAAAAGCCGGCGAGTTCTTCCCGTCGCTCGGCTTCTTGCGCCAAGGCGACGCGATCGCCGCCCTCGGGGTGTCCGTCGTGGTCGTTTGGATCTGCGTCCAACTGGGCCGCCGCACCATCGACGCCCTTCTCGACCGCGCCCCGGAAGGCCTCGAGCAGCGCATCGCCCAGGCCGTCGAGGCCGTCCCCGGTGTGCAGAACTGCCATCAGGTTCGCGTGCGCTATTCCGGGCCGGTGCTCTTCGTTGATCTCCACGTTCTGGTCGACGGCGGCCAGACCCTGACCCAGGCCCACGACCTCACCGAATTCATCGAAGCCGCCATTCACCAGTTCGCCCCAGACGCCGATGTCACCGTCCACCCCGAGCCCGTCTGACCGATTGGTATACTGGCGCCAACATATGGATTCTGATCTGACACGCCGCCATCTGCTCTCCGGCCTCGGCGCCCTCGCGCTCGCGGGATGCCGTCGCGGCGCCCCCGAGACGGCCGAAGAGAAGCAGCCTGCTGGACCCGCCGACGTCACCCTCCGCATCGGCCGCGTGTCCGTCGACATCGCCCAGGGCAAGGCCATTCGCACCATCGGCTACAACGGCACCGTCCCCGGCCCGCTCATCCGCCTGCACGAAGGCCAACCGGTCACCGTCGATCTGTTCAACGACACCGACATCCCCGAACTCGTCCACTGGCATGGCCAGATCCTTCCCGCGCGCTTCGATGGCGCCGAAGAGGAAAAGAGCCTCGCCGTCCCCGCGCACGGCCACCTGCGTTATCGCCTTACCCCGCAGCCTTTCGGCGCGCGCTTCGTTCATTCGCACGTCATGCCGATGTCCGATCTCGCGCGCGGCACCTACTCCGGCCAGTTCGCCTTCGTCTACATCGAGCCCAAGAACAATCCCGGACAGTACGACCAGGAAATCTTCCTCGCCACGCACGAGTGGGAGCCCGAGCTGGGCTCCGAGGAAGAAGAGGAAGAAGACGAGCCCGGCCTGCCCCCGCCCAATCCCCCCGCCGGCAAAAAGGATGACAAGCCGAACGGCTGGGAGATCGGATACAAGAGCTTCACCATCAACGGCCGCGCTCTCGGTTACGGAGAGCCGATCCACGTGATGCAAAGCCAGCGCGTGCTCTTCCATTTCCTCAATGCCAGCGCCACCGAAAACATCAAGCTGGCATTCCCCGGCCATCAGTTCCAGGTTGTCGGGCTTGACGGTAATCCTGTCCCCAAGCCGCAGTTGGTCGACGTGCTCGAGCTCGGCACCGCCGAGCGCATCGACGCAGTCGTCGAAATGAAAAACCCCGGCGTCTGGATCCTCGGCACACCGAAGGACGACGACCGCATGAACGGAATGGGCATCGTCGTCGAGTACGCCAACAAGACCGGCAAGCCGCGCTGGATCGCGCCGCCCAAGAAAGCCTGGGACTATACCGTCTTCGGCGACAACCGCCCCACGCCCCTGCCCGTCGAGACCATCCCGCTGGTATTTGGCAAGATCAATGGCGGCAAAGGCCAGTTCAATCACTGGACCGTCAACGGCAGGGAATATGATGCCAAGGCCGCCCCCCGTCAGCTCAATAAAGGTAAGCGCTACCGCCTGGTCTTCGACAACCAGACCGACGACCCGCACCCCGTCCACTTGCACCGCAACAGTTTCGAGTTGACCACCGTCTACGGCAAGCCGACCTCTGGCGTGCTGAAGGACGTGGTGTTGGTGAAAGGCTACCGCAAAATCGAAGTCGACGTCACCCCGGAACAGGATGGCCTCACGCTCTTCCACTGCCACCAGCAGCTCCACATGGACTACGGCTTCAAGATGCTGTTCAACGTAGCGTAACGCCCGGCGATTCTGGTCGCCGGTGGTTTAGGGGTCGCAATCGTAATCGTTGCCGGCGATCGGCTGGAGCGCTCCTTCAACCGAGAACAGCGTGTAACTCGAACCGCAGAAATCGCCGCTCCACCGGACCAGAAGGAACTGCCGGCTGTCCAGACGAAATGAAACGGCGGACTTCACGTCCGGCTGCTCCGAAGGCGCGGGTTTCCAGGTGACGGTGTTCTGATTCTCGGTAAGGTCGTAAACCCTCGCCCCTGTGCCGTCTCTTCTTTGGAACCGCGCGCCCGGACGAATGTCGTGGACGTCGGCCGGTTTTCCGGTCAGGACGAAAGCCGCGCTGGTTACCGGACGTTCCGGCGTGCCGGCTACCGCGCCGGAAGCCACTTTCCGCTGGACCGCCCTCAGGCTCGCATCGAAATCAAAGCCCACCGAGCCTTTCAGCCGGACCGGCTGGATCGGAACGACGCCGTCCGCGTAGACCAACAGGTATGGAACGCGGCTCACGGCCGCGTCCAACGGTGCGCTGAAATCGATCGAACGAAATTCGGGGCCTGCGCTCTCGAACTTCGCAAGTCGGGCGATCTGTGCTGGCGTCGGACGGTCCAGGTTCAGCCAGGGGAGGGCGGAGCGCGCCTTGCTTTCCCAGTTCAGCTCTTGGAAACCCTCGAACGTGACTTCGTGGGTACTCTCCGCGAAGTACGCCCGGTGAAATTCCTTCGTTCCGAAAAGGTCGTGGATCGATTGGGCCTGTGCCGTCGCGCCCATGAGGGCCAGAAGCCCGCGAGTGAGCAACTGGTGCGTCCGGATCATGCTGCCTTTATTCTAGGCCGTGAGCGCCGAAGTCCCCCGTTGCGCTTCATGCTTCCATCCGTTATCAGGTTCCTCACCGATGCCGGCGCGTATCCGAAACCATCACCATGTAGACGTGTCCCGCGCGCGGCTGGTGATTCTTCTCTTGGCATCCGGCGTCCTGGGCTGGGCGCTTTCTTCCCGCGTGGCGGTGCTGCTGCAGGTTGAGGGACCGCTGACGCCCGTTTCGTCCGGAGCGGTCTCCGAGCATGATCTGGAGGAGTTGAACCACTTACCGCCGGAAGCGCAGGCCGCGCGTCTGCTCGAGAAAGCCGTCAACCACTACCGTGGCGCGCCGGAGGAGATCGAAAAACGCCTGGATGCCTGGCGCGGCAAAATGCAGCCGAGCCAGGAACTCGAACATCTCACCGACACGGCGTACTTTTCGAATGACCTGCGCGTACGGGCCCTGGCCCTGGAGATCTGGCTGGCGCGCGACAACATCCGCAAAACGCCGGAAACCGTCGAACAGTTGATCAATGAGGCCGGCGCCCTGGACGGCCGCCAGTACTTCCGCTTGTCGACCCTGGGGATTCTGGGCAACCGCGGTGTGGAACCCGAGAAGGTGCTCCGCACGCTGCTGGTTTACGTGCACGATCCCACCGGCGCCACGCGCGCCGCCGCCATCAACGGCCTGGGATTACTCGGCACCGAAGGAACCATTGCGCCGCTGTTGGAACTGATGCGCTGGGACCAATCCGCCGATCTGCGCGAGCGCGCCGCCTGCAACTTGGCTGACTCCGGCATGCTGACCCGCGCCATGCGCGGCAAAGCCGTTCCCGAGCTCATCCGGTTTGCTCAGGATCCCACCCTCGACGCGTCCACGCGCAAATGGGTGTTTCAGGCCCTGCGCGAAATTGCCGGGCAGAACTTGCCCGACGACCCTTCGGCCTGGGCCCGCTGGGCGGCAGCCCGCCCGATTCAATAAAGAGCGCTGCCGAACCCTTGCCGCGTTAGCGCCCCAATTGCGAACATACTTACCGGTAATCCCGTTTCGGCCGCGAGCCCCCCAGATCAATCCGGCAGGCCCTCCAGGTACTCAGGAAGGCCCCCGGCTCAGGGCCCGAGGTGATCGACGCGGATTTCACCCCTTTGCCCGTTGAACCCGAACCCCCGCAGCTATAATCGTGCAAATGGACAACTCGCTGGTGGGCCCACTGCTAGGAGCCTTGGTCTTCGTATTGACCTACCTGACGATGCGCGAACTGCGGTAGTACGACGCCTCGGCCTGGGCCACGCTGTTAATTAACGCGGAACGTTTCCGATCAAAGCGACCGCAGGAAGTTCAGAAGATCCTGTTTGTCTTTCTCGGAAAGCCGATCGAACTGCTTGACGACTTCATTGCCTTCGGACTCCAACTTCGGCCCTTTCCCGCCGCGGTGTTCCTGAATCGCCACCACAAGGTCCTTGGTGCGCCCATCGTGCAGGAAGAATAAGCGTTGCCCGAGACCCCAGAGCGGTGCGGTCCGGAACTCGTTCGGTTTCGCCTGGCCCTGGCTGATGCCGTCATCCAGGTTCGGTCCCATCTGATGGAGCGCCAGGTCGGAATACAGGTGTACCGTTTGGTTGCTGAGCTGGGGAATAACGGCGTTGCTCGTTTTGAGCGTTTCGGTGTGGCAGAGTGCGCAGCCTATCTTTTTGAAGTTGTCTCTGCCGTTTGAGATCGACTGCGGCCCGCCGGGCTCTCGGTCCGATGGCTGGGGCGGCGCAAGCAAGCGCATGAAGTCGGCGAACTTCTCGATGTCGCTGAGCAAATCCAACGTTCCAACTTTGGTAGGATCCGTAAAATCGTTGGGCGTCGGCTGGAACTGGCAACTTGCCTTTTCCTCGCGCTCGGTTGGAAACAATTCGTTGGAAATGCCCATCTCCACGTTGTATGCTTCGGCCGCGAACAGCAACAGCGACTTGTTCTGGGCTTTCCACCCAAAGCGTGCGATGGTGCCGTCGTTGCCATTCCGGTTCGGCTCGCCTTGTGTTCGGACCTGTTCTGTCCGCGTGTTGCCGGAAACAATCACATTCACTCGGCCGCCAACGTGCATCCGCCTCTTCTCGGGTTGATCCGTCGCGCGATTGAGGTTGTCAACAATCGTCTGGTCCGGTATCTGCTCGATCAGGCCGGCTCCAAAGACCGGCGTCGGAATTCGAAAAATGACGTTCTTACGCGACAGTTCCGCCGCAAATTCCGGCTGTTGCAGCACACAGCCTTCGGAGCCTTTCATGCCGGAAATGGTAAATAGATCATGCACGCCGCCGTCGGTGATGTTCCCCGGATTGGTCCGAATGAATCGAGCTTCCCGTGTGGGTCCATCCCTCGTAATGAAGGAAGGCAAGATGTTATTCCCATGATCGGCCCCGTTGACAAACGCAAATTGCGGATTGATCTTGGGGCTCGAACCGCCGATTGCCGGAGCGGCATGACAGCCGGCGCAGCTGTTCAAGTTCATTCGAGGTCCGAGGCCATCCCGGACTTGTTCAACGTCAATGAACTTTGCCAGGCCGGCCGCGAAAAGGTTGTTGTAGCCTCCCGAGATGCCCGGCAGAGCCCCACCGGTTCCGGCATTTCCATCTCGAACGCCGGGGTCACGAGCCTTCGGATCTTTCGATGCCGCGTTCCCACTCATCGCGAGCAGGAACGCGATCGCCCAGATGGTTCCATGGCAGGTTGCTTTTGCTGATGCGATCGACATGTGGATGACTGTATCAGATCGGTAGATCATGTCGGGAAGCAAGGTCATCGGACGCAGGGTTGGAAGCTACGTGAGCTACCGCGCTCAACGGGTTGAAAGTGCGTTTAGTGACACTCCCGCCGGGGCTGTCCAAAGATCGCTTGACCATCTACTCGCCTGCACTTATTATCCTTTTTGGAACGTATCATGCCCGATCTCACCACACAGATGTCGCCATGCAAGGAGTGCGAGCGATTCAAGGAGCGATATGCAAGCGCGACCTCTAAACGGGAATGGGCCAAGGCCGATCTGTTAGCCGCGCTGTCCTCACATAACGCCGACGCATTGAAAACCGCACAGGCGGAGAAGGCTGAGGCCGTACGTGAGTGGGAAGCGGCCCGAGCCGCATTGGAAGCGCACTTGAAAACAGAGCGCCATACCTCTTGAGTTCGGCGTCAGGATTCCGAGGTCTTGTCGCATGCGCTCGTGAGCTCGGCTCTGCGCCATTGTTTGGTCTTTGATCGCAGTGTTTGGCCGGCGGCTTCCGCACGAGCTGAGTGCCACTGCGCCAAGGCAGAATACAAGCGTCGTCGTATGTGTGCCATCGGGCAATTGTCTAATTGACGCCCTCTGCGATTAAGCGCACACTTACCGCACCAGTACAACCAAGAGCTTTTCGCGCCTTGGATTCTCCAAGAGGTTCAGCGGGACTTTCCACTAAGCGATCTTTCACCGGATGGCCAGTTTGCCTGCCAGAAGGCGCTCCGAGCTGAGAGGTACGCCCGAGAGGAGTACACCCGAGTGTTGCGCCTCTACACTCAGCTTGTCTTGGACGGCAAGATTCCTGACGCCCATGAGTGGCGCAACGCTGATGCTGGTGGTGCCTGATGCTCCGCACAGAGCAAAAACGGATTGCACAGTCCATCAGGACAGTAATGAGCCAAATCCTCTCGCTCCACGCTGCCAAGGTTGATGCAAGGGGTGATGCCAAAAAGTTGGAGCCGATAGACAGGGAACTTGAGAAGGTTAGCGGGCTCCGATCATGAAATCGAGATCCACGACATGCATCAGAAAGAGGTCGCGAGCCGTGCGAAGCAGCATGGAGTCCGAAGCCTTCCCGCTGTCGTGATCGATGGAAAACTTGCGGGATGCTGCGCTGAACGAGGCCCAGACGAGCACGTCTTGCGAGAAGCTCTTCGGAGTCCTTGACGCCTCAACTGCTGCGGGACCAGAACGCCTCAGCCGGGCGAGGCAATGCCAAACCGAGATACGCCCGGTTGACGCGAAACCCGTCTGGCGCAAAGGACGCGACCCCGATCGCGAGACAACGCTACGGCGTAATTCCCTTCTTGCCTACCCCCTGCAAAGTCACCACGGTTGGGCCATTTTGTGCATTGCTGATCAGTTCCAGGATTTCAGTGACCGTGCCCGGCGCGCGGGGCGTAAAGGATATGGGAACTGAAACCGGCGCATTGACGCCGACGGTATAGTCTCCTGCGGCCCAATGAAACGATCCTTCAGGCGATGGCGAAGGAAAGGTGACCACCGCTTTAAAGGTTGCGGAGATGACCAACTCCCCGGTCTCTGTGTCCCCGACGCCAATTGAGCCGGGAAAGCTGGGAGCAGTGACCTCAATTGTCATGGTCAGTGGCACATACGCTATTTTGATCAGCGTCGGCGTCTCGACCGTAGTGGTCGCGACGATTGCGTTGCTCGCGCCCAGGTTGAGCACCGTATCGGTACCGGCGTTGACGACAAGATCGAGACCGCCGCCACCCAGGGCCGAGTCGAAGTAGATCTCGCCGAAGTTTGGCAATTGTGGGTTCGCCCCGGAGTAGCCCGGAAGTTCCATGATCCATTCGACCTGATCTTCGTCGTCCGACGCCATTCCGGACGGCGCGGAGAAATCGAACGACACGCTGAGACCCGTGGTCACGTTTACGAGATTCGCCGATGCCTCGGTCGCGGACTGCAGGCAAATCAAGCCGTTCACGGTGTCTCCGAAGTTGACCGGAAAGTTGCCGATCGGCGTCCAGTTGTTTGGCCACCATTCAAAGGCGGCATAGCACCCTGTGCTGACGTTGCCTTGCTTATCTGTAGATACGTACTGCACCGTACCGATCTGGGCGATGTTTGATTTCCCGATACCGATCCAGGCGAAAGAATTCCAGAGGCCTTGGCCTTTGGCGGGTGGCTGGACATCCGGGACGTTCCACACGCCGTGAACCCACGTGAACTTCTGGTTGGCCGCGGCGTGCACCACGCAACCCGACCAGTTAAGGGTCGTGAAGGTCGACAATGCCGGGTCGAAATGGCCACGGGGCTGGACACCGGGCAGCAACTCCCCGATGGGCTGGAAAGTGGGCGTGATGTAGGTGAGCTTGCGCGAGAAAACTCTGTCCCAGAGGGATGCGAGTTCCGGGTGTTGGGAGGCATCGGGTCGCTGTGGGAGGCCATAGCGGCGCAATTCCAGCGGCGATACGGTGCGCGCGTCGAATCCGGCCGGCGGCAAGGGATAAGTCCTGACGCGAGCGAAAGCGCTCTCCGGGTTAGCGGTGGACATGAAAGACACTATACCTCCGGTCCGAGGACCGCCGCGCTGTTCGAGGGCTCAAGAGTCCTCCGGCGAGTCTGCCTGCAAAGCAGCTATTTTCGCCAAAAGAGGCTCCGCCTTTCTTGGGACCCCTCCGTTAAACGCATCTGCGATCAACGATTTCTAGTTTCCGAGTGGCAGTGATGGGGGCCATCGTCCAGGGGTGCGGTGCCGCCGTAGATCCACAGCCGCGCGGAAGACGGTGCTCACCGGACGCTTACGAAAGTTCAGGCGCGTGGGCAATCTCTACTGGAACAGTTCCGGGCGCCCATTCAATCCCATGGGTGTAATGCGCCAAAAGCAGTGAGCGCTACCACCGGCCACTAGCCGCGATGGTGACTGTGTTGGTGCCGTGGCAAGACTTTGCGGGTTAGGGCTGGCAAGGCGGATGGGTCTCCTCCATACGGGGGTTGCATTGCCAGCCCCTCTTTCCACTTTCACACTAACGCTGGTTGCATTCCAGGACAAGTGCGCTCAATGACAGAGCAATCAGATTTTTGCGGTAGTCCGTGACGCTCGACACCGTATTCCGGCCGCTGCAGCCATAGCATTGAGCGGGCGTTCACACTCGAGATCGGTTAATCTGGCGGGGCTGACAGACGACCTGGGCGTCGAAGCGTTGTTTGAGTCTGCGTTACTCTGATTGAGGCAGCGCCCGAAATTCGGGGAATGCACTTCGTTCCCAAAGACGGCGAATCCATGAAACCACCTTCGAACGTCAAGACACCGGCGCAATACATCGCCTCACTCCCCGTCGATCGCGCGAAGACC
>CAYTJD010000097.1:0-10536 GCA_964438005.1 uncultured Solibacteraceae bacterium | reverse complement strand
GAGTCGAGCATCGAAACGAGGGTTACTGTAGCGCCAAAAAGCGAGACCGCTGGCCCTGTAGATGCGATTCAAACCATTGGGCGGCCGACAACGCACGGCGATAAGTCCGCGGGATTTGAAGATCTCGTAGCCCGGCCGCCCGCAACGCCAATCTGTCTTTCGTCAACCCTCACACAGCATACGTGTCTCCACTCATCCGAAAAGCGATACCATACGAAGTCTCGTCCGCGTGAAAATCTTCCTCTACTTCATTGGCCGGCCCAAGGATTCTCATTGCAATGCCCTGGCCGAAGATTTCCTGGGCCGCGTGAGCCGTTACACCACCGCCGAAATGCGAGAGATCCGGCCCGATCGCATCGACCTGTGGGCCAAGCATCCCACCGCGCGCAGAATTCTCCTCGATCCCGCCGGCAAGCCGATCGACTCCGCCGGCTTCACCTCGCTGATCGCTACCGCCGAGCGTGAAGGCCGCGACCTCGTTTTTCTCATCGGCGGCCACGACGGCTTGCCACCCGGATGGGCGCAGCGCGCCGACCGCCTGCTCTCGCTCTCGCCCCTGACCATGCCCCATGAGCTGGCGCGCGCCGTCCTCGCCGAGCAAATCTATCGCGCCTTTGCAACCTTGCGGGGTCATCCCTACCCGCGTTAACGTTGTTCTTGCATGTCATGGTTTAAGCGGGACAAGCCGGAGGGCGCCAAGCTTTCTAAGCCCGAGGAAGGCGAGCGCCGGGTCCGTACCGAAGGTCTCTGGCAGAAGTGCGAAGGCTGCCGCCAGATCATCTGGAAAAAGGATCTCGAGGCCAACATCAACGTTTGTCCCAAGTGCGGCCAGCACAGCCGCATCGACGCCGTGACCCGTCTCAAGCTGCTCTGCGACGACGGCGCCTACCTCGAGTTCGACGCCGGTCTCACTTCCTCCGACCCGCTCGGTTTCGTCGACAGCAAACCGTATCGCGACCGCCTCCAGGAAACCCAGGAATCCACCAACCTCTCCGATGCCTTGATTTCCGCCGCAGGCAAACTCGATGGCCGGCCTGTTCACATTTGCGCCATGGAGTCGCGTTTCATTGGCGGCAGCATGGGCTGCGTAGTGGGCGAAAAAATTGCGCGCTCCATCGAGCGCGCCCTGGAGAAGCGCACTCCGCTCATCATCGTTTCCGCCTCCGGCGGCGCGCGCATGCAGGAAGGCGCTATCAGCCTGATGCAAATGGCGAAAATCTCCGCGGCGCTGATGCGCCTCGATGAAGCGCGGCTTCCCTATATCAGCGTGCTGACCGATCCGACCACGGGCGGCGTCACCGCCAGCTACGCCATGCTCGGCGATCTCAACATTGCCGAGCCAGGCGCCTTGATCGGCTTCGCCGGCCCGCGCGTCATCGAACAGACGATTCGCCAGAAACTCCCCGAAGGCTTTCAGCGCAGCGAATTCCTGCTCAAGCATGGCATGCTCGACGCCGTGGTGCCGCGGCAGGAATTGAAACCGTACCTGGCGAAGGCGCTCAAGTTCTTCGCCGGTTGAACAGCTCAGTGAACTATCCCGATTCGGTTCATTTCCTATACGCGCTCGGCAACGAGTTGAAGACCGCCAAGTTCGGTCTCGAGCGCATCAGCACGCTTCTCGACGCGTTGGGCAATCCGCAGAACCGCTGCCGCTTCGTGCATGTGGCCGGCACCAACGGTAAAGGCTCCACCTGCGCCATGATCGAATCGGGTTTGCGCGCCGCCGGGCGCCGCACCGGCCTCTTCATTTCGCCTCACCTCAACGAACCGACCGAGCGCATTTCGATTGCGGGCCGCCCCACATCGGCCGAGCAGTTTACCGACGCCTTCAACCGCGTGCACGCAACCGCGGAAAAGCTGCTGGACGCGAGCGCGATCGATCTTCATCCCACCTACTTCGAAACCGTCACTACCATGGGTTTCCTGATCTTCGCCGAAGCCGCCACCGATGTGGTCGTGCTCGAGGTCGGCTTGGGCGGCCGGCTCGACGCCACCAACATCGTCCATCCCGAGCTGTGCGTGATCACCCAAATCGATTTCGATCACGAGAAATTTCTGGGCATCAGCCTCGAGGCCATCGCCCGAGAGAAAGCGGGGATTCTCAAGCCCGGCGTGCCCGCGGTCTTCTCGCGCCAGCGGCCGGAAGTGGACCCGGTGCTCGACCAGCGCGTCGCCGAACTGGGCATTCCGGTCTCGCGCACCCGCGATTGCACCGTTTCCGGACTCGAACTGCACGCGCGCGGAAGCCGCTTCACGGTTGGGCGCGGTCTGCACATCGAATGTCCGCTGGCCGGCGAACACCAGGTGGAAAACGCTCTCACCGCGGCAGTAGCGCTGCAACAGCTCGGGCTGCCCGATGCCGTAATTGAAACCGCGATAGCGCGCGCGCAGTGGCCAGGCCGGCTCGAGCGGATCTCCCAACGGCCGGAAATCGTGATCGACGGCGCTCACAATCCCGCCGGCGCGCGGGCCCTGGCCGCCTACCTCGACCGGTTCTATTCCCGGCGCCCCGTGCGCCTCATTTATGGCGCGATGCGCGACAAAGCCGTCGAAGAAGTATGCGGCATTCTGTTCCCGCGCGCGCAGGAAGTGATTGCCACCGCGCCGAAGCAGCCGCGCGCGCTGCATCCGGAAGCCATCCTTCAGGTCGCGGAGCATCCGAATATTCGCACCGCCCCCACGCTCGAGAATGCGCTCGAACTCGTCAAGGACGCCGGCCCCGACGATACGATTATTATTACCGGCTCCTTGTACCTGGTCGGCGAGGCGCGCGCCCTGCTGGGAACAAAGCGATGAGCCTTCTCCGCTCGCTGCTCATTTCCACTCCCTTGCTGCTGATCGCCACGGTCGTGATGTGGCTCTGCTCGATGATTGCTTCTCTGTTCGATCCGTCCGGCAACTGGCAGCACCAAATGGCGCGCATCTGGGGGCGTATTCTGCTGGCTGTTAGCTTTATGCGCGTGCGCGTCCGTGGGTTGGAACAACTCGACCTGTGCGCGAATTACGTGTTCGTCTCCAATCACTCCAGCTACATGGATATTCCCGCGCTCCTGGCGCGGCTGCCGTTCCAGTTCCGGTTTTTCGCCAAGACCGGGCTCTACAAGATTCCGTTCCTGGGCTGGCACCTGCATCGCGCCGGACATTTGCCGGTGGACCGGTCGAACGCGCGCAATTCGCTCCGAAGCATGAGCGCCGGCGCGCGCATCGTCGCCGAGCGCCGCGTGTCGGTGCTGTTGTTTCCGGAAGGCGGCCGCACGAAGATCGGCCTGCGCGAGTTCAAGGAAGGCGCGGCCTATATCGCCGTCAAAGCCGGCGTTCCGGTAGTGCCGGTCGCCCTGAAGGGCATGCGGGAGTTGTTGCCCATGGGATCGATCCATCTCCGCGGCGGACACGCCGAGTTGCGCGTCGGCGCGCCCATTCCCACGGCTGGCCTCACTCTGTCGGATCGGGAAGCGTTGACACAGAAGATGCACGCCGAGATTCAACGCCTCCTGGCCGAATAAGTGCTCCCAGGCCTCCCCATCCGGTGTGCTGTATGTTACATCAGAAGCAGGGATGAATCCCTCGGACGACAAGTACCGCGGATTGCGTCGTCTTCCACCCTTCCCGGCGGTCGCTACAAAATTGCTCCGTCTCCTGTCGAGCGAAAACGTAGCGGTCAAGGAAATCGTCGATCTCATCCGCGCCGACCCGGCGTTGGCCTCCGAACTGATGCGCGTCGTCAATTCTCCGCTGTATGGCTTCCCCGCCCACATCAGCAGCATTCAGAGCGCGGTGACGTTGCTTGGGCTGCAGACGGTCAGGAGTTTTGCGCTAACGGTTTCCATGAAGGGTTTTCTCCACACAGCCCTCCGGCTCGATCTGCTCCGGCGCATTTGGCGCCATAGCCTGGCGTGCGGCATTCTTTGCGAGGAAGTTTCCGCAGCTTGTTCCACCTCCCGAGGCAGCGATGACCGTGCCTACACCGCCGGTTTGTTGCACAATGTAGGCCGTCTCGGGTTGTTCGTCGCGCATCCGAAAGCTTACGCCGAGTTGCTGACCCAGCCGGTGGACGGCGATATCCTCCAACGCGAGCGCGAGTCTCTTGGGCTCGATCACTGCGAAGCCGGCGCCTGGCTGGCGCATTCCTGGGGACTCCCGCAGGATCTGGAAGCCGTCATCGCCGGCCACCACCAGCCGCCGAGCGGAACCAGCTTCGATCTCGCGGATCAGGTCCGGATCGCGGTGCTGCTGGCCGATGCGCTTGGGTTCGATGTCCTGCCCCCGCCTCATCACTATGCCCTGGCCGAAATCCGCGCGATGCTGCCGCCGGCTGGGCAGTATCGCTTCGATCCGGAGCCGGAAGCCTTGATCGCCCGTCTTACCGGCCGCCTCGACACGTTCGACTAAAGCCGCAACGTCCCCACCAGGTCCGCCACTTTGCCGACCTTTTCCTGCCGCAGAAAGTCACTCAGCTCGCCGGCGATGCGAAGCGGCGCCTGCGGGTCCCAAAAGATCGCCGTACCCACCTCCACGGCCGTCGCTCCCGCGATCAGAAATTCGGCCGCGTCGGCGCCTGTGGAAATGCCGCCAAGCCCCACTACCGGAATCTTCACCGCCTGCGCCGCCTGGTACACCAGACGCAGGGCAATCGGCTTGATAGCCGGTCCGGAAAGCCCCCCGAACCCCGCCCCGATCCGCGGCCGCCGCGTGTGTGGATCAATCGCCAGCGCAACGAACGTGTTGACGAGCGAGAGCGCGTCCGCTCCGCTCGCTTCCGCCGCGCGCGCCACCGGTTCGATCGCGCTCACGTTCGGCGAAAGCTTCACGATCACCGGCCGCCGCGCCACCTGCTTCACTTCCGAGACGACTTCGCTCAGCAGGGCCGGGTCGCTGGAAAAGTAAATCCCGCCTTCCTTTGTGTTCGGGCACGACACATTTAGCTCGTACCCGGCCAGCCCTTCATGGTCTTCCAGAATGCGGACCACTTCCGCGTAGTCCTCGGTGGCATAGCCGAACACATTGGCGAACACCGCGGTGCCGCATCGCGCCAGGGCCGGCAATTTTTCGCGCGCAAATGCCCGCGCGCCGATGTTCTGCAGCCCGATCGAGTTAATCATTCCCGCGTCGGTTTCGTAAATCCGCGGCGGCGCGTTCCCTTCGATCGGCTCGCGCGACAGGCCTTTCACAACCAGGCCGCCCAGTGCCGAGAGATCCACCAGCTTCTCGAACTCCAGCCCATAGGCGAACGTGCCGGAGGCAGCGATCACCGGATTGCGCAGGCGAACGCCGCAGAGCGACGTCGCCAGCGCGGCATCGGGTGCGTTCATCGGATTGGTTCGGCCGTGCCGGCAAAGGCTTCGCCCAGCACGCGCCCCACGCTCGACGAGGGCGGCGCGACGCCGATGGCGCGCGCCAGTGTGGGCACCACATCCACCGATTCCACAGGTGACTCGAAAACTCCGGCGCGGAACTGCGGGCCGTAGAAACACAGCGGCACTTTGATGTCGTAGTCGTAAATCGAACCGTAGGAAATGCCGCGGCCGGTCCCGGTCTCTTCCACGTATTCCGGCTGGTAGGAGAGCATCAGCTCGCCGGAACGCAGCGGGTGAAAACTGTTGCGGAACCGTTGTTCCCACCCATTGTGCACCGAGCAAACGCCGCTCGCCGTGAAGTACGCCGCGACCTCCGGCTCTTCGAGCGCGGCCCGCGCCGCCTGCACCGCGGTATCCTGAGCGCGGGATGGGCCGCCGTCCAGATAGAGGAAGGGATAGAGATATTTTTCAATTCGGCCGCTCCGGCTCAGAGCCAGCTTCCGTTGGACCGCCTGCGCCAGCGCTTCGCCATCGACCGCCATTCGCGGCCGCGCGTACGATGGCGGTTCGGGGGGAGCCCCATGGGCCCCAACCAGCACGAAGTCGAACGTATTTCCACCCGGCGCCCGGTCCAGTTGCTCGAGAAGCCGTTCCAGGTTTTGATCCAAGTGCAGCGTCATCTGTTGCATCAGCGGCGAGCGCGAGCCGGTTTCGTAGCCCAGCCGCGCCGCGGCCGACGGCATGATACAAAGCAGATCAAAGTTGCTGCCCTGCCCCAGTTTTTCGCGCACAACCAGTTCGCCGGCGAGATCGAACACGGCGTGTTGGGCGAACGGCGAAGCCCGGTAGAGCGCCTGGAACTCTTGCGGACGGGCCGGGTCGAACTTCAACTTGCGAAGGGGCGCCGCACCGGGCTTGGCTCCGACGGCGAACCAATCCGAATTGTGCAGGTCGTCCATGGGGTGGGCCTTGTTATAGTCAAGCAGCCATCCGGGATTATCCCCACGGGCCACAAAGTGACCGTCATTGGCCATCGAAAAGAGGCTGGCCAGCAGCGTTCCGGCAAAAAGGGCGCCTTTCACTTCGTCTTGTGCGACTATGAAAACACGGGAGTTGGATGCTTCGGCGACTTGCGCCGGGAAGGTAGTGGCCTGGAGTGCCTCGGCGGTGGCGCGGACGGGCCCGCGCTCTTTCCGGTCATACCAGCGGTCGGCGACGATTCCGTGCTGCGCCGGCCAGGCGGCGGTTGCCAGAGTGGCCAGACTCGAGGAGGGAAAACTGGAGGCGAGGTTCCGGCAATCGGGGAAGTACGCTCCGTTTTCGATGAGCCGCCGGAGCCCGCCGCGCCCGACCTGCCCCCAGACGGCATCGAAATAGTCTGGGCGGATCTGTTCTAAAACTACTAGTACCAACAATTTAGGCCTGGGGGGCAGCGCCCAGCCCCGTTGTACCAGGCCCGCGCCGAGGCCGGCGAGAATACACGCACCGAAGTTTCGGCGGCAAATATCCACGTGAAAAGAGTTTAACAAATGCCGAAGAGATGATATAGTGTTACTTTCTGAGTCGGCTAGTACCAGCCCCCGGGGAACGTCAGACGGAAAGCGCGGAGACATGAAAGAAGAACTCAGCGTTCTCGGCCTTGCCACCATCCGCCGCAATCGGGGTATCTCCCTAGAAAAGATCGCGGAATCGACCAAAATCAGCGTACGCTCGCTGGAAGCCATCGAGCGGGGCGATTTTCACAAACTGCCCGGCGGAATTTACAACACCAGCTATATTCGTCAATACGCCCGGGCGATCGACTACGACGAAAGCGCGATCCTTGCCGTTTACCATCAAGCTATGGGTCCTACCGAACCGGTGGATGCCACAGCCAAGAAAAACGGCGGCGGGTTGTTCAGCGGGTACCGGCCCGCATCGAGCATCCTCGGTTCCTAATCGGCGCCGCGCGCCATGTAGCGGGCGGGCGCACTCGCACTATCTCATTTTCTCTAATTGTCGTGCTGCAAATTTCGCGACATTGATGACTGCCCGCTCGTGCATCCCTTCTCCGATTTTTTCCTGCTCGGTGGCTGCTTCCACTTGAAACTTGATTTTCCGATTTTCGACGTCCGTCACTTTTACCTTCACGACAACCGTACTCCCTAAGGGAGCGGCCGCCAGGTGGTACACATCCACGTGCGTGCCCACGGTATCGTAACCGGAGTCGAGCAGGGGGAGCACGGTATCGCGGCAGGTCCGCTCCATAAGGCGGATCATCTCCGGCGTCGAGAGCACGCGGGCGTTGTCGAGCCCCATGAAATTGATTGCGATGTCGCTGGTTACGCGAGTCTTGTACTCGCCAGTGGTGCCCACCTGTATGTTCGCCATGTTTTAGCGCGGTTGTAGAATCTGGCCCCAGATCACCTGGTACGCTTCAATCTCATTGTAGAGAGTCTTGCCGGCGCGCACAAAAACACGCATGTTGGGCTGAAGCTGGCTGGAACTCACCAGGTTGCCGTTTTCCAGATAACGCGTGTCCTGCCGCAGAAGAATGGTCTGATCGCCGGCCTCGCGCGTATGCAAGAGCACGTGATCGTGATTCAAACGGAAGACGACACCGGAGAATGCGAGGGCGCCGGTTGGAATCGCGCGCTCCGCGATGAGGCGATCGGCCGAACTGCGATAGGCGCGCACGCGTCCCTGCGAAAGAGGCCGCGGCGGCGCCGGAGAGGGCAAGACGTGAATGGAGCGCGCATAGCGCAGCAGCGAACCGGGAGTTTCGTCGGAGACGACTTCCACTTGCTCGCCGGGTTGCAGGCGGGCCACCTCGATGGGCTGCTGGTCGCGCTCTACGTAGCTTTTCGCGTCGAACAGGAATCGAAAGACCTGGTTATCGGTGGCGCGGACGGCGAATTCTCCCGATGTGGTTTGCGGATCGCGTTCCAGAAGCACACCGCGCAGCACGCCCGGCGGCGCCACATTCTGCGCCGCCAGCAAGACTGGGAGCACCGCCAGTAGGGAATGTATGCGCATCCGCCCGCCGCCTTCGAACCACAATAGCATGGCCCATCGTGCGTCAAAGTGTGTTGACTCACGATTGGATCAGGAAGGCGATGGGTGCGCTCTTCTTTTGCGAGACCGCCGAAGCGGTGAAGCCCGGCGCCTTGTTGCTGCTGGCCGAGCCGCGCGGCGACCTGCAGCCGCGGCGGCGGGGCGGATCGCTGCCGATTCTCCGATTGCTTGTTTTGCACTCCTACTTGTTGCAGAATGGGTGGGCCTAGGAGGCTGTATGCGTGGTGCAATGCTGTTCGCGGCCGGACTTATCGCCGGCCTGGTGTTCCAGGTAGGGACGGCGCAAAACTCCGGCGCGGGTGTGGTGATGATGAACCACGTGGCCGTCAGCGTGCCCAATATGGACGAGGCGGTGACGTATTACACGCAGAAGATGGGGTACCGCGAAGCGTTCCGGGTGAATGATGAAAAGGGGCAGCCGCGGCTGGTCTACATGCAGATCAGCAAGAATACGTTCCTCGAACTCAACCCGGTCACGCCGCAACGGCCGGCCGGTGTTTCTCACTATGGACTCGTAGTCGACAACGCAGCGCAGGCAGTCGCCGCTTTCCGACGAAAGGGTCTGACCGTAACGGACACGAACCGGAGCGATACCAAGTCCATCCTCGCCAACATCACCGACCCGTACATGGGCCGGATCGAGTTGGTGGAAATCACTCCGGAGTCCATGCACAACAAGGCCATTCAAAGCTGGAAGTAGGGCGGCGGCCGAGAAAGGAAAGGCACATGTCGAGGGTTGCGAGATTGCGATTCCGGGCGTGGGTGATTGCCGTCTGCGTCGCCGCGTCAGGAACCGGAGTGCAGGCGCAGGCGCGCGGCGGCACGCCGCAGACGGACCAGGTGCCGCCGGTGAACAGCGGGGCCAATCCGTATCAAGTGATCCGCGATTGGGCCATTCTGACTCTGGAGAAACGGCCGTGGGGCGGTTCCAACGGTGTCGCCGTCGACCGCGATGGCAAGCGCGTGTGGGCCACCGACCGCTGCTCTCCGGGCACCACGCCGGGCTGCCTGGGCACCAACGCGAACCCGGTCCACCTGTTTGATGAGTCCGGCAAGGAGATCCGCAGCTTTGGCGGCGGCCTGTTCGTGTGGCCGCATGGCATCCATATTGATCGCGACGGTAATGTGTGGGTGACCGACTCGCGCGCGCCGAGCGCCGAGGATCTCAAGAAGTTTCCCGGCGAAGAACAGAAGGGAAGCGTGGTGGTGAAGTTCAGCCCGCAAGGCAAGGTGCTGCTCACGCTGGGCAAGCCGGGGATGCGCGGCAATCCTCCCGAGGCTCTGACCGATCCGACGGCGGTAGTGACCGATCCCGCCAACGGGGATGTGTATGTCGCCGAGAGCCATACCGACGTGACCGATCCGAATCTGGTGGGCCGCCTCTCGGTGTTCGACAAGACGGGCAAATTTCTTCGCGTGATCGGCAAGACCGGAACCGGTCCGGGGGAGTTCCGCACACCGCACGCGCTGGCGTTCGATTCGCGAGGCCAGTTGGTGGTGGCGGACCGGCACAACCATCGCATTCAAGTGTTGACCAAGCAAGGCCAGTTCGTGCGCGAGTATGACGAGTTCGGCCGCACGAGCGGCCTGACGATCGACAAGAACGACGTGATCTATACGACCGACTCGGAATCGACGGAAAAAGTGCACCCCGGGTGGCAGCGGGGAGTGCGCATCGGCAGCGTCAAAGACGGGAAGGTGACGATGTTCATCCCGCCCCACGCGGTGCCGAATTCTCCGGACGGCGCGATGGGGGAAGGCATCGCGATCGACGCCGCGGGGAATGTTTATTCGGCGGAAGCGAACCTGCGGGGTGTGACGAAGTTTGTCAAGAAGTAGCGTTGGCGGTGCTGTCGCGTCGGTCTAGCTCCTAACCCCGCAAAGAACCGGCCCGAGGGAGGGAAGGCGGCTATTCCGGCGCTCTCCGCGCCCACCCTTCCCCCCCCAAAAAAATCTCTGACGAATTATACAGCTTAAGCTTTGCAGCCGATTGGCACGGAGCTGGCTTGGATAGAGGGCAAACTTGAACGGTTGCTTTCGGAGCCAATGAGCGTTTATCAGGAACCGTCTGAGCGAGATCGGAAGTTGCCGTACGCTGAACTAATTGCGAAAGAACCCAAGCCGGAATCAGCGCCCGCGAAAGAGCCAATCTAGACCGGGCCGAGATCCCGCAGAACAAACCGTCGGT
>CAYTJD010000096.1:0-17232 GCA_964438005.1 uncultured Solibacteraceae bacterium | reverse complement strand
AACACGCAGCACTTGTAGGAGTTGGGAATCGCGAGGATCTCCTCGTTGGAGGAGATGCCCACATAGACGACGTTGCCGTGGACCACCGGCGATCCCGTGATGATCGCCATCCCTTGAGTGTCGACCAGTGTTTTCCAGTGCAACGTTCCGGTCCTGCGGTTCAACGCCATCAAGTTTGCGCCATTGTGAAGACTCGTTGCACCGTCGTCTTCAATGTCGCCGATGATTACATCGTCGCCATGGACCGCGGGGCTGACACGGCTCACCGCGCCGCGCACGCCATCCAGCGCCGGCACCGAAACCGACCAAATCTGTTGGCCGGTGCGACGATCAACGGCGTAGACGTTGCCCTTCCAATCGGGAACATACACTGCGTCGCCCGCCACGGTGGGCGTAGCCGAAACGTCGCCGCCGGTGGTGAAGGTCCACTTCACCGCGAGGGAAGCTGCATTGGCCGGGGAAATTTGCTCCTCATCCGGTGCGCTGCGCGTGTTGTTGAGATTCTGGCCCGTCACGGGCCATTGCCCGAATACCTCCTCACCAAGACTGTCTGCGAGGCCGATCGCCGCGATCACACCGGCCACAGACAAAAGAATCCAGTAACGCTGCATGTGTAGACCTCGTTCTCCTTGGTCCAGGTTTTCAGTTCAGCGTGCGAGACTCAATCGGAAAAACACCTGAATGGCAGACAAGATCGTCACCGTTATCACGGTTTGGAGGTAACTGCGAGTGTTGTTGCTCACACCCACGGCAAGGTAACTCCTCAAGGATGCAGCAATACCTTGAGCGTCCCTTTGCGCGCCGCGTGCGTGAAGGCTTGCGGGGCTTCGCGCAGCGGATAACGCGCGGCAATCATTTCCTCGACGTGAATCTTCGGATGTTCGAGCAGCGGCAGCGACGCTTCAAAGCGACCGCAGCGCGAGCCGACCAGCGTCAGCTCGTTCACGATAATCGGCGCGGTATCGATGCCGACCATTCCGTGCACAGTCGATTTCAAAATTAGCGTGCCGCGCGGACGGGTCATTGCGGCGGCCTTCTGAAGGGCTTCGGGATTCCCGGTCGCCTCGACTACCCAATCGTACGCGGCCGCGGGCAGGGCGCCATCGGCAATTTCGGTGATCACGCCGGCCGCCGCCGTGATGAACAGCTTGCCGGTGTGATGTCCGAACTGGTGTACGCGGTAACCCTGTGCGTTGAGAACTTGTGCCACCAGTAAGCCGAGTTTGCCATCGCCAAGCACCGCCACGTCGGCCCCGGCGGGGATCGAGACCTGGTCCAGAATTTCGCACGCGGCGGCCAGCGGCTCGGTGAAGACGGCGCGCTCGGCTGAGACGGAATCCGGCACGACGTGCAGATTGCCCTCGGGCAGCACGAAGAATTCTTCGAAGGCGCCCGGTTGGTTCACGATCCCGAGCACGGTCCGGGTTGGGCAGTGGCGGCCCAGCCCGCGCCGGCACCAGTCACAATTCGCGCAGGCCAGGTTGATCTCGCCCACCACGCGCTTGCCTATTAACTTTCGGCTATCGGCCTCCACCACTTCGGCCACAAACTCATGCCCCGGAGTGCCCGTGAATCCGTAATACCCACGTTGTAATTCGAGGTCTGTGTTGCAGATGCCAGCGCAGAGCAGGCGGAGGAGGGCGAAGCCTTCCGGGCGGGCGGGAACGGGCACGTCGCGCGTGGTGACAGCCCCGTTTTCCAGGTGCACGGCGAGCATGCATTCATGGTACGTGAAGTGATATCGTTTAAAGAGCTTTCAAGTCTGTTCGCCCCGCACTCGAGGAGGGTTCGATGGCAGAAATCAAGTTCAACGTCAACGGCAAGGTGCAGACGGTCAACGTCAGCCCGGCCATGCCGCTGCTTTGGGTGTTACGCGACACGCTGGGGATGACCGGCACTAAGTTCGGCTGCGGCATGGCGCTGTGCGGAGCCTGCACCGTCCACCTGAACGGCCAGGCGATTCGCTCCTGCATCACGCCAATTTCGAGCGTGGCTGGCAAGAACATCACAACCATCGAGGGCCTGTCAGCGGACAGCAGCCACGCCGTACAGAAGGCGTGGGTCGAGCTGGACGTGCCACAATGCGGCTACTGCCAGTCGGGACAGATCATGGCGGCCGCCGGACTACTCTCCAAGAAGCCACGTCCGACCGACGCCGATATCGACGAAGTGATGCGCGGCAATCTCTGCCGCTGTGGAACGTACCAGGGAATCCGCAAGGCAATCCATCGGGCTTCGGAAATCCTGACCGCGTCGAACGGCGCGGCCCACAAAGGCGGTGTGGCATGAAGACCGTAATGAAAGTGAATCGGCGCAATTTCTTGAAGACAGGCGCGGCGGGCGCCGCCGGACTCACCCTCACGTTTGCGCTTCCCTCGCGAATGGCCGCGCAGGCGGGCGCTGGCGAGGCCAAACTGAACGGCTACGTGCATATCGGCGCCGACGACAACATCACCTTCGTGCTGGCCAAGTCGGAGATGGGACAAGGGCCGCTCACGTCGCTGTCGCAGATCCTGGCCGAAGAGTTGGATTGCGACTGGAAGAAGGTGATCCGCACGGAGATCGCCGGCGTCGATCCGAAATTGTATGGCCCGCTGCAAGGCACATTCGGCAGCCTGAGCGTGCGCACGAGTTGGATGCCGCTGCGGCAGGCGGGCGCCAGCGCGCGCGAAATGCTGGTGGAGGCAGCAGCGCAGAAGTGGGGCGTCGACAAATCACAGTGCCGCGCGGAGAACGGCGTGGTGATCAACACGGCGAGCAACGCCAAGCTGACGTATGGCAGCCTCGCGGAAGCGGCTGCGCAGCTTCCCGTGCCGAAAACTCCGGCGCTGAAGGATCCCAAGCAATTTAAGTATGTAGGCAAGTCGCTGAAGCGGCTTGATACACCGCTGAAGGTGAACGGCAGCGCGGTCTTCGGTCTCGATGCCAAAGTGCCGGGGATGCTGTACGCGGTGGTGGCGAAATGCCCGGTGTTCGGCGGCAAAGTCGCCAGCTTCGATGACAGCCAGACGAAGAAAGTGCCGGGCGTCAAACAGGTGGCGCAGATTTCGAGCGGCGTGGCGGTGATCGCCGACAACACATGGAACGCGATGGAAGGGCGCCGCGCGTTGAAAGTGCAGTGGGACGAGGGTCCCGTGGCGAAGTGGTCGACGCCGGGAATCCGGCAGATGTTCGCGGACCTGGCGGCCAAGCCGGGCGCAGTGGCCAAGAAAGCCGGCGATGCCGATGCGGCGCTGAACGGCGCGGCCAAGAAAATCGACGCGGTGTACGAAGCGCCGTATCTGTCACACGCGCCGATGGAGCCGATGAATGCGACAGCGCATGTGCGCGCCGACGGCTGCGATGTCTGGGCGGCGACGCAGATCCAGACGGCAGCGCGCGAAACCGCGGCGAAGATCACGGGTCTGCCTCCGGAAAAAGTGCAGATTCACACGCTGTTTCTGGGCGGCGGATTTGGACGCCGCGGCGGCGCCGACTTCATCGCCGATGCCGTGGAAACGTCAAAAGCGGCCGGCGCGCCGGTGAAGCTGACATGGTCGCGGGAAGACGACATGCAGCACGATCTCTACCGTCCGGCGTCGTACACAAAATTCGCAGGCGGCCTGGATGCAGATGGCTGGCCGGTCGCGTTCACGAGCCGCACCGCGTGCCCGTCATTCGCCGGCATCCAGAATGGCGTGGACCGAGCGGCGGTGGAAGGCATCGCCGACCTGGTGTACGGCATCCCGAACATCCAGGTGGAATATCACCAGGGCGAGCCGGGCATTCCGACCACGTACTGGCGCTCGGTCGGTTATTCGCAGAATACCTTCTTCACGGAAGGGTTCATCGACGAACTGGCACACGCGGGCGGAAAGGATCCGTTCGAATTCCGGAGGAAGCTGCTGGCCAATAACAAGCGGGCGCTGGCAGTGCTGGAACTCGCCGCGGAGAAGGCCGGCTGGGGCAAGCCGCTACCGGCGGGACGCGCGCGCGGCATCTCGGTGGTCAACAACATCGGCAGCTTTAACGCGCTGGTGGCCGAAGTGTCGATCGAAAAGGGTAAGCCGCGGGTGCATCGCGCTGTGTGCGCGGTGGATTGCGGCCAGACCATCAACCCGGCGATTCTGGAGCAGCAGATCCAGAGTGGTATCGTGTACGGCTTGTCGGCGGCGCTGAAAGGCGAAATCACCATCGATCGCGGCCGCGTGCAGCAGGCCAATTTCAATCAATACGACCCGCTGCGCATGGACGAGATGCCGGTGGTGGAAGTCTACGTGGTGCCGAGCCAGGCAAATCCCGGAGGCATCGGCGAAGCCAGCACCCCGACCGCGGCTCCGGCTGTGGCCAACGCGCTATTCGCACTCACCGGCAAGCGGCTGCGCAAGCTGCCGATCCGCGCGGAAGATTTGGCATAGACACAACCGGTGTCCAGGCCACGGCCTCGCTACCGGCTATACTTGCAATTAGGCGATGGACATCTCAACTCTGAGATCAGAAGAACGGTTGCAGCTGATCGAAGAGCTGTGGGAAAGCCTTGCCCAGACGCCGGACGCAATTCCGCTGACCAAGGCACACCGAGCGGAACATGGCGAGAACGAATGTCGTAAGGACTCAATCGCCGATACGTTCGACTTCGACTAAACAGCTGTAAAACGTGGGACCGCCGCCGGCGTCAGTAAGGCGTTCGGACGTCAGGGCATTCACGTTGCGACTGTCTGGGGAGCGCTTGGCCCAGCGGACTGACGGCGCACACACTACGCCTTCGGGCACAGCGCCATCGACGCGAGCTTCCAGCACACAAGAGCCGCGGCCGTTGAAGACGCGCACCGTGTCGGAGTTGCCGATGCCGCGGCGGGCGGCGTCGGACGGGTGCATTTCCAACAGCGCGGTCTGCCGGTCAACTTCGTCGCGGTGGCCGAAGGTGGAATTCATACTGTCGTCGTTCTTGGGCGAGATCAGCTCAAGCGGAAATTTCGCCGCGAGCGGGCCGAGGCGCGATTCCTCCGGCGGCTTGTAGTCGAGCGTTTCGGCGTGAAAGTGGCGCTTGCCTTCGGCGAACGGCAAAAATGGATCGGGAATGCGCAAGCGGACGAAGTGCTCGCGATCCAACTGCTCGAGCGTGATCCCTTTAATGAAGGGGTGATCGGTATCGAGCAAGGTCCGGATCATGTCGTCTTCGGACTCGCCAAAACACGGGTCGTCAAAACCCATACGTTCTGCCAGCAGACGGAAGATCTCCACGTTCGATTTCGTTTCGCCGGGCGCGGGCAGCGCCGGACGCGCCAGCTGCAGATAGTAATGCCCGTATGCATAGTAGAGATCGGTGTGCTCGAGAAACGTAGTGACCGGCAGGACGATGTCCGCGTAATCGGCGGTATCGTTCTGGAATTGCTCGAGCACGACGGTGAACAAGTCGTCGCGGCGCATGCCCGCCAGCACCGCGTTCTGATTCGGGGCAATGGCAGCAGGGTTGGAGTTGTAGACCACCAGGGCCTTGACCTTCGGACGGTCGAGCGTGTTCAGGGCGGCTCCTAATAGGGCCATGTTCACAAGGCGCGCTTCGCGGCCGAGCGCTTTTTGCTGCAGATCGGCGCGCTCCAGCCCGGCACGATTCACATGAAAAGCCTGGGACGTACTCAGCTGCAGGCCGCCGCCGACTTCCTTCCACGAACCGGTCACGGAAGGCAGCAGCGCGACGGTGCGCACGGCCATGGCGCCGCGTTCGCTGCGCTGAACGCCTAAATTCAGCCGGATGGCCGCAGGCCGCGTGGTGGCGTACTCGCGGGCAAGCTGCACGATCTCTTCGGCGGCGATGCCAGTCAGGCCGGCAGCGCGCTGAGGCGTCCATTCCTTCACGCGCTCGCGGAGACCTTCAAATCCTTCGGTGTGGTTCGCGACATACCCAGCGTCATGCAGCCCTTCGCCAATGATGACGTGCATCATCGCCAGCGCCAGTGCGGTATCGCTACCGGGATGAATGAAGAAATGCTTGTCGGCCAGCGCGCCGGTGCGGTTGCGGTGCGGATCGATGGTATAGAACTTAGCGCCGTTGCGGCGGGCTTCCACGACGAACGGCCACAAGTGAACATTGGTGCCGAGGATGTTCGCGCCCCAACCCAAAATCAGGCGCGCGTGTTTGAATTGCTCGGGTTCGGTTCCGTAGCGGACGCCCAGAGCTTCTGTCATGCCGGCGGCGCCGGCCGTGGAGCAGATGGTGCGATCGAGGCGCGAGGCGCCCAGCCGGTGAAAGAAGCGGCGGTCCATACCGGCTCCGTTGAGAAGGCCCATCGTGCCGGCATAGCTGTACGGCAGGATGGCCTCGGAGCCGAACTCTTTTGCGATTTCCTGCAGGCGCGCGGCGATCGTATCGAGCGCTTCGTCCCACGAAATGCGTTCGAACTTGCCTTCGCCCTTAGCGCCAACGCGGCGCTGGGGATACAGCAGGCGCGCGGGCGAGTACTTGCGCTCGAGATATTGCGCGACCTTGCCGCAGAGAAAACCGCGCGTGACCGGATGCGACGGATTGCCGCGCAAACGGGAGCCGCGGCCGTTCTCGACGTTCACAAGAAGCGAACAGCAGTCCGGGCAATCGAGGGCGCAGACGGAGTGGCGCACTTCAGCCATTAAGACAATTATATCGGGTAAAATCGGAACGTCATGGCGAAGGTTGGCATCTTCCTGCTGTTCGTCTCGGCGGCGCTGGCCCAGAAAGAACCGATTACGCTCGAGACCTTGCGCGAGGCGAATCAAGAACGCAATGCGCCAGATCCGGCGCACTGGGCGCCGGACGGCAAGACCTTTGTGTTCGCGCAAGACCAAATCCTGAAGCTCTATGTGCCGGCGGAAAAAACGTCGCGGCCGCTTGTGTCGCTCGACGCGCTGGCAGCGGCAGCCATCAAGCCATCCAGCGACGGCCCCATGGAATGGACCAACCGGCGTACTCACACGGGCGGAATCGAGTGGTTCCCGGATGGCAAGTCGCTGCTCTACACAAGCAACAGCGACATTTTTCTGATTCACGTGGAAACAGGAACCTGGGACCAACTCACCAAAACGGCCGAAGCCGAAATCGATCCCAGGCTTTCGCCCGATGGCAAGAAGGTGGCCTTTCGCCGCGGCTCCGACCTCTACACACTGGATATCGAGACGCGGAAAGAGACGCGGCTGACCAAGAGCGGCACGCCGACTCTACTCAATGGCGGGTTGGATTGGGTATACCCGGAAGAGATCGGGCTGAACCGCGGATTCTGGTGGGCGCCGGATTCGCAGTCTCTGGCTTATCTGCAATTCGACACTTCGCGCGAGCCGGTATTTCCGCACGAGGATCTGCTCAAGCCACGCGCACAGTTCGAACCGCAGCGCTATCCGCAGGCCGGCGAAAACAACGCCGATGTGCGGTTGGGCGTGGTCGCCGCAAGCGGCGGCCGAACGCGATGGTTCGACACCGGCGACACGCGCGACACCTACCTGATCGCGCGTGCCGGCTGGCTTCCCAACGCAAAAAGCGTTTACGTGGTGCGGACCAATCGCGTGCAGAACCGGCTCGACACGCTCGCTTTCGATGTGGAGAGCGGCGCCGCATCGGTGATTTTTCGTGAATCCGATCCATACTGGATCAACCTGAAAGGCGATTTGCGTTTTCTCCCGGATGGCCGTCACTTCCTTTGGACCAGCGAGCGCAGCGGGTACCGGCACATCTATCTCTATTCGAACGACGGCAAGGAAGTGAAGCAGCTGACTAAGGGAGATTGGGAAGTTCTAGATTTCGAGGCTGTGAGCGACGACCGCGTCTACTTTACGTCGAGCGAGCCAACGCACCTGGAACGGCACCTGTATTCGGTCGGACTGGATGGACGAAACGCGCATCGCATTACGAAAGAGCCCGGGATGCACACGATTTCGATGGGGCCCGGCGGCACGTATTTCCTGGATACATTCTCGAGTCTGACTTCACCGCCGCTGACCGTGCTCCGGTCGGGGGATGGGCAAGAACTGGCGGTGTATCGCGAGCGCGACCGCAAATTGACGGATGAGTATGAGTTCCTGCATCCGGAGATCGTGCAGTTCCGAGCCGAGGACGGAACGCAACTTTACGGACGATTGATCAAGCCCGCCGGATTCCAGGCCGGGAAGAAATATCCTGTGGCGGTGATGGTGTACGGGGGGCCGGACGCCGCGCTGCCGGTGCGCAACGCGTGGCTGGGCGTGAGCCTGGAACAGGTGCTGGCGCATCGCGGCTACGTGGTGTGGCAGGCAGAAAATCGCGGCGGAGCAGGCCGCGGGCACGCCTTCGAGACGCCCATCTATCACAAGCTGGGCGTGACGGAGCTGGCGGACCAGGTGGCGGGAGTCAAATATCTGGTCTCGCTGGGATTCGCCGATCCGCAGCGGGTCGGCATCCGCGGGTGGAGCTACGGCGGGTTCATGACGATCAACGCGCTGCTGAACGCGCCGGACGTCTTTCATGCCGGATTCGCGGGCGCGCCGGTGACCAGCTGGCTGAATTACGACACCATCTACACCGAACGCTACATGGGTCTTCCCACCGAAAACCCCGATGGGTATGCGTCGACCGCTTTGCCGCGGCATGCTTCCAATCTGCGGGGGAAGCTGATCATCGCACACAATTTCGAAGACGATAATGTGCTGTTCCAGAACACGCTGCAGATGGCGAATGCGCTGCAACTGGCGGACAAGCAATTCGAGATGATGGTGTACCCGCAGAAGACGCACGGCGTCACCGGGGCGGCGGAAACCCAGTTGGACGAGCTGACGGTGGAGTTCTTCGACCGCGCGCTAGGGCATTGACAAGAGCCCCGATCTCATATATAAGGTGCCTATGCCTCGGCTCCCGATGCCTCAAGGCACACTGGCCCTGCTTGTACTGCGCGTGCTGCGCAGCGGGCCTCTGCATGGATACGCGATCGCACAGCGCATTCGCCAGCGTTCCGAGGCCGTGCTGGAGGCCGAGGAGGGCTCTCTCTACCCGACTTTACAGCGCATGCTGATGGAAGGCTGGGTTCGCGGCCGGTGGGGACTTTCCGACACGAACCGGCGCGTGCGGTTCTACGAGCTAACGCCGGCAGGCCGGAATCAGCTGAAGCGGGAACTGGACGAATACAAACAAGTCACTGCAGCAATCCAGGCGATCCTGCGGACCGCTTAGTCAGGAGAGGCGATGGGCAGATTTCTGCGACGGCTGCATCACGCGCTTCATCGGGAGCGGCTGGAGCGGGAACTCGACGAAGAGATGGCGGCGCACCGCGAGATGATGCCGCCGGAGCGTCGCGGCGCGTTCGGCGAGCCTCCGCGGCTGCAAGACGCGAGCCGGGATGTGTGGGGCTGGCTATGGCTGGATCACGTGCGCCAGGATCTCATCTACGCAGCGCGCGGACTACGACGCGACCGGCGCTTCGCAGCACCGGCCTTAGGGGCGATCGTCCTGGCGGTGGGCGTGGCGACGTCGGTATTCAGCGTAGCGGATCGAAGCCTGTTCCGCCCGCTGCCGTACCGCGCGGGAAATCGGCTGGTTTCGGTGGGGCTGATCATGCCGATCTTTGGGCCAGGCGAGTACATGTTCATGGGGGCTTACCGGGACTGGCGGACCTCGCAAAACGCCCTCGACCTTACTTCGTGGGGAGGTGTCAGCGCATGTGATCTCAGCGGCGAGGCGCCGCAGCGCCTGCAGTGCGCCCACGCCGAAGCTTCCTTCCTTCCAACACTGGGGGTCCGGCCGCTGCTCGGCCGCAATTTCACCGCGGGCGAAGACCAGCGGGGAGCCGAGCCGGTAGCATTGATTTCCTACGGGATGTGGCGCCGAAGCTTCGCGACAGACGCGGACATCGTCGAGAGAAAAATCATTCTGGATGGCGTAGTGACGCGGATTATCGGCGTGCTGCCGGCCGATTTCGAGACGCCGGACCTGGCTCCGGCAGACCTGTTAGTCCCGCAGAAGCCGCCGCCGGGACCCAACAACCGGAACTATCCGCTGTCGGTGATCGGCAGGCTGCGGGCGGGGCAAACTCCGGCGTCGGCTGCGGCGGAGCTGGCAGGGCCGTTAGAGCGATTTCGGCAGGATTTCGGGTCGCGCAATCACCTCGAGCTGATGGCGAAAGCGATGTGGCTTCACGTCGAACCGCTGCGAGACCGGCAAAACCGGCAGTACCGGCTGGCGCTGTGGGCGCTGCTGGGAGCAGTGGCCGCCTTTCTGCTGATTGCGTGCGCGAATGTGGCCAACCTGCTGTTGGCCCGGTCGGCGGGAAGGCGACACGAGTTTGCGATTCGCGCGGCGCTGGGAGGCTCACAGCGGCGGCTTGGCGGACAACTGCTGACGGAGAGCGGGCTGCTGGGCCTGATTGGCGGCGGAACCGGATGTGGACTCGCTTGGGTTCTGCTACGCGCATTTGTTGCCCTCGCGCCGGAGGGCACGCTACGAATGCGGGAGGCCGCCCTCGACGCGCGAGTGCTAGCCTTCGCGCTGCTGCTTTCCGCGGTTACGGCCCTCGTCTTCGGCTTTGCGCCTTCGCTCGACCGTCTGCGTGGGGAAGCGCACGGAGGCAGGTACGCGACCGGACTGCGGCGCGGCTGTCTGCGGCCGGCGCTCATCAGCGGCCAACTGGCGGTCTCGCTGGTTCTGCTGGCAGGAGCGGGCCTGCTGCTGACGAGCTTGTGGGGTCTCGAGAATGCGCCGCTCGGTTTGAATCGCGAACGCGTGGTGACGGCTTCGTTCACACTGCCGACCTACCGGTATGCCGATGAGGCCCATCAGACGGCCTTCTTCAACCAGCTCGCCGCACGGCTGAATGAAATACCCGGGGCGCTGGCGACCGCCATCGCGGATTCGCTGCCGCCCGGCGCCGGAACGCGCACGGCTCCCTACTGGCAGCTGGCGAACCGGGGAGAAGCCGTGACCGATCCGGGCATGTCAGGAGGCGTGAAGTGGCGCTACGTGAGTCCCGGTTACTTTGAAGCGCTGGGGATTCCGATCCGGCGCGGCCGGAGCTTCTCGGAAGCCGACCAGTCTCCGGGCAGGCGCAATGCGGTGGTGAGTGAATCGCTGGCGAAGCGGCTGGTGGGGGACGCCGATCCGATCGGGGCCCGTCTGGGAGAGAGCACGATTATCGGCGTGGCGGGGGATGTTCGCAACGCGGGTTTGGACCGGGCCGCGGAGCCGGAGTTTTACTGGGTCCGCAAAGCCACCCGCGACGGAATCGCCGGAAGCGGAGATCCCGTGTGGTGGCGGCGCGCGACGGCCATCGTACGCTCCAATCTCGATGAGCACGATACGGAGCAGTTGCTACGAGCGACTATCCGGCAGATCGATCCCGCGGTTCCGGTGCAGACGGAAACGATGGCGACGCATGTGGATGCGTTTCTGGCGCGGCCGCGCTTTCAGACCGGATTGCTGGTGCTATTCGCGGCGACGGGCTTGTTGCTGGCGGGAATCGGGATGTACGGGCTAGTCTCTTTCCTGGTGGCGGAGCGCACGCGCGAGATCGGCGTGCGGATGGCGCTGGGCGCGACGCGGGGCGCGGTGGGACGGATGGTGGTCTCGGAGGGCGCGAGATGGACTGGCGCCGGCACGATCCTCGGCGCCACGGCGGCGGCGGTGCTGCTGCGGCTGATCCAAGGACTGCTGTATGAAGTGCGGGTCTTTGATCTCCGCGTGTTCGCCGGCGCGATGGGGATTCTGGCGGCGGTGGCGCTGTTCGCGGCTTGGCTGCCCGCTTACCGCGCGTCGCGGATCGATCCGATGGCGGCGCTGCGGCACGAGTAACGGAGCGGCTCCGGCGTTTACAATGTAACTTCATGCCCGCAGAACTGGTCTGTTTCGAAGAGAAGTGCCGCGCGCGGTTTCCGATCACCGAGGTTCTGTACAATTGCCCGACGTGCGGCGGGCTGCTGGAAGCGGTATACGAGAAGCCGGAACAATCGGCGCCGATGCTGCGGCGACTGTGGCGCGAGCGGCGGACTTCCAATGCGCCTCTTGACCAAAGCGGCGTGTGGCGGTATCGGGAGTTCATTCCGTTTCTGGCGTCCTATAACTGCGTCGTGACGCTGCGGGAGGGCAACACGCCGCTGCTGGAGGCGCGGCAGGCGGCCGAATACGGCGGCCTGGACAAGCTGGTTTTCAAACACCAGGGGTTCAACCCGACGGGATCGTTCAAAGACAACGGCATGACGTGCGGCGCGGCGCAGGCGCTGCGGCTGGGGATGACGCGGGTGGCGTGCGTTTCCACCGGCAATACTTCGGCCTCGATGGCCGCCTATGCCAGCGCCGCAGGACTGCAGCCGATCATCTTTATTCCGCACGGAAACATTTCGTACGGAAAGCTCGCGCAGGCGCTGGAATACGGCGCACGCACGCTGCAGGTGGAAGCCAACTTCGACCAGATTCTGGCGCTGGTGCGGCAACTGGCGGAGCGTCTGGGAATCTATCTGCTGAATTCGATCAATCCGTTCCGGATCGAAGGGCAGAAGACCATCATGACGGAGTTGATGGATCAGCGCGACTGGCGCGTGCCGGACTGGATTGTGCTGCCGGGCGGCAATCTCGGCAACGTGTCGGCTTTTGGGAAGGGTTTGCGGGAGATGAAGGAACTGGGGCTGATCGACCGGCTGCCGCGGCTGGCGGTGGTGCAGGCCGAGGGCGCCGCGCCGTTTTACCAGTTCATGCGCAGCCGCAAGCGCGCGAAGTTCGCGGCAGTGGCGCACCCGGAGACGCTGGCCACGGCGATCAAGATTGGCGATCCGGTGTCGTGGCCGAAAGCGAAGCACGAAATCGAAACATCAAATGGCGTGGTCGAAAAAGTCAGCGAGCAGGAAATCGCGGACGCCAAAGCGGTGATCGGGCGCAGCGGCATCGGCTGCGAGCCGGCTTCGGCGGCCACGCTGGCCGGGATCCGCAAGCTCACGGCCGGCGGCGTGATTGCGCGAGATGCCGACGTGGTGGCTGTGCTGACCGGCAACGTGTTGAAGGATCCGGACTATATTTACCGGTATCACACCGGGAAATTGGAAGCGCCCGATGGTTCGCGGATTCAGTCGACGTTCGGGAATGAACCCGCGGTGGTGGCGAACGATGCGGAGCGGATTGCGAAACTGCTGGGGTAACGCTAGCGCAGGACCGACTGCACGCGGGCGGTCAATTCGGCTTCGGTGACGGCGCCGGGATGATAGTAGCGCACGATGCCGGCGCGATCGAGCAGAACAATCGTGGGCGTGGTGCTGGCGCCGTATAACTGGAAATTGGAGGCGCTGACCGGATCGGGAAAATTGCCCAGCGGCGCGTAATACTTGGCGCGGATCTGCTCGATGTATTGCTTCTCCGCGTCGGGAGGCGCCGGATCGCCGCCGGCGGCATAGCCGTACAGGCGCGTGGGACCGACTACCGTGAGGCCTTGCGGCGCGAATCGCTTCTGCACGGCAGCGAGGATAGGAACATCGGCTTTGCAATCGGGGCACCAGTGCGCCCAAAAGAACAGCACGACGGGCTTGCCTTTAAACCGGGCCAATGAGAGGCCATCGAGCGGCGGGGCGGGCTTGCCTTCGAGCGAGAGCAGGTTGAGGTTCTTGTGGATGCGTTCTTCGAGGGAAGTGCCGTCCCAGGTCTTGGCCTGCTCGCGCAAGTAGGCCAGGGCCTCGGGGATCTCGCCGCGCGCCGCCAGAACGTTCGCGTGAACCTCAATATCGGCGCCGACCGCGGTGGGAAGCCAGGGATCGGAATCGAGGCGGCGCATACCGAGCGCAGCCAGCGCCATTTTGCGCGACTCGGCGGCATAGGCGTCGGCGCGATCCAACTGGCGGGCGGACAGCGCGCCGCGAGCCAGCCAGGAGATGGCGGCGGCGACTTCCGGCCCGGCGGCGCCTCGGGCGCGCACCATCTGGACGGCGCGATCGGCGGTAGCGAGGTCGCCATGCACCACCAGCGCCTGCACGTCATCGGCGAACGACGCCCAGCCGGCAAGCGGCGCGAGCGTACCCAGAAGCGCGGCGGCGAGCAGTCGCATAGGGACTAGAGTAGCGAATTGATGTCGGCGATGGTCTGCGGATCCATCCAGTTCCTGGCTTCGGCGTACTTGCGCAGGACACGGCCGGAAGCGTCGATCACGTACGTCTCGGGATAGACGAACGTGCCGTAATCCTCGTGGATCTTCAGATCGTGCGCCACGAGAAACGCGGGATGGAAGCGCTCGACGAATTTCTTATAGGCCTGCTCGTCTTTGTCGACGCTGACGCCGAGCACGACGACTCCCTTGCTTTTGTACTGGTCGGCAAAGGCGCTGAGCGAGGGGGTCTCCTCGACGCACGGCTGGCACCAGGAGGCCCAGAAATTCAGCAGCAGCAATTTGCCGCCAAAATGCGAAAGCGAAACCGAGCCGCCGGCGTCGGTGGTGACGGTGAAATCGGGCGCGCTGTCGCCCGCCTCCACGATGTGCTCGTGAACCGCAGCATAGATCACATACATCAGCGCAACCGCGAGCAGGCCAATGCCTACCCGGAGGAATTTGTTGATTTTGACGGTTTCCATACGGGAAATCTATAATCTAATTGTATCTCCAGAAACGGGTTTCAGCATCCAAGAGAGTCCATGGTTATTACCCGAAAAGTCGAGTTTTCGGCTTCGCATGTCTGCAGAAATCCCGCACTCGGGGAGCAGGAGAATCAGCGCCTGTTCGGGCCGGCTGCGAATCCGCACGGCCACGGTCACAATTACGTGTTGGAAGTGAGCGTAGAAGGGCAACCCGACCCGGTGACGGGGATGATCCTCGACTTGAAAGAATTGAAGGACGTGTTGCACAAGGCAGTAGTGGAACCGTACGACCACCGGTTCCTGAACCACGAGGTGCCGCCGTTCGACCGGGTGATTCCGACGGCGGAAAACATCGCGCGGGATATCTGGGGGCGGCTCGCGCCGCATCTGAGCGGACCGGGCCGCAAGCTGCAGCTCGTTCGACTTTATGAGACGCCGGACTTATATGTGGACTACCTGGGAGAGTAACCGGTGTTTCGCGTGACGAGGTGTTATCAGTTCACGGCATCGCACCGGCTGTTCACCGAGCAACTGAGCGAGGAAGAAAATCTTCGCGTGTACGGGAAGTGCGCATACCCGTACGGGCACGGGCATAACTACCGTGTGGAGGTCAGCGTGACCGGGCCCCAGGACGAGGCGTCGGGGCGGGCGGTCGATCCGGCGGCGCTGGACCGGCTGGTGTCGGAGCAGGTTTTGGGGCCGTTTGATCACCGTAATCTGAACGCCGAGGTGGCGGCGTTCGCGCACGTAGTGCCGACGTCGGAAAACCTGGGCGTGGAGATCTGCCGGCGGCTGAAACAGAGCTGGCGCACCGCGTTTCCGGGCGAGTTCCCGAGGCTGGAAAAAGTCCGCATCGAGGAGACGCCGCGGAACATCTTTGAGATCAGGGCCGATGAAATCGAATAAAGCCGAAGTGAAAGTCATTCATTCGCCGGAGGAGAAGAGCCTGGCGCCGGCAATCAAGGAGATCCTGTCGGTGCTGGGGGAAGACCCGCAGCGCGAAGGATTGATGGACACGCCCCGGCGTGTCGACAAGGCGCTGAAGTTTCTCACCAGCGGCTATGACGCCGACCCGGAGAAGATCATCAGCGGCGCGTTGTACGAAGTGAAGTACGACGAAATGGTGGTGGTGAAGGACATCGAATTCTTCAGTCTGTGCGAACACCATTTGCTGCCTTTCTTCGGAAAGGTGCATGTCGCCTACCTGCCGCGGCACCGCGTGATCGGGCTGAGCAAGATCCCGCGGGTGGTAGACGTGTTCGCGCGGCGCTTGCAGATCCAGGAGCGGATGACGCAGCAGATCGCGGAGACCATCCAGAAGGCCATCGATCCGGTCGGCGTCGGGGTGATCTGCGAGGCGCGTCATTTCTGCATGATGATGCGCGGGGTGGAAAAGCAGCACTCGGGCGCGACGACGAGCGCGATGCTGGGCGCCTTCCGCAAGAACAAGAGCACACGCGACGAGTTCCTGTCGCTGGTCAATCACAAGAACAACGGGTTTTAGGGGACCGGCGCGGGCAAGCGCCGGCTGCCACCACAATTCTCTTGACAAGTTATTTTAGTTTAATCTAAAATAACGAAATGAACGCGCAACCGGGGGTTTTGGCGGCCCTTGCGTCGCCGCGGCGGCAGGAAATTCTGCGGCTGGTGTGGCGCGAGGAATTGACGGCCGGGGCGATCCACCAGGCGATGCCGGACGTGACGTTCGGGGCGGTTTCGCTGCAGCTGCGCCGGCTGGAAGAGGCGGGGCTGGTGGAATCACGGGGCGAGAAGCAATACCGGTTTTATCGCGCGAGGCGGGAGGCGCTGGGACCCATGGCCGAAATGCTCGAACGAATGTGGGACGACGCGCTGTGGCGGCTGAAGCTGGCCGCGGAACTGGAGGAGTCGCGGCGCGGGCCGAAGCCGCGGCGCACCAGAAAAAAGAGAAAGTGAGAAATCCGCATGCATCTACCTTATCGATTGGACCGCACGGTGGTGATCCAAGCGCCGCGCGAAACCGTATTCCGGTATTTCACCGACAACGCGCGGTGGGCGGCGTGGTGGGGAGCCGGCTCGGCGATTGAGGCACGGCCCGGCGGGAAGATGTACATCCGCCATCCCAACGGCATCGAAACGGTGGGGGAGGTGCTCGAAGTCTTGAGTCCGGAGCGCATCGTGTTTACTTATGGCTTCGCGAGCGGGAAGCCGGTGGCGCCCGGCGGATCGCGAGTCACCATCGAACTGGAACAAGAGGCGGCGGGCACGCGATTGCACCTGTGGCACGAATTTGCCGAAGAAGCAGTGCGCAATGAACACGTGCAGGGCTGGAGGTTCCAGCTGTCGTTGTTCTCCAACGTGGTCGCCAACGAAGCGCACGCGGGCGCGGGCGCGGTGGTGGACGCGTGGTTCGCGGCGTGGGCCGAGGCGGACGAAAAGCAGCGGGCAGAGACGCTGGGAAGAATCGCTCTTTCGGGGATTCGGTTTCGCGACCGGTTCAGTCTGCTCGACGGCACGGCGGATCTGATGGCGCACATCAGCGCGTCGCTGCGATTCATGCCAGGCATGCGCCTGCAACGCCAGGGCGAGATCCGGCATTGTCAGGGCACGGTGCTGGCGGATTGGGCGGCGGTAGGGAACGACGGGCAGCAGCGGGCCAGTGGATCCAGCGTCTTCACGCTCGCCGGCGATGGCCGGATCGAGGGCGTAACGAGCTTCTGGAAGAGCTAGGCCGCCGC
>CAYTJD010000095.1:0-37780 GCA_964438005.1 uncultured Solibacteraceae bacterium | reverse complement strand
TTCGGCTTCAACCTGTTGTCGACGTCCGACAATCATGCATTCGATCTGAAAGCCACGGGCATTCAGAACACGATCCGGGAAATGGATCGCCGCAAGATGGTACATGCCGGGACCGGCAACAACCTGGCGGAAGCGTCAGCGCCGGGGTATCTGCGGACGCCTAAGGGGACGATTGCGTTGATTGCGAGCGCGTCCGGACTGATTGCGCCGGGGGGCAACGCGACGGCCAGCCGGCCGGGCGTGAACGAACTTCGCGTTGAGGCGGGGGACAAGGAGAATGAGGCGCGGGAGGATCTGCCGGGCGCGCCCGCGAACACGCCGAATCCGGAGGATTCCCAGCGCATTCTGCAGAGCATTCGCGACGCGCGGAGGCAGGCCGACCTGGTGATCGTGTATCAACACAACCATGTTTTCGGAAACCACTCGTTTGCGACTATTTTCACGGAAGGGATGCAGGAACGTCTGGCGCCGAACGAGTGGCTCCAGAAGTGGACGCATGCGGAAGTGGATGCCGGGGCAGACATTGTGGTCATGCACGGCGCACCTCTGTTGCACGGGGTTGAGATTTATCACGGTAAACCAATTTTTTACGATCTGGGTAACTTCATTTACAACCTGCCGCCGACGATTGCGTACATTCATGAACCGATGAATTGGGAGAGCGCAGTAGCGTACCTTCAGTATCAGGGGAAGAGTCTGCAATCGATCTCGTTCCGGCCGATCGTGATGAACTATGCCGGCGAGGGTCAGCCCGATATGCACAACGAGTACGCCAGCAACCAGTTCCTCCATACGCGCGGGCTACCCGCGCCGGCGACGGGGGCCCGAGCCGGGTATATTCTGCAGCGCCTAGCCGAGCTGTCGAAGCCGTTTGGCACGAAATTTCAAATCAACGGAGAGACAGCGGAGATTCCGCTGAAGGCGGGGAAGTGAGCCAGGGGCGGTTGAGTTTGCTACAATTCTGGCGCAGTACGGGAGCCCAGAAGTAAGGAGGAGACGCCATGCCTGCCTACGAGAGAGGAAAGGTTCACATCTACTATGAGGAGGCCGGCGCCGGCTTTCCGTTGCTGCTCATCGCCGGCGGGGGATTGAATTCGACGATCGCCGGCTTGAAGCGCGGCGATCCCTTCAACCCGATTGAGGAGTTCAAGAGCGAGTATCGCTGCATTGCGGCTGACTTGCGTAATGCGAATGGCGGCCAGTCCAGTGGTCCGCTCGAAATCGACCGGCCGTGGGATTCCCACACTGATGACCAACTGGGTGTGATGGATCATCTGGGCATCGACAAGTTTCTGGTGCTGGGTTTCTGCATCGGCGGGCCGTTCATCTGGAACTTGTTGCGGCGCGCGCCAGATCGCGTGGTCGCCGCCGTGCTGGCGCAGCCGAGTGGATCGCGCCCCGAGGCGCGCGACCTTTTCTACCAAAACAATATTCAGGGTTGGGGTCCGGAGCTGATGAAGCGCCGGCCCGACGTGACGACGGAGACGGTCGACAAATTTCTGACCAAGATGTACCGCACGAACCCGGACTTTGTTTTCACAGTGACGCGCGATTTTGTACGCCATTGCCAGACTCCGGTGTTGATCCTGCCCGATGACATTCCGGCGCATCCGTACGCGGTGGCGATGGAGGCGGCCATGCTGGCGCCCCGCGCCGAGGTGAGCATCTTCCCGTGGAAGGAACCCAAGGAACGGATTCCTCTGGCGGTGCGGCAAATCCATTCGTTCCTCCGCGCGCATCGGCCGGGGTAGAAGGTGGGGAACGTCCCGTGGGTCTCCAGGTTTAGAATGCGTCGCTGGCCTGATCGATCGATGAGTAGAACTTGAGAACAGTATCGAGCCGCGTCACGCGGAATAGGCGAGCTACCCGGGCATTGGCGCCAACCAGGCGCAGTTCGCCGCCGGCCTGGCGAAAATTCGCGAACCACTCGTAGAGCATCTGGACGCCGGAACTGTCCATCTGCGCCACACCGGACAGATCCACAATCAGGTGACGCTCTCCTTGTTTAGCCAGGACGTCAATCAGGGAGTCATCGATGAAGCGGTCTCCCCATCGCGTGATGTTGCCGTAGAGCTTGATCAGCAGGAGCCCCCGCTCGGTTCGGGATGTCTCGATTTGCAGGCTCACGAACGCACTCCAGGAACGGCGAAACAAACACGCCTCCATACCGGAAAGCGCCGCGAACCCGGAAAGTCCGCCTGTAACTCTAGGGATGGTTGTTGAACCAGTCAACCACGGTGCGGGAGTAAGTTTCCGGGTCGGTCCCGAGAGAAGAGACATGCTCGGCGCCTGGAACCAGCCAGAGTGAGGTCGCCGACGGATTGAGAGCGTGCAACTCTTGCGAGTGATGCGGAGGAATGTTGGTGTCGGCGGCGCCGTGAATGAGCAGAACGGGGACTCGGGTGGATCGGATGGCGTCGGCCGGGGAAGCCCGCTCTAAATCCACGCCGTATGCCAGGCGGGTGTAAAGGAACCCGAGGCGGATGACGGGCCAGAACGCCGGCCGCGGCAGTCCGGTCACCTGCCGGAGACGCTCGTAGGAGATCTCTTCGAAGGTGGCGAAAGGACTGTCGGCGACGATCGCGCGCCATCGCGGCTCGGTCTGTAGCGACTCCAACAAGATGGCGGCGCCCATGGATTGCCCCATCCCGTATAGCCGGCCGAGTGGCCGGTCTTTCAGTAGCCGATCCGACCAGCAGCGGATGTCGGCGGCTTCGCGCACGCCGAAGGTGATGACGGTTTCGCCGCTGGCGCCGTGACCGCGCGAATCGGGGACCAGCACGGTAAAGCCGCTACGCAACAGAAATTCGGCATGAGCGAGCATGCCCATGCGTGTGTCGCCGACTCCGTGCAGCGCGATCACGACGGCGCCATTGGGCGTACGCGGAGTGAACAACCAGCCGGCGAGGATCACGCTGTCGGGAGCGTGGACTTGCAGATCCATCCAGGTGGAATTCGTGCGGCGGGCCAGGGCCTCGGCAGCTTGAGCCGGGGGCGAAGTTCCCCGAGGAACGTGCAAAGCGCCGTTGGTGACCACGACCATACAGGCACCGAGAGCGATTGAGGCGCCTACGAGGAATAATCGGAGCACACGCATGCCGCTCTACGGAGAGACGAACAGGCGATGGAGTTGTTAGCGTAGGCTATGGCCTGAACTCACCGGCGACAAGCCCGCCGGCGTTACTCGCCGGCGTACGCGGCCTTTTCAAAATCTCCGAGCAGACCGACGCCCTCTCTATCCGCGAACGGCAGGAACTGCATCATGACGACGGCGCAGAGACTGCGGCGCGGGTCGATCCAGTTGTAGGTATTGTAGATGCCCGCCCAAGCCAGGCTTCCCGCGGAGCGGCCGCCTTCGTAGGCAACTGGATTCATGAGGAAGCCGAACGTGTACTTGTCCGTAGCGCCCGGATGGAAATCCACATCGCTGGATGTCGCGGGGCGGGCGGACTTCAGAACGCCTGCGCGGATCGCGCCGATTTGGTTGGAGGACATCATCTCCACGGTCTTCGCCTGTAGGATCTGTTCTTTGCCGGCACGGCCGTGGTTCAGAATCATTTGCATGAAGCGCACGTAGTCGGGCGCGGTCGAGTATAAGCCGCCTCCGCCGTTGAAGGCTTTGGGCGGGGATGGCATGGTACGCGGGTTCTCCTTCAGGGATCCGTCCGGTTGGCGGACATACACGCTCACGAGACGGTCGAACTTCTCTGCCGGCAGAAGAAAGGTAGTGTCCTTCATCCCGAGCGGCTGGAAAATGTTGGTTTGAAAATACTGCTCGAGTGTCAGGCCGCTGACCGTTTCCACCAAGCGGCCGGTCCAGTCGAGGCCGTAGCCGTATTGCCAGCGCGTTCCGGGCTCGAAGGCCAGCGGAACCAGAGGGGCGACGGCGCCGGGCGAGATGGCGCCACCGTTCTGCGAGGTATATTTCAAAATGTCGGCATCCCAGGTGTCATAAGCGAAACCGGAGGTATGGGTCATCAGGTTGCGCAGCGTGACGGGCTTCACGGCGGGCCGTACCTTGGGCTTGCCAGCGCCGTCGAACCCCTCGAGGACATTCAGTTTGCCGAGCTCCGGCAGGTGTTTGGAAGCCGGCTCGTCCAGGGTGAGCTTGCCACGCTCGACCAGCTGCAAAGCGGCGGCGGTGGTGATGGCCTTCGTCATCGAGGCGATGGCGAAGATGGAGTCGATCTTCAGGTCGATGCCCGATGCCGAATCGCGTTTGCCAAAAGCTCCGGAGTAGAGGACTTTGCTGGCGTTCGCGCTCATCGCCGCAACCGCCGGTATTTTGTGGCGCTGCATGCTTGTGCGCAGCGTTTCGCCGATGTCTGGCGCGGCCCACAAGGCTTGGGAGCGCGCTCCCAGAGCCAAGACTGCGCCCGTGAATTCGCGTCGATTCAGGAATGACATATCCCTCTTTCATACCATGAACCGTATTGCGGCTTGGGGGCCGCAGAGTTACATTGACGTTGCGATGACACGGAGACAAGTTCGAGAACGTATTGAGGAAATAGGGATCATGCCCGCCATTCGCGTGTCTTCTTCCGGGGACGCGATCTTCGCCGCGGACACGATCGCACGCAGCGGAATTCCCATCGTGGAGATCACGATGACGATCCCGGGAGCGCTGGAAGTGTTCCAGGAGCTGGCACGGAGCCATCCCGACGTGATGGTGGGGGCGGGAACTGTATTGGATCTCGATACCGCCCGCCGTTGCCTGGATGCGGGCGCCAGATTCATCACCAGCACCGGCTTCGACCCAGAAGTTCTGGAGTTCACGCTGCGGAACGACGTAGTCGCGATTCCAGGCGCTTTGACCCCGTCAGAGGTGATCGCCGCGTGGAAGGCTGGACCAGACTTCGTCAAAATCTTTCCGTGCTCGGCCTTGGGTGGACCAGGGTATATTCGTGCCCTGAAAGGGCCGTTTCCGCATGTGCCGTTGATCGCGGCCGGTGGCGTGACGCAGCACACGGCGCCGGAGTTTCTCAGGGCCGGGGCCGCGGCCTTGGGCGTAGGCGGAGAGTTGATTCCACAGGAAGCCATCCGGCTGCGGCAAGAGCACCGTATTGCGGAGTTGGCACGGCGTTTCCTCGTTATGGTGAAGGATACACGCAGCGTGTAGAGCGTGTAGGGAGGCTGTTGGAGAAACGGACTTTCGGGACTATAATACCGATAGGAGGCAGTATGGGCCACCCGGATATTCCCGAAATACTGATCCTGTTCTTAGTGTGCGCGGGCGGTGTGTGGGCGGTTTACAATTGGACCCACCATCCGACGGGTCCGCGCCGCTGAGTCACGAATCCCGGGTAATCCGGCCGTCGCGGCGCAGGCGCAGTTTCCTGCCGCGCCACCAGACGGTGGAACCGAAGCAGCCTCCCACCCAGACTGCGAATCCGAACAGATCGCGGACTGGCATCAGCCAGAACCAGCGCCAGACTTTTCGGTCTTCGAGAACCACCCCACCCACCAGGAGCCCGGCTGCCATGCGTAGAGCCAGGGCCACTCCACCGGCCCAAATTTGTCCCGCGGCGCACGCAACCAGGGCCCACACCGTGGCGTGTGTCACAAGCGAGCCGTAATAACCGGCGGAACGCGACACCCGGATGGTACGCGACCAACGAAGCTGGTGTTTCCAGATTTGGCGCCAGGACGCCTCGCCGGCGCCGGTCTCCACCACGGCCGCAGCAAACTCGATGCGGTACCCGCATGCAGCGACGTTGCGGCCCAACTGGTAGTCGTCGGCCAGGAAATCGGCGACGGCGCGGAAGCCCCCTACCTCGCGCAAGGTCGTAGTGCGCAGCGCCATGGTTGAGCCCAGCGCAAAATCCACGACACGTAGAAAGCGCGCCACCAGCACGCTTGGCGCGAACTCGGTGGCGATTCCGAGGGCTTCGGTCAACGAAGCGAGCGAGCGCGCGTGTGCCCGATAGAGGCAAGTCACGAGGCCCGTGTTCGGCGTTTCGAAGGCCGCGGCGACGGACCGGAGGTAACCGGGACCGGCGACGATGTCATCGTCGTTGACAACCAGCAGGTCGTAGCGCGCGTGTTGAGCGAGCTCTGCCAGAACCGCTGCTTTGGCGTTGGGCGTATCGGGCTTGGCGACAACAATGCGTAGGTCGCGTTGCGGAAATTCTGTTTGCAGCCGCGCAATCTCGGCGAGGGCGGGATCGGCCGGGTTGCCGACGCCGAATAGAATCTCGAACTCGGGATAGTCCTGAGCCGCGTGCGAGCGGAGTGCTTGGTAAAGACGCGCGTCGGTCCCGTACATGGGCTTCAGGACGGAAACGGGCGGAAGCGCGCCCGTTGGGCGGGAGGCTTTCGGCCAACGAAAGACCGCCACGATTGCCAGCAGGTAGTATGCGGCCGCCGCCAATGCAGGAACGGCCCATGCGATCACAAGGAGACCAGCGCGACACCGCAGATCACCAGCGAGGCGCCCGCCCAGCGCAGCCAACTGACCCGCTCCTGGAGCACGTACTTGGCGAGAACCGTTTCCAGAACGTAGGTGATCGCCGTAACGGGCACCGCGAAGCTCAATTCGGCCACGGTGAGCAGTCCCAGATACGCAAAGAAGGACACGGCCATAGCGACAACGGATGCCACCACATACCCGTTGCGCGAAAGCACGGTGAGGAGCCGGCCCAGGGCGCCCGGCCGGAAATCTCGAATCTCCCCATTGCGGCGCATTCCCAGGGCCTGCAGCACCTCGCCCACCGTGGTCGACGCCACGATGATGCCAATCAGAACCCACTTCATTTCGCGGCTCCGACGGTGCGGGGCTTCGTGGGTTGGGTAGTCCGCGGCGCGGTGCCGCCGCTGACCAGGGCCACCCCCGCCATGATCAGGCCTATGCCCAGCCACCGTTTGGCGCTGATCTGTTCGTTCAGGAAGTACCGGCCGGCGAGGGCCACCAGCACGTAGCCGACCGAGGTCACCGGCAGAATGTAGCTCAAATCGGCCCAACTCAGCAGCGCCATGCGGGACGCGAGCCAGAGAATGAGCAGCAATACGCCCAACGTCACGATCGGCCGGAACAACACCGTGATGTAGGCGGCGGGAGTGGACAACTCCGCGGGCATACCCCGCTTGAGAAAGAAATTGCCGGTTACGTTGCTGAAGACTACGAGCGCGGAACAGCTCCACGTCTTCCAACGCAGGCGCGCGGATTCGGAGGTCATAGCTGCCAGGGCCGACGGAACAACCGCCTCAATCGCCCGAAACGGAAACCGGGGCGGACCGGCGGGCGCCTTTGGTTTCGGCGACGAACTTCTTGCGTTTCGAGCGCAGCGCCATGTACTCGCGGGCCTCCTTGTACAGGCGGCGGCGCTCGTGGCCGTCGAAAACAGCCTTCCGGACGATGCGCCAGGCGACGCGCGGCCGGAAGAAATATTCGCCGTAGAACCGCTCGACCCATTCCACCAGGTCGGCGCGATCCAATCCCGGGTAGGAAAAGTTCGGAAGCTGGTGGCCGGCATCGTCGGACATCGAGCCGTTGATCGTGATCAGGCCGTTGTTCTTCAGGTGGTCGTATAATTCGGTGCCAGGGTACGGCGCGGCAATGGAAACCTGAATGGTCTCGGTATCCATGCGTTTGGCGAAATCGATCGTCTTGCGAATGGTTTGGTGTGTTTCACCGGGCAGTCCGATGATGTAATCGCCGTGAATCACCAGGCCCAACTTCTTGCAGTTAGCGGTGAAGCGTTCGGCCATTTCGATGGTCGCGCCCTTCTTGATGTTCTTCAGAATTTCCTGGTTGCCCGATTCGTAACCGACAATGAGCAAGCGGCAGCCGGCCTCCTTCATAGCCTTCAGCGTGTCGTAATCGGTAGTGACGCGCGATGTGCACGACCATGTGAAATTCAGCGGCTTAAGCTTCTTGCACAGCTCGATGGTGCGCTCTTTGCGGTAGTTGAACGTATCGTCGTCGAAGAAGATTTCCTTGATATTGGGAAACTGCTCGAGGGCGTAGCGGACCTCGTTGGTGACGTCGTCGGTCGACCGCAGACGCCAGCGGTGGCCGGAATGGGTCTGCGGCCAGAGGCAGAAGGTGCACATGGCCGGGCAGCCGCGCGTGGTGTAGAAGGAAATGTAGGGATTCAGCAGGAACGGCACGTTGTACCGGGTGATGTCGAGGTCGCGCTTATAGACCTTCGTTGCCCAAGGCAGCTCGTCGAGATTCTCGATAGCCGGACCTTCCGGGTTATTGATGATGTGGCCGTTCTTGCGATAGCTCACGCCGGGCAGTTCTTCGAGCGGTTTCCCCTGGGCGTATCCGGCGATCTGGTAATCGAACTCGCGGCGCACGACGAAGTCGATGGCCTTGCCTTCGCGCAAGGACTTTTCGGGTTCGATGGTTACCGGGGGACCGACGAACGCCACCTTCAGCTTGGGGTTGGCGTCTTTCATCATCTCGGCAATCTTCAGATCGACCGAAAACCCGGGCGTAGAGGTGTAGAGCACCAGGAGTTCGAAATCGCCGGCCATGCTGACAGTCTGTTCGATGGAAATCTTATGCGGCGGAGCGTCGACGACTTTGCTGTCCGGCAGCATGCCGGCGGGGTAGCACAGCCATACCGGATACCAGTAGGACTCGATCTCCCGCGACGCGGGCCATCGCGACCCCGCGCCGCCATCGAAACCTTCAAAGGACGGTGGATTCAGAAACAGTGTTCGCATGTACTCCCTCTGGTTCGAATCAGGGCGCAGGGCGCCTCTGTTTTACTGGCCATCGGTGAATGCCGAGCTCGCGGGTTCCGGCGTATCCACCGAATAATTACTGAAATCGATGGTTAGTTCCGCCTTGCCGACCAGGCGGGTATCCACGACGCTCTGCACTTGCAGCGGGACCGAGATTCCGCCTCGAATCTCGTATCTTCGAACAAACGCCACCTTCTTCAAGAAGATGGAAGGGTTTTTGACGAGGTATCCGGTTTCCTGCACCCGAAGGTAGGTGGCGGTGTCGATCCAGACTTCGCCCTTGAATAACCCAACCCGTTTCTTTTTTGGGCTGACCTCGAAAACGAAGGCGGTGCGGCCCAACAATTCGGACTGTCCTTTGTATTTGAATTTATAATTTGCCGGCGTGACGGCCAGAGAAGGAGCCTGATCTTTCTGGGCCTCAACCTCCGCGGCCAGGTAGCGAGCGATCACCTGGTTCTTCACCGTACCGTCACCTTCGAAGAACAGCCGCTCGTAGGTAATCCGGCCCAACGCCGAAATATGGCGAAGCGCGTGGAGCCGGCCGTGTTTTCTTAATTGCGGAAGGGAGGCGTCAATATCCACGTCCATGGATGCGTTGCGCGCCGAAAGATCCTGGTCCCGCGTGGCGTTACAATAATTCGCGACGATCACTTCGGGGACCGCGGCCACGGACTCCCCCAATACGCAGCTCGCGAAAGCGATTAATACACTTAGAATCCGCATCGTCAACTTGAGTGGTCTCGAACCGGAAACTGCTAGAGACCTTGAGTCTACCAGGATCTGGGGATCGGCGGCAATCGAACGAAGTCCGGGCGAAAGCTAATTTTTGAGGAACTTCGCCCGGGGTTGATACCCGATTTTTGCCGTCGGATTGCCGCAGAATCCACCGCATCCTCAGCCCGGTGCTACGCTTGGGGCATGGCCTACCGGATTGAAGCGGGTCGGCGCCCGCGGGGGACGTCGCGGGCAGGCCGAGTCACTCTAATTGTCATTCTGCTGGCGCTGTTGATTGGCGCCCGTTCGGTGGCTTCGTATGTCATCGATATCGAATGGTGGAAAGAACTCGGCCAATTCAATACCTGGTTCAACCTGCTTACCTACAGCCTGGCGCCCGTGGCGGCCGCGACGCTGCTGGCTTTCGCAGTTCTCTGGATCGCGCATGCGCGGGCGGTGAAGTTCTCGGGTGCCGGGTTGCGCGACCATCCGATTTACGCCCGCATCGCGACACTAGCCTTGCTGGTTCTCGGGTACATCATTGCGGCGGCGTCTGTGGACACCTGGACCGTCGTGCGGTTCGCCGGTTCCCGCGGTCTGCCGCCGGCGGCGACGGGCTGGCACGATGCGGTCTTCCAGAAGCCGCTATCGTTTTACCTGTTCGACCTGCCGTTCTACAATCTGCTGCGCGGTTACGTGCTGGCGCTGGCGATCGTGTGCATCCTGCTCTACTGGATCGCAGCCCGGGCCTGGCAACTGCGCCATCGAATCGCCGATCTGCGCGATGCCAGTGAATTCGAGCCGTCTCTCCTCCGCCTGCAAGGCGGCCTGGAATCGAAATTCCTCCGCGGCGCGGCGGTCGTGGTGCTGGTCGCGCTGGCATGGCGTTTCTTCCTCGGCCGCTATGAGATGGTCTACAACGAGCATGGCACGTTTCTGGTTGGCGTCGATTACGTCGACCAGAACATCGGGCTGCCGCTGCAATGGCTGGTGATCCTGGCCTCCCTGGCCGCGGCGGTCTTCGTCTGGATGGGCCGCTGGGTTCTCGCCGCCTCCATGGCTGGCGCGTGGGTCATTGCGTTGATTATTCCCGGAGCGGTGAGTGCCTTGTACGTCCGCCCGAATGAGATCTCGCTCGAGCAGCCATATATCCAGACGCACATTCACGCCACACGCAGCGCCTACGGACTGGAGCAGCACGTGCGCGAGGTGGATTTCAAGGCCCAAGCCAACGCGCCGATCAATGCGACGGAGGATAAGCCAACCCTGGACAACGTACGTCTCTGGGACATGGGTGCCTTCCAGAACACAATTACTCAGATCCAGGCACTGCGCCCCTACTACGAATTTCCCTCGGCCGACGTGGATCGATATACCATCGACGGCCAATATCGCCAGGTGCTGCTGTCCCCGCGCGAGCTGGATCTCAGTAAGCTGCCCGCCGCGCGCGCGAACTGGATCAACCCGGCGTTTCAATACACGCATGGATACGGGCTGGTGATGGCGGAAGTCAGCCGGATCACCACCGACGGCCTGCCGGTGCTGCTGGTCGAAAATGCGCCTCCGGAAATCAAAACCAAAAGCCTGAAGTTGACGCGCCCCGAGTTGTACTACTCGGAGATCTCGCACGAGCCGGTCTTCGTCGACACCGCCCAGGAGGAGTTCAACTATCCGTCCGGGGAGAAGGACGAGCGCTCGCGCTATCAGGGAAAAGGCGGTTTTCCCGTATCTTCCCTGCCCATGCGCCTGGCTGCCGCCATCCGGGAAGGAGAGCCCAACATCCTGCTCACCGGTTACCTGACCTCCAACAGCCGGATGATGATCCATCGCAAGGTGCAGGACCGGCTGCAGGAACTCGCGCCGTTTCTGCAGTGGGATGATGACCCGTACCTAGTGGTCACCGATGACGGCCGGCTGGTTTGGATCGTCGATGGTTACACCACGAGCGACGCTCATCCCTATTCACGCGCTCTCGAGGTTCCGCAGATTGGCCGCCTGAATTACATCCGTAATGCGGTCAAAGCCACCATCGACGCGTACGACGGCGAGACGCACCTTTACATTTTTGCTCCTGACGACCCCATCATCGCGGCCTACCAGCGGCTGCTCCCGGATCTGTTCCGAGCCGCCTCCGATATGCCCGCGGACTTGCGAGGGCATACGCGCTATCCCGAAAACTTGTTTCGCATTCAGGCGGAGATTTACCGGACTTATCACATGCTCGATCCGCAAACCTTCTACAACAAGGAAGATTTGTGGGACCTGGCGCGCCGCTCGATGGGGCAGACCGAGGGCACCAATACCGTCACGCCAACCTATGTGATGGCCAACTTGCCGGGCGAGGAGAAAGCGGAGTTCCTGCTACTGTTGCCGTTCACGCCGCGCAATAAGGACAACCTGATCGGCCTGATGTTGGCGCGCTGCGACGGTGCTCACCTTGGCGAGATTGTGGTGCTGCAGTTATCCAAGCAGCAGCTGATCTTCGGCCCCATGCAGATTGCCGCGCGCATCAACCAGGACCAGACCATCTCCAAGGACCTGACTCTGTGGAACCAGCAGGGTTCGCATGTGCTGCGCTCGCAGACTCTGGTCTTGCCCATCGGCCACACATTTCTCTACGTGGATCCGATTTACATCCAGGCCAATGAGGCCAGTATGCCGCAGTTGAAAAAAGTGGTGCTGGCGGTGGGGGACCGGCTGGTTTACGCCGATACGTACGACCAGGCGCTTACCCAGCTCTCTAGCGGCGCGCAACAGCTGATTCAGCAGGCGACGGCGGCCCAACCGACGGCCGTTCCCGCGCCAGGCGTGACGCCATCGGGCCCGGCGCCGAATGCCGATCCCCGCCTGCAGCGGGTCCGCGATCACTTGCGGCGGTATCGCGAACTGGCCGCCCAAGGCCGCTGGTCCGAGGCCGGCAAAGAGCTGGAAGCTATCGAAGCGGAAGTGAAATAAGCCGCGTGTACCCGGTCCTCTTCAAAATCGGCGGCTTCGAAGTCATGACTTTCGGCCTGATGGTGGCCGTGGGTGCGCTCGCCGGGATTTGGATCTTCGGCCGGGAACTGCGAATCCGCGGTCTTCCGCATGATGCCGTCAACGGGGCCATCGCCGGGTTGATCGCGGGGTTGATCGGCGCCAAGCTGCTCTACGTCTCCGAGCACATTGGCGAAGATCGGCTGGTGTCTCTGCTGTTCAGCCGGGGCGGGCTCAGCTGGTTTGGAGGACTGTTCGGCGGCGTGGCCGGCGCCCTGGCCTATTTCCGATGGCGGGACTGGCCGCTGATTCCACTTGTTTCGGCGGCCACGCCGGCTCTCGCCGTCGGGCACCTGTTAGGCCGCATCGGCTGTTTTCTGGTTGGCGATGATTACGGCCGGCCGACCGCGCTGCCGTGGGGCGTTGCCTTTCCCGAAGGATCTCCACCCACGGATGTCGCGGTTCACCCTACGCAGCTGTACGAAGCTGCGCTCCTCGGTATTCTGGCTTGGCTGCTTATCCGGTGGCGGCGTAGCGGGCTGCCGGACCGGTCTGTCGTAGGCCGCTATCTCGTTCTCACTGGAGTGATCCGGTTCGCGATCGAGTTTTTGCGCATCAACGTGAGGGTCGCCTTGGGCCTGACCGTCGCGCAATTCGGAGCGCTCTTGCTCATCGCCGGCGGGCTGCTTCTGCTCGCGCAACGTCCGCCACTGCCGAGATCGTCCTGATCCAGTTTGCCGCCAAGTTCCGAAAAAGTCCCAGAGATAGAGCTAAAGTACCAAACCACCGAAAACGTTAATTGAGTAGACTGTCCCGCCCGACGTAGCATGGCTTGTGTAGGCTGGATGTTGGAAATTTCAAACCGGGGGAAGTAACGTGAAAATCTCGAAGGTCTGCTCGATGGTTGCTTTGGTGACTGTATCGGCCGCGATGGCTCATGCCGGCGTGTGCGTGCCAGTCGTGTTGGCAGATATCACAGTGCCCGAGCCGAATACGACTATGTTTGGCGCCGGCCTCTTGTTGGCCGGGCTGGCCGCGGCGCGCCTGCGGAAAAAGAAATAACGGTCAGGCCAGGGTAAGATTGGCCTGAGCCAAGGTGTCGAACCCGGCAAAATCCCGGCGAACCAACTTAGGAAAGGCGGCCGCCCCAATCATGGCGGCGTTATCGGTCGACAAGCCTGGAGAAGGGAAGTGGACGGGGTAGGGAAGGTGCGCCAACCGCGCCGCCGTCCGCAGCCCGGAGTTACAGGCGACTCCGCCGGAAATGATCAGCGACCGCGCCTCGATCTGCGCGGCGGAAGCGGCCGCTCGTGTCAGCAGTTCCGTGATCACGGCATGCTGAAACGACGCCAGCAGATCGAGCGTTGCCTGCGGAGTAACGGCGATCCACTCTTCGTCCGTAGCAGCGGGTGTGCGCCGGAGCAAGTCACGGCGCGCCTCTATTTCCGTCTGCATCGCGTGCGATTGCACCCAACGCAAAACCGCGGTCTTCAGCCCGCTGAAGCTGAAATCCAGCGCGTTGCCCTTCATTTTGGCGAAGGTGAAACGGACCGCATGGGGATCGCCGCGCGGCGCCAGACGGTCAATGATCGGGCCGCCTGGATAGCTGAAACCCAGAAGCTTGGCTACCTTGTCGAAAGCTTCGCCGGCGGCGTCGTCGCGCGTCTTGCCGAGCAGTCGGTACTGGAATCCTTCGCGCATTTCGAACAGGTGCGTGTGGCCTCCGCTAACCACTAATGCCAGGGCCGGGAATTCCACTGGAGTTCCCGCTTGCCGGGACTCCAGGACCACCGCATGAATGTGGCCTTCGACATGGTTGACGGCAATCAGCGGCAAGCCACGCGCAAAGCTGAGCGACTTCGCAAAGGTGAGCCCCACCAACAGTGAACCCACCAGCCCCGGCCCTACAGTTGCCGCAATCGCGTCCAGATCGGAGAGGCTGCTTCGGGCCTGCCCCAGCGCCTCCCGCACCACAAGAACGATGGCGCGGAGATGTTCCCGCGAGGCCAACTCCGGCACCACGCCGCCATACTTGCCATGGGTGGTCATCTGCGAGGCGATGACCGAGGACAGGACAACTTCCCCGTCTTGCACCACGGCCGCCGCGGTTTCGTCGCAGGAAGATTCGATCCCTAAGATTCTCACTACCTCATAGTGTAAGCAGCGACCCCCTCACGCGGCGTCAATGAGGCCTTCGAGAGAGGTGCGCGTCGCGCTCCCTCCTCGTTTCAGGCCATAGCGCAATAGGCCCGATGTCTTGCGCGCGCACCGCTGTGCCGCATTCTGCAGATCCAAGGCCTGCGACCGCGCCGGATGCCCGGGGTCGAGCGCCTCAATTAAGTTGCAAACACTGCTCAGAATGACGGTGAGCTCGTTGTTGAAATCGTGTGCCAGGGCTGCAGCCAACGTGCATGCCTGGTCTGCTCTGAGTCGTTCCACACCTCAGCATATTCCCGCGACTTGCTGGTCGGCCCTAGGAAACGGACCTAAGTACCGGGGAATCATGGATCTGGAAATCTCAAAAACCGTGTGATTCCCCCACCGCGCCGCTACGCTCCCGCCACAACGAGGGATGAAAACGGGCGCGAGCGGAGCGAATATGACCACTGCCGAGGGCACAGTAAGCCGGTTTCGGTCTGGTGCTTCGAGCCCGTTTGTGAATCTGTCCGGACGCTTTGTTGGCACAACGCAGTGTTGCCTCTGCCGCGAGGCAGGGAGTACGAGAAGGAGTGTCTGGTTTCTTTTCTGCGTCCACTGCCCGCGGCGGAACGAGCGTTATGCAGATTCTATATTCGCGCTGTTGCGGGATCGATATGCATAAGGACGCGGTCACGGCTTGCGTGTGTGTTTACTCCGGTGGACCCGAGCCAGAGGTGCGCAAGAAGGAGTTTGCGACCCATCACAAAGCGCTGGGAAACCTGCGGCTGTGGCTATTTGCGCAGAAGGTAACGCATGACTCCGGTTGGCGCTGCGAGGCCGGGATACCGATCATCACCGGATGATGCTGCGCGAGGTAATGGAGGATCTGGAATTTGTGGCGCGCAAGATTCTGCGCCTGGAACAGATGCTTGCCTCGCGCATGGATATGGAGCCGCCACGCGGCTCTGCTGTTACCTCGCCGCGTTTTTCCACCGCAAAGCGGGCAAGCATGGGATCCGCAAGGCGATCGTCGCTACCGCGCATCGTCTGCTGGTGATTGCTTGCTGCATCCTGAGGGACCGAACCGAGTATCGAGAGATTGGCGGCGACTACTTCGACCAATTGCACCCCGAGCGGACTCGGAACCGTCTGGTGTCGATTGGAACGACTGGGCCATGAAGTCATCCTCCAGCCGCGCGCCATTGCCGCTATCTCATCCCCTGGTGACATGCCGCCTCCCCGACGCCGGAGAGGACGCCCGTGCCTATGCGCCCAACGCCAAATCCCCTGCATTCACAATGGCTTCAGGAATTGAGTGTTCGAAGGACTGAGACTCGGTAGTACAATAGAGTAAACAACTGGAGTTGTTGCTACAAATGAAAATTCCTTCCGTCGCGATGCTGATCGGCATCGCGGCCGCAGTGCCACTCCTCTTCGCGAGCGACGCTCCGCTAACTCCCCCGAAAGCCGGCTCGGTCGAAATCATGCCTCTCCGCGACGTGAAGCCGGGCATGAAGGCGACGGCGTGGACAGTGTTCCAGGGCTCGCGGCCGGAACCGATTCCAATCGAGATTCTGGGTTTGTGGAAGAATCAGTGGGGGCCCAAGCAGGACGTCATCCTCGGAAAAATGGGCGGCAAGGCAGCGCGCACCAACGTTGCCGGCGGCATGAGCGGAAGTCCCGTCTATATTGATGGAAAACTGATTGGCGCCGTGGCGCTGCGGTTGAGCGTCTTTTCTCCGGACGCCATCTGCGGCATCACCCCCATCGAGCTGATGCTCGAGATCAAGGATTTGGATCAATCGCGCCCGGCCGAAGCGCGTACCCCCGAAAAACTCGTGGCGTTTGGTGGAGGAGCTCCGGCCTCACCGGATCCGCTCAGCCAGTTCGTGACTGCTGGCGGTGTTTCCTCCGCGCTACAGCCCGCTCCTCTGATGGTTCCCATCGAAGCGCCCGTGCAGTTTTCCGGGTTCAGTTCGGAAACCATGCGGCAATTCGCGCCGCTGTTTCAGCAGATGGGCATAACCGCGGTGCAGGGGGGCGCCGCCGCTGGTCTGTATACGAACAAGCCAGCCCCCGGCTGGCAGAACTCGCTGAATCCCGGCGAACCGGTAGCGGGTGTTCTGATCGACGGCGATATCGGTGTCACCGGCTTGGGCACTGTGACTTATAACGATGGAAAGCGTGTGCTGGCGTTCGGTCATCCTTTCTTCAATCTCGGCCCGATCAACATGCCGATGAGCAAAGGCGTAGTGGTGATGACCCTGGCCTCGCAATATCAGCCGAACAAGTTTGCCAACGCCACCGAAGTGGTCGGCGCGCTGCACCAGGATCGGCACAGCGGCATCATGGGTGTCCTAGGCGCAGAGTCCAACATGATTCCGGTTTCCGTGAAAGTACGCTCTCTCAAAGAGGACGAAAGCGTTTCTCGCGAGAAGGATTTCCACTTCAACGTCTTCGTACAGCAAAAGTGGACTCCCACTCTCATGATGATGACGCTGTTTAACAGCCTCTCGGATCTCAATGAATTCGCCGACGAAGCCACGTACCGTCTGAGCGGCAAGGTCGAGATGAACGGCCAGACCAACCTTTCGCTTTCCACTATGCAAGCCTCGGGAGAATTGCCGGTGCCGGCGCCGATGATGCTCGCCAACTGGTGGGGTGACAAGTTCAACCGGCTTTACCTGAATAACGTGAAAACGCCGGACGTAAAACGCGTCAGCGTCACTGTCGACCTGCTTCCCGAACGGCGCATCGCCACGATCGAAAACGCTTGGGTGGCAAATCCTGATCTGCGCCCGGGCGACGTGGTTCCCGTGAAAGTCTTTTTGCGGCCCTATCGCGGTGAACCCATTCAGCGAGAATTCCAGGTCAAGATTCCCGACGGGATGGCCAAGGGTGATCACCGAATTCTGTTGAGCGACGCTGACACGCTCAACCGCGTGCAGAACCAGGCTGGCCTGGCCAACCGCTTTCTCAATCTTCCCGAGACGGTCTCGCTCATCAACCAGGAGCGCACCAACAACAGACTATACGTTTCGCTGGTGGAGTCGAGCCCCACGGCTTATTTCAACGACAAGACGCTCCCCAGCCTACCGTCTTCGGTGCTCAATGTGATGCAGTCCGGACGAGCCTCCAATCGCGCTGTGGTCACTTCGCCCGAGACCGCGACGGAGCAACTGGCGTTGCCCTTCGAATATGTGATCACTGGCAGCTACTCGCTCCGTATCCACGTGAACTAATTTTGCAAAGGCACAGAACCGCGACCGTCAGGGAGCGGTTGGTTTATCAAAATGACCGCAATTTCAAGCACTGCTTCCCGCGCCCTTCTGTTTTGCGTATTTCCCGCCGCGCTGTTCGCCGGGCAGACCCGCACCTGGCGGCAGGGGGAATTTGCGGATTTTGAAAAAGGCGTAGTCAAGAATCTGTCCGTGCGCAGCGACGGTGTGTTGACGCTGGCGCCACGCTCCAAGGAGTGGTCGGACACTTCCGCGATGTATCTATGGACGCTGGCGCGCGACTCCAAAGGCAACCTCTATACCGCGGGCGGCAGCGATGCCCGTCTCTACCGGATCGGACCGGATGGCAAGAGTAAGGTGCTGGCTGAGTTGGATGGGCTCGAGATTCACGCCATCGCCGTCGATTCCAAAGACCGGGTCTACGCAGCCACCTCTCCGGATGGCAAGGTCTACCGCGTCGCGGCTAACGGAAAATCCGAGGTTTTCTTCGATCCGAAAGCCAAGTACGTCTGGGCGCTCGCCTTCGATCGACAGGACAACCTGTTCATCGCCACCGGCGATCACGGCGAGGTCTACCGAGTCACGCCCGATGGCAAAGGCAAGGTGTTCTTCCAGTGCGAGGAGACCCACGTGCGCTCGCTGGTGCTCGACCCGAACGGGAACGTGATCGTCGGGACCGAGCCCGGCGGCTTGGTCCTGCGGATCGGGCCTTCTGGGGAAGGTTTCGTTCTGTACCAGACTCCCAAACGCGAAGTGACTGCAGTGCTGGTGGGGCGTGACGGTGTAATTTACGCCGCGGCTGTCGGCTCGCGGTCCGCTGGCCAGCCGGCTACCGCGCTGCAACCGACACCGGCTCCCGCTCTACCAGCTGTGCCCGCTCCCGGACAACCCGGGCCGCGCCAGGCGGCCACCGTTCTGCCTTTGAGCACCGCGCCGCTCGGTGTGACCGGCGGCAGCGACATTTATTCGATCGACACCACCGGCAGCCCCCGCCGCCTGTGGACCAGTCCCCGGGATGTTGCGTACGCCCTCGCTTTTGACAATACCGGGCATGTGCTGGTTGGCACCGGCAATCGCGGCAACATCTACCGCATCGAGTCCCCGAATGTGTACACGGCTTTGCTAACAGTGCCAACGACTCAGGTCACAGCATTTCAAGCCGGTACGGACGGACGTTTGTACGCGGCCACGGCCAACGTCGGCAAGATTTACGAGATCTCTTCCGAGCCGGAATCGCAGGGTACTATAGAAAGCGATGTCTTCGACGCCGGATTGTTCACGCGCTGGGGCCGCATCAGTTTCGACGCTGCCTTGAACGGCGGCCAGATTTCCTTGCAGACGCGCACTGGCAACCTCGACCAGCCGCAGAAGAACTGGAGCCCGTGGTCGGGCGCCGTCACCGATGCCAAAGGCGGCCGTATCACGTCGCCTCCGGCTCGCTTTGTCCAGTGGAAGGCGACGCTGACAGGCTCCGGTGCGAAATCGCCCGCGCTCAACTCCGTCGAAGTCGCTTATCTTCCCAGAAACGTGGAGCCACACGTCGACCACATCGAGATCACGCCCGTGAACTACCGGTTCCCGGCGCAGATCGCGGTCTCGCCGGTGCAATCCATGAATTTGCCGCCGCTCGTCGCGCCGACGGCACGGTCCGAGACTATCGCCGCCACATCCGACACCACGGCCACTCTGACACCGGCCATGCAGTTCGCGAAGGGTAACATCGGCGCTCGCTGGATGGCCGCCGACCCCAACGGCGATTCGCTCGTCTACAAAATCGAAATTCGGGGCGCGAATGAAAAGGAGTGGAAGCTGCTGAAGGACAAAGTCCCCGAAAAATACTACTCCTGGGATTCGACCGCGTTTCCCGATGGCGAATACCGGCTTCGCGTCACCGCATCCGACGCGCCGTCCAACCCCCCGGCCGAAGCCCTCAGCGGCGGTCTCGAGAGCGACCCCTTCGTTATCGACAATACGCCGCCCAGGATCACTGGCTTGACCGCCGCTCGCAACGGCGGCAAACTTCAGGTGCGCTGGCACGCTGCCGACGCTCTGAACGATATCGAGAAAGCTGAATACTCTCTCGACGGCGGCGACTGGACCCTGGTGGCGCCCACCACGGGCCTATCCGATTCCCGGGAACTCGATTACGACCTGACGGTCGACTCCGGCCCCGGCGAGCACACCATCGCGGTCCGGGTCGAAGACGCGCACGCCAACCAATCGACGGACAAGTCAGTGGTGCAGTAAGGCGGCGAGTTCGTCGCCGACGTGGTTACACCAGCGGATTCCGCCAGCGCAGCCGGGGGAAGCGCGCGAAGTCGCCGTCGGACGAGCAAAGTTCGGCCTCGTGCTCCATCGCCAGCGCCGGGAAGTGCGCATCCGAGGTGAGATTGCCTCCGGTGCCGGCTGTGGTCAACAAATCGCGCAGAATGCGCGCATGGCGCGGCCCCGGCTGCACGAGAACCATCGATGGCTGCACCAGCCATGAATCAATCAAATCAAAGGCGACGGGTACCGGCAGCGGGTTTCGAAACAGGCCGGCCCGCGTAGTCACGCGAAGAAAGGCCGGCAGGACACGCCAGGAGATGCCGGCTGTCTCTTTACCCTCAAGCGCCGCTTCGAGCCACGTTTTGGCCTTGCGGTGCAGAGGCGCGTCGTGGTTGACGGCGTAAATCGGAATGTTGACGTCCAGCAGGATCACTTGCGGAGCGACAGTTTGCGGCTAATCTCTTCGTCCTCCATCGCCTCAGCGGTTGCCAGTGCCTTGTCCCAACGGAAGAGTTGCTCCGTGCCCAGACTGAAAGTCCTTTGGACAAAGCCTGCCCGCTTGGCTCGCTTGCCGGGCGTCAGGCCGGTCCGGATTGCTTCGTTCAGAGCCTCTTTGAACGACCAGCCGCGTTCCCGCATCGCCGCGTGGATCAGCCTCTCGGTGTCGGTATCCAGAGTGACCGTGGTCCGCATGTTGCTGCCATAGCATCAACCGATTTGCAGTCATGATGCACGCGGGCCGCCGGCGGTCTTGTCGCCGGTGTGTATTAGCTTTTTCCCAGCGCCGAGACTGCCGGCGCTACCTATTAGTAGTTACGCCGCCGCTTCGCGCGGGTTGAAGCGTACCGAGACCAGCCGCGATACGCCCGGCTCTTGCATGGTCACTCCGTACAAGGCCTGTGCCGCTTCCATGGTGCGCTTGGAGTGCGTGATCATGATGAACTGCGTTTGGTGCGACATCTCTTGCAGCATCTTTACCAGCCGTCCGATGTTGGCTTCGTCCAGCGGCGCGTCCACCTCGTCCAGCACGCAGAACGGGCTCGGCTGATACTTGAAGATGGCCATCAGCAGCGCCACCGCCGAAAGGGCCTTCTCGCCGCCCGACAGCAGCAGCACGTTCTGCAGCCGCTTTCCCGGAGGCGAGCAGATGATGTCGATCCCCGATTCAATCACATTTTCCTGATCGGTCAGCCGCATCTCGCCGGTCCCACCACCGAACAGCGTCTGGAACGTGATCCGGAAATTCGCGTTGATAGTCTCGAAAGCTTCCGAGAATTTCTGCCGGGACACCACGTCGATTTCCTGGATGGCTTTCTCGGTATCGCGGATCGAATCGAGCAGGTCCTGACGCTGCTCGCTGAGGAAATCGTGGCGCTGCTGCGCTTCCTGGAATTCCTCCATCGCCGCCGGGTTCACCGCGCCCAGCGCTTCGATCTTCTGCTTCACTTCCACCGACGCCAGCTCGGCATCAAGGATCGCCTGCTCTTCGGGCACCGGGCCGTCCGCCGGCGCGAGTTCCGCCACTGGGCAGTTCAGTTCCTTGCGGCTGATTTCGTCCAGGAAGCCGAGTTCGGCCTGCTTCTTCACCAGATCTACTTCGATCTGCGACCGCTTCTCTTGCGTCTCCTGAACGCCCGCGCGGAGCTCCTTCAGTTCTTCTTCGGCCGCTCGTAGCGAGTCGCGCCGCTCCGTTTCCTCGGCGGCCATGCGGTTCACCACCGCTTCCAGCGCGACAATCTCCTCCGCCAGTTGGGCCGCCTTCCGGGTCAGCTCGACATTATCGGCCAGCAGCCGCGCCCGTTGTTCGCCGAGCCGGTCGGCTTCCGCGGCAATCGTATTGCGCCGGCTCACGGTTTCCTGAAATTGCTGCTCGATCCGCGTCAGCGTGCTGCGTTCCGACCGGTCGCGCTCTTCGAGTTTCGCCAGTTCGGCCCGCACCCCGGCGTGCTCCTCGCCCACATGCGACGCCTGGGTCTCGACCTTCTCCAGTTCCTGCCGGTCGGCTTCTTGTGCCGCTTCGCACTCCGTCCGCTGCCGCTCCTTTTCTTCGACAGCGGCCTCGTTCTTCGCTTTCTGCTCCAGCGATTGCGCCGCGTCGCGCTGCAGCCGGTCCAGTTCCAGCCGCGCCACCGAGACTCGCGAATTGGCGCGCGCGAGATCTTCGGCGAGCTTGCGCATCTCGTGATCGAGCGCTACCCGGTCCTTCTCGCGCGATTGCTGGACGCTGCGCAGCCGCTCCAGTTCGCCTTCCAGGCCGCTGATTTCCCGCGTCAGCTCCTCCAGGCCCGCCACCCGTTCGGCCAGGGCAGCTTCGCGTTCCTCTAGTGTCATCACCAGTTCGCGCGCTTCGCGCTTCATGGCCAGGGGACCAGCACCGCTCTTGCGGCCGCCTGTGACCGTTTGTCCGTGATAGCAGACGCCGTCCGGCAGCAGGAAATAGAGATGCGGATACGCCACCGCTAGCCGCTGGGCTGCCGCCCGGTCCTCGGCCAGGAAACAGAGCGAAACGCGCGGCAGCAGGTCCACGGCGCGGTCCCGAAATCCATTCGTCAGCCGCAGCGAATCGCTCAACCGCGCCGAGATCCCGGTTGCCGGCCCGATCGCCGGCTCCGGCAAATGGCGCGTCTCCTCGCCGTCGGACTCCGGATGCACCAGGAACGTTGCCCGCCCGTCGGTTTCGGCCCGCAAGAAATCCAGACCACGCTCGGCCTGATCCCAGTTCTGCACCACTACGTATTCGAGTTCCTCGTGCAGAAACTCTTCGGCAGGTTTTTCGAATTGCGGGTCGACATCCACGTAATCGGCCAGCACGCCTAGCGGCTTCACCTCTTCCGCCTGCCCTTTCTCGAGCGATGCGAACAACCGCTTCACCGATTCGGCAGTGTAACTGCGATGTGCCAGCACCTGCTCGATGGATTCCTTCCGGGCCCGCACCGCGGAGACTTCGCTCTTCAGCGCGTCGATCTCGTGCCGGCGTTCCTCCGCCGTGCGGCGCCGCTCCGCAAGATCCTCTTCCACGTGCTGCCGCTCGAAGGTCACCGCCTCCAGCTCGAGCTGCCGCTGAGTCACCGTTTCCGAAAGCTGCCGGCTGGCCGCCTCCAGCCTCGCGATTTCAGCCGCCGCGGTCTGTTCCTCACGCTGAGACCGGGCCGCTTCGCGATCAATCGCCGCCAGGTACTCCTGCACCTGCGCCAGCTGATTTCGGAGCGTCGATGCCTCGCCCAGTAGCCGCAACACCACCTGCCGTCCCGACTCTAAAACCTGCTCGCGCTCGCGGATCTGCGCCTGGAGTTCTTCCCGGTGCCGGTTAATTTCCAGCATGCGGCCGCGCGTCTGCGCGATCTGCGCTTCCAGCGCTTCAACGGCGCCCTTTTGCACCCCGATCTCGGCATCGAGCGCATCAATCCGCCCGCCCAGTTCCTGCGTCTCTTTTTCCGCTTGCGCGATCCGTTCTTCCATCGCGCCCGATTCGCGAACCTGAGACTCCAGGCGGCCGCGCGTGCGCTCCGCGTCGACATTCTTCTCGGCCAGTTGCTGCCGCGCCACAGTGAGTTGCTGTTCCAGCTCGTAGCACGCAGCCTGCTGCTGTTCGTGCGCCTGCTCGCGCTCGGTCACCTGTTGCGTGAGCAACTTCAATTCGCCTGCGGCCAGGTTTAGATCGATCGCCGTTTTGGCCGCATCTCGCTCGAGCAGTCGATACTTGCCCGAAAGCACCACGCGCAGCCGGCTCTGCAATTCTTCCTGCAATTCGGCGTAGCGCCGTGCCTTGGAAGCCTGCCGCTTCAACGAATTCACCTGGCGCGTGACTTCTTCCAGAATGTCGTACACGCGGGCCAGGTTCTGCTTGGCGCTCTCCAATTTGGCTTCCGCCAGGCGTTTCTTGGTTTTGAATTTGGTAATGCCCGCGGCTTCCTCGATGATCGCGCGCCGGTCCTGCGGCTTCGAGCTCAGAATCTGCCCGATGCGCCCCTGCTCGATGATGGCATAGCTCTCCGGCCCGAGACCGGTGCCCATGAAAATATCCTGGATGTCGCGCAGCCGCGCAATGTGCCCATCAATCAGGTATTCGCTCTCGCCCGAGCGGAACAAGCGCCGGGTGATCGTGACTTCGCCGCGCCGTGCCGGCGGGCCCTCTTCCACCGCCTGGATCCTGTGAGCGCTTTCGTGAGGCACCTCGGGATCCACCAGCGTCATGGTCACCGCGGCCATGCCGAGCGGCTTGCGGTCGCGCGTGCCCCCGAAGATCACGTCTTCCATGCGCGCCCCGCGCAGACTCTTCGCTGATTGCTCCCCCAGCACCCAGCTGATTGCGTCGCTGATGTTCGACTTGCCGCATCCGTTGGGACCGACAATGCCCGCAATGCCATCTCCGTTGAACCGCAACTCGGTGCGGTCGCAAAACGATTTAAACCCGTGTAGTTCGACGCGCTTGAGTCTCAGCAAACCGTTACCTCGCTGGTTCCCGGGGGATCGTCACTATACTAAACGCGCGCGGCATAAAAGTAAAGCACGTCCACCACTGCTAATAGTACTCCATCTGGCTCCAACCCATTATCTAGGGGCCGACAGGGACGGCCATTGAGCCGCCCGCTTCTCCCGAAACGCCTGCAGTCCCTCCTGAAAGTCTTTACTTTCAAAGACTTCGTGCCGAGTCCGACGGGCAATATCGCCGCCGCTCTTCCAATCTTTACCCCGGGCCTCGTGCACAAACCTCAGGCCGCGGCGAATCGCCGTCGGTGACGATTCCGCCAGCGCTTGGGCCACTTCCCGCGCACGTTGTTCCAAATTTGGCGTCACTTCATGGACCAGACCGAATTCCCGCGCTTCCGTCGCTGGAAAAATCCGGCCCGTCAGCGCGAGTTCCACTGTTCGTCTCTCCCCGATTGCCGCCGTGACTGCGCGAAACACTAGAAACGGCCACAGCCCCAAACGGATCTCCGTCAATCCAAACAACGCGTCTTCGCGCGCGATTACGATATGGCAGTTCGCTGCCAGACCGGTGGCGCCCGCTAGTGCGGCGTTGTGTACCGCCCCCACCAGCGGCTTCTCGAGCCGCGCGCCGATCGTAAACAACTGCTCCTGGACGCTGCTGATCTCATCGGTGTTTGTGTCGTTGATTTCGCTAAGATCCATGCCGGCGCAGAAACATTTGCCGTTCCCCGTGAGCAGGATCGCGCCAACTCCCGGATCCTGCTCGGCCGCCTTCAGCGCGCCCACCAGTTCGCGGCACAACTGAATATTCAGCGCATTGCGTATTTGCGGGCGGTTGAGGGCGATTGAAAGGATGCGTCCTTCCCGATGGATCTCCAGCACGTCGCTCATAGAAGGATTCCGGAAGGTAGGGATAACAGCGGCGCGCGGAGCCCGCGCCCATTGGCCTGATTATAGCCCGTCCGGGACCTCGATTTCCATGCTAAGTAAAGCCGCGCCAAAGGTTTTCCCTTGCGCGTCAGTGCGCAGAGAGACGGTCCCTCCTCCACCCAGGGCCGCGTGCAGCAGGAAGTTCAAGGCCCCAAGGTTCGGAAGCTCATAACGTTCCACGCTCCCCGCCACCAGACCCCCAAAGTGACGCTTCACGCGATCGGCGGTAACTTCCTGAGCCAGAATGGGATAGGTCCGCGGATCCCAGGCGATAACACCAATGTTGCAGGTGTCCCCTTTGTCTCCAGATCGGGTATGCGCGATATGCGAGAGCGGAACTTTCATAGAGTCTGTTATGGCGCAGTTGCCGTGTGCGCTGCAACTGTTCCGTTAAGATTTTGCTTGACTCTGACCTTTGGTCAGACGCCATCATCGGGAAGAGGCCGGGGCCACACAAGAGGGATATGAGCAAAACAACTTGGAAATCCGCGTTAATCCTAGAGTTCGAGGAAGAGATGGTCGCGAGCCGCAAGATTCTGCAGCGGGTACCGGAGGATCGGTTCACCTGGAAACCTTCGGAAAAGTCGATGACTCTGGGCCGGTTGGCCAACCACGTGGCGGCGCTGCCGGTGGGTGCCTCGGTTGCCATCACCAAGCAAGGCTCACGCCTCGCTGAAGCTGCGACCACCGCGGAGTTGCTCGAGTTCTTCGATCAGCGCGTAGAAACCGCACGCCAAGCCTTCGCCAGCCTCACGGATGAGCAACTCGGCGGCGAGATCCTGGTCGCCCCGACAATCACGAAGCCGTTGTGGGCCGCGATCCGCGGCCGCGGCTTCATGAACCACCTGATCCACCACCGCGGCCAGTTGAGCGTCTATCTCCGCCTGCTCAACGTTCCAGTGCCTGGAATGTACGGCCCCTCGGCCGACGAAAAATAACGAGCGTCTTCTAATCGGGATGGACGCCGCGGAAATACAGGTCTGCTCCGGAACGAAAGAGCGCCCACGCGATTCCCGCGCAGAACAAGCAGTGAATGGCGAACTCGCCTGGTTTGCCAAAGCTGATAATGACGTGAAATGCGATCCAGGCGAGCGCCAGCCAGCGCGCCCAGTTCTGCCGTCGCAGCAGAAATGCGCCCGACACCAATGCGGCCAGTTCGGTCAGTTCAATCCAGAAGCCGTCAAATCGCGAGAAATCGGTCACGGAAGCGCTGAAGTGGGTCGCGAACCCGCCGATGCCCACAGCGAGGTAGACGCAGGCGACAATCGTGACCGAAATCGGACGTCTCACGCGACCACTTCGACCCGGGTGACGATTTCTTCGCGGGGCACCAATGCCGACCAGTACGCCACGATCTCGCGCACGGCCGGCCGTCCTTCGCCGAAACCCGTAGCTCCCGGCGGCCCGTTCAGCACCAGCGGTATCAGTTCGCGAGTAAACCGGTCCACGGCTTTGCGGTCCGGCCCGCGTACCCCGATCCGCACCTGCACCTCCGGCGGATCCGGGGTGGCGGGCGCCGCCGGTCCCAGGCAGGCATTCACGCCAAAGTACTCGGTGTAGATTTCCTCGAACGACAACCCGATGTGTCGCAGCCGTTCCCGCACCACCCGGTCCGCCGCGCGCGCTTTTTCGAGCGCCTGCGGCCACGAATATACGAGCGTGCCAATCGCTTTCCACCCCGCCGCGTAACTGATAGACAGCTTCAAGGTCGGCGGCCGCGGCCCGCCCCGAATTCCGCTCACGCGCACGCGGTCGGGCCCCGCGTCTTCGAGCCGGATGCTTGTAAAATCCGCCACGCAATCGGGCGTCAGATACCGCTTCGGGTCGCCCAGTTCGTACAGCAATTGCTCCTTGACGACATGCGAATTGACACGCCCGCCGGCGGCCTCGTGCTTGGTCACGACGAACGTCCCATCCGCCTCGGCTTCCACGATCGGATACCCGATGTCGGCCATATTGGGAATCGTCTGCCAGTCCACCTGGCAGTTGCCGCCTGTCGTCTGCGCGCCGCACTCGATGATGTGTCCCGCGATGGTGCCGGCCGCCAGTTTGTCGTGCTCGTCTGGCTTCCAGCCGAACTTGTGGACCATCGGCGCCAGCGTCAGCGCCGTATCGGTCGAGCGCCCGGCCACCACCACGTCCGCGCCGGTGCTCAGCGCCTCGGCTAACGGGAACGCACCAATGTACGCGTTGGCGCTCAAAATCTGCGTCCGGATTTTCCGCAGCGGTTCGCCCGTATCCATGTCGCGCATTTCGTACCCCTTGCCGAGAAACTCGTCGATGCGCGGGTACACGTCATCGCCCGTGACCACCGCCACTCGCAGACCCTGCGCCAGCCGCATCACCTCGCGCGCGCAGGCCGCCGGGTTGACGCCGCCGGCATTCGCGATTACTTTGATGCCGCGCTCGCGAATGTGGGGTGCGATCCGCGCAATCAGCGGTGGAAAGTCGCGGGCGTATCCAAGCTTCGGATCCGCCTGCTTCTGTTTCTGCAGGATCGACATCGTGATCTCGGCCAGGTAATCCAGCGCGAGAAAGTCGACCGGCCCCTGCTCGACCAGGCGCACGGGGGCTTCCAGCCAGTCGCCCCAAAAGCCCTGGCCGTTGGCGATCCGGATCATTCGGCTATTTCAGCTTCGAAAATTCGGTCGGGTCCAGCCAGACGCGGTCTACCTTCTGCACGATCTTGCCGTCCTTCTCCGATTCCGCCGCCACTTTCTTCCACTCGGGATCGTCCTGGAATTCCTTCCAGTTCTTGTCGGCGGCTTCGCGGCTCGGGTGCGCCAGAATGTAGATCAGCGTGTTGCTCGATCGTTCGTCTTGCGGCACCCAGTAGCCGACGCTTTCCATTCCGTGCCTGTTGAAAATCCGGACGGTGTGGTCGCGGAAGCGTGCCTTGAGCGCCTCCAGTCGTCCGGGCTCACAGGTGTACGTGCGGAGTTCATAGATCCGGCCGAAGGCCATCGCGCTCAACATGAGGAGCAGAGGGAGCAGTTTGCGAATCATCCCCTCAGTGTAAGAGATTTTGGCGCCCAGGAGAATTTCGGGCAGCTCAGCGAGATTGCTTGCGCTCGCGATCCTGCTCGGCGACCATCTTCCGCATCATCGCCTCCAGTTCCGCGATGCGCTGCGAGAGGTCTTCCAGCGCCTGTCCGGTCGGATCGGGCAGCCGGCCGTGCTCGAGCATGCCGTCCTGGTCGCGCATGCGCACCACGCGCCCGGGAATGCCGACGACGGTCGAGTAATCCGGCACCGGGTGCACCACCACCGAGCCGGCCCCGACCCGAACGTGATCGCCGATCCGGATATTCCCCAGAATCTTCGCGCCGGTCCCGACCACCACGCCATTCCCCAAGGTCGGATGCCGTTTGCCGGTCTCATTGCCCGTGCCGCCTAGGGTGACGCCCTGGTACAGAAGCACATCGTCGCCGATCTCTGTGGTCTCGCCGATCACCACGCCCATCCCGTGGTCGATGAAGAAGCGCCGGCCGATAGTGGCGCCTGGGTGAATTTCGATTCCCGTGAAAAACCGGCTGACCTGCGAGATCACGCGCGGTATCAGTGGCACGCGCCATCGGTAGAGTTGGTGCGCGAACCGGTGCGCCAGCACCGCGTGAAAACCCGGGTAACAAAGGAAGATCTCGATGACGCTCTTCGCCGCGGGGTCTTCGCGGAAGATGGTATCGAACTGTTCCCGGACGGCTCGAAACATGGTGTTGTTATGTAGATGAGGCGAGACGCAAAAAGCTTCGTCAGTGTCTATGGTAGTTGATTTCCGGCTCCCACGCAGACCGCTTCGGTGATTCCCCTCATGCAACCCTTACGCGATGCGGAATTCGCGTCATGTAATTCTGAGTGTTAACTTCCGGTGTGCGCTAACCGAGTTCATTTGGGGAAGAGACGCAAATGACTGATTCTGCGTGGTGGGTTCCTTTTAGTTAACCGAATCTGGCCGGAGGATTGCTGATTCTCGCATCGCAGTTCTTATCGGCCAAGACGGCCCCCTTTGGGCACGACGGAGGAAGAATCTTGCGGTGCCTCTTTTGCGGTACGGAATATTGGCTGCCTTCCCAGGTCCGGCGCGATCCGGACTTTTGCAGCCTGGAACATCGCGAGAAGTACCACGAGCGCGTCGAGCTCGCGTTGCGGCGTATTCAAGAATCCTCCGCACAGCCGCCTCGGGAACGTGCGGCAACTCCGGCCGCGCCTCCATCCGCTTTGATCAGTCGTAGCCGGGACGAAGAAGTCCGGCAGCCAATTCCGAAGCCTCCGGTATCTGCGGACCCCGCGCAATTGAAAATACCGCGGATGGAAGCCCGCCCGATCTTCGAGCGGCTTCAGTCGGAAGAACCAGGTCCCGACGAGCCGGATGCCAGTGTGCCGAAGTTCCTCCAGATCGAGCCGGAAAGGCTCGCTCTGAATTTAAGCAAGGTGCGCCAGTACGCTGCTGTGGCGAATCTACGCAAATTACGCCAGTACGCCGTTGCGGCGAATCTACCTAAGGTGCGCCGGTATGCTGCCGCGGCGGCGATCGCCGTGATTGTGCTCTCGCTCGGTCCCGCCGCAGCAAAACTCGCCACGGATCTGCTCAACGCCCCGCGCCAATGGGTTTCCTCCACTACCATCTCGAATCCCGCTGCAACCGTTCCCCCTTCGCTACCGGCGCGCTCTGAGGCGGGCGGAATCCGGCACCCCGTCGCCTGGCTTCGCACCGCTGCATCCCGGCGCGCGACATCGTACCTTGCCGAGAACTTTGACGGCGGGATGGCCGCGTGGGGCGTCCAATCCAAGGCGTGGGCGCCCGGTTGGGCACGCAGCCCCGATGGCTACGTGCGTCCCGGGCAGCTCGCTCTGTTCCAGCCGACCCTCAACTATGCCGACTACCGGATGGATTTCTTCGGCCAGATCGAAAGCAACGGCATGAGCTGGGTCGTGCGTGGCAAGGACACGCAGAACTATTACGCCATGAAGGTGAACCTTCTGCGCGCCGGACTCCGTCCCGTTCTCTCGATGGCGCACTATCCGGTCGTGCAGGGGCGGCGCGGCCACGTGGTGCAAGTCCCTCTTTCTGTCATGATTCACAACGGGATGCCCTACCACGTTTCGGTGGAAGTAAATGGGAGCCATTACACCGCGTCCATTGAAGGCGAAGAGGTCGATTCGTGGTCTGACGATACGCTGCTCGCCGGAGGAGTTGGATTTTTCGCCGACGCCGGGGATCGCGCGAGGATTTACTGGGTGAAAGTCTTGCGGAACGACGACTGGTTCGGCCGGTTGTGCGGACAGATCGCAGCGCCGAGTCAGGTTCGCGACACGGCGCAGTTCCGGCAGCGGCCGCTCTCGATCCTGCCTGTGCCCAAAACAGGATTAGTGCTTCCCATCGCATCGTATTTCCACTAGGCCTGATTTATGGAAGAACGCGAGGCGTTCGGCGACCGTCCAGAGCCAACGGATTCGGCGTTACAGACCCTGCTGAAGCACGTTTTTCGATGCCGTCACCGTCGCAAGACGTTCCCTTTTACTCCGAGAGGTGAGGACCAATGCTATGCCGTATGCCTCGACTGCGGCCAGCGGCTCGGGTCTGATCTGTTGAATCCCGGGACACCGCGCAAACACGACAAGGCTTCGCCCAAGGAACCGCCTGAACCAAAAGGCCCGGTTCCATCCCGCCTGGCGAATGCCGTTCCGCGCTCTCTGATGCCGGATCTGGACCTGCGGAATTGGAAATATGACTTGCTTTGGGTCGGCCTCTTTGTGGTCGGCCTGTCGGGCGGCCTTTCTTTGACCAGCCGGATACGGCAGAGTGCGGCCGCGCAGCGTCCGGTCTTGCCGGCCGCCTGTGGGGAAGTGCCCGCCGTTTCTCCGAAACGTAGCCCTGTGGCGGCTTCTGTTTCAACAGCCTCTGTGAACACCCGCGACGCGGAGGTGGCGCCGGATCCTGTCCCCCAATCGGTCGCTGCGAGCCCAAACGACCGGACTGCCTTGCCTGCCACGCAGGATGACCCCGGATCCAATCAGGTCATCGCGCGCCTCGTGAGCAGGAGTTCGGTCGCTGTCCTGAGTCTGGAGGCGTCAGCAGTAGTTGAACTTTCCGAAAATCCCCGCCGGCTCGGAGATCTGATCCAAAACGGTTCGCTGTTCACCGTTCCCAGCGGCACGCCAATTCAAGTTCGCGAAACAGAGAACGGCGTCCTGAAGGTAGAAGTCTTGGAAGGCTCCATGGCCGGCCGGGAGGGATGGGTTCGAGCCTCACAGGTGACGCCGCGATATCGGCCCAAGCAACCATCCCGCCGCCGGGAGTTGCGGCAACTAAGGGAACAGTAGGGCGAGAAGAAATGGGAGGGCATCCAGTCATGTACACCCAGCCTCGAATATCGAACGCCATTACCGCATTGATCGTGGTTTTGCCGGTGCTCTGCGCGCAAGGCCAAGGGAAGGGAATTCCGCCCGCTCCGAAACCCGCCGCGGGCCTGCAGGCTCAGGAACCCACGCCAAAGCCAAGCCCGTTCAAGCGCCAGGCCCCGGCTCCCACGCCCAAGGTCACGATCCCCGCAGGAACCGAATTCTCTGTCCGACTGGGCGAGACTCTGGACACCAAGAACCTTCACGCCGGTGATCGGTTTTCGGCAATTCTCGACACCCCGGTCGCAGTCCGGGGCCGCACCCTGATTCCGGCCGGAACCTTGTTTGAAGGACGCGTCACCGAAGCGCAGGCATCCGGCAGGCTACGCGGCCGGGGCGTCCTGGCATTGGCGCTCGATTCGTTCAGTTTGGGTGGTGCTACGTATCGGGTTCAGACTGCCGCGGACGTGCATCGGAGTGGTGATCACAAAAAGCGAAATGCCGCGCTCATCGGCGGCGGTGCCGGAGTCGGCGCGCTGCTCGGGAAAATCAGCGGCGTCGGAACGGCTATTGGCGCCGGAGCGGGCGCTGCCGCCGGAACCACCACCGCCTTAATCACCGGGAAGAAGAATGTGAAGTTACCGGTCGAGACGCCGTTGGTGTTTTCGCTGAGCCGCAACCTCGAGGTGCGGGGCTAGTCCCGCGGCGCCGATCCTCAGCGAGATCATCCCAAAATCGCCATTGCCCGATTTTGATAACTTGCTTGCTACCTCCCTCCACCCAGAGGATCATCACATGGGTATTCCGACAAACTTGCCGACGCGGCTTCACCACACCGCGTATGTCACCCGAGACATGGAGAAGACACGCCAGTTTTACGAGGATCTGATCGGCCTTCCGTTGGTGGCTACCTGGTGCGAGGCCGACGAGCTTTTCGGCAGAGAGCGAGTCTATTGCCACTGTTTCTTTGGCATCGCCGACAAGGGCGCCCTGGCGTTCTTTCAGTTCGCGAACCCGGAAGACCAGGACCTGTTCGGGCCGCAGATGCCGGCTTCGCCGTTTCACCACATCGCCTTGAATTGCGATCGCGAGACGCAGCGCCTGGTGGAAAAACGGCTGCAGACGGCGGGGTATCAAGCGCCAACCCTCTATATCTTGGAGCATGGCTACTGCCGCTCACTCTATGCGGTCGATCCCAACGGCATGATCCTGGAATTGGCTGTCGACGCTCCCTCCGCCGCGCATGGCGCCGGTGCGCGCCGCGCCAACGCGCACGCTAAATTGAAGCGCTGGTTGGCTGGCGACCACTCCTCCAACAACACGTTCCGCTCCGCGCAACATCAGCCCGCGTAAGCCAACCGGCGCGCTGCTCCGCGAAATCACCCGCGTGCTGGGGCAAATGCCCCAGCACGGGGCACGCCACCGGCGATTCAATGTTGTATAGTGATCCGCCAGGAGATTTCGCTTTATGAAGATTTTCTCCCCGGTCCTCGCTCTCGCTGTACTCGTCGCACCGCTGGCCGCGCAGTGGCTCCAGCATCCCACGCCCGGGATTCCGCGCACCGGCGATGGCAAACCGAACCTTACTGCTCCCGCGCCCCGCACAGCCGACGGCAAGCCCGATCTCACCGGCCTATGGAGCGGCACCAACGTTGTCACGGATCTCGAGCCCCGCGACGTGAAGCCGTGGGCGCAAGCCCTGGTGCAGCAGCGCAAGGAAGATTTTGGCAAGGACAGCCCCCGCTACTTGTGTCTACCTGAAGGTCCGGCTTATAGCACCGGCGGAGCCTTTTCGCGGATCGTCCAGACACCGGCTATGCTCGTCATTCTGAACGAAGATCTCACCTACCGCCAGGTGTTCCTCGACGGCCGTACGCTCGAAACGGATCCCAACCCGAGCTGGATGGGATACTCCGTCGGCCGTTGGGACGGTGACACATTGGTCGTCCAGAGTTCCGGCTTCAACGACCGCACCTGGCTCGATGCCGGCGGTCATCCTCACTCCAGCGCGCTGCAAATGACGGAGCGCTACCACCGCGCCGATTTCGGCCATCTCGAAGTGGAAGTGAAGTTCGAAGATCCTGCTGCCTACTCCCGGCCTTGGACCGTCCGTGTGCGCTCCGCATTGGCGGCTGATACCGAGCTGCTCCAGGCGGTCTGCAACGAAGGGCAGAGTGGGCGCGAGCACTGGGTCGGCAAGATCTCCGATGCGGACAAATCCAAAGTTATCGTGGCGCCGGAAATTCTGTCGAAGTACATCGGCGTCTATAAAGGCTTCTGGGGAGTCCGTCCGCGCACGGTCGAAGTCAGTTACTCCGGGGGCGCTTTGTTCGTCTCCGTGGACGGACGCGAGAAGCAGGCTCTGATTCCCCAGTCGGAGACCCGCTTTTCCGGCCCCGGTCTCTCGTATGCCTTCGTCCGCGATGATCGCGGCATTGCGACCGACATGATCGAAGGCCACGTTTCTGGCGACTACAAGTATCCGCGCCAGAAATAAACCGATTCTCCCTACATTTGCCCGGCGGCTGCGGATTCCTGGTAGAAATTCATGAAGTCAATGTGCGGCGGAGCAATTTCCATCTGCCTAAGTATGGACATCGCCTGGCCGCGGTGAAGCGTTGCGTGATTGACCACGTGCAGAAGAATCTGCCAGACCGGCTGCGCCATTGGCCCGTACAGCTTCGAATGATACTCCACCAGACGGTTGATATCGGCGTCGCTGGCCCCCTCGGCCCAAGCCACCCACTTGTCTTGTAATTCGGGCCACACCCGTAACAGCGCCTCGCGCGTGTGGCCGGGCTCTTGCATCGGCCCCACAACGCGCGTGAACCAGATCCAATCGGCGAACAGAATGTGGGCGAGCGTGCCCTGAAGGCTGCCGTGCGAAACGCCGACCGGCTTCTCAAAATCAGCGTCAGGCAGTGCTCGCGCGGCCTCCATCACTTTACGAGAGGCCCAGGCGGAGTAACGCAGATGTAAGAGCGCGTCGGCTGCAGTCATACTGAGAGGCTAGCCTTTCCGGGCCAATGCGGTCAAACGGCGCTCATGCGTGATTCAGTCAGGGACGGCAGAGCGCTTCGATGATGCGGCAATCGGCCATCGCTCGACGCCCGTTACAAGATGCACTGATGCGGCTCAGTTCAGACGCCAGACGTTTGAGATCGGCAATCTTCTTCTCGACTGATTTTCTATGCTGCTCTGCCATCCGACAGACCTCCGTGCAGGATGGTCCATCTTCGGCAGACAACCGCAGCAGGTCGCGAACCTGATTAAGCGAGAATCCCAAATCGCGGCACCGCCGCACGAACCGTAGCCGGCGCAGGTGCGGCATTCCATAGTTTCTGTAATTGCCTGACGTTCGCTGCGCAACAGGCAAAACGCCGGCCTCCTCGTAGTAGCGAATCGTGACGACCTTCACGCCGGTTTCTCTGGCCAGTTCGCCAATGTGCATTCCGCCCTCCCTGCTTGACCCTCTAGTGACTATAGCCTGTATGCTGAAGCTGAAGAAATGGAATGCAGATTCCGGGCTCTTCTAGCCCTCGTAACCGTCTTGGTGAGTGCGCAGACACCGCAGCCAACGATCCGCGTGGAAGTCACCAGCGAGGCAGACCCGGTCCCAGATGCGGAGATCGCTGCGGGCGGCCGGAGCGGCCGAACCAGCGCTGACGGTGTTGCTGTCTTACCAGCCGCCTTGGGGCGCGTGGATGTCCGCGTTACGAAGGAAGGATTCTTCCCTGCTCGCGCCTCTCTCGATATCGATGTCGCGCGCGAATGGACCATTCACGTCGAGTTGCAGCCTCAGCAAGAGCGGAAAGAAGAAGTCACCGTCTACGCCACACGTACCGATGTTCGAGTTCAGGACTCCCCGCTTCGTGTCGAAATCGTCGCGCAAGACGAGATCAATGAAGAACTCGTGATGCGGCCCGGCGACATCGGCATGCTGCTGAACGAAATGGGCGGCATGCGCGTGCAAACCACTTCTCCGGCTCTCGGCGCCGCCAGCGTCCGCGTTCAGGGCCTGGTGGGCCGGTACACGGCTTTTCTGTCGGACGGGCTGCCGCTGTTCGGTCAGCAAGGCGCCGGCCTTGGGCTCTTGCAGATTCCGCCGATGGATCTTGCTCAGGTGGAAGTCATCAAGGGCAACGCCTCCGCGCTCTATGGCAGCGCCGCGATGGCCGGCGTGGTCAACCTTGTCTCGCGCCGCCCGGCACCTGAGCCTATTTACGAGTTCCTTTTCAACCGGTCTTCGTTGGGGGAAACCGATACCTCAATGTTTTTGGCATCGGAGCTCACATCCCACTGGGGCGCCTCGCTTCTGGGTGGCGGGTATTTTCAAGAACATCAGGACGTAAACGGCGATGGCTGGGCGGATGTCGCGGGATACTCACGCGGCGTCTTTCGCCCCCGTTTATACTGGGACAACCAGAACGGCGGAACCGCGCTGCTCACCGGCGGTGTCATCTTTGAGGATCGCTCGGGCGGTACCGTCTCCGGCGCCGTCCTTCCTGCGACGCTCCAGCCTTACGTCGAGGCCTTGAAAACTACTCGCTACGATCTCGGCGGCAACGCGCAGCGCGCGCTGGGTGGGCGGATGATTGCCACGGCGCGCTTTTCCGTCTCTGAGCAAGACCACAGGCACCAGTTCGGCGAAGATATTGAGCGAGACCGGCACGAGCTGTTGTTCGGCGAGCTCTCGTTGAAAGGAGCGGCAGGCCGGAATACCTGGGTCGCCGGTTTCGCCGACCAGCGCGATGCATATCGGCCGCGCGATCTTCCGCGTTTTGCCTACACGTATGACGCCCCCGGCGTGTTTGCGCAAGACGATTTCCACGTGGCCTCGTGGTTGACCGCGTCGGCGAGCGCCCGCGTGGATTTCCACAATCGTTACGGAATACTTTTCAGCCCGCGCTTATCGGCCCTTCTCCGCAAAACCGGCTGGACCAGCCGCATTTCCGCCGGACAAGGATTCTTCGCGCCCACTCCGCTGACCGAGGAGACTGAAGCGGCCGGCTTGGCCCGCCTCGTGCTGCCCGTTCCGCTGAAAGCGGAACGCGGCCGCACCGCCTCGATCGATTTGACACGGAGTTTGGGCCCCCTCTCTGTCACTGGGACGTTCTTTGCTTCGAATATCGACCATCCCGCGTACGTGGACCGGGGTGCGGTGTATACGATTTATAGCTTGTCGGGACCGACTAAGAACAGAGGGGCGGAGTTGCTGGCGACGTGGCGTAAGGCGCCGTTTTCCGCTACGGCCACGTACAGCTATGTGCGCGCGTCAGAGCGGGAACCCGAAGGCCGTGTCGAAGTCCCGCTCACCCCGCGCCAAAGCCTTGGCCTTGTGGGCACGTGGGAAAAAGAGAGCGTTATGCGGGTCGGGTTGGAATGTTATTACACGGGCCGCCAACGTCTGGAATACAACCCGTATCGCAATCAATCCATGCCCTACGTATTGCTGGGAGCCATGGCCGAACGCAAAATCGCAGAGCACGTAAAGCTCTTCCTCAACCTGGAGAACCTGACCAACGTGCGGCAGACGCGTTGGGATCCCCTACTCTTGCCGGCGCGCGAGTCTGACGGAAGATGGACGGTGGATGCCTGGGCGCCGCTCGACGGCAGAGTCATCAACGGCGGCGCGCGCTTTTCGTTCTGATATGAAACGACCTGTCAATAGCTAACACGACAGTTCGTGTTTTTGTTTTCGCCGAGGGCCGCCCGAAAGGGTGCCCCTCGGCGTGTTTGTCCCGTCAAGGAAAACCACGCCGCTGGCTGCAAGGTGTGCCGCTGCTCGACCTTCGTGGCAAGGGACCACATGAAGCCCAGTAGCTCTCTTCCCACCGCCACCACCGTCTGTGGCTTGTTCTTGCCCTTCATGGTCATGCGCACGTATCGCTTGTGGAGCCGGTGCTGCGCCTTCCACGCAATCTCGACCAGCTCTGGATCGAGTGGCAGACGCTTCTGCCGCTGACCCAGATATCCACCCAGCCAGGGCCGGTGTTGATAACACCAACTGGCTTCCACGATCACCCGCCGCACATGCGCGTTACCGG
>CAYTJD010000094.1:0-55449 GCA_964438005.1 uncultured Solibacteraceae bacterium | reverse complement strand
TCGAGTGCGTAGAAGTCGCCTTCATTGCTGCCGCCGAACACCAGGTTTCCCGCTGTCGACAGCACGCCAACCGAAGATGGCGAAAACAGTTTGAATTCCCACTTCAGTTCTCCAGTGGCTGGATTGAGAGCCCGGATCGCGCCGCTCGGGTCCTGGCCCGGCACGCGGCCGAATCCACCGCCATTGAATTGCGCGCCTGCTGTGTACTCCAGGTCGCCTTTGTAATAAATACCGGCAATATCGCGCGCCCCCACATAGAACAAGTTGGTCTGCGGGCTATACGAAGGGCTGAACCAGTTGGTGCCGCCGCCCAGGTCCGGGTACAGCCGAGTGCCTTCGTCGGTGGGAGTGGTATCGCCCAGGAGAATTGGCTTCCCGGAATCGTCCAGCCCACGGGCCCAGGTCTGTTTGGCGAATTCCCGGCCAGCCAGAAACTTACCGCTCACCCGGTCGATCACATAGTAGAACGCGTTGCGGTTGCCGAACAGAACCGCTTTGTGTTTCTCGCCGCGCACCACGGCATCGGCCAGCACCGGCACCTCCGTGGAATCCCAGTCGTGGAGGTCGTGCGGCGTGAACTGAAAATACCATTTCAATTTGCCTGTATCGCCATCCAGCGCCACCAGGCAATCGGAATACAGGTTGTCGCCCTTGCGATTGTCCCCGTTCCAGTCGGGCCCCGGGTTGCCCGTTCCCCACAGGACCAGGTTCTGCTCCGGATCGTACGAGCCGGTGACCCAAGTGGTGGCGGAGCCGTTCTTGGCGCTGCCGCCGGACCAGGTCTGGAAGCCGGGCTCGCCCGCCGCCGGCACCGTCCAGAACCGCCAGGCGCGCGTCCCGGTGCGAGCGTCGTACGCGTCGACAAACCCGCGCACTCCATACTCGCCGCCGGCCATGCCGACCACAATCTTGTCTTTGATCGCTAGCGGCGCGCCGGTGATCGAATGGCCGAGCGCCGGATCGGCCACCACAACGTCCCAGCGCACCTTCCCCGATTTCATATCGAGCGCCACCAGGTGCGCATCGAATGTGCCGACGTAGATCTTGTCGTCGAGGATCGCGACGCCGCGGTTGACCGTTCCACAGCAACCCCGCGCCTCTTTGGCGACGGTACGCGTATATTTCCAGAGTGGCCGCGCCGTTCGCGTATCCAGCGCCGTGACGCTGCCGCCCGGCTCGCTCAGATACATGATGCCGTCCACCACCAGCGGTGTCGTTTCCATCTTTTCCGTGGTTCTCACCTGATACGCCCAGGCCAACTTCAGCCGCCCCGCATTCGCCGCCGTGATCTGGTTCAGCCGCGAGTGGCGATGCGCGCTGTAGTTGCCTGAGTATGTCAGCCAGTTGCCGGGCTCGGCCTCGGCTTGCCGCAGCCGGTCGAAGCCCACCTGGCCCCACATCGTCAGCGAAAATAACAGGAACCACGGAGCGCGTTTCATAGATTGCCTCGCAGGGAAGCCAGGTATGCCACCAGATCGTCCAGCTCGGTCGCGGAAAACACCTTTTGATAGCCGGGCATCGGCGACTTCCCGAAATCCTTCTGTAAATCCCTCAGCTCCTGCTTGAGGAACGAGTACGTTCGCCCGCTCAGATCGCGAACCTGAATCGTAAACGTGTCTTCGCCAATCCGCACTCCCGTGATGCGGCGGCCATCCTTCGTCGCGATTCGCACTTGCAAAAATCCGTCCGGAACCGCGGCCTCCGGATCCACCAGCGCGGTGCGCAGGTATGTGGCGCTCCGTCGCGCGCCGACGTCCGTCAGCTCCGGTCCCACGCTGATGCCTTCCCCGTTCACAATATGGCATTGACTGCACTTGCCCTTGTCCTGGTAGACTTGCTGCCCGCGTTGGGCGTTGCCGGCGATCCTCTCCACGGGAACCCGGCCGAGACTCCGGACAAACGCAGCGAGCTGCCAGACCTCGCGATTGCTGAGAGTCGAACCTGCCGGCATTTCCGTACCACGGATTCCCTCGCGGATCACACGAAATAGCGATTCGTCGTCCGGTGCGCGGTGCAGTAGCGGCTGCGCCAGGATCGCACCGAGGCCACCCTCGCCTTTAGGTCCGTGGCAGCGCCCGCATTGGCCCAAGAACAGCTGCTCTCCGCGCTTCTGGTCTTCCGGCGTGGTGTACGGATTTTGCTGGGGAAGCACGTATCCGAGATCCACTTGTGCTCCTAGCGACAGGCTCATCAGGAAGATGATTGCGACTCGATGCATGCGGCCTCCCTTCCGTGAGGGGTAGCTGAAAGTTTAACCGAGTCTATCAGGTATTTCGATTTCGCGGGGTTCTGCGGGGCGCTTCCGGCTCCGGCCCTTTTCGGTAGCGCGCGGCTTCGGGCAGCTCCGAAATGGCCAGCTTCCGGAGCATGCCGCGCCGCTTTTGTTGGTGCCGCTGCATGCGATGCAGCACGTCATCCAGGAACCGGAGCACATCCGCCATATGCGGGCCCTTGTTTAGCATGACGCACTCCGCTCGTCCGCTCATAGCGGCGTCGGTGACTTCGGCGCGGGATGGCTTTCCTGTCTGTGCCAATGTTTCGAGCACCTGAGTGGCCCACACAACCGGCACATGAGCGGCCTCGCAGATCCACAGGATCTCTTCTTGCACTTCGGCGAGCCGCTCGAACCCCATTTCCACGGCCAGGTCCCCCCGCGCGACCATCACGCCCAATGGCGGGGATTCCAGCCCTGCCAGCAGCATGCGCGGCAGGCTTTCGAACGCCGCTCGATTCTCGATCTTCAGGATTACTCCCAAGTGCCCGACCTGGCGCTTGTGCAATTGACGAACCAGCCGCCTCACATCCTCCGGTTTGCGAAGAAACGACAGGCCGGCTATGTCCGCGTGCTGCGCCGCAAACGCCAAATCGGCGGAATCTTTCGAGGTAATGGGCGGAATATTGAGTTTTGTGTCCGGCAGATTGATTCCTTTGTCGGAGCGCAGCTTCGCGCCGCGGCTGCCGGTCCTGACGATCTCGATCCGTAGCCGGGCTCGGCTCTTCCGGCGGATGACGCCTTCGATCTGACCGTCGTCGAAGAAGATTCTCTCGCCCGCGTGTGCGCTGCGAAAAACCTCGCGCAGCGTGCAACCGATCTGCGCCGGGCGCAACCGTCCACTCGCTGTCCGGTGAGCAGGCAAGCCCGGTTCGGTCTGGGCCGTAAGGATCAAGGTATCGCCGTCGCGAAGTAAGATTGGCTCTTCGACGCCCGGAAGCCTTCCGACGCGGCTCTCTCCTTGTTTTCGACCGCGGACCAGCAGTTCGATTTTAGTCCCCTGTTCCACGTAGGCGCTCTGCTCCGATTCGGCCCAGACGCCACCCGCGCCCATTTGAACCACGCGGAGGCTGCGAAACCGGTTGCGGCAGTCTTTGAGCCGCAGCACCATTCCAGTCCTCAGGTGCGGGATGGTTTGGTCCGTGAGCGGGAGGATCGCCGAGGTTTTGCGGTCTGGCGGATCTGAACGCTTGCGATCGCCGGTCACCCAAATGAGCGCCGGAGCGGTCACGCGTCCACGGCCGTCGCGTGCCGGCTTCCAGCGGACGACGTGCCATACTTTCGCGAGCGGCCCTGTGCGGAGCTTGGGCCCGGCGATGTCCATCAGCACCTTGCAGCGGCGGCCAGTTTCTTGTTGCGCGCGGCGGAGATTGCCAATCATGCGTTCCCAGGCCGTGGCATCGTCATGCGCACAATTGATGCGCATGACGTCCATACCCGCTTTCAGCAGGTCGCGAACCAATCCGTAGCTCACGGCCGCTTCGGACGGCATGGTCACCATGATTCGTACCGCACGGCCCCTCGGCGCGAGACCCAGCAACCGATCGGTGTGGCTTTTCAAAATTGCGTCACCGGTCGCGAAATTCACTTGAGGAAGCGCTTCCGGTATCCGCTCTGCGGGGTGGTCCGCCAGCTTGTGCAAGGCGGCCAATACCGCATCGAGACCGGCCAGTGTGTGCGCCTCCATGCGGCCAAGCGAAGAGAGACCGAGGGAAGCAAGCTCTCGTTGCATGTCGCGAAGGTCGTGCTGCCGGAGCGCCAGGTAGTGCAGCAGGTTTCGAGCACTGATCCGGTACTCGGGGTCGACCCGCCCAATCTCGCGGGCGAACGAGTACTCCATCCGCAGACAGCGGTCCCGAATTTCATCAAGTGTACGGGCTAAGCGTTCCAGGAGGAGGGGAGCGAAACGAGTCATGATCAGGAATCCGTGATTCAAAGTAGCAACTTAAGAACCGAATGGCCGCGACCGCGGAACGGCCAGTGGATCAATGGGATCGATGAGGGCAGATGCTTGACACCGCCTTGGGGAACTGCGTGTAGAAACCCATGCTGCGTTTCGCCAACGCGTTCCACCGCGAAAATTCAAACTTCTGTAATCGAGTTGAAATGCATACGCCTGCAAGCTGAGTGGCAGTGGTGCTTCGCACGTACTCTCGAAAACTCGTTCGCTGCTCAATTCTATTCTCAGCCGCGATCGTCTGCGCCCAGGAAACCGGGCCGGAACAGCTCATCCAAGCCGGCCACTGGAAGCGGGCGCGGGCTCTCGTGGAATCGGGCTCCCGGCAAAGCGCCGATGAGGCGCTGAGGTATTATCTCCTCTCGCAGATCCGGTATGCGTTCGGCGATCACGCGGCTCCGTTGGCCCTTGCCGAAAAGGCTGTCGTTCTGAACGGGCAGGTAGGAAAATACCACCGCCAGGCAGCGGAAGTCTTCGGCGTCCAGGCGCAACATGCAGGACCGTTCCAGCAGTTGCTCCTGGCCCGCCGGTTTCGCAAAGAGATCGGCACGGCGATCGAGATGGACCCGCGGGACGTCCAGGCTCGACGCGACCTGCTGGAGTTCTACTTGCTGGCCCCGGGCATCGCGGGCGGCGATTCGCGCAAAGCAGCCGAAACCGCCGAAGAGATCGGAGCGATCGACGCGCCCGAAGGCTTCTTGGCGAAAGCGCGAATCGCCGCGTTTCAGAAGCGGGTTGCCGACGCCGAAGGGCTGCTTCGGAAGGCAGCCCAGGCGCAACCCCCGAGCTACCGGGCGCAAATCGAACTCGCTCACTTCTGCCTCGATCCCGATCACCTCGACCGGGAAGCGGCGGAACGGGCGGCCAGACGCGCGCTCATTCTGGACTCCAGCCGCGCGGAAGCCTACAGTGTCCTGGCCGGAATTTACGCCGCAAGTGGCGAATGGATGGCCCTCGATTCCATTTTGAAGGATTCTTCGCTGCAGAACCCCGATGACCTGGCGCCCTATTACTACGCGGCCGACCGTCTGCTGGCGGCCGGGCACGATCCCGGGCGCGCCGAGCGTTACCTCCGCACCTATCTCGGCCAGGAGGCCGAAGGCAATGAACCCGGCGCGCCGGAGGCCCACTGGAAGCTCGGACTGGCCCTGGAGGCGCAAGGCCGATCGGCCGAAGCCGTCGCAGAATGGAAGCAATCTCTGCTGCTGGATCCTACGTCCCCGGCGGCCCGCGAACTCAAGCGTATGCGTGCGTCAACCAAACCGTCACGCCGTACGTCCAATATATAAGGAGACTCGGCAGCCGGTGAGGATCGCCCTGATCTATATCGATTCCGGCGGCGGACACCGCGCGGCCGCGACTGCGTTACGCGAGGTCATCGGGCAGCGCTACCCCGGATGGGATGTCGAGATGCTGTGTATCCAGGAATTGCTGGACTCGATCGATTTCATTCGCAAGTCCACAGGCATCCCGTTTCAGGATGTTTACAACATCATGCTCCGCCGCGGCTGGACAGCCGGTTTCGCCCAACTGATCCCGATCGTCCATCTGCTGATTCGCCTGAGTCACACGTCGCAGGTGAAGGTGCTGGAACAGCGCTGGGCGCGGGCTCGCTACGATCTGGTTGTGTCGCTGATTCCGCACTATAACCGTGCGCTCAAAGAGGCCCTGGATCATGTCTGTCCAGGCACTCCGTTCGTCACGCTGCTCACGGATATTGCCGATTACCCGCCGCATTTCTGGATCGAGCGGCAGGGTCAATACGTGATTTGCGGATCCGAACGAGCCGCCATTCAGGCGAGCGCGCTAGGGATTCCGTCTCATCGCATTCTTCGAACGTCGGGGATGATCCTCAATCCGAGGTTCTACGATTCACCCGAAATCGATCGCGGTATCGAGCGGATACGGCTCGGGCTGGATCCGCAACTTCCCACCGGGCTGGTGCTGTTCGGCGGCGAGGGCTCCACCGAGATGCTGCGGATCGCACGCGCTTTGAACCGCACGGAAAGCCGGCTTCAACTGATTCTGCTGTGCGGCAAGAATTCGGAACTGGCCGCCGGACTCCGCGCCTTGGACCACCGGATTCCGATGTTCGTCGAAGGCTTCACGCGGGATGTTCCCTATTACATGGAGCTTTCGGATTTCTTTATCGGCAAACCGGGGCCGGGCAGCATCAGCGAAGCGCTGGCCAAACGGCTCCCAGTCATCGTGCAGCGAAATGCCTGGACGATGGCCCACGAGCGCTACAACGCGGATTGGATTGAGGAAGAAGGCGTCGGCCTGGTTGTGCGGAAATTCTCCTCTGAAATTAGAAACGCGGTGCAGACTCTGTTGGCGCCGGAGAACTACACGCGTTTCCGTCAGCGGGCCGCGGCCATCCGAAACCGCGCGGTTTACGAGATTCCCGGCCTGTTGGAGAACATCCTCGCGAAGTCTAGCGGATCGCAGCGGGATCCAGAATCTGATTTCGCCGCGCGATTTCGCCCAGATACCGCGCACTCGGCTTGATCGACCGTTCCTGCGTGAAGCGATCGACGGCGATGAGCCCGAATTTCGGCCGGTATCCCATGATCCACTCGAAGTTGTCCAGCAATGACCAATGGATATATCCGCGGATATCCATGCCGTCTTCCAGGCAATTTCGCACGCCTTGCAGCGCGCGGCGGATGAATTCGATGCGCCGGGTGTCGTCTTCCGTGCTGATGCCATTCTCGGTGATGTAAATCGGAACCGAGACTCGCGCCTTGGCGTAACGCAGGCACGCCTCGAGCGCCTCCGGCCAGAATTCATAACCCATCTGTGTTAGTTCGACGCCGGGTTCCGGGCCCGTATCGCTCTTCTTGCCGACCCGGCATCGCGTGTACACCTGAATGCCCAGAAAATCGCTCCGGTCCGCAGCCTCCAGCCAGGGCTCGTAGACCTCGGCGCATTTGCGGTCCCGCCTGCTGTCGGGGCCGACCGCTTGCTCATCCTGCAGTGCGATGCTCACTCCCACCGGGTAACTGCCAGGCCCCGATTTCAGAGCTGCCACCGCGCCGTGATGGGCCGCAATCATGCGGTCTTGCAGCTTCCTGGCGTCGCCGAGGAAAAAACAGCCGCAGCGGCCGGTCCCGAGCGCGCGCTCGGCCGCCTTTACCATGCGGCGTACGCTGAGGACTGGAATTTTGGAAACCGGCAGCCACCGTAATAGCATCGGCAGATTCGGCTCGTTGAATGTCGAGGCCAGGCTGATCAGGTCGCCGAGGCGCCTCGCGGCGTGGTCGCAATAGCGCACGAACAGGTCAGACGCGGCCGGCTTCTCCCATCCGCCCAGGGCCGCAAACCAGCGCGGCGAGCTGAAATGATAAAAAGTCACCACCGGAGTAACTTCATTCTCGTGACACGCGGCCAGCATCCGGCGGTAATGATCGAGCGCCGTTCGCGAAAAATGGCCGCGCTCCGGCTCAATCCGCGCCCATTCGATCGAGAAGCGATAGGTGTTCAGCCCCAACCCGGCCAATAGCTTGATGTCCTCCGGGAAGCGGTGATAGTGATCGCAAGCATCGAGGGATGGCTCGGCGAACAACGTCGGCTCCAGATGTTCGAGCACCCACAGATCGCTATTTGTATTGTTGCCTTCCACCTGGTGCGCGGCCGTGGCGGCGCCCCATAAGAACCCTTCGGGGAAAAAATCCATCAGGCTGAACTCTCCAGTCCATTGAACCATTGCCGGCGCCTTCGGCGCAGGACGAATAGCAGCAGGACATAGAGAATCATTCCCAGCGGAACGCAGATGCAAACCCATCCGAGAATCGCATTGCGGGTTGCCGCTGCGAGGTTCGGTGAGCCCCGATCCCCGAGGATGAGCGAACCGACACGGCTCAAAGGAATCAGAAGCGCGAGTTGGACGGGGGAGGATACCTGGTTGATCAATTGGATCGCGGGCAGGTTCAGCCGCAGGATGACTGCTGCAAGGGCGCACAAGACCGTGGGCAAACCAAACACCGGGAAGACGCCCAGGACAAAGCCCACAGCCACCACCAGCGCGATCGCTTCGGGCGACAGTCCCGCCAGCGAGGTCAAGAACCGGCTGCCGGCGGCCTTCAAGGCAGAATCTCTCCGCGCTGCGCCAGCAGGAGCCGGAGGGCCGGCCGCAAACTCGTTGCGGCGGGCAATTGCAGAATTCCTGCGCCGGCGGACACGAACCAGGGAACACGATCCTGCCAAAGAGTGGCGAGAGACCGGACGGCGCCATCCGGGCCGCGATGAAAGAAACGATCGATCCACCTCTCGCGTCCCGGGTATTCCGGATACCGCCGCATGATGTCTCGGGCGGCTTCCAATACCCGAAGGGTCATCGGCTCGCGGTATTGAGGCATGAAACACAAGGAGCTATAGCCCTCCCGGATTTCTGAAATGAATTCCGGGAACGTCGCTGCGTTGGTCAAATTGAGACAGGCCGCGGGCTCGCACGCGTGCCGGTCGCCGCCGGAAATCAGCGGCAGGCCGTGCGTTCGCGATAGCTCGATCACCGCGGTGTTTTCTTTCCACGGCCGGGTCCCGTTGAGTTCGAAAGCGTGGAACCAGCCGATGCACTCGCGCAGCAGCCGGCCCAGCGCGCGCCGATGATCCGCTTCCTCGACGCCCTCCTCCATCCACAACGGATGATTCAAAACGAGCAGCAGATCTGGAATTTTCGCCAGCCCGTCCAGCACAGCGGGAAGGTTCCGCTCCTCTGGCGCCGCCGTGTGGCGCGCCAGAACCGACATCCAGGCTCGCGCAGAGGCCGGAGGCAGATTGTGAACGCCGATGTGCAGAATCGATCGTTCGTAGGGAACCGTCCACTCCACGGACACCGGAACTTGCCGTGGACCTGCGGTCACCTGGAGCGACATGCCGGCTTCAATCGTGTCGTGGTCGGTCAGCGACACCAGAGGACGCAAACCGATTCCCGCGATCTGGTCTTGCTCGAGGCGCAGGGCAGAAGCCGGACTGAGGGGCGGCGTCCACCAGGATCGGTTGAAATCGACCGGCTCCGGTCCCTTCTCATATCCGTCGAGAATCAGGGATACTCCCGGAACCGCCCGCAGGTAACGGGGCAGAAAGTTCAGGCACTCCTCGGAATACATGGTGTGCCCGTGAAGGCAGACTCCAGTTGAAAACTGCCGGCCCGGCGCGGAATCCCGCCACGCGAAATTGACGCTGCTACGAACCATGCGATTTGCCCTTCCGCCTTCAGCTTGCGCGAGGAAACGTTACGATTCCTTGGCGGAATGGTAACCGTTTGGCAAAACATTTGTGAGCGGAAATGTATCGGAAGCGAAAATCGCCCCGGTCAGACCGTACCGCGGCCGTGCGCGCCAAACACGGGGTCGACACCGATAAATCGGACAATAGCAGTCCAGATTGTGTGGAGGACCTGCTTCATGACCGTTCTCCATATAAAGAAGACGCCCGAAGTGGCATTTCGGTTGCCGACCCCCTAAATTGCCACATTGGCCGCGAGTTTATCCAAGGTTCGGTTGCTTGATGATGGGCTCAACCAGGTTGAAATTGGATGGTTCAGGAGACTCAAGAATTCACCCCTGGCTCACTGTACGAGCCCCCGTACGGCGCTGTCCGGCTTTAGTCGTAGGCGCTAGTTTACCTGTGACCAGTAATCGGAGTACGCCCCGCTAACCACGCGAGCAGCAGACCTTTCCATACTGCCAAGCTTTGACGCCGGCCCATTACTCACACTCTTGTAACATGGCCGCTCTATCATGATTGGTTTGCGCCGGTTTCAACTCGCGGCCAACACCAAGGAGCGGACGAATGAGCAGAACCCAGTATGTGATGGAGTTGGAGACCGTACGCCGGAATTTGATTCGAATGGGCGAAACAGCGGTTTCGCTTCTCGCCGAAGCCTTGCGCGCGGTGGCCGAGCCGAATCCCGCCCAGCTCGAAAAAGCAAGCGAACTCGAAGCTCAAACGGATCATCAGCACCGGCTGATTCACGATGAGTGCCTGAGTCTGATCACCAGGCAAGCTCCGGTAGCCCGGGATGCGAGGCTCATCACCGGTATTCTCGATGCGATCGTCGATCTGGAATTGATTGGCGACTACGCGTACGAAATTGTCACATTGAGCAGTTCCATGCGGCGGCGGCCGCCCTTACAGGTGCTCAGCCAGGTCGCCGAAATAGGTTCCCGAATTCAAGAAGTCATGACCGCCGCGATTGATAGCTGGCGCGGAGACAGTCCCGCAGCTTCGTCCGCGCGTCCTCGAGAGATTGCCCTTAAGGCCGAATGCCAAGCGGTTTACGATAAAATCTCCCGGCTTACGTCATTGCCCGGAGACGCAACCAGCTACGTGGATCTGATGCTGGTCTCGAGACACCTGGAGAGGATCCTCCGGCACGCCGTTTGTGTCGGCGAGCAAGCGGCAGATGCGGTGTCCCCCGGGGAAGTTCTTCGAGAGGCATAGATGTGTCCTGGGTTCAGTCACAGTCCCCCATCGATCGATCCGGTCCGCTACGGTAGTACCCATGCGTCTTCGGATATTGCTCTTCAATATGGCCGCGGCGCTCACGATCGGCGCTCAGCCGCGCGACTGGACTGCTCACCCCGCAATCGTCGATAGGGAGGCGCCCGCTACTGTCTTCGCGATCGGCGACATACATGGTGACTATGAGCGTCTAGTCCGGCTTCTTGGTGCGGCCGGTATTGTCGCGTCGGAAAAATTCGGGCCGGATTCGGCAGCCTGGACCGCCGCCGATTCCGTGCTTGTAGTAACCGGCGACATGATCGACAAAGGGCCTCATCCGGTCGCCGTCCTCCGATTGCTGCGGGCGTTACAACAGGACGCCGTTAACAAAGGAGGTCAAGTCATTTTGCTCGCCGGTAATCACGAGGTGGAATTTCTCGCGGAGGCCGGCGCTAGGAAGGCTGCGGAATTCGCTGCCGACTTAGGCAAGTCTGGACTATCGGCGCGCGATGTGGCGGCCTGTCGCGGAGATGTCGGCGAACTATTGTGTTCGCTGCCGTACGCGGCTCGCGTTGGCGACTGGTTCTTCTCCCATGCCGGCAATACAGGAGGACGAACGATCGCGCAACTCTCGGCCCAGATCCAAACCGGCGCATATGCCCTGACCGCCCCGAATTCGCTCCTGGAAGCGCGCCTCGGCCTGGGAAAGAAGTGGTTCGCGCTGTCCGAAGCTCGCCGCACCGAAGAACAATTGCTTCAGTCGTATGCTGCCCAGCTTGGCGTAACGCACATTGTGCAGGGTCATCAGCACGGCGATGTGGGGTTTGCGGACGGCCTGGAGCGCCGTCCTGGTGAAATGTACCAGCGCTGGGGTCTGCTGTTTCTGATTGATGTGGGAATGAGCCGGGAAGTTGGAGACAGTCAAGGAGCGCTATTGAAAATCACGCGCCGCAATGCCATCGCCGTCTGCCCGGACGGTTCGCAGACCGTTCTCTGGAAGTCAGCCGGCGGCAACGACTATGGAGTGGCTGCACCTTGCCTGAAGTAGTATAGCGGCTTGGCCGAAATCGCGGCCGGGCCATGTGGGAGACTGCGGCGCACCTGGCTCGACAGGATTGGTAGGGCTTTCTGCTGGCGCCAAGCCGTGTTCTTTCGTGGAGTGCGGCGCGGGTGGTGTCGTAAGGCGAGAATCCGCTCCGTTACGGAATGCCCGCTGGGCCCGGTTCCGTGTCGGAAACAGAACCGGGCCCAACGGGCAGCCGTAAGGGAGCGAACCACCGCTCTTCTATTCGGCCCTAGCGGTTTTCGAGCTGCTGCTGTTTCTCGGGCACCTTCTCGGAGCTGGCCGCCAGCTCCGAGCGCTTGTACTTAGGCTCGGTTACATAACCCGCGATGCGGTCTTTGTCGATCCGGTTCACCACCAGCTCTACAGCCTGCGGCCGGTCGCTCATGCGGATCCAGATCGGCTCGTACAGATTCACATGCTTCTTGCTGAGCGTGCTGTCCTCGACGATCATCGCGAGATCGTAGGTCTTGTGCTTGGGGTTCGCGTTGCGCAGCCCCAGGGCCAGGGGTCCGACGCGTTCAAACTGCTTGGTCTTGTCGAGATGAAATTCGTAGACACTCTGTTCGCCGCGCTTGCGCAGCGCGACGACTTCTTCGTGGGTCCGGGCAATCGAACCACCCAAATCGCTGCGTGCCGAGCTGATCTGGCCCGAGAGTTCGCTCTGAGTCTTGGCGAGATCGTCGCGCGTTTGGGCGATCGAGCCGTTCAGGTCGTCGCGTGTCTTGGCGATCGAACCGTTGAGATCGTCGCGCGTCTTATTCATGTCATCTCGCGTGCGCGCCAGTTCCTGCTGCGTCTCGCTGAGCTGCCCTTGCAGTTTATCCACGCGCGGATCGTTCGCGACGAGAGGCTTGCGCCGCGCGGGGGCCTTCCCGTTGCGTACCGCGGGCCTTGCGGCCGGAGCTTGGGCCTGCGCCTGCGCCCGGGCTTGCGCCAGCATCAGCGCATCGAGGCGATTGTTGAGTTCTTGAACTTGGCTCTTCGATTGAGCCAAGGTCTGATTTAAATTCGCGGCCATCTGTGCCCGTTCGGTATTGGCGGTGTCGATTTCCTGGCGGTCTTTGACCCAGATTCCTACGGCAACTCCCGCTAAACAAAACAGGGCGAAGAGTAGCGGCATCGTACCGAGGCGCCGGGACGGTTTTTCGTATTGAGTGGATTGTTCGTTCAGCATGGCGCGTATGCTTTAGCACCTCCGGGGCCAAATGCCAATCCCTGCCGTTCCAGATGCTTGACGCCCTTGTCTTGAAGCGCAGCTTTTACGCGGTATGAAAGAACCTCCGCTCTCCTCAACGTCAGTCAGTAAGTCGCGCTTAACCTTCGATAACGAGTGGGGCGGACGGGACGGCTACACTCAGCGCCCCAAGCCGTGTGTGACGCGAGCAACTGCTACTCGGCCGAGAAAGCCAACAGCACGTTGCCGGAGTTACTGCCGGTTACCGCGTAGCCGGATCCGACAAACAACATGCCGCCCGCGATAGTCGGCCCGATCGAGCTGATCGCACCGCCCTTGGCGGATACCTTGTTGACCGTGTCGAACGGCCGCGCGGTTTCGTATTCCCAGATTACTTTGCCATTGGCCGTGTTCAACGCATGGAGAACGCCATCGGAGCCGCCCACGAACGCCACGCCAGGAATCGCGCTGGTCGCGGCCGAATTGTTGACTCGCGTGCCGGGCTTGGCGAAGGACGTGTACCAAAGCTGTTCACCGGTGGCCATCTGCAGCGCAACCATGCCGCCGCGGCTCAGGCCATAGTACAGGTTGCGCTCGTCTGCCGCGCCGCCCCAGACGATCCCGCCGAGACGCGCGAAAAAGGCGTTGGCGCCGGTCGCGTTCGGATCGACCGGAGCCACGTTCTTCTTCCACACCACCGCGCCATTCTTGTCAGGATCGAGCGCGATCACGTTGCCATCCTTGGTCGCCGCCACCAGCAGCCGGCGGCCGCCGGCGAGAGATCGGAGGATCGGCGAATTGCCGATATCGAGATCCGGCCCGTTCTCCGACGGGCAATTGTCGGTCTTGGAGGCGCCGTTGCAGCCGCCCAGAAAGGCATCATTCGCCTGAGCTTGATAGACCCACAGCATTTTGCCCGTGTTTAAGTCCAGCGCCATGATCGCATCGGTGGTCTTGGGCGCCGGCTCTGTTTCCGCATCGCCTGTTCCAACATAGATCGCGTTCTTCTTGAGGTCGATGGTGGGGGAGTTCCAGACCGATCCTCCGGCCGGCGCGTAGAGTTGCACGCCTTTCGAGTTCTTGCGCGTCGGCTTCGGTTCGTCCATCACGTAGGTCTTCCAGACCCGCTCTCCGGTATTGGCGTCGAGCGCCACCACGCTCCCGCGCGAGGTACAGCACGGGTAATCCAAAGTCGCCGCCGTGAATTCCTCCGATGACGACACGGGCACATAAACCCGGCCGCTGAAAACGGTCGGCGCCGCTGTGATGCGCGCTACAAAGTGATCGTCCACCTTCGTGGTCCATAGCAGGTGTCCATCCCGTGCGTCCAAGCCGTAAACGTTGGCGTGGGCGTCTCCGAAGTATACGCCGTATTTGGTGGCGCCGAGCCCTTTCACTGGTGCCACGCTCATCGCGTTGCGGACCGAGCCTTTGGTCTGATACGACCAGTAGACGCAGCCGGTGTTCGCGTCCAGCGAGTAAATGTAACCGATGTCGGTTCCGACGAACACGCGCCCCGACACCACCGAGGGCTGGCCGAATGCCGACAATCCGTTCGGGTAACCGAAAGCCCATTTCAACTTTAGGTGCGCTACCTGCTCGGGATTTAGGCCGGCCCCTTTGGCTGACTGAAATCGGCCGTTCGTCCGGTCGACACCCCAGCCGTTCCAGGCCGGCCCCGCCGCGGGATCAGCCAGCTGCGGATTGCTCGCGCACTGGTTCGGCATCAGCTTGGCGTCGCCCTCCTGCAGACTGCCGAGCGGGCGGCCGCTCATGAAGGTCGCCACCATGCGCCTCTGATCTTCCGAAAGACTGGCGCCCTGCCCCTTCATGACTCCCGTGGTGAGTGCGTCGTAGATTTTCTCGGGGGCCATCTCGCGAATCGCGGCCGGCGAGGGAGCCCGCTCCACATTGGGATTGCCGTGGCATCCCATGCAGCGCTGCTGAAACACGGCGAAGCCGGACTCAGTTCCGGCCGACCGCGCTTGCGGCGGTGCCGCCGGGGCCTGTGCGCGCGCCGCGCCGCAGGCGCCGGCCAGCAAGATTGCCGCGTGAACGTAAGTTCTCATTGAATCCCTCGCGATTGCCCAGGATATCGAGGCGCAGCCAGCCTTGGCAACACAGCGGTTCGGAGCTTCAGCGCAGCCGGTTCGCGGGCGGCGCCACTTCGACGCCGTGGAGCTGGGCGCGATCGATCGCAGCCTGCAGGAACCCACTGGCCCGTAGATCGGCAAGGACGCGGTTCAGGTACGCCACCCGGTCCGGATCACCCTTCGACACGACCAGCGACTGCTCCACGGCGAAGAAATTATCGGAAAGAAGCCGTAAGTTCGGAAAGCGCGCAGTCTGTTCCGTAAGCCGCTCCCGGTTCGTGGCGAACGCCTCGATTTCCGAGGCGGCGAGCATATGCTCGGCCTGTTCCACGCCCAGCCCCGGAATACTCTTCAGCTCGGCGTGTTTCAAAGTGCGGCTCAAATACAAATCGCCGGAATCGCCTTTCGGCGCCGCGATGCGGATCCCTTCGCGGTCGGCGTCGGCAAATCTCTGGATCGGCGAATCGGCCCGAACCACAAATGTGTTGTAGGCCAGCTCGTAGGGCTCGCTGAAATCGACTTCGGTGGCGCGGGTGGCATCGAAAGCGAGGAACCCGAGATCCGCCGTGCCCGTCGTGATGGCATCGAGCACGCCGCGAACGCCCATCGAGGGCTTGATCTGAAAAGGCACGCCAAGACGCCGCGCCAGCTCGCGCGTAATGTCGGCGACCGGACCGGTCACTGCGCCGGTTTTGGCGTCGACCACTCCCTGGACTGGGTTGCCGCCGAGAAACGTGGCGCGCAGCGTTCCCGTGGGCGCCAGTTGCTTCGCCTCGGGTGTCTGCGCGGAAGCGCAGGCTACCGCGAGGATGACTGCCGCAACCAGCTGGTGGTTCATGGGAGCACCATATCACAATGGGCGATAATCAAGAGCAAGCCCGTTCATGCAAGACCAACCCTTTCGCCCCGCGACTCGCACGGTGCGGCGCCCTGACGCGCCCGTGATGCGCGCGCATCGCGCCGATGTCTGCGTGGCCGGCGCTGGCATTTCCGGAGTGTCGGCGGCGATCGAGGCCGCTCGTCTGGGCAAAACGGTCGTCTTGATCGACGGCTTGCCTGCGCTGGGGGGCCAGGCGGTCAACTCGATCATCGGCATGATCGTGGGCCTCTTTGGTAACGGTCCGAACGGCAAGCAGCTCACACACGGAATCGCGGACGATATTCTGCGCGATCTCCGCGCAAGCGGCGACCTGGAAGTGCGGATGGGCGGCGTCTCGCCGAACGCGTTCTATAACGAGGTAGCGCTTGGGCGATGGGTGGAACGCAAAATTTTGGAGCTGAAGATCACTCCCATCCTCGGCGCCATTCTGCGGCGCGTCCAGATGGAGGGCCGCCGCGTGGCGGAACTGGAGCTGGCCACGCGCTACGGCGACGTGGCTGTGCAGGCGGACGGATTTGTCGACGCCACCGGCGACGCAGCCCTGGTCTGGCAGGCCGGCCTGGATTGCCGCGAGCCGGCCGAGGGCGTCATCTACGGCTCCCAGATGATCGTCATCGAGAACTTCGAGGAAGCCCATCGGCCCAGCCGCGAGGAGGTGTCCACACGCCTCCGCGAGCGCTCCGAACACTACGGCATGACCCGCCGCGACGGGTTCGCCATGAACCTGCCGGGTGGCCGCACGGCAATCGTCAACATGACCCATATCGAGAATCCGCTCGATCCCTTCGAGGCGGCGCGGAAGGGAATCGAAGGCAAAGAGCAGGCTGACCGGGCTTTGCTTTTTCTGAAATCTGAATTTCCGAAGGCGTTCGGCGCCGCCCGTGTGCGCGCTTACGGACTGCCCGGCATCCGCCAGACGCGCTGGATTGTGGGCTGCCATCACTTGACGGTCGAGGAGGTGCGGCGCGGTGTGAAGTTCGAGGACAGCATCGCGCGAACCGCCTGGCCTTTAGAACAGCATCACCACGCCGAGGGCTACGTCTGGGAGCCGTTTGCCGAGAATCACGTGCACTATGTGCCGCTGCGCAGCCTCACGCCGCCCGGCGTCGATAACATCGTCGCTGCCGGCCGCTGCATCGATGGCGATGCCACCGCGCTCTCCAGCGTGCGCGTCATGGGTCCGTGCATCGCAATGGGAGCTGCCGCCGCTCATGCGCTCGATCTCGCGGGCAAAGGCAGCGTCCATCACATCGAACACGCGGCGCTGCGCCGGCGGATCCGCGCCAACATCGAGGATTGAACGAATGACGCTGACCGACAGCGAAAGAGCCATGCTCGATGGGAAAGCCGGTCCCGCCAAGCGGAAGGCGATGCAACTGCTGGTGCGATACGCGGAAGTCCTCGGCGCGGACCGGTTCGTCGATACCAACAATGTGGCCGGCGTGCCGGGATCGTCCAATCTCTTTCTCCAGAACTACTACAAGCAGCATTTCGGCGATGGCAGCTACCAGGCGATCTACTCGCTCTACGATCTCGACAGCGACGAAATCGTGCCGGTTCCAAAGGTCGATTCCTATTGCTGTCACCTGCAGGGCGGTATGGATCCGGAAAACTGGGCTGAGCTGGGAATGAGCGGCGAAGCCTTTCAGCATTTCCAGGAAGACGAGGCGGAAGTGGCCGCCCGCGGGATTCAGATTCTGAAAACCTGCACGCCGTACCTGGCCGGCAATATTCCGGTGAAAGGGGAGCACTGCGCGTGGATGGAATCGTCGGCGGTGGTGTTCTGCAATTCGGTGCTGGGCGCGCGCACCAATACGGAAGGCCGCGAAAGCACCAGCGCCGCCGCGCTTACCGGTAAGATCCCCGACTGGGGCTTTCATCGCGACGAATTGCGATGTGGTACCCACCGCATTAACCTCGAAGTGCCCGTCGAAAGCGTCATGGACTGGGGAATGCTCGGCTACTTCATTGGGTATGCGGTAGAAGAAAACATTCCCGTGATTACCGGGCCGATCCGCCGGCCGAATCTGGTCCGCCACAAACATTTCGGCGCGGCTGCGGCGTCTTCGGGCGGCGTCGAGATGTATCACATGGTCGGCATCACGCCGGAGGCGGCGACTCTCGAAATGGCGTTCGGCCTCAGGAAGCCGGCCTCCACCATCCCATACGGACTGAGAGAGCGGCGCGAGACGTACGATCGCCTGAACGCCGTCGGCACCAATCCCAACGTCGACTACGTGATGCTCGGCTGCCCGCATGCTTCCATCGAGCAGATGTGGGAAGTAGCGCGCCTGCTCGAAGGCCAAAAAATCCGCAGCGGCTGCAGCCTCTGGGTGTTTACCTCGCGGAGCGTCAAGAGTGTAGCCGATCTGAACGGCTACACCAAAACGATCCGGGACGCCGGCGGCCTGGTGATGACCGACACGTGCTCGGCAATCAGCCGGGCTGTGCCCAAGGGCACGAGGGTGGTGGCGCTCGATTCAGCCAAGCAGGCGCATTACCTGCCGGCGATGGCCGGAATCGAAGCCTGGTTCGGAACCACCGAAGACTGTGTGCAAGCGGCTCTGACCGGCCGCTGGAACGGAGACCTCCGGTGACCACGTCGAAAATCATTTTGCGCGGGCGCGGCGTGGTAGGCGGATATGTGGAAGGTGAAGCTCTGGTGACACACCAGACCATCAGCGGATGGGGGGGCATCGATCCGATGACCGGCACCGTCATCGAAACGCACCATGAGCTGCGCGGCGTAAGCTTCAAAGATAAGGTGCTCGTCTTTCCCGGCGCCAAGGGTTCCTCCGGCTGGTCGAACGCGTTTCACATGACGCGACTCACCCATTCGGCGCCCCGCGCGATGGTGTTCAATCTCATGAACACGAAGATTGCTCTCGGCGCCGTGGTGCTCCATGTGCCTGCCGTGACGGACCTCGATCAAGACCCGCTCACCGTGATCGAAACCGGCGACTGGGTGCGCGTGGACGGCGACCGCGGTGTCGTCGAAGTGTCGAAAAAGCGCTAGTCAGTCAAAACACGAACTTCATCGCCACTTGCAGAATCCGCGGATCCAGCGCCGTCAGGATCTGGCCGAATTGCGGGCTGTTGCGTCCGGTTGTCACCGGGCCGGCGCGGAAGCTGTTGGTCAGGTTGAAGGCTTCGCCGCGCGCTTCCAGCGTCATCTTCTCGTGAACATGGAACAGGCGCGACAGCGCCAGATCCTCTTCCCAATTGCCGGGTCCGGGTATGCTGGACCGGCCGGAATTGCCGAGCGTCCCGAGCGCCGGCTGCGCGAAGGCCGCCGGGTTAATCCAGCACGAGGCGTTTGGATCGGCGCACAGCGGGTCCGGCAATATTTGGTTCGGTCTCTGGATGCCGCCTCCATTGCCAAACAGCTGCTGATCGATACCCGTGCTCGCCGTCTGATAGGCGCCCGATAAAACGCGCAGGCTCGATGACAGGACCCAGTCAGAGGCCGCCACGCGTAGTGCTCGCCCGTTGAATCGAGGAGCCTGCAGAACGGCCGTGAAGTTGAAAATGTGCCGGCGGTCGAGCGCCTGCGTGCCGGCCAACGTCGGCGTCTGGCAGTTACCCCGGTCGAACCGGCGGTTGTTCGGATCGAGCAGGCCCGCGCCCACTCCTCCTACCGACGACGCCTGTGTGACGTCGCCGATGCAGTGTGACCACGTATAGTTGGCATCCAGGTTGACGCCGCGGCTAAGCCGCTTCTGCATTACCAACATCAGCCCGTTGTAGCTCACTGTCCCGCTGGAATCGAACACATCGACCGGACCCAGCTTCAATCCGTCAACCGGGTTGAACTGGTAGGCGATGCGGCGGAAGTTCGTGTTGACCGTGCTGTTGCAATTCGCCGGCGTGTTGCACGTCCCGCCCAGCGGGCCTGCAATGATGGTCGCCGGGTTGGCCTGATCGCTTACCCAAAGATGCGCCGTTTCGGTTCCGAGATAAGTCGCCGAAACCAGCCAACTGCTGCCGATCTGCCGCTGCACGCTAAAGTTCCAGGTATAAATGGTGGTCGCCTTGGCGTCCGGCTGCTGCGCCATGTACGAACCGAAGTTCACGAACGGCGCGTTGGGTCCGAATGTTCCCGTGAAGGGATTGCCGCCCGCGACGGTCGCCCAGGGGTCGGAGAAATTAAGCGGCCCGTTCGGCGTCACCGTGTTGCCGAATGGAGGCGCCGTCGTGGGCGTCGACATGATCATCAGGTTCGGGAAATCGTAGGACATCCCGAACGCGGCGCGGATCACGGTCTTGCCGTCGCCTTTCGGATCGAACGCCAGGCCCAGCCGCGGCGCGAACTGGTCGTAGCGCCGGTTTACGCCAGTCATATTGGTGAAGCCGGGATCTCCCGCGTACAGCAGGCCCGCCGGCGCGTTCTTGAACACCGTGCTGTGCACGCCGTGGATGAACCGGTCCCAGCTGAAGTTGTAGACCGCGCCATTGTTGATGCGCTGCGGAAGGAACGGCTCCCACCGAACTCCCACGTTGACCGTCAGCCGCCGCGTCGCTTTCCAGGCATCCTGCCCGTACAACCCGTAATACCACTTGGTGGTGAAGGTCGTGTTGGGCGTGCCTTGCGTGAGGCTGCTCATCTGGCCGAGCAGAAAGTCGGACATGCCGAGCCCCGTGGTCTGCCCGTTAAAGCTGAACGTCGCGGCCGAAAACACGTTGGCTTTCTGGCTGTGCTGGTATTTGAATCCGGAAAAACCGAAGCCGAACTGGTGCCCGCCACGCACCACGCTCACGTCGTCGGAGAGCGTGTAGTACGACGGAATGAAGGAGGCTTGAATGGCAGTGCCAATACCGACGATCGGGCCGCCGGTGACGTTGACCACCGTCTGGTGCGGCACGAAGCACGACATGGTCACGCCGATATCACAGCCGGAAAAATAATCGTCGTTGAACCGATGGACGGCAATCCGGTTTGCCGCCACGCGAAAGGTGTTGACGATGGTCGACGAAACAAGGAATGTGTGCCCGATGGCGACGGTCTGAGCCAGATCGTCGAGCCCGCCCTGCGTCGTATCCAGAAGGTTCTTGGAGAGGCTGTATGCCGGCGGCAGGAGGTACTTGCTGGCCATATAGCGCCCGAACAGCATTTGCCGGCTGCTGATCTGATAGTCGACGCGTCCGAGCACCTGGTTCTCGTTCGACTGCGTAATCGGGCCGTACGGCACTCTGCCGCACGGGTCGTTCGATTGGGGCAGCCGTTTCACTATGGCCAACGCAGGCGAGCTGTACCGGCTGGTTGGTATCTGTTTGTTGGCAAAAGTGCCTCCGTTGGGATCCTTGATGGTGGCCGGAAAGGTCGGGCACGCGCTGAAGTCGCCTCCCTGCATCGCCGCTGTCGGAACAAATCCGGTGAGGTTGGCCGGATCGGACCGCAGCTTGGTCCCTTGGTAACCTGCGAAAAAGAAAATCTTGTTCTTGCGGATCGGCCCGCCGATGGTGCCTCCGTACTGGTTGCGCTTCAATGTATCGCGGCGCGGCGCGAAGAAATTTCGAGCATTCATGTCGCCGTTGCGGAGGAACTCAAAGGCGTCGCCGTGAAATTCGTTGGTTCCTGACTTAACGATCGCGCTTACTGCCGCTCCCGAATGCAAACCGTTCTGCGCGGTCAGTGAATTTGTCTCGACCTTGAATTCCTGTAAGGCGTCGGGGAAGGGAAACGGCATGTTGACCGCGTCAAACGGATTGTTATAGAGCGTGCCGTCGAGAAAATAGGTGACGCCGGACAACAGGCCTCCCGCCACCGAGATATTCAGCCCGCCCGGGTAGCCGGCGGTTCCGTTGATTCCCGCCGGCACGGCCGCCCCTGCCAGTTGGATCAACTCAACCGCGTTTCTTCCGTTGAGCGGCAGCTCCAGAATGCGCTGGTTCTCGATCACCGATCCGACGCTGGTGCCCTGCGTATCGACCAGCGCGGCGTTGGCCTCTACTTGAACCTGTTCGGATACCGCGCCGACCTTGAGCGTGATGTCTACATTCGGGCTCGTGTTGACTTGCAATACGATTCCCGTTTGCACGAACTCGTTGAAGCCCGGCTTGCTGATCTCGAGGCGGTACGGCCCGACCGGCAGGTTCGGCAGCACGTAGACGCCGTCCGCGCCGCTCATCGTCGCGCGGACGATGCCGGTGTCGGTCTGCGTCGCCTTGATGTCGGCCCCGGCAACCGCCGAGCCCGATGCGTCCAGTACCGTTCCTTGTATCTGCGCGGTGCCTTGCGCCCACAAACCCGCTATACATACTACACCCATCAGGCCAAGACGGAAGAATTTCATCGCATCCTCTTTGACCCGTGAGTTTATAGAACACGGCTGGAGAGTGTCAAGAGAGCTGGGAAATACCTGGGCAATTGTAAATTGCAGATTTCGTTTAGGGCTTCAGGGTTAATTACGCGTCGGGACAATTCCATTAGGAACTGCCCCGACGCTGCGTTGTCTACGGCCTACCCGTAGAGTGTTTCGGCGTGGCCTCGGTCTCGCGAAAACTCTTTAGCCAGTCGTCCGCTTGCCGCTGGGCTTCATCTTTGGCGATGCCGTATCGCTCTTGCAGAACGCCGACGAATTTGTCCCGGTTTCCAGCGATCTGCTCGAGATCGTCATCAGTCAGTTTTCCCCATTGCTGGCGCACAGATCCCCTGACTTGTTTCCACTTTCCTGCCATTTGGTCCCAGTTCATAAGTAACCTCCTTGGTTGTTTAGTTAAGGCTCACAGATTGTTGTCTAGACTCTTCCGGCCAGCACGAGAATCACCAGGATCAGAAGCACAATACCGAGCCCGCTGCTGGGATAGTATCCCCACTCCCGGCTGTACGGCCACGCCGGAAAGGCCGCACATAAGAGAATAAAAATCAAAATCATGAGGAGCAGCATTTGTGATGTACCTCCGTATCGGGTGAGTGCAAATTCACCGCCGTTGTATTGACGCTTACGAGTGGCCGGCGCCAGCCGGATATCGGGCCGGTTCTGGCGGAATGAATGGCTATTCGGTTGTTGGTTCTACAAGAACTGATCGGATAGGCTGTATGGAATCAGCCAGTCTTCGTCGTGGGAGCCCGCGATAAGATCGCTGGGGTTACTTGGCGGCGAGGCCCTCGGTCAGTTCGATGCGCGTGCCTGCCGGGTCGGTGAGGAACGCAATCTTGAGGCCGATGCGCTGCGTCATATCGGTGTACGGCATGTCCATGGTGATGCCGTCGGCCTGCAGTTTCTGGACGAACGCTTCGAGATTCTTCACCTCGAAGCCGATGTGGTCGAGCGAGCGGCCTTTGGTCGGAGCTTGGGGCATCTGTGCGCGCAGGAAATCCACCTCGCCGCCTGGAATCATCGCTGCGGGGCCCCGCCGCGTGCCCGCCGTGCCGCCGAATGTTTTCACGTACCAGTTGCGCAGGGCCTCCTGCTCGGACACGGACATGTGGATGTGATGGAACGCCATCGGGGTGGCCTGGTCTTTCACCTCCATCACTTCCACGCGGACATCCTCAGGGAAGGTCGCGAACATCTGCTGGTTCGGCGTCAGCTCCTGCATCTTCACGCCGGCCGCTTCCAACTTCGCCTTGGTGGCGGCATAGTCTTTGACCGCCAGACCTATGTGATTCACCGAAGATCCGTTGGAGCCGCCGTTCGGCATTCCTTTGCTCACGACGATGAAGATTCCCGGCAGTTTCAATAAGTCGAGCGGGCCGGCCTTCAGAGCCTCGGCGCCGAAAGCGTCGATCCAGGCTTTCTTCTGAGCCTCTACATCGGCAACGACCAGGTGGACGTGACCCATCGAAATGCCGGCCTCATTGGGCCCGGCCGTTTGACCGGATAAGGAAACAGCGGAGGCCGCCAGCAGGAACAACGAGCGCATGGGGGTAGGCTATCACTTCGCAGACGGGCCCGCCAACTCATTCGCCATTAACTGCCGCAGCACCGTCGCGGTGCCCTCGCGCACCACGGCCGGGCCGCCCGCGCGTCCGCGCAATCCGACGCCGAGCGCCATGTCGAGCGGAGTGCGGCCTTGTTTGTCTTTGGCATCGAGACGCGCACCATGCGCCGCTAGGGACCGGACGATTTCATCGGAAGCCTGGGCGGCGAAATGCATTGCCGTCTGTCCGTTGTCGGCGGCCGCGTTGACATCCGCGCCCGCTGCCACGAGCACCTGAACTGCTTCCAGCAACTCCGTTTCGGTCGCGTAGTCTTTGGCGAAGACGCCAAGCCCACGGCCCAGCCCCGCGGCGAACATGAGCGCGGTTGTGTGATTCTTCTGCGCAATTGCCACATCGGCGCCATGTGCCAGCAAAATACGGATCGCGGCTGCGTCGCCATTCTTCGACGCGCGCATCAACGGCGTGGCTCCTTCGGTCAGTGTGCCTTCGCCCGGGGTGTGGGCCCGCTGCAGCGCCGGCGTTTTCAGTTGTGCGTTGGGATTGGCGCCGTGCGCCAGCAGAACCTTGATTAGATCGAGTGCGCTCTTCTTGCTGGTGGAGGGCCTCGCGGGCCGTCCGTAGACTTCACCGAGCGTGTTCATGTCCACCGCGGCGTACAGCGCGGCCATTCCGGCGGTATCGGCGATGTTCGGATCGGCGCCTCTTTCTGTCAGCAGCACTGCTGTATCGTAATGGCTGTTGATGATCGCCAGCACCAGCGCCGTGGTTCCGTCGGGATCGGCCGCGTTGAGCTGCGCGCCCGACTCAATCAATGCAGCGGCCGCTTCTGAAGACCCTTGCCGCGCCGCGTACATGAGCGGCGTCCAGTTCCCGCGCGGCAGGATCGTCACCACGCCTTCGAGCCCGAAGCGGTCTTGTGGGTACTGCAGCAGCGCCGACCGGCCATTTACTGCGCCTCCGTGCTCGACCAGAACTTTGACGGCCGCCGCATGATTCTCGGCGGCGGCCCACATCAGCGCCGTCTCGCCATAGGTAGTCTCACGCGCGTTTACCGCCGCGCCATGGGCCAGCAGACTCTGGACCACATTTGGATCGCCCGCGCGCGCGGCCGTCATGAGGACTGTTTGGCCGCCGGGTTGGGTTGCGTTCGCATCCGCTCCCGCGGTGAGGAGCGCGCTCGTCATCGCAGCGTTGGCGTTGGCCGCTGCCAACGACAACGCCGTCACGCCCAGCCGGTTGGCCGCCTTCGCGCTCGCGCCCGCGCCGAGCAGCAGGCGCGCCATATCGAGGTCATCCCCGCGGACGGCCCATTCGAGCGGCGTGGTTCCATCGGGATCGGGCGCGTCTACGTCGGCGTGATTCTTGAGAAACGCGCGGACCGCTTGCCGGTTACCCGCTTTGACGGCGTCGATCAGGCGATCGGACCCGCCGGCGGCCCCGAGGGAGAGAACCATCACCAGGCCGAGCAGTAGGGAAGTCTTACGCGAAAACATCCGCTTTCCCAGTGCTGTCGCCGAACCGCTCCATCGGGTGGCCGAATTTCTCGGCTATATTCAGCCAGAGATTTCCCACCGGTGTGCGTACCGGCAGAACGACGTGGCGGCCCTTGCCCGCGCCCCCGCCCACCGCCATCAGCGGTAACGGGTCGCTGGCGTGTACGTTCGAGTCGCCCATCCCGGCTCCGTAAAGAATCATCGAGTGATCGAGCAGCGAGCCGTCGCCGTCCGGAGTCGCCCGCAGTTTCTCGAGGAACCGCGCGTACATCCGGGCGTAGTAGGTGTTGATCTTGACCACCTGCGCCATCTTTTCCGGATTGTTCTGATGGTGCGATACAGAGTGGTGCTGCTCGGTCACGCCGATATTTGGATACGTGCGCTGGCTCAGCTCGCGCGACATCATGAACGTAAACACGCGCGTCACATCCGCCTGGTACGCGGCGGCGATCAGATCGAACAGCAACGCCACGTGCTCTTCAAACGAATCCGGGATCCCGATAGGCGCATCCGGGGCGGCGATCCGCGCGCTATTGTGCGCCTCGCTCTGCTGGATGCGCCGCTCAATTTCGCGGATATTTGCAAGGTAATCGCCGAGGCGGGCGCGGTCCCGCGGGCCCAGCCCGCGATCGAGATCCCGGGTTTCTTCCGTGATCGAGTCCAGAATGCTGCGCTCTTTGCCCATCCGCGCCTGGCGTTGCTCGGCGTTGCCCGCGACGCCGAACAGCCGTTCGAATACCACCCGCGGGTTCGTTTCCATCGGCAGCGGCGTGGTCGGCGTGTTCCAGCAGATGGTGTTGAGGTAGGCGCAGCTGAAGCCCGGCGAGCATCCGCCCACATAGCCCGTGAAATCTTCCGTGGCCACTTCGAGCGACGGCAGCGGCGTGTCCTGCCCGATTTGCTGGGCGACGATCTGATCGATGGTGGTATTGGCCAGCACATCCTCGGCCTCCGTGCGCTTCGGCCACACACCCGTCAAGAATCCTGCCGCGCTCACGGCGTGGTCGCCCACCTGGCTGCCCGGATGCGACCGCGTCAGGTTGGTCACCACGACCAGCGAATCCCGGAACGGCTCGAGCGGTTTCAAAATCGGAGTGAACTCGAACCCGGGCCCCTCCGCCTTCGGAGTGAGCTCCTGCATGATCGCGCCATTCGGAGTATAGATGGCGCCAAAGCGCGTGCGCGGCCTGCCTTGCGCCTGGGCCCAAGGCGTCAAAGCCGGAATCATCGCATTGAGAAACGGCAGCCCGACCGCCGTTCCCATGCCGCGCAGAATCGTCCGCCGCGGCAGCGATTTCTTTGTGATCATTACGCGCCTCCTTCGGCGCCCGCGGTTCTCATCTGAAACGGCACACTGTGCACCACACCGAACAGGATCGAAGAGAACCGGTAGTCGTGGCGCGCCCCGTCACGCACGATCGCGCGCACCGCTGGCATATCGCGATAATCGAGCCCGCGTCCCAGGGCATACGTCAACAGTTTCTCGGTCAGCGTGCCCGCGAACACGTCCGGCCGGCTTACCAGCGCCTTCCGCAAGCCGGCGATGCCGTCCACCTTCGTGCCATCGGCCAACTCGCCGCTGGCGTCGATCCGTTGCCCGGCATCCTGGCTCCGCCACGCGCCGACCGCGTCAAAATTTTCCAGCGCGAATCCCACCGGGTCCATGATTTTGTGGCAACTCGCGCACACCGCATTGGCGCGGTGCTCTGCCATCTGCTCCCGCATCGTGCGGGGCTTCTCGCCTTCCTGATTCGCCTTCAGCGGCGGCACATCAGGCGGCGGAGGCGGCACCGGCATGCCGAGAATGTTTTCGAGGATCCACTTGCCCCGCACCACCGGCGACGTCCGCTCCGCGTGCGAAGTCAACGCCAGGATACTTCCTTGCCCCAGCAGGCCGCGGCGCGCTTCATCGGCAACCGGAACGCGCCGGAAGCGGCTCCCATAAATGTCCGGTATCCCATAGTGCCGCGCCAGCCGTTCGTTGATAAATGTGTAATCGGCCGTAAGCAGATCGAACACGTTGCGATCCTCGTGGACGATGCTTTGAAACAGTAGCTCGGTCTCCCGCCGGAACGACTGCCGCAGGTTGTCGTCGAAATCGGGAAACTCGTCGGTGTTCGGCTGCACGTTGCGCACGTTGCGGAGTTGCAGCCACTGTCCGGCGAAGTTGCTGGCGAGCGCTTCCGACTTCGGATCGTCCAACATACGCCGTACCTGCCGGTCGAACACTGCTGGATCTGTCAACTTTCCTTGCGCCGCCACCCGCAGTAGTTCCTCATCGGGGATGCTGCTCCACAGAAAAAACGAAAGCCGCGACGCCAGCTCGAGGCCGCTTACCCGGGAAACCGACCCGGGGGCCGCGTCCGCCGGGTCGCGCTCGACCCGGAACACGAACTTCGGACTGGCCAGGATGCGTTGAACAGCCAGCTCGACTCCCGCTTCAAAGTTTCCCGTGCGCCGTCCTTGTTCGTAAAACTCCATGACTCGGGCGACGTCAGCTTGGGATGCCGGCTGCCGGTACGCGCCGCGCACCAACGTCGAAATGATCCGGCGTGCGCACGCCGTCTCTTCACCCGTGCTGCGGGGACGGCACACAAAAATGCGGCGCCGGCTCGGTGTGTCGCCCGGACTGGTGGCATGGAAAGGCCCGGAGACCGTCAGTTCTTGCAGGTGCGGGTGGCCCGTCCAGTCGAAGTTATCCACCGAACTGCGCAGATACGGCTGCAGTCGCAGCGGTTCGGCGGCCTGCGGCGCCTGCACGAAGGCCACTGCCACCGCGTGGGGGCCCGCCGTAACTGGAACGCGCACCCGCAGCCGCGCTTCCACCGCGTCGCCCGTGTCGGTCGGTTTCTGGAACAGCGACGCCAGATCGTCTTTTCCGCCGATCGTCGCCACATGGATGCGCCGGCCGTCTACGCTAAATTCCACTTGATGCTCCGTTTCCAGCCCACGCATGATGTTCAGATTGGTGCGATACAGTTTGGCTTGAAAACTGTACTCGCCATCCAGCGGAAACGTATAATGCACCAGCGTGCCGCCCGTCGTTCCCAGCGGCAGGCCTTCGATGTGCTCGTTCTGCGAGAGATCCTGCCGGATTCGCCAGGTCTCGCTTCCGGGAGTGACATGCGGGTCGCCTACCGCCAGCTCTCCGATCTTCAGGGCCGCCGACAGATAGTGTTCCTGCAAGGCGGGCGATACGCCGAGCGCGTCCGAAATGTTATCGAACCCGAACGCGGAATCGTCCGGCGGCAGCAGCGCGGCGGCGTCGATATCGAGAGCCAACAGATCGCGAATCGCATTGGCGTACTCGGAGCGGTTCAACCTGTGCAGTACCGGCCTTCCGGCATACGGCTTCGCCTCGGCCGCCCGGTCGAGTTGGGTTTCGAGCCAGGAAGTCAGGCCGTGATAGGTTTCGGCGTCGGGCCGGCGCGCACCCGGCGGCGGCATCAGGCCCGCTTGCAGTTTGCGGACAACCTTTTCCCAGACTTCGGCTTGCGCCGGAACCTGCGCCAAATCCACGGTGTCCAGAGTCAACCCACCGGTCTTGAGCCGCTGGTTGTGGCAGGTGACGCAATATCTGTCGATGGTTTCCCGATACGCCGTCTGGGGAGCAGCCTGGAGCGAACCGACAAATGCAGACACCAACCAGGCCATGCCTGCCGCGGCCCATCCCCGGATCGTCACCATTCCCTCCGCAACCAAAGTCTACTACGCGCCGGGCCTCCGGCGCTGCTTCCCGCTGCCTGCTGCGTTAAGCTGAAGGCAATGAGGATTTTGATCGTCGAGGACGAAAAGCGAATCGCCGACTTCCTCTCGCGGGGTCTGCAGGGCGCCGGCTATGCCGTCGATACCGCCCCCACTGGCAGCCAGGCGCTCGAGTGCATCCACTCGACGGATTACGATCTCGTCATCCTCGACCTCATGCTGCCGGATATGGACGGCCTGCAAGTCCTGCAGCGCGTCCGCAGCCGCCAGCCCGGGCCGCCCACTCTCATTCTGAGCGCGCGCGGCGGTTTGGACGACCGCGTGAAAGGCCTGGAACAGGGTGCCGACGACTATCTCGTCAAGCCGTTCGCGTTCGTGGAATTGCTGGCTCGCGTCCGAGCGCTTCTCCGCCGCGGCCAGCCCGCCCCGGAAAAGCTGCAAGTCTCCGATTTGACGCTCGATTGTATCCGCCGCAAGGTGTCGCGGGCCGGCGAAACCATCGAGCTGGCCCCGAAGGAGTTTGGCATCCTCGAGTATATGATGCGGAACAAGGGGCGCCCCCTCAGCCGCACGATGATCGTCGAACACGTCTGGGATATGGACTACGACGGCCTCACCAACATCGTGGACGTCTACATCCGACACCTGCGCAGCAAGATCGACGATCGATTCTCCTTGAAGCTGATTCAGACCGTGCGCGGTATCGGCTACATGATTGAGGGCCCCGACAGACCCGCGGAGCGGCCGGCCGAGCCCGCCGCCGAACGGCAGGTGTAGGATGGCACGCAAACGCAAGCTGCGATACATCGCGCGGAGCCTGCGCGTCCGGCTGATGGTGAGCTATGCGCTGTTTTTTGCGATTCTGCTGATCGGCGCCGCGGCTGTGTTTCGCGCGCGCCTCGCCACGGTCCTCGAGAACCAGGCTCGCGACACCCTCGAGCAGGAATGGGCGGCCATGAAGGGCGCGTACATGCGCATCGAAGACTACGGCAACAAGCCTCCCGAGGTGAGCTGGTACTACGATCAGGAAGATTACGACGAACGCTTCATCGTCGAGCGGTTCCGCCGGGCGCTGTTTGTCACCGACGCTTCCGGTAAAACCGTTCTGTTCAGTTCCAACACGTATGACGACATGGCGAAAGAAACGCCGGCGCAAATTCAGGAGCGTGTCCAGGCCGTTCTCGCTTCTCCGGGAAAAGTGTTTTGGGACACGCGCTACGCCGATGGCGAACCGTACCTGGTCCGCGCTGGAGTCGTCTTCGATGAACTTCACAAGGCGCCGTACTATGCCGCCATCGGCACTCCCCTGACCAACAACCAGAAGGTTCTCCGCGCCTACACCCTGTTCTTCGTGGGGTTCATTCCGGCGGCCTTGATTCTGGGCTCCTGGCTGGGTTGGTATATGGCCGGTCGCGCGCTCACTCCGGTGCTGGCGGTGGCGCAGGCCGCGCAGCGCATCTCCGGCTCGAACCTCAGCCTTCGTATCCCCACTCGCGAAGCCAACGATGAGCTGGATTACCTCATCCTCACTTTCAATCGCATGATCGACCGCCTGGAGGCCTCCTTCCAGCAAATCCGCCAGTTCTCCACCGACGTTTCGCACGAATTGCGCACGCCCATTACGGCGATTCGCGGGCAACTGGAAGTCGCGCTCTTCACCGCGAAGACCTCCGACCAATACCACGATGCCATCGTGAACGCGATGCAGGATATCGACCGCCTGTCGCAGATGGTGCGCGCGCTGCTGCTGTTGTCGCAGGCCGAATCCGGACAATTGGTATTGCAGAAGGCGCCCGTCGATCTGGGTGTCGTAGTCCGGGACTTGGTGGAGCAGTTCCAGATTCCGGCCGAGTCGGCGGGCGTCCGTTTGTCGGCCCAGGCGCCTTCCCGATGCGTTGCCCTGGTTGATCGCGTACAGATCGAGCGCATGATCACCAACCTTCTTTCGAACGCCGTCAAGTTCACGCCGGACAAAGGCGAGGTGCGGCTGACGCTGCGCCGGGATGAGGATTCGGTGGAACTCCTGGTGGCCGATACCGGCCGCGGCATTCCCAATCAATATCTGCCGCATATCTTTGACCGGTTTTACCGCGTGCCGGGTTCTGGCACTGCGCCCGGTCCCGACCAGGGGCTTGGCTTGGGACTGAGCTTTGTCGCCTGGATTGTCAAGGCGCACGACGGATCCATCGAAGTCGACAGCACTCCCGGACAAGGAACCCGCTTTCAAATCAAGTTGCCGGTTGGAGATTCGGTTCCAACCGCGGTCGAAAGCACCGAAAAACTGCTACAATCCAACTGACGCCTTCGCACCCGCCCGATGGGAACCACCGCGCCCAGCCAAGCAGCCCCAAACGTTCTGAGACGCGTCTTCAAGGCCTTCCAGTATCGCGATTTCCGCCTGATGTTCGTGGGCGCCTGCATCTCTAGCATCGGCACCTGGATGCAGAATCTGGCTCAGGCCTGGCTCGTGCTGGAAATCTCCAAGTCTCCTTTTTATTTGGGCTTGGATGCGTTTCTGGCCGGCATTCCCATCTTCTTCTTTTCTTTGATCGGCGGTGTCGTGGCCGACCGCGTCGAGCGCCGCAAGGTGCTGCTGATGTCGCAGTACATCCAGATGACCTCCGCGTTCCTGCTCACCGTGCTCCTTATGCTGAATGCGGTGCACATCTGGGAAATCCTGTTTCTCTCGTTTGTGGTGGGGCTGGCGCAATCGTTTGGCGGCCCGGCCTACTCCGCGCTCATCCCAACCCTGGTGAGCAAGGAGGACATGCCGAACGCGATCGCGCTCAATTCCATCCAGTTTAATGTGGCGCGCGTGCTGGGGCCTGCGATTGGCGGGTTGGCCCTGAACAACCTCGGTGCGGTTTGGTGTTTCGGCTTAAACGGCCTCTCGTTCCTGGCGCCGGTGATTTCGCTGACTATCCTGACGACGCGATACCTGCCGGAGAAGACTACCGAATCGATGTTCGCCAGCATGAAGACAGGCTTCAAGTTCATCCGGCGCCAGGGCGCCATGGAAGGGCTGGTGGCGCTGGGCTTCTGCGTGACCGCCCTGGCGATTCCGATGACCACATTCCTCCCCTGGTTCGCAAAGGAAGTTTTCCGGAGCGGCCCGGGAACATTCACGGCGTTCTTGTGCGCGTCCGGCGGCGGCGCTGTGGTGGGCGCGCTCGGAGTGGCATTCATCGGCAACATTTCTCGCAAGGGCCGCCTGGCCCTCACCATGCTGGTAGTGCTCGGGATTTGCATATCCGGCTTCGCGCTGTCCAAATCGGTGGCAGTGAGTTGCGTGCTGCTGTTTCTGAGCGGCATTTCGCTGATGGCGGTGTTCACGCAGGTCTTGTCCCTGGTGCAACTGATTACGGCCAACGAGATGCGCGGCCGCGTCATCAGTATTTACAACGCCGCGTTCCGCGGCGGCATGCCGATGGGAAACCTTCTGACGGGCTGGCTCGTCCCAATGTTCACGGCGCCCCTGGTGCTGGCGGTGAACGGCCTGTTGCTGGTTTTGCTGGGATTGTACTTCCTCATCGTCGAACGCAAAGTCGCGGCGCTGTAAGGGTTGCTTATGTGGACAATGCTGCTGGCAGCATTTTTCGCGGCCGCTCCGGCCGCGCTCGAAACCGCGCGCGACCAGCAGGACCGCGCCGCGTTGCAAAAACTCGTAGACGAATCCTTTGCGGCGGCCCAACAAGCCCCGAAAGATGCTGACGCGCAGTACCGGGCGGCTCTGGCGTCGTCTTATCTGGCCGAAGTAGCCATGGAACTCCGCGACAAAAAGCTGGCCGAACAAGCCGCCGTCCGGGGCGTGAAGGCGGCGGACCAGGCGATCGCCCTGAAGCCGGATGTAGCGGAATACCAGCGTGTATTAGGTACGCTGTGCGGGCAGGTGGTACCTGCCAACCTGATCACAGGCTTGAGCTACGGCAAGCGCGCCAAGGACGCGATCGACAAGGCGGTCCAGATGGACCCCAAGTCTCCCGCGGCGTACATGGCGCGCGGCGTCGGAAACTACTACCTGCCGCCCGCGCTGGGTGGCGGCATCGACCTGGCCGTTGCGGACTTTCGCAAAGCGCTGGTGCTCGATGCGAAGGACGCGGATGCGTGGCTTTGGCTGGGCATCGCCTTGCGGAAACAGAACAAGAATGGGGAGGCGCGCAGCGCATTTACCAAATCGGTGGAACTCAACCCCAAAAGAATCTGGGCTAAAGAGCAGTTGGATAAGACTCCGCAGTAAGAATGTCACACGGGCACCCCGATCCTCCAGAGAATGTACCCAATCGCCTGCTTCACGTAGTTCCACCGCTCGCGTGGCGGATCGGGAAATAGCTCCTTGCGCGGCGAGCCGTACACGGCCAGGCCGCGAAATTGCAGCATCTTCTTAACGCGGTAGATGTGATAGCCGTCGCTTACCACGATCACGGAATGCAAGTCCATCCGGTGAAGGATCTCGCCGGCGAGCGCGATCGAACGCACCGTGGTTTCACCTTCACTTTCGACGATCACGGCTTCCGCCGGGACGCCGTGGCTGGTCAGATAAGAGCGGCCGACCGTACCCTCCGTGAAAACTGCCTCGCCGCCGGCGCCCCCCGTGGTCATGATGCGCGGCGCCAGTCGCTGGCGATAGAGTTCGAGCGCGTGATCGAGACGGGCGCGGAGCACCGGCGAAGGCCGGCCGCCGTATTCGGCCGCCCCGAGAACAAGAATCACATCGGCCGAGCGGGCTTCGTCGCGCGTCGATTGCTCCTCGATCCGTCTCGAGATGTATCCGATGCCCGACAGCAGGACGACGATCGCCAGCGCGACCGTGTACCAGAGGATCCGTTTCATCTGCGGTATTCTGAATCGGTCAGAATCTAATTGTAAGATGGTGAAGCCGGAAACGATTACGAGCGCGGCCAATCCCCTGCTGAAGGACATTCGCCGGGCGATTGCCCGGGGCACCCTTACCGAGAATGGCTGGTGCGTCGCTGAGACGTTCCACCTGCTGGAAGAAGCGCTCCGCAGCGATTGCGAAGTCAAGGTGGTGCTGGCCGCCGAGTCGGTTCGCTCCGCCGCCGAAGCGCACGTGCGCGGACTTCGCGGGGTCAAAGTGGTGGTGGCGCCGGACGCCTTGCTGCAGAGCGTTTCCGGCACCGAAACCACGCAGGGTGTGTTGGCGCTGGTCAAGCCGGCCTCCTGGAAACTGGAACAACTGTTCCGCGGTTGCCCTCTGGTAGTGGTGCTGGATGGGTTGCAGGATCCGGGCAACTGCGGCACGATCGTTCGCTCTGCGGAAGCCTTCGGCGCTACCGGTGTGCTGTTTCTAAAGGGCGCGGCCAGCCCGTTTAACCCGAAAACGCTGCGCGCGTCGGCCGGGTCTCTGTTCCGTGTGCCGTTTCTCCACGCAGTCGATGCCACCCTGGCTCGAGCCGCTTTGCAGCAGAATCATGTGGAGCTGTACGCGGGGGTTCCCGCGAAAAACGGGGCACGTTCCCTGGCCGCCGTCGATCTCGCGGGCCGGTGTGCCCTGATCGTTGGCAACGAAGCGCGCGGCGTTGGGCGCGAGCTGCGGTCGGCGGCGCTGGATGTGGCGATTCCCACCGTGGGCGTCGAGTCGCTGAATGCGGCGGTGGCCGCGGGCATCCTGCTTTACGAGGCGCGGCGGCAGAGGGCGCTGAAGCCGTGAGCCTGTTCGACGCCACCGAACCCGGCGATGCCGGCAAACGGCCCCTGGCCGATCGCATGCGGCCGGAGCGGCTCGAGGATTACGTCGGGCAAGAGCACATTCTGGGGCCGGGTAAACCGTTGCGGCGCCAGATTGAGCGCGACGAACTCACTTCGATCATCCTGTGGGGGCCGCCTGGGGTAGGGAAGACCACTCTGGCCCGGCTGATTGCGCGCGTCACCAAATGCGAGTTCCTTCCGTTCAGCGCCGTACTGAGCGGCATCAAGGAAATCAAAGCGGTGATGGCCGACGCGGAGCGGTTTCACCGGATGGGCCGCCGCACGATCCTGTTCGTGGACGAGATTCACCGTTTCAACAAGGCGCAGCAGGACGCATTCCTGCCTTATGTGGAGCGTGGCGATATCGTCCTCATCGGCGCCACGACCGAGAACCCTTCCTTCGAAGTGATCTCGGCGCTGCTCTCCCGGTCGCGCGTCTACGCGCTGCGCGGGCTGACGGTGCCTGAGATCGTGACGCTGCTGAAACGGGCCCTTCCGGTGATCGGGCTGGGCGCGCCGGACGATTTGCTGGAGCAGATCGCCATTTACTGCAACGGTGATGGGCGCCAGGCGTACAACACACTAGAAGCGGCGTCTGCAGCGTCTACCGGAGGCGTGCTGGCTGAGCAGGCGGTGCAGGACGCCATGCAGCGCAAGGTCCTGCTCTACGACAAGTCCGGTGAAGAGCACTTCAATCTGATTTCCGCGCTGCACAAGTCCGTGCGCTCCAGCGATGTGGATGCTGCGCTTTACTGGCTCACGCGCATGCTGGAGGCCGGCGAGGACCGGCTGTACATTGCCCGGCGCCTGATGCGGATGTCGATTGAAGACATTGGCCTGGCCGATCCGCGCGCCCTCGAACAAGCCGTGGCCGCCATGCAGGCCGTGCATTTCCTGGGAATTCCGGAAGGAGATCTGGCGCTGGCGCAGGTTACGATTTATCTGTGTGTGGCGGCGAAGTCCGACGCGTCGTATCGCGCCATGGGGGCGGTGCATGAAGACGTGGAGAAAACGATAGCCGAACCGGTACCGATGCAATTGCGCAATGCGCCTACACGCGACATGAAAGCATGGGGATACAGCGAGGGCTACCAGCATGCGCACCAATTCGACAACGCCATCAGCGCGATGGAGTGCCTGCCGCCTTCGCTGGCGGGACGCCAGTATTATTTTCCTACCGACCGCGGAATGGAAAAGCGGATTGCCGAACGGCTGGAAGAAATCAGAAAGTTGAAATCCCGAAGCTAGCGCCAGGCATCCCCAATCCGCTCAGGCGGTTCCCGCGAACTGCGCCCGGCGGCGACACTGCCTCGAGACCCGGTTCGCGAATTGTCAAAGTATTTTATCGCTTACAAAATAAAGCCCGAACTGCGCTCATTCGGCCCTCGCCCACCGGTCCCCGGACCCCTGTGCGGGACAATAAGGTCAGGAAGGAAATTGCGGCAAGAATCCGGGTTCCGATTGGATCCAATCGGAATCCAGACGTTAACCTCTTTTATTACAACAAATCGATGCGCAGTTCCGATTGGATCCACTCGAAAAGCCCTCATGGACAACGAAAAAAACATAGGGACTTAGGTTCCTGGACCGGCCTCCAGAAGGCTAATTTCTTTCGATTCCGGCTGTGAACGGTTTTGGGCGGTCCGCCTCTGCGTGGTGTTTGCGGGAAAATTTTCGGTCGAGATCGGGCCAGAACTCCTTGAGAATATTGCTCATCATATCGACGCCGACCTGCAAGCCGAACTTGGAGACAGCGGTTGCGGCACTGTGGCTGCCCGGATAGTAAGCGTTGGAAAGAGCCACGGCCGTCGCGTTCCCGCCGAGTTCGGAAAAATTGACTCGATACCCGCCCGAATCCCGATGGGTCCAGAAAATTTGCCCGACCGCATAGCCGAGCCGGGAAACGCCCGAGCCGGTTCCGCGCCGGAAATACCGTGGGTCTTGATGCAACAGCGTGGGGTAGATTGCTTCGGTCATGAAGTCACCGATGACCAGATCCGCGTACGATGTGGCGAAGTAGCGTGCGTACCCGGCGACTCCCTGGCCGAATTCGGGTGTACCGTTCGTAATCTGCCCTTCGCCGGCGAACAGAGCTGCCAGAGCGACCGTGCCTCGGTCGAACGAGTCTTGTTCGGCGATCCGGAATTTTTGTTTGGGGCGCAGCGGCTTGTACTCCTGGAGGCTGGGATACGTGCGGTAATTGGGAATGATCCAGAGAATACGTTTGTGGGCCGGCGCCACTTGCGGATCGCCTGGCGGAGGTTGCTGGCAAACGGCGGCTGGCAGTAGGGCGGAGAGCAGGAGGGAGCCGGGAATCAGACGGACCCGCATGGGCTCTAACTCGCATTTTAGCGGCCGCACATTCCTTCGGGCCTCAGCGAGTGTACAGTTCGATACCCCTCGGGCGCACTCGCCCAACGCCGGTCGTTCGCGCCGCGGCGGGGAACCCGCGGAGTGTTTTCAATTCAACTCGCGTTTATCGCGGCCGTCATCAAACCTGTATCCCGGGTTCAACTCGCAGCGATAGACCTTGGTCTGATCTTGATTGACGGCGACCTGGCAATTGGCCCAGCTGAGATAGAGTGCTGGTCCTAGAGGGAACACAATCGTGGTTCCGTTCACTTCCGCTTCGATGCTCACCCCATCGGCCGTTGGCGGGAGGGTAAACGTGAGAGATCGATCGAAAACCAATGGATACGAGTGCCTCAGAGCGTGGCCGAGCAGCGGCTTATAGACCTCGGCCTCCAACAAGAAAGTCGATGTGCCGGCCCAGCCCAAAACCGCCACCTGGAGCGTGCGGCTGCCGCTCTTGAGATTGGAGCCGTCAATTCGCGTGAACGGACACGGCCCGGCAATGCAGGAGACGCGCGCGTTTTGGAACTGGTTGCCCGCCCCAGCATCGATCGCGGCAGTTCCTTCACTTGCCTTCCACTTTCCATCCGGCGAGCAGGGCCGATGCCCCTGGCACGGCACGCTGCCTTCATTCGTCACCTCGAAGGTCTTGACCGCGCTTCCGATGTTGATGGTAGTGGTAGTAGTCATCGAATAATCGACAACCACGTTGGCGATTTTCACGGTGGACGCGGGATTTGGGGAGGATGGTCGAAGGGTTGGCGTCAAGCGCGCGATATACAAAACGTTGCCGCCGGTTATCTGCAGGTCCATCGTTTGGTAACCTGGATGACTGAGACGCAGGTTGATGGGTTGATTGGGCCGGATGCGCCAAGGCAGAGGAACTGCGAAGTATCCCGAGGCGCCCGACTTGATCTTACGATCTGTGGGGACGCCGAGCAAGGTAATTTCGACATCCGCGACCGGCAACTCCCGGGCAGGATCAGTGTCGCGTGTAATTACTGCGCCTTGAATGGAGGCGGGGCGTTGTGTGAGGTATCGCACCCCGAAGGGGAGCCCGGTTACCAGCAGAGCCGCTCCGGCGCATAATGCGATGGCCGTCTTCTTGCTCACGGGAACATCTTACGCCTCCCGCGTGGCTGATGATCGCCCATTGTGCAAGTATATGTGATGGAGATCCCAGTCCAGACTTCTCAGAGGGGGTCGGAAGACGGGTTTCTTTCGTGTGAAATGGCGAGTCGGCCGCACAAGCTCGTTTCGCGACGCAGCCTCCTGGGCTGTCTGGGCGCGTCGGGCGCCGGACTGCTGCCCAGTCTCCGGGGCGCAGAGGCGCAGACCACGTTTTCGGCCGAAGAAGATCAGTTCCTGGAAGAACTCGAGCGGGCACACTGCCTCTATTTTTGGGAGCAGGCCAACCCGCAGACGGGCTTGGTGCGCGACCGGTTCTCTGTAAGGGGCAAGGACACCAGCCGGGTCGCGAGCATCGCCGCGGTTGGCTTCGGACTCACGGCTCTCTGCATCTCCGAGAAGCGAGGCTATCTGTCCCACGCTCAAGCGCGCGACCGTGTGCTGGCCACACTACGGTTTCTCTGGAAGCGCTTGCCCAACCATCGAGGATTCTTCTACCATTTCGCGCACATGGACACGGGCGAACGTCAGTGGGATTCGGAAGTCTCCTCGGTGGATACCGCAATACTGCTGTGCGGCGTCCTCACCTGCCGCCGCCATTTTCATCACGAAGAAATCAGCAATCTGGCCAGCAGTATATTTAACCGGGTCGAATGGACCTGGCTGGCCGAGGACACGTCGCTGCTGCCTCACGGCTGGATGCCCGAGGCCGGGTTCCTGCCGTATCGCTGGGACGTCTACAGCGAGTTAATGATGATGTACCTGCTCGGCATGGGGTCGTGGACGCATCCCCTACCGGCCGAAACCTGGAGCGCGTGGAAGCGGACCACCTTCGAATTCGACGGGCTTCGCTACATCGGGGCGTTTGCCCCGCTCTTCGCCCACCAATACTCACAAGCTTGGTTTGATTTTCGTAATAAGCGGGACCGGTATGCCGACTATTTTCAGAATTCGGCCGCGGCGACCGAGGCGCACCGTCTGTTCTGTCTGGAACTCTCCAAACAGTTTCCCGATTACAGCGAGAATCTCTGGGGTATCACCGCCTCCGATTCGATCTTCGGATACGTGGCGTGGGGCGGACCACCGGCCATCGGCCCGATTGACGGCACAGTCGTGCCGAGCGCCGCGGGGGGCTCTCTGCCGTTCCTGCCCAAGGAGTGCGTCCGCGTGTTGCTGCATATCAAGAACCGGTATGGAGATAACGCCTGGAGCCGATATGGGTTGATCGATGCCTTCAATCCCTTAAAGAACTGGTACGACGCGGACGTAGTCGGAATTGACACCGGAATCACGGTGGTGATGGCTGAAAACGCACGAACCGGATTCGTCTGGGAAACCTTTATGAAGAATCCGGAAGCGCGGCGCGGTATGGAGCGAGCCGGCTTCCAACCCAATCCCTCCTTGTAAAAGTCCGAAACCTTTCACGACAGTGACGGTTAATTACGCAATCCACGTAAGAAATTCCTAGCGGCATTGCTGCGCCCCGCGTCTTTCGATGCTCCGGTGAAACGGCAGCGCGAATGCATAGAGCGATGTCGATTCCATAAATGGAAGAGTATTCCGCGAAGCGGAATTCAATATTTGTGAAAAGTGGAACGCTTATGTTTCGGAACAGTTGGCGGGAGCGCATCCAGGCATTGCAGAACCTCCCCGCGCTCGTGCACATTGTCTGGGGTTCGGGCCCTTCGGTCGTGTGTGGCGTGATCTCATGCCGTGTCACGTCCGCTCTGATCCCTCTGGCAATACTGGCCGTTTCGAAGAAAATTATCGATTCCGTGCAGGCGCACTACGCAGGACGCGCGCTGCCGCGGGAATTCTGGGCGCTCGTGGCCACGGAGTTTGCGCTGGCGGCGTTGATAGCGATTCTCGGCCGCGCGACCTCGTTTTTCGACTCGCTGCTTGCCGATCGCTTCACCCGGCACGTCAGCCTGCTTGTGATGCGCCACTCCTCGCAACTCGATCTGGCTTCCTACGAAGACCCGCGTTTTTACGACAAGCTCGAGCGGGCGCGCGTGCAGGCCACGGACCGCATCGCCATGATTCACGCCATGGGGTCGGCGGCCCAACAACTAATCGCAGCGATTACGCTGTCACTCGCGATCCTATGGTTCTCTCCGTGGCTTCTCGGCCTGTTGGTCGCGGCGGTGGTGCCGGCTTTCCTGGGCGAGAGTCATTTTGCTTTTCTCGGCTATGCGCAGAATATCCGGCAGACCCCAGCGCGGCGGCAGTTGGATTATCTGCGGACGATTGGGGCGAGCAAGGAATCCGCCAAGGAGCTGCGGCTCTTCGGCGTGAGCGGTTTCCTTTCGATCGAATACGAACGGCTGGCGAACGGGATCTACGATCAAAACGTCCGGCTCTCGCGCCGGCGCTTGTGGGCCGGGGCCGCTTTAGCGCTGCTTAGCACCGCGGGCTATTACGGCGCTTACTCCTATGTGATCTACCGGACAGTGACCGGGGCACTCACCTGGGGCACGCTGCAATTTCTGGCCGGAGCTCTCGCTGCCACCAGCGCGAATATTCAGAACGTTTTTAGCACTCTGTCCGGCATTGCGGACCAATCGCTGTTTCTGACCGATCTGGTGGAGTTCCTGCGAATGAGCCCAAAGATCTCCTCGAAGCCCAACGCGCTGCCCGCTCCACGCCTGATCCGCGACGGCTTTCTGTTCGAGCAAGTGACATTCTCCTATCCCGGAAGCAACCGGCTGATCCTCGACCGACTGAACTTTCGGATCGAGCCCGGGGAACGCATCGCGCTGATCGGCGAGAACGGGCAAGGCAAAACGACGCTCGTGAAGTTGATCACTCGCCTTTACGACCCCACCGGCGGCCGCATTTTGCTCGACGGAGTGGATCTCCGCGACTACCGTGTTGACGACCTGCACCGCCAGATCGGGGTGATCTTTCAAGATTTCATGCGCTATGAACTGACGGCCCGCGAAAACATCGCGGTGGGACGCATCGAGTCGGCACAAGACGACGCAATCCGGCGCGCGGCCCAACAGAGCCTGGCCGATCCCGTGATCCGGAAATTGCCCCGCGGATACGACCAGTTGCTCGGGCTTCGCTTCGAAGGCGGAGTCGATTTGTCCGGTGGAGAGTGGCAAAAGATCGCGCTGGCGCGCGCGTATTTCCGCGACGCTCAAGTCGTGATTCTGGATGAACCCACTGCCAGCCTGGACGCGCAATCCGAATACGAGGTTTTCCAGCAATTCGCCGAACTGACCCAAGGCAAGATCGCTCTGCTCATCTCTCATCGGTTCTCTACGGTGCGAATGGCGGACCGCATCGTAGTTTTGGAAAACGGCGCGATCGCGGAACACGGGAGCCACCAACACCTGCTCGCTCTCGGCGGCCGTTACGCGGTCATGTTCGAACTTCAAGCATCGAGTTACCGATGAGCCAAGAAACTATTACCCCCATTCATGACGCCACCCTCGCACGCACCGGCGAAAGCCTCCGGTGCGCGCGCGAGGCGGGCGTTCAGTTAGGCAGAAGCCACCAATTCACCAAGCCCCGCGGCCATACCAAGGTTGCGGCCCCAAGCCGCCGCCGCCTCAAAGATCTGATCGTTCGGGCGTCGACCAGTTCCCAGGCCGAAGCCGCATGGGTGCTCGACAATTTCCGGCTGATCTTCGGCGCAGAACGCGAGGCGCGCGCGCTTGCTTCCCGCTTGAAGCAGTATCCGGTGGTCATGCAAAAGAGGGGAGGCGAAACGCCGCGCCTTTGTCTCCTGGCCAGAAGCTATCTCCTGACTGTGGCGAACAGGTTTTCCGAACAAACGCTCATTGAATTTATGGACGGATACCAGGACGCCGCGCCGGTCCGGATGAGTGAGATCTGGAATCTCAGTGCAGCCTTGCAACTGGAACTTATCGGTCTGCTGACGGACGCCCCGCCCGAGGATTGGCCAGTCCTGCTCACCAGCATGAGAAAAATCAGTGATCTCCAGTGGAAGGATGTCTTCGAGGCCTGCAGTCAGACTCATCGCCTTCTGACTTGCGACCCAGCTGCGGCCTATCAACGAATGGATTTCGAGAGCAAAGAATTGTACCGCAAGGCTCTGTCCAACCTTGCCAAGCATTGCACTCTCACGGAGCCCGAGATCGCGGCTACTGCCATCGATCTGGCCGAAAACGCGCTCCGCGACTCCGACGGCTCACGCGCGGCCATCCGACGCGCGCACGTGGGCTACTATCTGATCGATCAAGGCCGCGCGCAACTCGAAGCCTGCATCGGCTATCGGCCTTCGTTACCGGACTCCCTACGGCGTTTCGTGCTGCGGCACCCGACCGGGTTCTACCTCTCCGGAATTGAAGTTCTGACTTTACTGATTGTGTTCTTGATTCTCTATAAGCTGGATTCGGTTTCACCGTCTTATTGCGGATTACTCTTACTGATACTTCCCGCCACTCAGGCCGCCACGGATTTCTTGAACAGCCTCATCGCGCTTTTAATTCCACCTCGAGTTCTCGCCAAACTGGATTTCTCCGCCGGTATTCCGCACAGCTGCGCCACCATGGTGGCGGTCCCCGCACTTCTGCTCAATGAAGGCCAGGTTCACGACCTTGCGCTCGACCTCGAGATCCGGTTCCTGGCGAATCCCGACCCGAACCTATACTTTGCTCTCCTGACGGACTGCCCCGATTGCAATCTCCCGGAAGACCATCACGACGCACTGGTGGACCTGTGCCGAGGCTTGATCGCCGGCTTGAATCAACGCTATGGGAGAGATAGCCGCCGGCCGTTCTTCCTGTTTCATCGCCGCCGCACCTTTAACGAATCGGAAGGGGTTTGGATGGGCTGGGAACGAAAACGAGGAAAGCTCCTCGATCTCAACCGGCTCCTGCGGAATGACGGTGATGCGTTTCCGGTCAAAGAGGGCGACCTGTCTGTGTTGCCGGAAATCCGCTTCGTCATCACGCTCGATTCCGATACCCAACTGCCGCGCGATTCCGCCGCGCGGCTGGTAGGCGCGATTGCTCACCCGCTCAGCCAGGCGGTCATTGACCCCGCGAGGCGCAAGGTGGTGGAAGGCTACGGCATCCTCCAACCGCGCATTGGAATCAGCGTGCAATCGGCCGCCCGAAGCCGCCTCGCTTCGTTGTATTCCGGTCAGACGGGGTTCGACATTTATACTCGCGCGATCTCGAACGTATACCAGGACCTGTTTGGAGAAGGAATCTTTACCGGCAAGGCGATCTACGAAGTCGATGCCCTGCGCTCCGTCCTGGAGGGCCGGTTTCCGGAAAACTCTCTGCTGAGCCATGACCTGATCGAAGGCGCCTACGCGCGGGTGGGACTCGTCAACGATATTGAGCTCATCGACGACTATCCGTCGCACTTCAGCGCCTACAGCCGGCGGAAGCACCGATGGATGCGCGGAGACTGGCAGATCCTTCGTTGGATCCAGGCCCGCGTTCCCGACTACTACGGCCGCTGGATTCCCAATCCGATTTCGCTCATCTCACAATGGAAGATTCTGGATAACTTGCGGCGGAGCCTGCTGGAGCCGGCGCTTGTGCTCCTCCTGCTCAGCGGGTGGTTATGGCTGCCCGGGCGCCCGGAGTATTGGACTTCGGCAACCATCTTAATTTGGTCATTGCCGGTTTTCTCGGGCCTGTTCTTCGCCCTGCCGCGGGCGCCCCGCAGCCGCCGGGCATGGCCGGGCTGGCTCGCCGAATCGGCGCGGTCGGTTCGCGATCACGCTCTGATTACCATGTGCAGCTTGATTTTTCTCCTGCACCAGGCGCTGATCTCGGCCGACGCCATCGTTCGAGCGGTCTCACGCGCCTTCGTAACACGCAAGAAGATGCTGGAATGGGAGAGCGCCGCGGAAGCGGAAGCTGCCGCCTGCCGCACGGCCACGGTTGACGTTTATCTGAAATGGACGCCTTGGATCGCCCTTGCCATTGGCGCGATGATCTGGCGCGTGCGACCGGAGTCGCTGGCATCGGCGGCTCCGCTACTTGGCCTCTGGACCGCCTCGCACCTGTTCTCCATCTACTTGAACCGAAGACCGCGCGCGGGCCACAACAAGTTGAATCAAGAACAGTCTCAGCTATTGCGCGACTCTGCGGATCGAATCTGGCGCTTTTTCCACGACTGGAGTTCGCCCGCCACCAATTGGCTGGTTCCCGACTCCGTGCGTGAGGACGGCGCGATTGAGCCGAAGCTATCTCCCACCAATCTTGGGATGCTGCTCAATTCCCGAATCGCCGCCGTGCACCTGGGAGTCATGCCGCTGGCGGAGTTTGTTTTCCAAACCCGGCAGACTCTCGACTGTGTCGCGCGGCTGTCCAAGTACAAAGGCCACCTGTTGAATTGGTATGACATCAACACCCTCGAGCCGATTTCGCCGTTTTTCGTATCGACCGTGGATAGCGGCAATCTGGCCGCCAGCCTCTGGACTCTGAAGCAAGCGGCGCAGTGTTTTGCGTCCGAGTCGGCTGTGAAACGGGGCCTAACCAGTGATCTCGCTGTGGAACTGCGAACCATCGCCGAGATCTGCCATCGTCTGGTAGACGAGATGGACTTCCAATTCCTGTATCAACCAGGCAGGCAAAGCTTGTCGATCGGCTTTGATACTTCCTCCAACCGGCTTGAGCTTGCGAGCTACGACCTGCTTGCCTCCGAGGCTCGCACGGCAGCATTCATCGCCATCGCCAAGGGGGACGTTCCGCAGGACGTTTGGATCCGGCTGGGACGTGCGCATACGACGTGCCGGGGCGAAGGCATTCTGCTCTCCTGGACCGGCACGATGTTCGAATATCTGATGCCGGCACTCTGGATGCGCCACTATCCGGAGACGCTCCTCGATCACACGACCCGCGCGGCCGTACGCGCCCAGCGCGACTATGGACGCCGGCGAGGAGTTCCGTGGGGCATTTCCGAATCTGCATGCCTGTGTGATTCGAGTTCCGAGTACGGGTACGCTCCCTTTGGTTTGCCGGAGCTGGCTTTGAAGCGAGCTGAAGCGCATTCTCTGGTGATTTCTCCCTACTCGAGTTTTCTCGCTGCCGCGGTCGATCCCTCAACCGCCGTAGAAAACCTGCGCCAGATGAGAGAATTCGGCTGGCTCGGCCGCTATGGTTTCTACGAAGCAATCCAATACACGGCAGACGGAGGGGAACCGGTGCGGATGTGGATGGCTCATCATCAAGGCATGAGCCTGCTGGCTGTCGCGAATCTTCTCTGCGACAACCCGTTACAGCGCTACTTTCACGCCGAGCCGCAGGTCATGGCGACGGAGCTGCTGTTGCATGAACGAGTACCGTCGGCAGCACTTGCGGAAGCGGACACCGTGCCTGCAATGAAAGAATTGGGACTGGCCGCCGCTTAGCAAGCAGGGCAGACAGTGTCTCACTCTACAGTGAACTGCCCTTCCAGACCACGCGCTGAATCCGGGGCGATCCATAGCTGGTATCGCCCTGGCTCGGTAACGAGCTGCATTTGTTGATTGTGAAAGGCCAGGTCGCTCCCCCGGATGCGGAACGTGACGGTGCGCGATTCGCCCGGCTTCAAAACAATCCGTCGAAACGCTTTCAATGAGCGCACCGGCTGCGCAACGCTCGCCGCAACCGGATGGACATATAGCTGGACAATCTCGGCTGCCTCGCGGCGCCCGCGATTGGTTATCTCGGCGGAAGCATCCACCGTTCCAGTGCGCGGCATTGTGTTCGCGCTCACCCGAAGGTTCGCGTATTCGAAATTGGTGTAGGACAAGCCATAGCCAAACGGGTACTCCGGCGTGAAGTCAACGTCGATGTACTTCGACGTGTAGCCTTTTGGCTCCGCGGGATTGCCCATCGGTACTCCCAGCTCATTGGCTCCAGCGGGCCGCCCGGTATTCAGGTGCGCGTAATAGATCGGCACCTGGCCCACTGTCCGCGGAAACGTAACCGTCAGCTTTCCCGAGGGCGTTGCCTGTCCGAACAGGAGATTCGCGATTGCCGGCCCACCCATCGTGCCCGGATGCCATGACCATAGCACTGCCTTTACGCGCTCGGCCGTCTTGTGAAATGTGAGCGGCCTTCCGGCCAGGATCACGGCAATCGCCGGTTTTCCCAGCTTCGTGACTTCCTCGACGAGCTCTTCTTGGGCGCCCGGCAAGTTGAGAAAGGCGCGCGAGCGGGCTTCGCCGGAGAGAATCTGCTCCTCACCCAGGAAGAACAGCACGACCTCCGCCTTTCGCGCCGCGGCAACCGCTTCCGAAAAGCCGGCCGTGCTGGTGTCCCGGCTGTTCTTCAACCCGGCAGCATATTCGACGCGAGCCCTACCTAACATTTGGCGCAAGGCTGCGAGGGGCGTCACGACGTCCGCCGCGCGCCCATCCATGACCCAGGTGCCCATCTGGTCTACGGCGCTGTCAGCCAGTGGACCGATGACCGCCACAGACCGCACGGACTGTGTGAGCGGCAACACCGGGCCTTCATTTTTCAACAGGACGGCGCTCTCGGTAGCCAGCCGCTGCGCGAGCGCGCGCGATTCGGGCGTCACAGACACCGATTCCGTGCGCGCGGGCTTCTGCTCGAATAGTCCCAAGCGAAATTTCAGCCTCAGAATGTTGCGGACGGCTTCGTCGATTTGGCTGACGGGCACAGTGCCGTCTCGCACCAGCGGCTTCAACTCATCCCAGTACGTGGTGCTGACCATTTCCAAGTCGACGCCGGCGCGCACGGCTGCACGCGCTGCATCCCGGGCGGTGGCGGCGTATCCATGCGCAATCATCTCGGGAATGGCCGTGTAATCGCTCACCACCAGGGGGTTGAACTTCCATTGCCCGCGGAGGATGCGGCGCAGCAGAAACTCGTTGCCGGTGGCGGGAACGCCGTTGAGCGCATTAAATGCAGTCATGAGGCTGGCTACGCCCGCCTCCAGACTCGCTCGAAACGGCGGCAGATAAACGTCCCGCAGCTCTCCTTCCGGAATCCAAGTGCTGTTGTAATCGCGCCCGGCCTCGGCCGCCCCGTAGCCCGCGTAGTGCTTGACGCAAGCGGCAACCGACGAGGCGTTGTCCAACGAACTCCCTTGAAAGCCCCGCACCATGGCCGCGCCGACGGCTCCGGCAAGATACGGATCTTCACCGGGGCTCTCGGCGATACGTCCCCAGCGGGGATCGCGCGCAATGTCCACCATGGGGGCAAACGTCCATTTAATGCCTTCGGCGGCCGCCTCCCGGGCGGCGGTTCGAGCGGCTTGTTCGATCAGATCCAGATCCCAGCTCGCTGCCTGGCCGAGCGGAATCGGAAAGATGGTGCGATATCCGTGGATCACGTCCCGCCCGAATAAGAGGGGTATGCCCAATCGGCTTTCGTCGCGCGCGATTCGCTGCGCTTCTTCCCGATCGCGCGGGCTCCCGGCGTTCAAATACGAGCCGTAGCGTCCCTGCCGGATTTCTGCGCGGATGGAATCGGTGAGCTGGGCCAACGAGGTCGACTGGGACATCTGCCCCAGTTTTTCGTCCAGGGTCATGCGCGAAACCAGCGCATTCACGCGGCGCTCGATCTCGGCCTCAGGGGAGGCGCCAAACGCAGCCACGGCAAACACGAAGATCATTATCCGAGCAGCCTGTTTCATTGCTGATCCGTGTGACTTCACCGTTCGCGGATCACTCGCCTGGTAGCAACTTGATTGCCGGAAACCGCCCAACCGCGACTAACAGTACATTGGAACACCATATGCAACAGAGAATCACGGGGAAGCATAAGAACGTGCTACCGGAAAGCCCGGATTCGCTCCCGTGTATACAAGCGTGCCAGGTTCGACCATCTTGGTTGCGGCCACCGTGGCCTGCGTCGCGGCTGTGGCCATCATGGATGCAGCCGGGCGGAATCCGGCGCCGATCCTGGATTACATCAAGGACACCTGGAGCGTCCTGACTCGCTCCAATGAATACCTCGCGCGCGCGGCAGCGGACCCCAAGTACCACCCCTCCCAGGATGGCCGTTGGCCGGTTTACGTACCTGAGCAGGAGGACTTGAACCGTGTGCGGGAGAACCTGCGCCGTGTCATGCGGGCGGGTTTTGACAAGATTGAACTTCGCGTTCTGCCTCGTGGCGTCTCGCAGGTTGCTGATCAGGGTCTTCTATATCTCCCCCACCCGTATGTGGTCCCCGGGGGCCGATTCAACGAAATGTATGGATGGGATAGCTACTTTATCGAGATGGGTTTACTTCGCGATGGCAAATTCGCGCTCGCAAAGGACATGGTTGACAACTTCCTGTACGAAGTCCGCAACTACGGCAAGATCCTGAATGCCAACCGCACCTATTACCTGACCCGGTCTCAGCCACCATTCCTAACACAGGCAATTCTGGGAATCTACCGCCATTCGTCAGATCGCCAGTGGCTCGCGCAGTCCGTACCTGCCATCGAACAGTATTATCGCTATTGGACCCAGGAACCCCACTTGACGCCTGGGACCGGGCTCTCGCGGTACTACGATTCAGGCGAAGGCCCTGCGCCGGAGGTAGTGGCCTCGGAAGTTGACCAGCAAGGTCGGACCGACTATGACCTGGTCCGGGAGTATTTTCGTTCACACCACATCACGGACTATAAGGCCGATCAATATTACGACGCGGCCGCTGACCGGTTGACTCCGCTCTTCTATAAGGGCGACCGATCGATGCGCGAGTCGGGTTTCGATCCGTCAAATCGTTTCGGGCCCTTTAACGCCGATATCATCCACTACAATCCAGTCTGTCTGAATTCGCTTCTGTATATCATGGAGACCGAATCCGCCCAAATACTGGAGATTCTCGGCCAACGCCAGGATGCCGAAAAGTGGCGGGAGCGGGCGCGCGTGCGAGCCGGAAGAATCAACCACCTGATGTGGGACAGCGCACAGGGAATGTATTTTGATTACAATTTCACGGGCAAGCGCGTCCGGAATTATCCATTCTTAACCACCTTTTACCCGCTATGGGCCGGGATTGCCAGCCCGCAGCAGGCCGCCCAGGTAGTCCGCAACCTTCCGGTGTTTGAACGTGCCGGAGGGCTACAGGCCAGCAATCGACAAACCGGTGACCAATGGGACGCGCCGTTCGGATGGGCGCCGCTTGAGTGGATCGCGGTGCAGGGGCTCACGCGCTATGGATACCAGACGGAAGCGGACCGGATCTCACAAGAGTTTCTTTCTATGGTGCTGCGTGAATATGAGAAGTACGGTTCCCTCTCGGAGAAGTATGACGTGGTACGAGCAAGGTCAGACCTCACCCCTGAGATCCTCTTTGGGTATCGAACGAATGAAGCCGGCTTTGGTTGGACTAACGCCGTCTTCACGGCTCTCTTTGACGCGCTCCCCGCTAGCAGCCAGCGGCTTCTGGTTTCCGGAAGGTCAAGCCGTCGGATGGGGTTACCCGAAACAAAGTAACCCCAAATTCCGAGAGGCTCAGAGGCACTGATGGTTCGAACTTCAACCGGCCCCTAGGCTAGCTGGAGCACAACGGCTATCGTCGCTCCACCAAGGGCGCCGCTATGCAGAGATCAGTTGGCACACACGAGCTGTGCGTTCGCCCAGTCGGCATGATCCCAGTCGATGGAACCGTTGTTCGCGACGATCAATACCAGCTTCTGCACGCCGGTGACATTGAGGTTGACGCTTGGGGCGGGGGTTCCCTTATCCAGCCAGGAACTGGCCCACGCTTCCACGCCATCGGCCCAGACCTGGAATTGTATTTGCCCCAAGCCCCACCAGACTTCGTCGTCGACCCCTACCGTGGCCGTGAATGACGAGCAGCCGCCGAGAGGCGGAAGCGGATAGTCCAGTTCCGAGAAGGCATGCACGCCGAGGCCGTGGGCGTACTGCGTGCCGGCAATCGTGATTGGCCCTCCGCCAACGCTCGTGTTAATGCCGACCGTTCCCCAACCGTTGGCCACGTAGGTTGGAGTCAGATCGCTCACATAATGGCTGACGCCACCGGCGGGTGGGGCGGGTGGAGCGACCGGACTGCTTCCGATCAAGATGGCTGCCTGGCCGCCTTGCAGATACACAGAACTCACCCACGAGCCATCCAGCCTCTGGAAGGCGCCCGGCAGACTGATGGTTTGGCCGCCGAGTCCGGGCTCCGCGAGCAAAACCATCCCGCCCGTGAAGTTCCGTTGAAAGACACCGTTGCTGTATGTCCGGGGGCCCAGCGCCGATCCGAGGTCGAGACTGTAGCCACTAAACCAATTGGCCGGGGTCGCGGTGTTGTCGCCCAGGCTATCCAATCCGTTCGAGATCAGAAACCAGGAAGCAAGTCCATATTCCTGTTCCGCCGGGTCGAGCTGGTACTCTCCGAGATTCACGCCGGCGCCGGCAGCGTGAACCGTATCGATGAAATTGAAGAAACTATAGACGGACCAGAATCCGGTTCCACCTGTAAAGCCCGGGTCGCTCGCCACGCCGCGCTCGAGGTTGATGATGTTCGCGGTCCGGAACTGCCGCTGAATGTAAGGATCCTGTCCCGGCACACCGGAGCCCCCCGATGCGTACCAAATCACATTTTCCATGAGGGTTTGGTTTGGGAACGCCGCCCGGATCTGCTCTTCGAAGGTCGCGATATAACTCCTCCAGCCAGCCCAGGTCATGAGCTGTCCGGTATTGGTGTCTACGGGCGGGAGCTCGTTCTGCCAGCCGTCGCTAACGCGAAATTCCATATTGCTGTCGTCGATAAACAGACCGGCGTAATTCCCACGGCTAACCATGGCTTGTATGTCGCTGATGATGTAAGCGCGAAAGGCGGGGTTGGCGACATCGCCAGCATATTGGGGACAGGTCCCGTTTTGGCAAGCCCACGGAATGTACAGCCAGTGGCCGTACTGATCCTTCAGGATCCACTCGGGATGTGCCGTCGCAGCCCAAGACCCGGGTTGAATCGCATAGAGATCGTGGTAAACATTCGTACGCGGCCACCACCAGGTCCGGCCGTCAGCGTAAGGGGACCAGCTCACCATGGAGCCGAAATGGGTCTGAAGCCATTGCTGTGTTGTTGAACTGTACGTGGACGTCCAGGGATCCAGAAACGACAAAGCGTAGGCGAGGTAATTGACGTGACCTTCGTGGCCGTTCTGCGCATTCCCTACAGAGCCGGTGAACCAGACTGCCGCAGCCAAGATTGCCGCGGTTCGATGTTTTTTCACTTATTCTGCTTCCTTTCAGTGGGATGGAAGCCAGAAAATGAGGACTTCTATTTACAGCTGTCGAGTCCGAGGAGAAATGCCAGATGGAAGAATTACCTTCATGAGAGAGCGCGGTGAACAATTATGGCGTACGACTAAAGCCGAAATCGTCCCAGTTTCTGCCTCCAAGTAAGGCATTGTACAGCGTGAAAACGGAAGAAGGTACTGTTTTTGACCGGCTTTTTAGTGAGGTTGGACCCTTTACTTCCAGTGGGTTCTGTTTGTGAATCCCGGCCTACAGGGCAACCCAGAAAATGCAGGGGCAGGAACGGCCGATTACCGAAGGAAAGCGCCGCTCCGCGAACCGAGGTTGGTATTGTACTGAACATGACAGTCACTCTAAAGTTCCTGGTGTAGGCGCTTTCGCTCACGTCCTCGTCCTCCCAAGTTCCTGCCCCTGCAGACGCGCTAACGGCCTCAGCCCCGGCTGCGGGGCGCCTACAGGTTAACTTCAGTTAAATCGATATAGATATAATGAGATCCTTAAAGAGATCTGGCCTATGCGGCGATCTCCGCCCCAGGCTGGGGCGATTCGCGTTACTGGCGCTCTGCCTGGCCTGCCTCGCAATATCCACGACCGGTCAGATGCAGACTGCCTCGGTGTTTAACGTGACCGAAGGCCATATCAATTTCTTAAAGCGCACGAGCCCGTCCGATGATGTGTACACGAGCAACCCGTCTGCCTCCACAATACAGTTCATGAATACGGACTGGCCTCGGTTGGTGACCTTTCCGAGCTATTGGGATCAAAACAGCAAACTGTCCTGGTATCCCAGCGCCTGGGCGTACGCTGATTCGTATGCCATTTACACCGACCCAGCCAATACTGTCTTTGCCCAGCTCATTCAGCAACATCCCGACTGGATCCTCCGTGACACTAATGGGAGCCCGCTCTACGTCAACTGGGCGTGCGGGGGCGGAACGTGTCCGCAATATGCGGCCAATATTACCAATCCCACTGGCTATCGAGCATGGTGGATCAGTCAGGCGCAACCATATATGTTGCGGAACTTGCCTTACAAGGGGCTCTGGATCGACGATGTCAACCTGGATTTGTCCAGGGTAAGCGACGGTAATGGCAATCCCGTGACGCCGGTGGACCCAAACACCGGTCAGTTGATGACTGCCGCTGCCTGGGGCCAATACTTCGCCGATTTCATGGCGCAGGTGCGGGCGGCATTTCCGAACGCGGAGATCGTCCACAACTCCCTCTGGTACCTGGATTGGACGGATCCCAATGTTCAACGCGAGATTCAGTCGGCGGACTGGATCAACCTGGAGCGCGGTGTCAACGATGCCGGCCTCAGCGGCGGCACCGGTTATTGGTCCTTCTATCGGTTGCTGTCGTTTGTGGACAATGTACATACCGCTGGCAAGGGCGTCATCTTCGATGGGGAACCACCGGCATCGGACTCCGACACGGCGCGGGAGTATTCTGCTTCGGCCTATCTGTTGATTTCCTCAGGCAAGGACATGGTTGGAGATTCCTCGCAAACGCCGACGTACTGGTGGAGCGGGTTCAACACAAACTTGGGGAAAGCTCAGGGGGCCCGCTACACCTGGCAGGGTCTCTGGCGGAGGGATTTCGCTGGGGGCGCGGCCCTGGTGAATCCGCCGGGCTCGGCCGCGGTAACAGTCACGCTACAGGCACCGCTCCGACGTATCAACGGAACAGTCGTCAGCACGGTGACGCTGGGTGCCGCCACCGGCGCAATCCTGAGTTCGTTGTCTCCCTGCGACGTAAATCAAGATGGCCAGGTGAACAGCGCCGATGTGACTGCAGCAGTCCCGCAAGTGTTGAACCAGGTTCCCTGTGGGACGGCGGACATCGACAGAGACGGCCGGTGCACAGCTGTCGACGTGCAGCGGGTGATCAATGCGGTGTTGGGCAGCGCCTGCGTCAGTCCGTAAGCGACATCTTCCGTCAGACCAAGGGCCGAGCCAAAGGCAGAAATATAGAGCCGCGCCGATCATACAGGCCAAAGTTAGTTCCGTCAAACACATAGAACTTACTAATGAGTTGGCTCGAGTATACTGCGTGTGTTTTCTCACGGCTGCGAGAAGCCCTAAAGTAAAAATGCGTAGGCGGGATGAATCAGGCCTGCGTCCGTGTAGTATAAAGCGAACATACGGTTGTTGAACTCTCAGAAAGGCGGACGAAGCGGTGAAGGGATATGCGAGCGCACTTATCCAGAGTATTGTCCTGCTGGGGGTTGTTTCGCCACTCGGAGCGCAGTCTGCCAGCCCCGGACGAGTGAATTACGTCGAAAACGCGATTGCGAGCTTCAATACGTTTACGCTGGCTCCCGATTTGGGACAGCAACAGTGGTTTCGAAATCACTTCGCAGCGATGGTCGTTTACCCGCCGTATTTCGACTCGCGCCTCTCGTGGTTCCCGAATGTGTATGCGTATTCGGACTTCTATGGAATCGCCAAAGGGTCGTGGGAGGAGAATGTACACCCGGAATGGATTTTGCATGATCAACACGGCAACCGGCTCTATTTACCGTGGGGCTGTGGTGGGGGAACCTGCGCGCTGTACGCCGCCGATATCGCTAATCCGGCATTTCGCGCCGCCTGGATTAACAACATACAGGGATTTTGGCAGTACCCTGGCCTGTATATTGACGATGTGAATTTGGAATTCCGAGTCTCGGACGGGTCGGGAAACCAGGTCGCTCCCATAGATTCCAACACGGGCCAACTCATGACTTATGATGCGTGGAGAAACTATATGGCGGCGTACTTGGAGGAGGTCAAGACTTCGTTCCCGCACATGAAGATCATGGAGAACACGATCTGGTATGCCGGCCCCCCAGGTGCCACTCCGGGAACCGACCCTCAAGTGCAGCGCCAGATCGCGACTGCGGATGTCATCGCGCTCGAGCGGGGTGTGGCGAGCGACTCGGGACTCACCGGGGGAACCGGCTTCTGGTCTCTCTATTCTTTTTTCGCTTACGTCGATCGGATTCATGCTGCGGGCAAAGGCGTTAATCTCCAGCAGTTGACACTGGATGCAGCCGGTCTGGAATACGGTCTGGCAAGCTATTTCCTGATCTCCACGGGCAACGACAGCATTGGCGACGCCTCAACCACGCCGGCCAATTGGTGGAGCGGCTATGACGTTGATCTAGGAGCGCCGCTGGGTTCGCGATCCTACACCAATGGTATGTTCGAGCGTGATTTTACGGGCGGCAAGGTTCTGCTCGGGGAACCGGGGCTGTCACCTCAAACCGTCAATCTCGGAGGCGCCTATACGCGGCTGGACGGGACACCCGTGACCTCGGTCACGATCGGTGGCGCGCAGGGGGCGGTGTTGCTGGCGACCGCCCCGTCCACCCAAGCTCTCAATGGAGCCAGTCTTTCACCTGGGCCGATTTCTCCCGGCGAAATCGTCACTTTTCCCGGTTCATTTGCCTCTACGCCTTCAAGTGTCGTATTCAATGGTGTCACTGCCCCGATCATCTCGAACAATTCTAAGCAGGTAAATACCGTCGTGCCCTTTGGTCTGGACCTGAGCAAGCCAGCGGACGTTCAAATTCAAGCGGGTCAGGCAAGCATGCACCTCACCCTACCGGTAGCAGCGGCGTCTCCTGGGATTTTCACGGTAGGCGCTACCGGGACTGGAGCGGGCGCGATACTCAACCAGGATTATTCTGTGAACTCCCCATCGAACCCGGCCTCCATCGGCTCGATGATCATGATCTACGCCACCGGCTTTGGAGTGCTAAATCCGATTCCGACCGATGGGCAAATAGTCCAGGCATTAGCGAACACTCAGGAACCGGTGATCGCGACCATAGACGGAGTGGGAGCCGACGTTCTGTACGCGGGGGCTGCTCCCGGTCTAATAGCTGGGGTCGTGCAAGTCAACGTTCGTGTCCCGGGAGGGGTTGCTACAGACCCGACCGCCTCACTTGTCTTGAGTATCGGCTCCTCTACCGCGCAGAAGGGAGTAACAGTCTCGGTCCAGCAGCAGAGCCCTTAATTTGAGATAGCGATCTCCAATTGCGCGCTTGTCGTGATTCCATTCATCTGGATTTGTATTGGCACGGCATTGCCGATGGGGGCAGTAACAGGAATGACCGCGGCAACCTGATACATCCCCGGATATTGCGGTGACAAGCCCG
>CAYTJD010000093.1:0-9440 GCA_964438005.1 uncultured Solibacteraceae bacterium | reverse complement strand
GCTGGTCGCGCGCGTTCATCATCCCTTCAAACAGCCGCCCTACTCGATCCGCCAGCTTGTCGTTGATATTCAGAAACCGGATCTTCGCGCCGGCCAGCCGCGCCAGGTTGGCATTGATCTTTTCGATCACCGGCAGCGCCGCCAGGTTGTCGTTCCGCGGAAAGAGCGCCGTCAGGATGATCGTCGCCTCCGGCGCCTTGTTCCGCATCACGCGTACGATCGCCTCGATGCCGCGCGTGACGTCCTCCACCGCGTTCGCCGCCGGCGTCCGGTTCCCGATGTTGTTTGTCCCCGCCAGCAGCACAATCACCTTGGGATGAACCCCGTCCAGCTCGCCGTTCTCCAGCCGCCAGAGAATGTTTTCCGTCCGATCCGCGCCCCATCCGAAGTCGCCCGCATTCCATCCGAAGAAATTGCGCTTCCAGTTGGCCAGCAGTTCCGGATAATCCGTCGCGCCCCAGCGCCGCGTGATCGAGTCGCCTTCGAAGTAGATATCGATGCCGCCGCGCCGCGCTTTTTCCAGCAGCTGCGTGTGGGCCAGTTGGGAGTTGGCGTCCGTCCGCGCCGCCGGCTGATCCGCCGGGGGCTGCGCCAGGCAGGGCAGCGCAACCAATACAAATAAGAAGCGCACCTCTCTACGATATACCGTAGAAGTCTATGCGACTCACAGTGCAGGAGGCGCTCGATCTCGCCGCGCGCGTCATGCAAACGCTGGGGCACGACGACGCCGATGCCCGTTTGATCGCCGCCCACCTGATCGATTGCGAGCTCCGCGGCCTCGCCTATGGCGGCCTGGCGCGCGCCATCAGCATTGCCGAGCGCTTCGCGCGCACCGGCGACCGCCGCCGCCCCATCCGCATCCTGCACGAAACGCCTGTCTCCGCGCGTCTCGATGGCGGCGATCATATCGGCTACGTGGTCGCGCATCGCGCCACCACCATCGCTATCGAAAAGGCCGAGGCGGCCGGCATCGCCGTGGTCGGCGCCAGCGACACCTGGTACACCGGCATGCTCTCCTACTATGCGGAGAGCGCCGCCGCGCGCGGCCTCGTGACTCTGATCGCCTCCAACGCGTCGCCCTGGGTGGCGCCGCACGGAGCCGCGGAGGCCCGTCTCGGCACCAACCCCATCTGTTTCGGGTTTCCGAGCTCGGACGATCCCATCATCTATGACATCGGCACCTCGGCCATCATGCATGCCGAAGTCGAACTCGCGCGCCGCTTGGAAAAAGACCTGCCCGAACGTGTCGCTTTCGACCGCAACGGCTTTCCGACCGTCGATCCCGCCGCCGCGCTCGCCGGCGCCTTCGCCGCGTGGGGCGGCCCGAGAGGCTCCGGCCTCGCCATCGCTGTGCAGTTGCTCGGCATGCTGGCCGGCTCTCCGCCGATCCCGCCGGACCTCGCCGGTTTCGGCTACCTCATCGTGGCGATCCGCCCTGACCTGATGGGCCCAACGGAAATTTTCCGGGAGAACGTCTCGACGTTTGCGAATGCCGTGCGGACCGCACGCCCAGTCGCGGGCGGCCTACCCGTCCGCATGCCCTTCGACCGTTCGCGCCGCGAGCGCCAGCGCCGTCTGTCTGAAAACGCGGTCGAGATCCCCGATGCCCTGGCCGCGCAGTTGGCGCGGCTCGCGCAATGACTTCGCGGAGCTCTACAGCCCCGGCCCCGGTCCGCCGCAGTTCTTCTGGCATTTGGCCGGCAGCTTGAATTTGTCTTTGATCTTGTCGCGGTATGCAGGATACATCGTTTCCACGCCGCCCATCGCCGCTTCTTGCGGAATCCCGTACAGCTTGTTCATCTCATCTACCAGCGGATTTTTCCCCGGCAGATAGTGCGGCACCGTGCCGGACTGCACGCCTTCGTCTCCCACCACGCACGGCGGCCCGCCGGAATTCATCAGCGTCGGCGCCCGTACGAACGTCCGCGTGATGTAGTACGGCTCCGCCAGGTAGACCGGGTCTTCCATCGAGGAAGCCAGCGTCAGCATGTCGCCGTGCACGATGAAGTGCACCGTCATCGTCGCCTGGTCGCTCGTCATCACGCCGTTGCGCCGCAGGTATCCGGTCAGCATGTGCGTCGTCGTCGACGTCAACACATTGCCGTTCCAGACTCCCGACGTGAAGCCTTCCTGGCTATGCGGCGCGTTCTTCCCCGGGCCCGGCCGCCCGTCCATCCAGATCTTCATCTCCGCCCGGTCTTCCCACGCGCCGACGTTCCACGAAACGGTCCGCCCCGTCACCTGGTCGGTCTCGTTCCAGATCTTCACTCCGAACGTCCCCACCATCATGTGCCACTGCGAGTAGAACGCGCAGATCCGCTCCGGCATCGACAGCTGCGATTGCGAATTCATCAGCGCAAACGCGCGCCCCGATGCGTTGAAGGGAATTCCCGTGAAGTCGCCCGGGTTCGGGCCCGCGCCGCGCTCCAGCGCGTCTTCGTGATTCTTAGATTGCCACGACCCCGCCAGATCGATCTGCGCCAGCGCGGGCAATCCCGCGCAGAGCAGCAACGCCGCGGCGAAACTGATTGGTTTGCGTGTCATCGGTGATTCCCTTTCCTTACCATCTCACGGAGCACGGGGTCGGCTTCCACCCGTCGTCTCCGGCTTGCTTTTTGAAGTGCGAAGTAATGATGAACGGCTCGCGCAGATACTTCGGGTCGTTGGTGACGATCGTCACCACCAGCATCACATCCCCGTTGTGCTCCCGGATCATGTCGTAATACTCGGTGAGCTCCGCGTTTTCGCTGTAGGGCACGCCGTTCCTTCTCAGATATCCCGCTTTCAGGTGCGTGGTGGTCACCTTCAACGTGCCTTTTCCTTGCGGGGGCGCGTTCGGATCGGGCGCGGCGGCGGGAGCGCCTCCGAAACCGCCGCGGCCCCCGCCTCCCGTGATCTCCCAGGCCGCCGCCGAATCGCCTTGCAGCGTCGCCGGCCCGCCGGGCGCCGTCCCGCTCCCGAAATGAAACAGCCGCGTTTGCGTTCCCGCGTCGGTCTCCAGCTTCAGCGTCTGATCGTCCTGCCACGAAAACCGCAGATGCTCGGGCACGCGCAGCAGCGCCGGCGCGCCGTACGCCTTACATTGATCTCCGGACGCTTCGTCCTTCGCCGGATCCCACGTATCGGCCACCTGTTTCGATGCCGCGTTCATCGGCACGCCCATGTAGTCGCCCGGCGTCGGCGTCACCATGCGGAAGCGCCAGTCTTCATCGACGATCGAAACCCAATATCCCGTCAAGTCGATCGGCGCCGTTGCCTTCGCTGTAGGCGGCGGGCCGCCCCTTCCTCCGCGCGGCGGCTGTGCCGCCAGCGGCAGCGCTATGCCAACCACCATCGCCCAAAATCCGATCCGATTTCCCATTCCTTTTTCTCTCCCGCTCGCCCGCCCCTATTTCTTCGCCGTCAGGCTCTTGTAAATCGATTCCACGAACGCCGCCGTGACGCCCGGCTGCGTCCCGTATTCCGTCTCGAACGGTTTCGCCGGCGACAATTCCTGAATCTGGCTCAGCGTCTTCCCTTGCTTGATGTAGTCGGCGACGACATCGCGCACGATCACCACCATGTCCCGGTAATTCACCACATCCAGTTGTTCGCACAGCCGTCCGTGGCCGGGGATCACATACGTCCCGACTCCCTCGTAGATAAACGGTCCCGGCGGCACCGCCAGGTCGATCAACCGGTTCAGCGCGTCGATCTCGCCCTGCACACTCCCGCCCTTGGCGACGTCGATCACCGGAAACCGCGTCATGTCGAAAATGTCTCCCGCCGCCACCACGTCCGACTTCCGGAACATCACGAAGCTGTCGGAATCGCTGTGTGCCGCCGGCTCGTACATCGTCTCGATCGCCTCATCGTTCATGCGGATCGATTTGCGAGGCGTATAGAACGCCTCCGTCGGCCACGTCTCCACGGGAAACGCGGACGCCTTTCCGGTCGGCGCGCTCATCCTTCTCAAGACGCTGTCGTGCGCCAGGATCGACGCCCCGCCGCCGTTGGTCATGGCATTCGCAAAGTTCGTATTGCCTAGCGCATTCGTGAAAATGGTCAGCCCGGCCTTCGCCAGCTTCGCGTTGCCGCTCACGTGGTCGGCATCCGAACCCGTGTTGATGATGTACCGGATCGGTAAGTTGGTCAGCTTCTTGATTTCCGCCAGCACCCGGTCTGACGCCCCTTCGGTGCCCGTGTCCACCAACACCACTCCGTCGACACCGATCGACACCCCAATATTGCTGCCCGCTCCGGCGATCATGTAAAAATTCGGCCGGGCTTTGACCACTTCCAGCCCGCCGTTATCCGGCTCCGCCGCCCGGAGCGGCCCCCCGGCCAGTCCCAAAACCGCGACGCCCGTGCAAATCCAATTCTTTGTTGTCCTTAAACCCATGCACACTCCCGCATTTTCGCGTGAATAGTAATATTGGCAGGACGTTCCGGTCGGAGTCAAGGTAACGCCTCGGGGGGAGAATCACACCAGCCCCGTCGGCGTTACTCGTGCCGCAATGCCACAGCCGGGTCCACTCGCAGCGCGCGCAGCGCCGGAATCCAGCAGCCCAGCGCCGCCGCCAGTGCCAATACGCCCGATGCCACCGCCAGCGCCAGCGGGTCCGATGGCGAGACCCCGACCAGCACCGTCTTCAAAACTTGATTCACCGCGAATGATGCCGCCAGGCCAATGCCCATCCCCGCCGCCAGCGGAGCCATCCCTTGCCGGAACACGAGTCTGAGAATGTCGCGGCCGGTTGCGCCGACCGCCATGCGAATCCCGATTTCCTGTGTGCGCCGGCTCACCGCGTGCGCCACCACGGTATACAGGCCGAACGACGCCAGCAGCAGCGCCATCGCTGCAAACACTAAGAACAGTGCTCCATAAAATCGGCTGTCCCAATATCGTTCCAGCCGGTCCGCCAGAATGAACGGGCCGTACACCGGCAGATCAGGATCCAGCGCCTGCACCTCCCGCCGCAACGCGGGGCCAAGGCCGCCGGGCGGTACTTGCGTTCGCGCCAGAAACCACCGGGCCCCCGGGCTCCTGCCGTACGGCAGGTACGCTACCGGCTCCATCTTCTGGCGCGTGATGTCGTCCTGAATAATGTTCGACACCACGCCCACCACCGTCATCCACGGTCCCGGCGTATCGCCCGCGAAGAACCGCAGCCGCTTGCCGATCGCATCTTCTCCCGGCCAAAACCGGCGCGCCAGGAACTGGTTTACAAGTGCTACGGGAGGTCCGCTAACGCCGTCGGACTCGACGAACTCCCGGCCCACCAGCACCGCCGCCCCCACCGTATGGAAATAGCCTGGGCTCACGGATAGCGCCGCCAGTTTGGGCCGCCGCGCTTGCTCGGGACTCGCATTCTCGGAAGCCCCCGCCAGTTCGTACGGATACTTCGGCACGTTCCAGGAAGGCAGCGATCCGGCCATGGCTACCGATTCCACTCCCGGGACCGCCTCCAGCCGCATGCGCACGCCCTCGTAGAACCTGCTCTGCTGCTCGGGGCGATATCTCGTGTCCGGAAGCGCCATCGTTGCCACCAGCAGATGGTCGGCGTTCACTCCCATCTCCGCGTTGTGAATCTTCAAAAAGCTGCGAATCAGGACGCCCGCGCCCGCCAGGAGCACGATCGCCAGCGCCAATTCTCCGGTCACCAGCAGACTCGACAGATGCCTTCCCGATGCGCCGCCGCTCACACCCCGCGCCTCGTCTTTTAGGCCCGCGTTCACGTCCAGCTTCGCCAGTTGCAGCGCCGGCGCCAACCCGAACAAAATCCCCGTTCCGATCGAAATCGCAATCAAATACGCCACAACCCGCCCGTCCATCGTGTAGTCCAGAATCAGCCAGGAGGATTTGGCAGACATCGCCAACTCGTAACTGCGCACGCTCCACCTGGCGATCCACCACCCGAGTGCGCCCCCGAGCCCCGAGAGCAGGACGCTCTCCACCAGAAGCTGGCGCACGATTTGCCATCTGCCGGCCCCGAGCGCGATCCGCACCGAGATCTCCCGCCATTTGCCCATCGCGCGCCCCAGCTGCAGGTTCGCGAGATTCGCGCACGCGATCAGCAGCACAAAACCCACGGCCGCCCACATCGACCCGTAGAGTGCGGTCGCATTTGCCCCGATAAAGAATCCCGCGAAGTTCTGTACCACCAGGTGGAATCGCTGGTCCGTCAGCGGATACACGGTCTCCAGACGCTGGATGATGCCTTCCACCTCCGCGCGAGCGCTATCGGGATTCACGCCGTCGCGCAGCCGCCCGAACGCAAACCAGGTATCCGTATGGTCCCGCCGCAGGACCTCCGCGGTCGGTACCAGCGGCACCCACAGGTCCACCGTTTGCGGAAAGGAGAATCCTGCCGGCATCACTCCGATCACGGTCGTTGCGATACCGTTCACCCGCACCGTCTTCCCGACGATCGATCGGTCCCCGGCATACCGTCGTTGCCAAAGGCGGTGATTCAGGATCGCCACCGGAGCCGCGCCCACCTGTTCGTCGGCGGCCGTGAAGTCCCGCCCCAGCGCCGGTTTCCGTCCCACAGTGCGGAACGTATCGGCGCTGACTTCAGTGACTTCGATCCTCTCGGCAAACCCGCTGGCATCGCTCACCACGTCCGCAATCCCGTGCGTAATCCCCATCCCTGAGAATGATTTGGCTTGCGCCCGGATATCCGCAAAGTCCGGATACGAGATGCAGCAGCCGCCGTTGCTGATGTACAGCAGCCGGTCGTTCCGCTCCACCAGCGGGAACCCTTTGAACAGGACGGCATCCGTGACCGTGAACACCGCGGCATCGATTCCGATTCCCAGCGCCAGCATCGCCACCGCCGCCGCCGTGAACCCCGGGTGCTTGGCCAGCACTCGCAAGGACAACCGCACGTCGCCAAGTATCCTCATCCGCTGGAGCGCCTCGCTTCAGTGTTGCACGGGAATTACGACCGGCCCCGGCGGCGCGGAATTGATCGTTGCCGGCGACGAGACCCCATTCACCGTCACCGTCACCGGATAATTCCCTTCCGGCATGCCGGCAAACTGCAGCGGCACGGTAAAGTTGACTTGGAATTCTCCCGGGGCCACCAGTCCCGCGCCGTCGGCGGCGATCGTAACCGTACCGAGCGTCACCGTCACCCCGCTCAGCGGTTGGAACGCGTTGATCTCCACACCCGACGGAGAGGGCGCAAGCCCTGTCCCGAACAGCTCCAGCGCATCACCCGGCTTGGCCTTCTGAAATCCGGACCAGAGCGCCGGATCGCCTGTGTACTTTCCGTTCGTGAATGCGGCCGCCGCGTAATTGGTCCCGTTCACCGGGATCGGCCAAATCCCCGGTGCGCTGGCCCCCGTCGGCGCCGTCGTGACGTTGCTTCCCGCGTTATTGTTGAAGACTTCAATCGATGCCGTTCCCGTTACTCCTGACGGTACCTGGAAGTCAATTTGTGTGGGGCTCACGTAGTACAGCGCCGCCGGCTGCCCGTTGACCGTGACCGACGCCCCGCTCATCGCCAGCGGAAGATTGTTCCCGTTGAAATCGCTGGCGGCCAGCGGATGCGTGACGTTGGCCAGATTCGTCCCCTTCACCTGTGCCCACGAGCCCGGCACCAGCCCGCCTGCAATGTAGGTAGCGCCGTTCGCCACGCTTCCGGAAGTTACTACCGGCGCCGGCCCTGTCGCCGTTCCTGCCTGCCCCACGAAATACGCCGTGACAAACAGATCGTTCGCCAGCAAGTCGGTGCCCTGGAAGCCGCTTCCAAACGAGTAGCTCCACTCGAAATTCGGAGCCGGGCCATCGGGTTGGCACGGGCTCTGAATCGGTGCGCCTTGGCAGGTCCAATACAAATAAGGCTGTATGTTGTGAAACGGCCCTGTTACGGTATTCGGCACGGCGACTGCCGACATTCCCGCCGTAAAACCCAACTGGGCGTAGAACAGATTCCCCATCGGATTTTTCGTGTCGCCGCAGTTGTATCCGGGACACCCCGAATCGATCGTTGGCGCCTGCCAGTTCGTTTGCCCCAGATACGCGGCGCTGTTCATGTTCGCCAGAAACTGCATTGCCGAATTCCAGGTCATCGCTCCATCCAGTGCGACACAGAGGGCCGGCGTGGTCGGGTCCGTGCAGCGCGGCAGGCTGAACGGGCTGCTCGCCGCGAGATTTGCGTTCGCCAGCCAAGTGATATTGGTCATCGGATCATACACGGTCTTGCCGTCGGCACTCACTTGCAGGGCGGTGCCGTTAACCGGCGGCGTTCCTGGCAGCTTCCCGGGAATCATCGGCAACAGGTAAAGCAGATTCGGCAGCGTATTGGCTCCCTGCCATCCGGTCGCGAATGAGAACGTAGCGTTTCCCTGTGTAGGACCGGCGCTCGATTGCGACCAGTAGAGATACGGCTGGATATTCTGGAACGGCCCCACTGTGTTGGCCGGCATCGGAACCGCTGTGTTCGGCGGCTTCAGCCCCAGGCCGTTGTAGATCGTGTCCAGCGCGCCCGCCGTACAACCGAACCCGAAGGAGCCGCCGTTCGGTCCCGTCCTCGCGCACGTCTTATCCACCAGCGGGGTGGTCGGTAGTTGCCAGTTCGAATGCCCCAGGTAATTCGCCGCGTTCATCGCGGCAACCCAAGCCGCCGCGCTCTGATAATTCATCGAGCCGCTCGCGTTTACGCATGGCTGCCCCGCGCCCGCCCCGCACGCCGGTATCCCGAAGCGCACGGTGCTCGCCAGATTCGCGTCGGCCAGCCAGGTGATGTTATTCACGGTGTCATACACCATCGTGCCGTCGGCGCTCGGCGACAGCGCCCCGTGCGCTGCGAGTGCGCAGCCTACCAGTAATACCGCCCGCTTGGCAGCCATCCTGCACCGGTTCAACAAATCTTCCCTCCCACTTGCCCGCCCTCAATCTCTAAACCTTTACCCGTTCGTTAGTTGCACACGGTTCGCCGATCCGTATTATGTCTCACGGACCAACTAAACTCACATCATACATTTGTACTATTACGGCTCATTTGTGCCGGCGCCGTCTTAATTTGTGTTCCGCAGCGTATACTCTTTCCTGTTCCCAGGAGAAGTTCTGCCGAGGAGGTGTGATGTCTCCGGTTCAAATTCCCTCGACTGGCGCCCGTTCACAATTTCACGATGAGGTCAACATGTTCGCAGGTTCTGCTCCCGGGCTCAAGTCGCGGGAGCGCCGGCGGCACCAGCGTTTCCCTATCAACGTCAGCTCCCGGTATCTTGTGGATGAGGCCCGCGGCTATGCCACGACTGTCAACATCAGCAGCGGCGGAGTGTTGCTGGACACAAAGGAGATTCTCCCCGTGGGCCGGCAAGTCCAGCTCTGGATCGATTGGCCCGCGCTCCTCGACGATCGTTGTCCGCTTCGGCTCGTCATCTATGGCCGCATTGTCCGCAGCACTCACCGCGGAACTGTCGTGGGAATTACCCGGTACAGTTTTCGG